>NZ_JRJG01000143.1 GCF_000759435.1 Hoeflea sp. BAL378
CCCCGCCGCCCCCGACGCTCCGGCGCTCGCCCCCGAGAACACGACCCCGGTCGCTCCCGGAGCCGAGCCCGCCATGGACGCCGCACCGGCAGAAACCGCTCCGGCTCCCGCCAACGGCGGCTAATCAGCAGACTTCTCGCTCCTCCCCCGATGAAGCTGCAAGAGACCGCCCGGCCCCACACCGGGCGGTTTCGCGTGTGAAGGCTATTGCGTCCCTGGCCGCAAGACCGGAGCTCAGCCGATCCGCAGGCCGCTCACAGGTGGATCGGTTTGGCGAAGGTGGCGAGCGCCGCTTCCTTGACGGCTTCCGACATGGTCGGATGGGCGTGGCAGGTGCGGCCGAGGTCTTCCGACGAGCCGCCGAATTCCATCAGCACGGCCGCCTCGTGGATCATCTCGCCGGCGCCGAAGCCGATGATGTGCACGCCGAGCACGCGGTCGGTCTCGGCGTCGGCCAGCACCTTGACGAAGCCGTCCTGGGCCTGCATCGCCCGCGCCCGGCCGTTAGCCGTGAACGGGAACTTGCCGGCCTTGTACTTGACGCCCGCCTGCTTGAGTTCTTCCTCGGTCTTGCCGACCGCGGCCACTTCCGGCTGGGTGTAGACGACCGACGGGATCACCTCGTAATTCACATGGCCCGCCTGGCCGGCCATGATCTCGGCCAGCGCCACGCCCTCGTCCTCGGCCTTGTGGGCGAGCATCGGGCCGGCGATCACGTCGCCGATGGCGTAAACGCCCGGGACATTGGTCTGGTAATGGGTGTCGGTGCGCACCCGGCCGCGCTCGTCGAGCACCACGCCCGCATCCTCGAGCCCGAGGCCTTCGGTGAAGGGCTTGCGGCCGGTGGCGATCAGCACCACGTCGGCGTCGATGCTCTGGGCGTCGCCGCCCTTGACCGGCTCGAAGCTCACCGTGGCGCCCTTGCCGGAGGTCTTCACGCCGGTGACCTTGGCGCCGAGCTTGAAGTCCATGCCCTGCTTGGCGAGAATCCGCTGGAACTGCTTGGAGACGTCCGCATCCATGCCGCCGAGGATCGTGTCGAGATATTCGATGACCGTGACCTTGGCGCCGAGCCGGCCCCAGACCGAGCCCATCTCGAGCCCGATCACGCCGCCGCCGACCACGACGATGTGTTCGGGCACCTTGTCGAGCGCGATCGCGCCGGTCGAGGAGACGATGACCTTCTCGTCGATCTCGACCTTGACGCCGGGAATGCCCGCGACGTCCGAGCCGGTGGCGATGACCACGTTCTTGGCCTCGAGCTCGGTCTCCTTGCCGTCCGCGTCGGTGACGCAGACCTTGCCCTCGCCCAGCACCTTGCCGTGGCCGATGAAGCTGTCGATCTTGTTCTTCTTGAACAGGAAGGCGACGCCGTCGACATTGGACTTCACCGTGGCGTCCTTGTGCGCCATCATCTTTTCGAGATTGAGCTTGGGCTTGTCCACCTCGACGCCGAGCGCATCCATGCCGTGGCCGGCGTGATGGAACATTTCCGACGCATGCAGCAGCGCCTTGGACGGGATGCAGCCGATGTTGAGGCAGGTGCCGCCGAAGGTCGGGCGCTTTTCGACCACGGCCACTTTCAGGCCGAGCTGCGCCGCCTTGATGGCGCAGACATAGCCCCCGGGCCCGGATCCGATGATGATGACGTCGTAGCTCATGGTCTTGTCCTTATGATAAGCAGTTCATTCCTGGCACCCCGAGAGGCGAAAGTCGTCCTTGGGCGCCACCGACAGACCCTCCGCTCCCCAGACCGACGACATCCGCACCGCGGCGCCGAAATCCGGCAGCAGGATCGTCTCGATCGCCTCCTGGCCCTCGCCCGCCGCGGGCACCGCGCTCACATTGCCGAGCGCGTCGATCCCGTAGACCGGCCCTTCCCAGATCATGCAGGCGGCGATCTCCGCCCCGGTGGCGTCGCCCTCGGGACAGTTGTGCATGACCATGGCCCAGGGCCGCGAGGGTTCGCCCGCCATCATCACCAGCCCGTCCATTCTGACCGCATGTTCGGGAAATGTCACCGTAAAGCGGTTGAGCGACGGCTCTGCCGGATGAAGGTCGGCCTGGAAGGTGATCTCGGCGCCGGCCTGGGCCTCACTGTAAAGCGCCAGTTCCTGGAAACAGGCGGCGGATGCGGGCGCCGCCGCGGCGCAGGACACCCACGCCGTCACCAGGGCCCGGGCGGCCTTCACGGCTTGCCATCCTTCAGCGCCGCTTCGATGTCGGAGGCGAAGCTGTACCAGGCGAAGGTCGAGAAGCGGTTCATCCAGTCCTGGTTGGCCATGCAGTCCGCCGAAGCCGCGGCGCGATCCGGCGCCGGCGCGAAGACGGCCCGCGAGAGGGCGCCGTCGAGGATCGGGCCATAGGCCTCGGGTCCAAGACCGGCGTCGGCAAACGCCTGCGCGGCCTTCGCCACCAGCCCGTTCCAGTCGGAGAAGGCAGCCAGGAAGTTCTGGGGCTCGAACAGCGACAGGCACACCAGCATGCGCCGCTGCCTGGGCAGCGCCTCGGCGACGACCGCGCGCACGGCTTCGAGCCGCGCGTCGCTGGCGCCCGGCTCGACGATCCTGATCCCGTTGCGGTCGAGCACCTCGCGGTGATAGTCGGCCCAGCCGTATCCGGCCGGCACGCCCGAGAAGAGCAGCGCCTGCTCACCGGCGCAGTCGCCGGCGAACGGGACCACCGGCGCGGCGAGCCTGGCACCAAGAGCGGAGGTCACGCCCGTGGTCAGCCCGGCCGCCTTGAGCGACTCCACCAGCAAATCCGCGCCCTGCTCCCAGTCCGCCGGGCGCTTGTCCGCCGGCGCGCAGGTCTCGTAGGCGGCCCGCATGTCGATGACCGCCTCGACATAGGCGGTCATGACGACAGGCAGGTCGGCGGCGCTGAAACCGGGCTGCTGGGCGGCCGCGGGGACCGTCGACGCCCCCGCCGAAACGGCCACGGCGACCAGACTGGATTTCAGCAGGCGGAGGATCATGGGCGTTGTCCCGTCAGCAGCGGACCTACAGATCCAGCACCAGCCGTTCCGGATCCTCCAGGCTGTCCTTGACCCGCACCAGGAAGGTCACGGCGTCCTTGCCGTCGACGATCCGGTGGTCGTAGGAAAGCGCCAGATACATCATCGGCCGGATCACCACCTGGCCGGCTTCGGCCACCGGGCGCTCCTGGATCTTGTGCATGCCGAGGATGCCCGACTGCGGCGAATTGAGGATCGGCGAGGACATCAGCGAGCCGTAGACGCCGCCATTGGAGATGGTGAAAGTGCCGCCCTGCATGTCGGCCATCGACAGCTCGCCGTCGCGCGCGGCGCGGCCCAGGCGGCCGATTTCCTTCTCGATCTCGGCGATCGTCATCTGGTCGGCGTCGCGCACCACCGGCACCA
Source organism: Hoeflea sp. BAL378 (assembly GCF_000759435.1). Taxonomy (GTDB): domain Bacteria; phylum Pseudomonadota; class Alphaproteobacteria; order Rhizobiales; family Rhizobiaceae; genus Hoeflea. The sequence continues at coordinate 3,383 of NZ_JRJG01000143.1, forward strand.
CCAGGCCCTTGTCGGTGCCGACGGCGACGCCGACATGGCAGTAATTCTTGTAGATGATGTCGGTGCCGTCGATCTCGGCATTGACCGCCGGGATCTCCTTGAGCGCATGGGTCACCGCCTTGGTGAAGAAGCCCATGAAGCCGAGCTTGACGCCGTGCTTCTTCTCGAACAGGTCCTTGTAGCGCGAGCGGAGATCCATCACCGCGCTCATGTCCACCTCGTTGTAGGTGGTCAGCATCGCCGCCGTGTTCTGGGCTTCCTTGAGGCGCCGGGCGATGGTCTGCCTGAGACGCGTCATCTTCACCCGCTCCTCGCGCGAAGCATCGTCGCCGCTGGAGGCGGGACGGGCGGCGGCCTTCGGCGCTTCGGCCGCGGGGGCCGACGACTTGCCGATGGCGTCGAGCACGTCGCCCTTGAGCACCTGGCCGCGCTTGCCCGAGCCAGCCACGTCAGAGGCCTCGATCTTGTTCTCGGCCATCAGCTTCTGCGCCGAGGGGGCGGGCGGCATCTTGCTCTCGCTGATCTCGCCTTCGCCGGCGACCTTGGCGGTCTTTTCCGCCGCTTCGCTGCTGGATCCGGCGCCCGACTTCCCGGCTGCCTGTGCAACCGCATCGGACTTTTCTTCCTTGTCCGACCCCTTGCCCGCGCCCTTGTCCGGCGACTTCGCCTTGGCCGGAGCGGCGGCGGCCTCGCCCTCGGTGATCTGCGCCAGCAGCGCATTGACCTCAACGGTCTCGCCGTCCTGGGCGAGGATCTCGCTCAGGGTTCCGGACACCGGCGAGGGCACCTCGATGGAGACCTTGTCGGTCTCGAGCTCAACCAGCGGCTCGTCGACCTTGACGGTGTCGCCGACCTTCTTGAGCCATGTGCCGATGGTGGCTTCGCTGACGGATTCGCCAAGTGTGGGGACGCGGACTTCAGTGGCCATGATTTCTTTCCGTTCTTTGTCTCATACAGTCGCGGGGCGCGGGGGGCAGGCGGGGCGGCGTCAGCCGCCCAGCGCATCCTCAAGGAAGGCTTCGAGCTGCGCAAGGTGGCGCGACATCAAACCGGTTGCCGTCGATGCCGAGGCGGAGCGGCCGGTGTAGCGCACGCGCTGGTACTTGGCGTCGATATGCGCCAGCACCCATTCCAGATAGGGATCGATGAACGACCAGGCGCCCATGTTCTTGGGCTCCTCCTGGCACCACACCATCTCGGCGTTGCGGAAGCGGCTGAGCTCGTTGATCAGCGCCTTGGCCGGGAACGGATAGAGCTGTTCGAGCCGGAGCAGGTAGATGTCGTCGATGCCGCGCTTCTCGCGCTCCTCGTAGAGGTCGAAATAGACCTTGCCCGAGCACATCACCACGCGGCGGATCTTGTTGTCCTTGACGAGCTTGATCGGCTCGCCCTTGAGCACTTCCGCATCGTCCCACAGCAGCCGGTGGAACGAGGTGTCGCCGGCCATTTCCGACAGGTTCGACACCGCCCGCTTGTGGCGGAGCAGCGACTTGGGCGTCATCATGATCAGCGGCTTGCGGAAGTCGCGCTTCACCTGCCGCCTGAGGATGTGGAAATAGTTGGCCGGCGTGGTGCAGTTGGCGACCTGCATGTTGTCCTCGGCGCACATCTGCAGGAAGCGCTCGAGCCGGGCCGAGGAATGTTCCGGACCCTGCCCCTCGTAGCCGTGCGGCAGCAGGCAGACGAGGCCCGACATCCGCAGCCACTTGCGCTCGCCCGACGAGATGAACTGGTCGAACAGCACCTGCGCGCCATTGGCGAAGTCGCCGAACTGGGCTTCCCACAGCGTCAGCGCATTCGGCCGCGCCAGCGAATAGCCGTACTCAAACCCGAGCACCGCCTCTTCCGACAGCATCGAGTTGATCACCTCGTAGCGCGCCTGGTTGGGCGCGACATTGGCGAGCGGAATGTAGCGCTCCTCGGTTTCCTGGTCGTAGAGCACCGAATGGCGCTGGCTGAAGGTGCCGCGCTCGACATCCTGGCCCGACAGGCGGATCTTGGTGCCTTCCACGCAGAGCGAGCCGAAGGCCAGCGCCTCGGCGAAGGCCCAGTCGATGCCCTCCCCGGTCTCCACCATCTGCGCCCGGTTGTCCATGAAGCGCTGGATGGTCCGGTGCACCTTGAAGTCTTCGGGAACCTCCGAGAGCTTCTTGCCGATTTCCCTCAGCATCTTGATCGGCACGCCGGTCTTGCCGCGGCGCTGCTCATCCTGGTTGTCGGCGGTCTTGAGCCCGGACCACTGGCCGTCGAGCCAGTCGGCCTTGTTGGGCTTGTAGCTCTGGCCGATGTCGAATTCGCCTTCCAGATGGGCGCGCCAGTCGGCCTTCATCTTCTCGAATTCGCCCTCCGTGATCACGCCTTCCTCGATCAGCCGGCGCGAATAGAGCGTCACCACGGTCTCGTGGGTGCGGATCTTCTTGTACATCTTCGGCTGCGTGAACGACGGCTCGTCGCCCTCGTTGTGGCCGAAGCGGCGGTAGCAGAACATGTCGATGACCACCGGCTTGTGGAAGGTCATGCGGAACTCGGTGGCGACCTTGGCGGCATAGACCACCGCTTCCGGATCGTCGCCGTTGACGTGGAAGATCGGCGCCTCGATCATCTTGGCCACGTCCGACGGATAGGGCGACGAGCGCGAGAAGCCGGGATTGGTGGTAAAGCCGATCTGGTTGTTGATGATGAAATGCACTGTGCCGCCGACGCGGTGGCCGCGCAGGCCCGACAGGCCGAGGATCTCGGCCACCACGCCCTGGCCGGCGAAGGCCGCATCGCCGTGCAGCAGCAGCGGCATCACCTTGACGCGCTCCCTGAGCGGAATGATGTCGCCCTCCCAGACGGTCGCCATCATGTCCTGTTTGGCGCGGCACTTGCCCATCACCACCGGGTTGACGATTTCCAGGTGCGACGGGTTGGCCGTCAGCGACAGGTGAACCTTGTTGTTGTCGAACTCGCGGTCGGACGAGGCGCCCAGATGGTACTTGACGTCGCCGGAGCCTTCCACCTCGTCGGGCTTGTAGGAACCGCCCTTGAACTCGTGGAACACGGCGCGGTGCGGCTTCGCCATCACCTGGGTCAGCACGTTCAGGCGGCCGCGGTGGGCCATGCCGAAGACGATCTCCTTGAGCCCCATGTTGCCGCCGCGCTTGATGATCTGCTCGAGCGCCGGGATCAGCGATTCGCCACCGTCGAGGCCGAAGCGCTTGGTGCCCTTGTACTTGACGTCGATGAACTGCTCGAAGCCCTCGGCCTCGATCAGCTTCTGCAGGATCGCCTTCTTGCCGTTCTCGGTGAATTCGACGCCCTTGTCGGGACCCTCGATGCGCTCCTGGATCCAGGCCTTCTCTTCCGGATTGGAGATGTGCATGAACTCGACGCCGAGCGTCGAGCAATAGGTGCGCTGGAGGATGTCGATCATCTCGCGGATGGTCGCGTATTCGAGGCCGAGCACGTGGTCGATGAAGATCTTGCGGTCGTAGTCGGCCTCGGTGAAGCCGTAGGCCTCCGGCGAGAGCTCGTTGTAGTCCTCGACCGGGGTGGCGATCTCGAGCGGATCGAGCTTGGCGTGCAGATGGCCGCGCATGCGGAAGGCGCGGATCATCATGATGGCGCGGACCGAATCGCGCGCCGCCTGCATCACGTCGGCGGTGCCGGCGGGCTCGCCCGCGGCCTTGGCCTTGCCGTTGAGCTTTTCGGTGACGATCTTCTCGACCTTGCCCCAGTCGCCGTCCAGCGCCGAGACCAGCTCGCCATTGGCCGGAAGCGGCCAGTTGGCCTGCTTCCAGGAGGCGCCGGCGGCGGATTTGCGCACCTGCTCGGGATCGTCCTTCAGCTCGGCGAAGAACGATTGCCATTCGGCCGGCACGCTGCCCGGATTGTCCTGGAACCGGGCATACATGTCTTCGATATAATGGGCGTTGCCGCCATACAGGAACGAGGTCTGCGCCAGAATGTCGTTGGCTTCGTCGTTGCGTGCCATGGGTCTCACCTTTTTGCGGGCCTTTGTTCTACTTGGCCCTCTCCCTAGACTTTTTCGAGGCTTGCGCGGCCTTACGCCGCGAGCCGGCCCAATCCGAGCCCCAGCGCCGCGGTGTCGCTGAAGACCTGGTATCGCGCGATTCTGCCGTCGCGCAGCGTGAACATGTTGACTGTCTCGGTGCGCACGGTGCGCCCGTTCGCCTTCACCGTCCATTCGCCCTTGAGCACCGTGATGACGGTGTCGCCGGCCAGATGGATGGCGAGCGGCTCCACCCTGTCGATCACCAGGTGATCGCCCAGGGCGGAGAGGAAGGCCCGGAAGCCTTCGAAGCCGGTCCAGTCCCCGGCCCAGGGCAGAAGCCCCTCGGGCGCCGGGTAGTGGACCTCGATATCCTCTGTCACGACGCCGCGCAGGCCCGCCTCATCGCCCGCTTTCAGCGCGGCGTAATAACGGTCCAGAGTCTCGCGCACGGCGTCGCTCATCATTTCAACCTCTGGGGCTCCGCCCCTTGAGTTCAGGTCCGTGTCTCAGCCCCTGAGGACTTCGACCAGTGTCTTGCCGAGACGCGCCGGCGAAGGCGAGACCCGGATGCCAGCGGCTTCCATGGCCGTGATCTTGTCCTCGGCGCCGCCCTTGCCGCCCGAAATCACGGCGCCGGCATGGCCCATGGTCCGGCCTTCCGGCGCGGTGCGGCCGGCGATGAAGCCCGCCATCGGCTTCTTGCGGCCCTTCTTGGCCTGTTCGATCAGCCACTCGGCCGCATCTTCCTCGGCCGAACCGCCGATTTCGCCGATCATGATGATCGATTCGGTTTCCGGGTCGTCGAGATAGAGATCGAGGATGTCGATGAACTCGGTGCCCTTGACCGGGTCGCCGCCGATGCCGACCGCGCTCGACTGGCCCAGCCCCTCGTTGGTGGTCTGGAACACGGCCTCATAGGTGAGCGTGCCCGAGCGCGACAGGATGCCCACCGAGCCCTTCTTGAAGATGTTGCCCGGCATGATGCCGATCTTGCATTCGTCGGGCGTCATCACGCCCGGGCAGTTCGGGCCGATCAGCCGCGACTTCGACTTGTCGAGGATCGCCTTGGCGCGGATCATGTCGGCCACCGGGATGCCCTCGGTGATGCAGACGATGAGCTCGATCTCGGCCTCGATGGCCTCGATGATGGCTTCGGCAGCACCCGCCGGCGGCACGTAGATCACCGAGGCGTTGGCGCCGGTCTCGGCCTTGCCTTCGGCGACGGAAGCGAAGATCGGCAGCTTCTCGCCGTTCGAGCCTTCCCAGGTGGAGCCGCCCTTCTTCGGGTGGATGCCGCCGACCATCTTGGTGCCGTGATAGGCGAGCGCCTGTTCGGTGTGGAAGGTGCCGGTCTTGCCGGTCAGGCCCTGGACCAGGACCCTGGTGTTCTTGTCGATGAGAATGGACATGTAATCAGGATCCCTTGATTGCCTTGACGATCTTCTGCGCCGCGTCGTCGAGATCGTCGGCGGCGATGACGTCGAGGCCGCTTTCGTTGATGATCTTCTTGCCGAGCGCCACGTTGGTGCCTTCGAGCCGCACCACCAGCGGAACCTTGAGCCCCACTTCCTTGACCGCCGCGACCACGCCTTCGGCGATGACGTCGCACTTCATGATGCCGCCGAAGATGTTGACCAGGATGCCCTTGACGGCCGGGTCGGCGGTGATGATCTTGAACGCGGCCGTGACCTTTTCCTTGGAAGCGCCGCCGCCGACATCGAGGAAGTTCGCCGGCTCTTCGCCGTAGAGCTTGATGATGTCCATGGTCGCCATGGCCAGGCCCGCGCCGTTGACCATGCAGCCGATATTGCCGTCGAGCGCGACATAGGCGAGATCGTGCTTGGAGGCCTCGATCTCCTTCTCATCCTCTTCGGAGAGGTCGCGCAGCTCGACGATCTCGGGATGGCGGAACAGGGCGTTGTTGTCGAACGACACCTTGGCGTCGAGCACCCGGAGCCGTCCGTCCTTCATGACGATCAGCGGGTTGATCTCGAGCAGCGCCATGTCCTTCTCGACGAAGGCCTTGTAGAGGATCGGAAACAGCGTCTCGCCGTCCTTGGCCGCATCGCCCTTGAGTTCCAGCGCGCTGGTGAGCTTGGCGAGATCATCGGCGGTGACGCCCTTCATCGGGTCGATGGCCACCGTGATGATCTTCTCGGGCGTGTCGTGGGCGACCGCCTCGATGTCCATGCCGCCTTCGGTGGAGACCACGAAGGCCACCTGACCGACCGAGCGGTCCACCAGCAGCGAGAGATAGAGTTCGCGCTCGATGTCGGCGCCGTCCTCGATGTAGAGCCGGTTGACCTGCTTGCCGGCGGGGCCGGTCTGCTTGGTGACCAGCGTGTTGCCGAGCATTTCCCTAGCATGCGCCTTTGCCTCGTCGATCGAGAAGGCGAGCCGGACGCCGCCCTTGGCGTCGGGACCCAGTTCCTTGAACTTGCCCTTGCCGCGGCCGCCGGCATGGATCTGGCTCTTGACCACGTAGAGCGGGCCAGGCAGCCGCTTCGCCGCCGCTTCCGCCTCGTCGGCCGAGAAGATGGCGACCCCTTCGGCCACCGGCGCGCCGTAGCTCTTGAGCAGAGCCTTGGCCTGGTATTCATGGATGTTCATGGGAACTCCTTGGAAGGATTAAAATTCAATCGGTGAGGCAACCGGACAGGTACCGGGCGAACAGGCGCCCCGTACCCTTGAGCGGAATGGTGCCGGACGAATACCGGCCGTTGATCAGATCGTAGATCTGCATGCTGGTTCCGGACGCGACGGCCTTGAGGAAGGGATCGCTGCCCGCAAGCGTCGCCGTGCCCTCGTAGGCATCGTTCATCTCGTTGAACTGGGCGTCGCCGCGAAAGCTGAATTCGGTCCCGTCCACCTTGACCCGCAGGACGGGATTCTTGAGGAAATCGTCCGGAAGCGCGCCGTCGTTCCAGAACTCGACGGTGCCATTGCTGTTGCAGGTGAAGGAGACGAAGGCGTCGCTCTCCGGGATGCCCCAGACAACTCTGCCGCCATCGTCGGTCTGCCACCCGGCCCAGGAAAGATCCTCGGCCGGCGCGGCCGTGCTCCAGGCGCACAGGGCGACGGCCGCGGCGACGACACCGGCCCTGCGGCCGGGTGCGCCGGGTGCGGCCATTCCATGATGTGCGTCCGGGGCAGACATCATTCCGGGATCCGGGTCACTTCAGGTTGGGGGCGATGGCGATGCAGGCCTCGCAGAGGCCGGCCACGGCTTCGACCGACTTGTCGAAGGCCTTCTGCTCGGTCTTGTTGAGCTCAATCTCGATAACGCGCTCGATGCCGCCTTCGCCGATCACGCAAGGCACGCCGACATACATGTCCTTGACGCCGTACTGGCCCGACAGGTGCGCGGCGCAGGGCAGGACCCGCTTCTTGTCCTTGAGGTAGCTCTCGGCCATCAGGATGGCCGAAGCCGCCGGCGCGTAATAGGCCGAGCCGGTCTTCAGAAGCTTGACGATCTCGGCGCCGCCGTCACGGGTGCGCTGGATGATTTCCTCGAGCTTGTCCTTGGTGGTCCAGCCCATCTTGACGAGGTCGGGCAGCGGGATGCCGGCGACCGTCGAGTAGCGCGCGAGCGGCACCATGGTGTCGCCGTGGCCGCCGAGCACGAAGGCGGTGACGTCCTCGACCGAGACGTTGAACTCCTCGGCCAGGAAATGGCGGAAGCGGCTCGAATCGAGCACGCCGGCCATGCCGACGACCTTGTTCTTGGGCAGACCCGAGAATTTCTGCAGCGCCCAGACCATGGCGTCGAGCGGGTTGGTGATGCAGATGACGAAGGCGTCGGGGGCGTATTTCTTGATGCCCGCGCCGACCTGTTCCATTACCTTGAGGTTGATGCCCAGCAGATCGTCGCGGCTCATGCCCGGCTTGCGGGCGATGCCGGCGGTGACGATGCAGACATCGGCGCCTTCGATTGCGGAATAATCATTGGCGCCGGTCATGCGGGCGTCGAAGCCTTCGACCGGCGCGGATTGGGCGATGTCGAGGCCCTTGCCCTGCGGCGTGCCCTCGGCGATGTCGAACAGGACGACGTCGCCCAGTTCCTTCAGGCCGGCCAGGTGGGCCAGCGTGCCGCCGATCATGCCCGAACCAATCAATGCAATCTTGTTGCGCGCCATATCAAATATCTCCGCGGGTCGTTGTGCAGGGGAAGCCAAGCTCGCGCCCGGCCCCGATTTCGGCATTTCGCATAGACCGTATCATGGAAACTGGCAACTCAAACTTTCGATACCTGTAGTTTCAATCGGTTAGCTTTTGAAATTCTTACGTAAACGTCAATGTTTCCGACATCAGTCCGTCACATTCGCGGCCTGTCCGGCACGGCTCGCCTCGAGATAGTCGGAGCTCTGCATCTCGTTGAGCCGCGAGGCGGTGCGGGCGAATTCGAAGCTCTCGGTGCCGGTCGAGCCGCGGTAAAGCCCGCCGGGCTCGGCCTCAGCCGAGACGAAAAGCCGGGTCTTGCGGTCGTAGAACGTGTCGACGAGGATGATGAAGCGCTTGGCGGCGTTGCGGTGCGCCTGCTCCATCACCGGGACCCGGTCGACGAAGACGGTGTGGTAGCGCTCGGCGATCGCCGCATAGTCGGCGGCCCCCAGCGGCGCCTCGCAGAGATCGGCGAAGGAGAAGCGCGCGGCGCCCGCGCCCGCTTCCGGCACCTTGACGTCCCGCCCGCGGACCCGCAGATGCGCCGGCGCGGCGAGCTTGCCGGCGGTGACCCGGGTCCAGGCTTTGTCCATGGCCGCGTCATCCTCGCCTGCTTCAAGGGTGTGATAGACCGGCAGCCGGGTTGTCGTCTCCATCCGGTAGTCGGTCAGCGCATCGAGGTTGAGGATGTCGACATGGTCCTTGAGCAGGCCGATGAAGGGCAGGAACAACTGCCGGTTCAAGCCGTCGCGGTAGAGCTGGTCCGGCTCGACATTCGACGTCGCCACCAGCACGCAGCCGCGCTTGAACAATTGCTCGAACAGCCGCGACAAGAGCATGGCGTCGGCGATGTCGGTCACCGAGAACTCGTCGAAGCACAGCACCCAGGCTTCCTTGATCAGCGCCTCGGCCACCGGCGGCACCGGATCGGCCTCGCTGGTCTCGCCGGCCTTGAGCTTCTGGCGATGGGCGTGGATGCGGGCATGGGCGTCGGCCATGAAATCGTGGAAATGCGCCCGCCGCTTGCGCCGGGCCGGCGCCATCTCGAAGAACATGTCCATCAGCATGGTCTTGCCGCGCCCGACCGCGCCATGGACATAGAGCCCGCGCGGCGGCGTGCGCGACTTGGTCCTGCGGGCGAACATCCAGCCGAGTGCGCTCGACTTGGTGGCGAGCCGCTTGCTCGAGATCTCGTCGAGCAGAAGGTCGAGCCGGTCCGCCAGCCGCGCCTGCGCGGGATCCTCCGACAGTTCGCCGCTGGCGACGCGCGCCGCATAGGCGCCCGCCACCGTGTCGAGTTTTTTCCAGCTCATGGCTTCACGCCTGTCGGGTCACGCCGCGCCCTGGTCTAGCGGGAAAGCGAGATCGGCTGGCCCGCCGTGGTCGAGCCGTCATAGCGCTCGTTGGCCGACTGGTAGAGCCGGGCGACCTGGTTGCCGGAGGAATCGGCCAGGATCACCTGCTTGCCCTGCACGTCCCAGGCGGCGATCGCCGCCGCGTCGCCGACGCAGCC
>NZ_JRJG01000144.1 GCF_000759435.1 Hoeflea sp. BAL378
TCATTGCGGCGTGGCGGGCGTGATCGTCGAGGCTCTCGCCGAGCGCGGCGTGGCCGCGCTGATGGTCGCCAATGCGCCCGCGGCGATGGCGCCCTGGGGCGGCAACCGGCCGCTGTTCGGCACCGATCCGATCGCCTTTGCCGCGCCCTTGGCCGACGGCGATCCGGTCGTGGTCGACATCTCGCTCTCCAAGGTGGCGCGCGGCAAGATCATGGCTGCGGTGCAGAAGGGCGAGGCCATCCCCGAGGGCTGGGCGCTCGATGCCGATGGCAATCCCACGACCGACGCCAAGGCGGCGATGGCCGGAACCATGATCCCGCTCGGCGACGCCAAGGGTACGGCGCTGGCCCTGATGGTGGAACTGCTCTGCGCCGGGCTGACCGGCGCAAACTACGCCTGGCAGGCAAGCTCGTTCTTCGACGACAAGGGCGATCCGCCCGGCACCGGGCAGGCGATCATCGCCATCGACCCGGACGCCTTCGGGCCCGGCGGGGCGGAGCGCATGGCGCTGATGGCGGACATGGTCGCCGGCACCGAAGGCGCGCGCCTGCCCGGCCGCAGGCGCCAGCAGATTCGTGCGGGCTTGCTCGAGACCGGAATTCCGGTCGAGGCGGATCTGGTCCGGGCGATCCGCGCGATCGGCGCCTGAGGCGGGCCTCGCTGCCTCATCCAGAGCCTGCGCGGCTCAGTAGAGCAGCCGGACCCCGACCAGGGTGATGGCCGGGAACATGGTGAGGATGGCGACGCGGACGATGTCGGTCATGACGAAGGGGAAGACGCCGCGATAGGTGGCCGAGAGCGGCGTGTCCCTGGCCATCGAGTTGATGACGAACAGGTTCATGCCGACGGGGGGCGTTATCAGTCCAACCTCCACGACGATCAGCACGATGATGCCGAACCAGAGCGCGAACTCTTCCGGCGTCAGGCCGTAATCGAGCGCCGACAGGATGGGGAAGAAGATCGGCACGGTGAGAAGGATCATCGACAGCGAGTCCATGACGCAGCCGAAGACGAGATAGAGCACCAGCACCACCACCATCACCAGCCACGGGTTGAAGCCCTGGTCGCCGACATAGGCGGCAGCGGTCTGCGGCAACTGGCTCAGCGCCAGGAACGCGTTGTAGACGCCGGCGCCGAAGACTATGAGAAAGATCATGCCGGTGGCCCCGGCCGTGGTCAGGATCGACGCCTTCAGGGTCGACGGGGTAAGCCCGCCATTGAGAAGCGCGATCAGGCCGGTGCCGAAGGCGCCGATGGCGGCCGCCTCGGTGGGGGTGAAGATGCCGCCATAGATGCCGCCGACCACGGCGATGAACACGATCAGCACCGGCCAGACCCCGACGAGGCTGCGGAACCGTTCGGAATAGGGCGCGCGCTCGCGGTGGCCCGCGGAGCCGGGCTTGAGCCGGACATAGATGGCGATGGCGATCATGTAGCCGAGCGCGGCGAGAATGCCCGGGATGAAGGCGGCGACGAACAGCTTGGCGATGTTCTGCTCGGTGAGGATGGCGTAGATCACCAGGATCACCGAGGGCGGGATCAGGATGCCGAGAGTGCCGCCGGCGGCCAGCGCGCCGGTGGCCAGTTCGCCGGAATAGCCGTAGCGGCGCAGTTCAGGCAGCGCCACCTGGCCCATGGTGGCGGCGGTGGCGAGCGACGAGCCGCAGATCGCGCCGAAGCCGGCGCAGGCGCCCACGGCCGCCATGGCGACCCCGCCCTTCTTGTGGCCCATCCAGGTCTCGGCTGCCTTGAACAGGGCCTGGGACATGCCGCCCAGGGTGGCGAACTGGCCCATCAGCAGAAACAGCGGAATGATCGACAGCGAATAGCTTGAGAACGTGCCCCAGGTAAGGTTCTTGAGCTGGGCGAACACCATCAGGAACGAGCCGTTGATGAAATAGCTGCCGCCGATGCCGACCATCAGCATCGCCAGCCCGATCGGGATCCTGAGGAAGATCAGCACCAAGAGGACCGGAAAGGAGAGAAGCGCGATGTCGATATGGCTCAATGCTGGATCTCCCCGTGGGCCTGGTCCTGCCCGGTCACCAGCGCCCGGGCGCTCAGAACCACGCACCAGAAGCTCACAAGGACAAAGCCGATGGCGCCTGCGAGCCCCGACGCATAGGCCCACCAGATCGGATACTGGATGATGAAGGTGGTCTCGCCATAGACGTATTTGTCCACCGTTCCGTCCCAGTGCTTCCAGGTCAGGAGAGCCGCGATCGCCAGCATCAGCAGATCGGCCGCCAGGTCGATCAGCCGGTTGATCCCGGCGCCCATGTTCATGGTCAGGATTTCCACCGACGCATGCTGGCGGTTGATCTGCACCCAGGGCAGGAAGGCGAAGACGGCGAAGCCGGTGCCCAGTTCGACCAGCTCGAAATCGCCGCGGATCGGCGCCAGGCCGACGAAGAGCAGGGCGCGGCCGGTGACCGAGACGACGGTGATGAGGATGACCGCGATCAATGCCAGGCCGCCGAGAATGGCCAGAAAGGACGCCAACTGCCGCATGGCGCGGTCGATGCGGTCAACCATGCGCGCTGTCCCGAATGAAGGGTCCCGGGATGAGCGGCGGCCGCGAATTGAGGGTTTCGAGATCGAACCCGGCCAGCGCCTTGTAGCGGGCGGCGTAATCGGCCAGTTCCTGGGCGGTCATCACCTCGCCGATGCTGTCGAACAGGCCTTGGCACTTGTCCTCGACCACCTGCATGATCTGGTCCGGGCCGTTGCCGCGGTTGGCGAGCACGATCCGTGTGGTCGCCGGTCGCCGCTCGTCCTCATAGGCGATCAGTGCGGTCTCGGAGACCTGGTGATCGACCAGGTTCTTGCCCAGGATGCGGGCGTCGAGGATCGCCTGCGACGCGCCGTTCGAGCCGATCGGATACATCGGGTGGGCGGCGTCGCCCATCAGCGTGACGCGGCCGTCGCGCCAGGTCTCGAGCGGATCGCGGTCGACCATGGGATATTCGTAGATGGCGCCGGCACTCCGGATCAGGGCCGGAATGTCGAGCCAGTCGAACTTCCAGCTTTCGAAGGCGGGCAGGAAATCCTCGGTCCTGCCGGGCCGGTTCCAGTCCTCGCGGTTCCACAGCGCATCGGGCGCCTTCTTGATTTCCGCCACCCAGTTGATGTCGGCGAGCCCGGTGTCGGGATCGGCCTTCGAGATGGGGTAGGTCACGAATTTCTGCCATTCATGGCCGGCCATGGCCATCGTCGCGCCGGTCAGGAACGGCCGGGCGCGACTGGTCGCGCGCCATAGCACGGCGCCGCCCCAGACCGGCGGGCCTTCGTGCGGGTTCATCTGGGCGCGGATCGCCGAATGGATGCCGTCGGCGGCGACGAGAAGACTGCCGCGCTCGGTCCGGGTCTCGCCCTTGCGGCTGACCAGGTTGAGGTTGACGCCGTCGCTGTCCTGCGAGTAACCGGTGGCCTTCCACCCGGTCTCGATCGCCCCGGCGCCGAGGCGCTCGCGCACGGTCTGCATCAGCATGAGCTGCAGCTTGCCGCGATGGACCGAGAGTTGCGGCCAGTTGTAGCCGGCCTCGAGGCCGCGCGGCTCGGACCAGATCGGCCGGCCGTGCTTGGAGAAATAGGCGACTTCGCGCGTGCGGATGCCGATGTCGTCGAACCAGGCCTCGAGGCCGAGGTCCATGAGCTCGCGGATCGCGTGCGGCTGCAGGTTGATGCCCACGCCGAGCGGGCGGATCTCGTTGACCTGCTCGAACAGCCTGACGGGAATCCCGATCTGGCGGCAGGTCAGGGCGAAGGTCAGTCCGGCAATTCCGGCGCCGGCAACAAGGATGGTCATCGTCGAAACTCGCAATATCGCTCCGGCGGAGCAGCCCCCTCGGGCCGGCCCCGCCGGATCTGGGACGTCGGTCGACTTACTTGGTGTTGGCGGCGATCAGCTCCTGCGCCTTGGCGTAAAGCGCCTCGCCGTCAATGCCCTTGTCCTTCATTTCGACAAACCAGTTGTCGCGCACCTTCTCGCCGACTTCCCGCCAGCGCGCCACTTCGGCCTCGTCGAGGACGACAATCTCGTTGTCGGTGTCCTCGGCGATCTTGCGGCCGGGGGCGTCATAGGAGGCCTGGGTCTTGCCGGCATAGGCCGAGAATTCCGCGCCGGTGTTGTCGTCGATCACCTTCTTGAGATCGTCGGGGAGGCTGTCGTACTTGGCCTGGTTCATGGCCAGCACGAAGGCCGCGGTGTAGAGCGCATGGTCGCCGGCGAACTCGGTGTGGGTGTCGACCAGTTCGGCGATCTTGAGCGACGGCGTGACTTCCCACGGAATGACGGTGGCGTCGATCACGCCCTTGGACAGGGCTTCCGGAATGGCTGGGACCGGCATGCCGACAGGCTCGGCGCCGAGTTCGGCCAGCAGGCCGTTGATGACGCGGGTCGGGCCGCGCAGCTTCTTGCCCTGCATGTCCTCGAGCTTGTGGATGCCCTCGCCCTTGGCGTGAATGACGCCGGGGCCATGCACCCAGGTGGCGAGAATCTTGACGCCCTGGAATTCCTGGGCCTCCATGTCGGACTTGAACAATTCCCAATAGGCGCGCGAGGTGGCTTCGGCATTGGTCATCATGAAGGGAAGCTCGAACACCTCGACGCGGGGAAAGCGGCCCGGCGTGTAGCCCGGAAGCGTCCAGACGATGTCGACCACGCCGTCGCGGGCCTGGTCCATCAGTTGCGGCGGCGTGCCGCCGAGCGACATGGCGGAGAAGACCTCGACCTTGATGCGGCCGCCGGACTCCGTGCCGATCTTCTCGGCCCAGGGGATGAGAACGCCGGCGGGCACATTGGCCTGGGCCGGCAGGAACTGGTGCATGCGCAGGGTGACTTCCTGCGCGAAGGCGCCGACGGACGAGGCGCCATAGGCCGACAGGGCGACCGCGGCAGCCGCGGCGGATTTCAGGAATGTGCGTTTCTTCATTGTATCCTCCCAGATTGATGGTGCGGTCCCAACCGCAGTTCCCCAGAAAGTAGGGTTATTTTTTGTAACTGCCTAGGGTGTGTTGCATAGCATTGACCGGACGCCGTCGCCAGCAAATCCACCGCTTCCGGCGATGGCGGCGGCGGGTGTCTTCCGGACTGTCCTCCCAAACATGTCCCGGGCCGATCGGTCGCAATTAACCGACCGTCCGGTTGGTTTATAGGATGAACCCCCGGAGCCGACAAGCGCTTTCTGGCGGGCTGAGACGAAAGGCTTAGGGCCAAGCCTGGCGCGCATTATTGCAAGTTTCCCTGTTGATCCTTTTGCAAAAAAGGAAAATGATGGCGCGTGGGGGGAGAGGATAGTGCACCCCAGGGAGGAAATTGATGGCGACTGTATCAATGACCGTGAACGGACGATCCGTCTCCGGTCAATGCGAGGACCGGACGCTTCTGGTCCAGTTCATCCGGGAAAATCTCGGCCTGACCGGAACCCATGTCGGGTGCGACACGTCCCAGTGCGGCGCCTGCGTCGTGCATGTCGACGGCAAGGCGGTCAAGTCCTGCACCATGCTGGCCGCGCAGGCCGACGGGTCGGAGGTCATGACCATCGAGGGGCTGGCGTCCGGCGGCGAGTTGCACCCGGTGCAGGCGGCCTTCCGCGAGCATCACGGCCTGCAGTGCGGGTTCTGCACCCCGGGCATGATCATGTCGGCGGTCGACATGATCAAGCGGCATGGCGGCCAGCTTGACGAGAAGACCGTGCGCGCCGAGCTCGAAGGCAATATCTGCCGCTGCACGGGCTATCACAACATCGTCAAGGCCGTTCTCGATGCTGCGTCCAAGATGGGCGACGGCGCGCGGATCGCCGCCGAATAGGCACTGCCGAACAGGCAATGGCGAAAGGCGGCGGACGGGAACAGGCAGGCAGGCGACAGCGATCCGCAGCGGGCTCGCCGGATGAGGATCCGGCCCCGGAAAAGTCCGGATCCCTGGCCATCGGCGCTCCTGCCCGACATTCCGCACCGGCTTTTCTCCAGCACTCAACCGGAGGAGTTTGAGACATGGGAATGGAAGGTATCGGCGCCCGCGTGGCGCGCAAGGAAGACAAGCGGTTCATCACCGGCAAGGGCAAGTACACCGACGACATGGTGGTGCCTGGCATGAAGCAGGCGCATTTCGTCCGCTCGCCCCATGCCCATGCGAAGATTGTCAGCATCGACACCTCGGCGGCGGAGAAGATGCCGGGCGTGATCGGCATTCTCAACGGCGCGCAGCTCAGCGAAGACGCCATCGGCAACATCATCTGCGGCTGGATGATCCACTCCAAGGACGGCTCGCCGATGAACATGGGGGTCTGGCGGCCGCTGGCCCAGGACACGGTGCGCTATGTCGGCGATGCCATCGCCATCGTCGTCGCCGACACCAAGGCGCAGGCGCGGGATGCCGCGGAAGCCGTGGTGATCGAGTACGAAACCCTTCCCGTGGTGACCAGCGCGGTCGACGCGCTCAAGGACGGCGCGCCGCAGCTCCACGCCAATGCGCCGGGCAACCTGATCTATGACTGGGAGATCGGCGATGCGGCGGCCACCGATGCGGCGATCGCCGCGGCGGCCCATGTCACCGAGATGAAGATCATCAACAACCGGCTGGTTCCCAACCCGATGGAGCCGCGGGCGGCGCTCGGCGTCTATGACGAGGGCGAGGACCACTACACGCTCTGGACCACCTCGCAGAACCCGCATGTGGCGCGGCTGGTGCTGAGCGCCTTCTACAATGTGGCGCCCGAGAACAAGCTGCGCGTGATCGCGCCGGACGTGGGCGGCGGCTTCGGCTCGAAGATCTACATCTATCCCGAGGAGATCGTCTGCCTGTGGGCCTCCAAGCGGACCGGCGTTCCGGTGAAGTGGAATTGCGACCGGACCGAAGCCTTCCTCACCGACGCCCATGGCCGCGACCATGTCTCGACCGTGAAGATGGCGTTCGACGCCAACAACCGGATCACCGGTTTCAAGGTCGACACGATCGCCAATCTCGGCGCCTACATGTCGCTGTTTTCGAGCTCGGTGCCGACCTATCTCTACGCCACGCTGCTGTCGGGCCAGTACAACATCCCGGCGATCCACGCCAATGTGCGCACGGTCTACACCAACACCGTGCCGGTGGACGCCTATCGCGGCGCCGGCCGGCCGGAGGCGACCTATCTGCTCGAACGGACCATGGAGACGGCGGCGCGCGAACTGGGCGTGACGCCGGCGGAGCTGAGACGGACCAACTTCATCCGCGAGTTCCCGCACCAGACGCCGGTGATCATGTGCTACGACGCGGGCGACTACGAAGCCTCGCTGTCGGCGGCGATGAAAGCGTCCGACTATGACGGCTTTCCCGCCCGCAAGGCGGAGGCCAAGAGCCGCGGCAAGCTCCGCGGCATCGGCATGAGCTGCTACATCGAGGCCTGCGGCATCGCGCCCTCGGCCGCTGTGGGATCGCTCGGCGCCGGCGTGGGTCTGTGGGAATCGGCCGAAGTGCGGGTCAATGCGGTGGGCACCGTCGAGGTGCTGACCGGCTCGCACAGCCATGGCCAGGGCCACGAGACCACCTTCGCCCAGCTCGTCGCCGGCCGCTTCGGCGTCGGCATCGACAGCGTCTCGATCGTGCACGGCGACACCGACAAGGTGCAGATGGGCATGGGCACCTATGGCTCGCGCTCGGGCGCGGTGGGCATGTCGGCGGTGGTCAAGGCGCTCGACAAGGTCGAGGCCAAGGCCAAGAAGATCGCCGCGCACCTGATGGAGGCCGACGAGAGCGACATCGTCATCGAGAACGGCGAGCTCAAGGTGGCCGGCACCGACAAGAGCGTGCCGTGGTTCCAGATGGCGCTCGCCGCCTACACCGCGCACAACCTGCCCGAGGGCATGGAGCCGGGCCTGAAGGAGGGCGCGTTCTACGATCCGTCCAACTTCACCTTCCCGGCCGGCTGCTACATCTGCGAGGTCGAGGTTGATCCGGACACCGGCAAGACCGAGATCGTGCAGTTCGTCGCCGCCGACGATTTCGGCAAGATCATCAACCCGATGATCGTCGAGGGCCAGGTGCATGGCGGCCTGGCGCAGGGCATCGGCCAGGCGCTGCTCGAAGGCGCGCATTACGATCCGGACAGCGGGCAGCTTCTGACGGCGAGCTACATGGACTACACCATGCCGCGCGCCGACGACCTGCCCTCGTTCCAGGTCTCGACCACGGAAACCGTCTGTCCGTCCAACCCGCTCGGCATCAAGGGTTGCGGCGAGGCCGGCGCCATCGGCTCGCCGCCGGCGCTGATCAACGCCATCACGGATGCCATCGGCAACAATGACCTGACCATGCCCGCCACCTCGCAGAGGGTGTGGGCAGCGCTCGCGTCGGCACGTTAAGAAAGGGAGGCAGACATCATGTATGCAACCAATTATCACCGCGCCTCCTCGGTCGAGGACGCCGTGAAGCTCGCCTCGTCCAATGACGAGGCCAAGTATCTCTCCGGCGGGCAGACCCTGCTGCCCACCATGAAGCAGCGGCTCGCGGCCCCCTCGGATCTGGTCGATCTCAGGCATGTGAGCGAGATGAAGGGCATCTCGGTCAATGGCGGGAAAATCCGCATCGGCGCCGCCACCACCCATGCGGAGGTGGCGAATTCCGCCGAGATCGCCAGGGCCTGCCCGGCGCTCGCGCATCTGGCCGCCCATATCGGCGACCCGCATGTGCGGCACATGGGCACCATCGGCGGCTCGATCGCCAACAACGACCCGGCGGCCGATTACCCGGCGGGCCTGCTGGCGCTGGGTGCAACCATCGTCACCAACACCCGCTCGATTGCCGCGGACGACTTCTTCACCGGCATGTTCGAAACGGCGCTCGAGGACGGCGAACTGATCGTGGCGGTGGAGATCACGGCTCCCGCCAAATGCGGCTACGCCAAGTTCCCCAACCCGGCGTCGCGCTATGCGCTTACCGGCGTGTTCGTCGCGCGGCAGGGCGACGGCTCGGTCCGCGTGGCGGTCACCGGCGCGGGCTCCGACGGCGTGTTCCGCCAGGCCGACATGGAGCAGGCGCTGGCGTCCAACTTCTCCGCGGGCGCGCTTGACGGCGTCACGGTCGATGACAGCGACCTGATGGCCGACATCCACGCGTCCTCAGCCTATCGCGCCAACCTGGTCAAGGTCATGGCCAAGCGGGCGGTCGCCGCCGCGGGATAAGGCGCCGATCGACCGCATTCGTCACCAGAGCCGCCCGCAGCAGACCGCTGCGGGCGGCTTTCTCATGCCCGGGGAAGTCCCGGCCGCGATCCGGCGCGCCGCCACTCAGAAGCTGTTGCGCTCGCGGCTGCGCGGGTCTTCCTCCGCCCGGTGCGGATCGTAGATGCCCGAGCGCGCCAGCCTCCGCCAGGGGCGGGCAAGGTTCCCCGGATCGGCGCCGATGTCGGCCAAAGCGATCGACGGCCGCCCGTCGTCGGGACACCGGGCCGCCCACTGACCCGACGGCATGGCGATTCCCGAAGGGGCGGCGAGGCTGTTCTGCGCATGGACCGAGAAGCTGACCCAGAAATTGTTGCTTGCCGCGTGACCCAAAGTCTCGGCGGCAAAGGCCGCGTCGGCGCAGGTTCCGCCGGTGGTCGAGAACAGCACGCAATCGACCTCCAAGCGCTCATACTCGATGAAGATCTCGGGGAAATGCACTTCCATGCCGAGCGCGCAACCGAAGCGCACGCCGTCGACCACGAAAGTCACCGGCGTGGCGCCCGGCGTGTACATGTGCGAAATCTTGGTGTGGGACAGCATGCGCTCGTCATAGCGGGTGACAAGCTCGCCGGACCCGGAGATCACGTAGAGACTGGCGTGCGGCCGATGCGGCTCCTCCAGCCGGTGCACCGAGCCGAACACGGTCCACAGTCCAAGTTCCTGCGCGAGGTGCCGGACCGCGTCTGTTTCCGCGCGCAGCAATTGCCAGTCCATCCGGCTCCAGTCGGAGGCCCCGATCTCGCCGCGGCCAAGGCAGGACATGGCGCGTTTGCTGGGGGAGCAGATGGCGCCTTCGGGAAAATGCACAAGCCGGGCGCCGGCCTGGCGCGCCTCCTGCATCAGCCGGCGCATCGCGGCGCCGCACCGGCGCAGCGCATCGCCATCGCGCGGATCGTCGCAGGAGGGGGTTTGCGCCACCGCCACTCTCACCGTGCCGGCGGGCTGCGGCGCGATCGGCGAGTTGGAGCGGAGGTTTGACAGGGCGGCGGTGTAGGATTCGCCGGTTCTGGCGGCGCGCGCCCGGACACGGCGCTTGAAGTTGGTATTTCTGGTCATCGTCGAGCCTTTCGCGCTTCGGCGAGTTCTCCGGCAACCCCATCCGAAACGGTCAGACCAAGACAAACGACCCGAGACAAAAGCCCCTTTGCCTCCGGCGAAGACCTTGCCGGGGAAGGTCCTTGGAGGTTCGGCGCAGGCCACGCCGCCCCGAGGATGGCCGGATCAGCGTGATTCGTCAACGCGGTCCGGCGCGGCGGCCGCAGGCCTCATGACGTCTGCCGCACGCCGCAATCGGCGATGATCGAGATCGCCACCGCGCGCGCCTCCCGGTCGGCGGCATAGACGTCGTCGATGCCTGTGGCCTGGCGACCGTCGTCGAGCCGGTCCATGGTGGCGGCGACGATGTCGGCCATCTCGAGGAACCCGATCCTGCCGGCGATGAAGGCCTCCAGCGCCGCCTCCTTGGCGCCGTTGAGAATGGCGCCCTGGAGCCCCCCGCGCTGCATGGCGGTGCGGGCCAGCGCCAGCGCCGGGAAACGGATCTCGTCGGGCGCGGAGAAATCGAGCCGGGCCAGCCGGGCGAAATCGAGCCGTTCGACCGGGAGATTGGCCCGGCGGGGATGGGAGATGGCGTAGCCGATGGCGTGGCGCATGTCGGGGGCGCCGAGCTGGGCCAGCACAGAACCGTCCGAATAGCCGACCATGGAATGGATGATGGATTGCGGATGGACGATGACCTCGATCTGGTCGGGCCTGAGGCCGAACAGATGCCGCGCCTCGATCATCTCCAGCGCCTTGTTGAACATCGAGGCGCTGTCGATGGAGATCTTGATGCCCATCGACCAGTTCGGATGCGCGGCGGCGACATCGGCGGTCATGGAGGCCATCTGCTCGCGGGTATGGTCGCGGAACGGGCCGCCCGACGCGGTCAGGATGATGCGCTCGACCGCATGGCGCTGGTTCTCCTCCAGCACCTGGAAGATGGCGCTGTGTTCGCTGTCGACCGGCAGCAGCCTGCCGCCGCCCCTGGCGATCGCCGCGGTGAACAGGTCTCCGGCGGAGACCAGGCATTCCTTGTTGGCCAGTGCGATGTCGGCGCCGCCGGCGATGGCCGCGAGCGTCGGCGCCAGGCCGGCGATGCCGACGATGCCGGCGAGCAGGAGATCGGTGTCGCGGTGGCCGGCTTCGATCAGCGCCGAAGGCCCCGCGCCGGCCTCGATGCCCGAGCCCGCCAGAGCCGATTTGAGCTCGGCGTAGCGATCCGGATCGGCAGTCACGGCGAACCCGGCGCCGGTCTGTCTTGCCTGCCGGACCAGGAGGTCGATATTGCCCATGCCGGTGATGGCGGGAACCTCGAAGGCCTCGCGGCCGCCCAGGTGGCTCATGACGTCAAGCGTGTTGCGGCCGATGGAGCCGGTCGAGCCGAGGATGGAGATGCGGCGTCTTGCTGGTGAGGCGGCTGTCGTCATGGATGCACCATCGTGGGCTTGCGGCATGCGGTCAAGCTATCTTCACAGCCCGGATCTGCCATTGAGATCAAGCAATTCGACGAAAAGCGCCGAATGGTCAAGATCACCGCCGCCGAGATCGTCGGCCAGGCGCCGGAACCGGTCGCGCACCGCCTCGACCAGAGGCAGCCGGATGCCGAGGTCGCGGGCCTCGCTGAGCACGTTGTCCAGGTCCTTGATCTGGACCAGCACGCGGCCGCCGGGCTCGTAGCTGCCTGACTGCATGCGCGCGCCATGGATCTGCAGGATGGTGGAATCGGCAAATCCGCCCGCGAGCGCGGCCCGGAAAGCCCCGAGATCGCCGCCGCCTTCGGACACCAGCAGGGTGGCCTCGGCCACGGCGCCGATGGTGATGCCGACGATCGCCTGATTGGCGAGCTTGGCGAGCTGGCCCGCGCCCGAT
>NZ_JRJG01000145.1 GCF_000759435.1 Hoeflea sp. BAL378
GGATGCCGAGCGCCAGCGAGGTGATGAAGAAGGCGGCCGCGAGGATGGCGGTGGTGCGGGTCAGCGCGTTGGCCGCGCCCCGCGCCGACATGAAGCCGGAGCCGCCGCCGATGCCAAGCCCGCCGCCCTCGGAGCGCTGGATCAGCACGATGCCGACAAGCGCCAGCACGATCATGAGATGAATGACAATCAATACGGTTTGCATCGGGTTCTTCCTGCCCCTGAAGGGCGCAATCGTCGTCCGGTTTGGCGGCTCTTTACACGAGGGCCGCCAGCTTTCCAAGTCCCGGCGGGGCCAAAGGCCGGCGCCGATCGGTCAATTCCCGCGCGATCTTAGCCGAGAAGCCCGCGGCAGGCCCTACAGATGGCGAGGAAATCGGCGGCTTTCAAGCTTGCGCCGCCGATCAGCGCGCCGTCGACATGGGGCACACCCAGAAGCTCGGCCGCGTTGTCGGGTTTGACCGAGCCGCCATAGAGAAGCCGCATCGAGGCCCCCTCGCCCGCAAAGCGCTTTTCCATCTCGGCGCGGATGAAGGCATGCGCCTCGGCCACGTCGCCCACGGTGGGCGTGAGCCCGGTGCCGATCGCCCAGACCGGCTCATAGGCGATGACGGTGTCTTGCGCCGTGGCGCCGTCGGGAACCGAGCCCGCGAGCTGGTGGCCGAGCACGTCGAGCGTGGCGCCGGCCTTGCGCTCGGCCTCGGTCTCGCCGATGCAGATGACGCGGACGAGGCCGGCGGCCTTCGCCGCTTCCGCCTTGGCGCGGACCGTGGCGCTGTCCTCGCCATGCAGCGTGCGGCGCTCGGAATGGCCGACCAGCACGTGGCTCGCCTGGCAGTCGGCGATCATCGCCGCCGAGACGTCGCCGGTGAAGGCGCCCGACTGCGCGGTGTGGCAATCCTGCGCGCCGATGGCGAGCGCCGTGCCCTCGGCGAGCGCGGTGGCGACATAGAGCAGCGTGGCGGGCGGGCAGATCAGCGCGTCGATCTTGTCCGCCAGATCCAGGCCCAGGCCTTCGGCGATGGCCTTGATCTGGTCGAGCTTGTCGCGCGTGCCGTTCATCTTCCAGTTGCCCGCCACGAGCGGGCGAATGTCAGGTGTCATCGGATGTCCCCGGGTTTGCTAAGGATGGACGGGGCTTAGCAGACGGGGCGCGATTTGCAAACGGCGCGGGCGCCGGGACTCGGCCGCTTAGCCGCGCCTTATCGGCCCGCGGGACCCGCGCATTGACAGGCGTCAATCCCCGTATCCGACCCGGGTGATATCCAAGATCAGAGGGGAAACCCGAAGTGGAGACTGATCATGAAAACCTTCCGATTGACCGCAGGCCTGTCCGCACTGGCCATCCTCGCGCTTGCGACCGGCGCCCTTGCCCAGCAGGGACTGGGCCTGGGACGCAACGCGCAGAATTCACCGTTCAACGCGATCGACGCCAATGGCAACGGCCTGCTGAGCAAGGCCGAGGTCGGCGCCTGGAACGACGCCGTGTTCAGCGCCATGGACGCCGATTCGAACGGATCGCTGACGATGGAGGAATACATGGCGGTGCGGATGGGACCCGGCGCCGGCGGCCAGGGCGGAAATGCCGCCCGCCAGAACCAGATGCAGGCGGCCAAGGCAGACCGGTTCGCGGCGATGGACGGGAACGGCGACGCCAGGGTGACCCATGACGAATTCGCCGGCCATTCCGCCGCGCTGTTCGACCGGGCCGACACCGGCAAGACCGGCGAGATCACCCGCATGCAATGGATGTCGGTGCACTGAGGGCCTGAGGCTATTTGTGCCCGAGCGGCAGGATGCGGTTGTACTTGCGGGCGTCGCGGGGCGTGAACTGGCGCACCGAATTGGGTTCGAGCCGGGCGATGTACCGGGCCAGGTCCTCGGCGACCGGCCTGGCGAATTCGACGCCGATGATATAGGCGCCGACGCGGCGCACCTTGCCGCGGCGGTGCATATTGGCCCAGGGGATATAGAGGTGGCAGTCCTCGTCGATCAGATCGAAGGCCGACTCGCCGGCCTTGCCGAGATCGATCGTGCTCCACGGCGTCTTCTGGTTGGAGAACAGGCAGCCCGTCACCGAGATGTTGACGATGACGCCGGTGAGCGCGATGTAGAGCTTCCTGCCCACGAAGGTCAGTTCGACGATGCCTGGGCAGTTGGCGCTGTAGCGAACGCCGGAGTTGCGATTGTACTCGCGGCTCGCCTCTTTCGCCGTCGCGGCCCTCGCTGCTTCCATGTCCTGCCGCCTCACTCCTATTGACAGTCCCTGCTATGCACCATTCCGGTTAAAAAATACCTGAAACAGCATGCAATTCCGGCCTTGGGTCGATCGCCAAGCCGAAAAAACCAGATCCGGTCGGGTCAAGCGCGGCAGCCGCCCGGACATGCGTCCGCATCGTGCGGATTTGCTGTGGCGGGCGGGCCGGGCCTGCTGTAGTTTCGCCGCTCGCGGGCCGCCATGCGGGCGCTCGCGGGCGGAGGTTTGGATGCGCATCATCATTGTCGGGCTGGTCTTGATCCTCGGGGCCTGCGCCTCGGCGCCGGAGCGGGAGCCCGAACGCGGCCCGGCGGAGACGCATGTGTGCACGCAGTCGCCCGACGGGCTGGCCGAATGCCGCGAGGTGGCGCCGTCATGAGCGGCGGGTCGGCCGCGGGCAGGATCGCCGGCATGGTGCTGCGCGCGCTCGGCCTCGGCCTAGGCATGATGGTCGCGCTGCCGGTGGTTCTGGCGCTCGGCGCGCTGGCGGTCGGGCATCTGGCGGGCGATTGCGGACCGGGCAGCTCCGGCGGCTGCGAAATGGGCGCGGCCGGGCTCGCGGTCTACGCGGCGATTCCGAGCTTCCTCCTCGGCGCCGGCTGGTCGGTGGTGCGCGACCTGCGGAAGCGCTGAACGGCAAGGCCCGATCATCCCGGGCGCGGAATTCGTGCTGTCCGCACGGTCTGGCGTGCGTCAACCTCTCGAGCGGCCGAGCCAGATCAGCAGCAGCCCCAGCGCGACCGGCAGCGACAGCACCAGCATCGCCTCCGGCGTCGGCCGCGGCAGGAGCCGCGCGCAGCCACTGGTGTTGAACGCGCAGCCATAGAGATCGAGCAGCCACCAGAGCCCGATCGCGCCGAGGATCACCAGGAGCCCCAGGACTTGTATGAAACGTCTCCACATCCCGGACACTCCCCATGGAACCGGCGCACCGCCCCCAAGGGACGGCTGTCGATAAGCGACCATTTTCGGCCCGAAATCAATCGCCTCCAGGGCGGCCGCCGCACGATGGTTGTTCGGGGGGTGTTTGGGCCCTTTCCGCGAGGCGCGTCCGCATGCCGCGGCGAGGCCTGCCTCCGCAGGGATCGCGCCAGGCGCCGGTGACCGTGCGAGTCCCCGCCCCTCCCCACCTCGCCGCCCCCCGCCAGCTAATCGCCCGGCCCGCTCTTCATTTCGCCAAAGGATTGGTCTAAAGGGACGCATGAGAGGTTCGCGGGCGGCTTTTGCCGGGGCGCGGGCCTGAAGTGTTGATACCGCGGGAGCTTTGATGCTGGATTTATTGCGCAGGGGCGCCAAGAGCTGGGTCGCCAAATTCCTTCTGCTCCTACTGGTCGCCTCGTTCGGCATCTGGGGCATATCGGGGTCGATGCTGAGCGCAGACAGCAATGCTGTGATCAGCGTCGGCGACACCGTGGTCACGCCCAACGAATTCCGCCTGGCCTATGACCGGCAGGTGGCGGCCGTAAGCCAGCAGATCGGCCAGCGGCTGACCGCCGACCAGGCCCGCGCCTTCGGCATCGAGAACCAGGTCTACCAGCAACTGATCGCCGGCGCCCTGCTCGACGAACAGGCGCGGCAGATGAATCTCGGCCTGTCGGACGACCGGCTGGCGACGCTGATTGCCGAGGATACGGCGTTCCACGATTTCAACGGCAGGTTCGACCGCGGCAATTTCCAGCGGGTGCTGCGCTCGGTCGGCATGAGCGAGGAAGACTATCTCAAGAGCCGCGGCCAGGTGGCCGTGCGCACCCAGATCGTCGAGGCGGTGGCCGATGGGTTCGAGGCTCCGGACGCGCTGATGACGGCGCTGGCGCGCTACGAGGCGGCGACCCGCGACGTCGACTACGTGCTGCTGACCAAGGCCAATGTCGATCCGGTGGCGGCGCCCGACGACGCCACGCTGCAGGCCTGGTTCGAGGAGAACAAGGCCAATTACGCCGCTCCCGAATACCGCAAGATCACCTATGTGAAGCTTCAGGGCGAGGACATCGCCGACCCGGCCGCGATCTCGGCGGAAGCGGCGCGCGCCGACTACGAGGCCCGCAAGGACCGCTACACCACCGCCGAGACCCGCACCGTCGACCAGCTCGTGTTCGCCGACCGCGCCGCCGCGGACGCGGCCGCCGCCGAGCTCGCCGGCGGCAAGAGCTTCGACGAACTGGTCGCCGACCAGGGCCGCAGCGCCGCCGACGTGCGGCTCGGCGCCTTCACCAAATCGGCGATGCCGGACCAGACGCTGGCCGAGGCGGCCTTTGCGGTGACCGAGGCCGGCGGCACCACCGGCGTGGTCGACGGCCGCTTCGGCCCGGTGATCCTGCGGGTGGCGGAGATCACGCCCGAATCCTCGAAGTCCTTCGCCGAGGTCGAGGCCGAGATCCGCAAGGAACTGGCGCTGGCGGAAGCCGCGCAGGTGCTGCTCGAGGTGCACGACGCCTATGAGGACGCCCGCGCCAGCGGCATGACGCTCGAAGAGGCGGCCGCGCAGCAGAAGCTCACCCCGGTGACGGTGGAGGCGGTGGACCGCAGCGGCCGGACGCCCGACGGCCAGGTCCTGACCGACCTGCCCGAATCGCAGCAGTTGCTGCGCGACGCCTTCGAGGCGGAGCCCGGCGTCGAGACCCCGCCGATCAACATCGGCAACGAAGGCTTCCTGTGGTTCGAGGTGGTCGACGTGACCCCTGCCCGCGACCGCACGCTTGACGAGGTGCGCGAGCGGGTCGAGGCCGACTGGATCGCGACCAAGACCGTCGAGGCCCTGGGCGCCAAGGCCACAGAGCTCAAAGAGCGGCTCGACCAGGGCGCAGAACTTTCGACCATCGCCGGGGAACTCTCGGTCGCGGTCGAGACCAAATATTCGCTCGGCCGCGCCGGCGCCGACGCGGTGTTCGGCGAGGCCGCCGTCGCCCAGGCCTTCTCCGGACCGTCCGGCCTCGTCGCCGTGGCCAATGACGCCTCGGACGAGAACAAGATCCTGCTCAAGGTCACCGCGGTTAACGACGCGGCGACCGTGACGGCGGACCAGGTGTCGCCCGAGCAGCGCGCCCAGGTGTCGCAGCAGATCGCCGACGATATTCTCGACCAGATGGTGGCGCGACTCAACGCCGACTACGGCGTGTCGATCAACCAGGCGCTGGCCGAACGCGCACTGGCATTCTAGACAGGCACAACCAGGGGCACGGGGGCCGATCACCATGGCTGATCTCAAGTCGTTCATCGCCAAGGTCGCCGGCGGCGAGGCGCTGACCCGCGACGAGGCGCGCAGCGCGTTCAACGTGATGATGTCGGGCGACGCGACGCCCTCGCAGATCGGCGGCCTGCTGATGGCGCTCCGGGTCCGCGGCGAAAGCGTCGACGAGATCGCCGGCGCGGTCAGCGTGATGCGCGAGAAGATGCTGCCGGTCACCGCGCCTGCGGAGGCGATCGACATCGTCGGCACCGGCGGCGACGCCTCGGGCACCTACAATGTCTCCACCGCGGCGGCCTTCATCGTCGCCGGCACCGGCGTCAAGGTGGCCAAGCACGGCAACCGGGCGCTGTCGTCCAAATCCGGGGCGGCGGACTCGCTGGCGGCGCTGGGCGTGTCGCTGGAGCTCGACCCCCGCGGCATTGCCGCCTGCATCGACGAGGCGGGCGTGGGCTTCATGTTTGCGCCTGCGCACCATTCGGCCATGCGCCATGTCGGCCCCAGCCGGGTGGAGCTCGGCACGCGGACGATCTTCAACCTTCTCGGGCCGCTGTCCAACCCGGCCGGCGTGAAAAGGCAACTGCTCGGCGTGTTCGCGCCGCAATGGCTGATGCCGCTGGCCCAGGTGCTGCGCGACCTGGGCTCCGAGACGGTCTGGGTGGTGCATGGCGACGGGCTCGACGAGATGACCACGACCGGGGTGACGCGGATCGTGGCGCTCGAGAACGGCGCCATCCGTGAATTCGAGACGACGCCCGAAGATCTCGGTCTTTCAAGGGTTTCGCTCGATCTCCTGAAGGGCGGCGACGGTGTCGCCAACGCCGCGGCGCTCAAGCGCGTGCTCGAGGGCGAGAAGAACGCCTATCGCGACATCGCCGTGCTGAACGCCGCCGGCGCGCTGGTGATCGCGGGCGCGGCGGAAGATCTGCGCGACGGCATTGGCATCGCCGGCCGGTCGATCGACAGCGGCGCGGCGCTCGCCGCGCTCGAGAAGCTGGTGAGCGTGTCGCGCGCGCATGCGCCGGCGCCGAAGGCGGGGTGAGACCATGAGCGACATCCTGACCGAGATCGAGACCTACAAGCGCCAGGAGATCGCCGCCGCCAGGGCGGCCATTCCGATGGAGGAGATCAAGGCGCGGGCACGCGACGCCGCCCCGCCGCGCGATTTTGCGGCCGCGCTCCAGGCCAAGCATGCGGCTGGCGGCTTTGCGCTGATCGCCGAGATCAAGAAGGCGAGCCCGTCGAAGGGCCTGATCCGCGCCGATTTCGACCCGCCCTCGCTGGCCAAGGCTTACGAGGCCGGCGGCGCCGCCTGCCTGTCGGTGCTCACCGACGCGCCGTCGTTCCAGGGCGCGCCCGAATTCCTGACACGGGCGCGCGCGGCCTGCGCCCTGCCCGCGCTGCGCAAGGATTTCATGTTCGAACCCTACCAGGTGCAGGAAGCCCGCGCCTGGGGCGCCGACGCGATCCTGATCATCATGGCCTCGCTCGACGATGACGAGGCCCGCCGGCTCGAGGACGAGGCGCACGGGCTCGGCATGGCGGCGCTGATCGAGGTGCATGACGAAGCCGAGATGGAGCGCGCGCTCAGGCTCGCGAGCCCGCTCATCGGCGTCAACAACCGCAACCTGCGCACCTTCGAGGTGTCGCTCACGGTTTCCGAGCGGCTGGCGGCAATGGTGCCCGAGGGCCGGATCCTGGTGGGCGAAAGCGGCATCGGCTCGCATGCCGACTGCGTGCGGCTGTCGGCCAGCCGCATCAAGACATTTCTGGTCGGCGAGAGCCTGATGCGGCAGGCGGATGTCGCGGCTGCGACGCGGGCGCTGCTGACCGGACAGACCAAGGACAGGACAGACAATGCCTGAGGACACCAACGCCCGCCTGACCCATCTCGCCGAGGACGGCTCGGCCACCATGGTCGATGTCGGCGACAAGGCCGACACGGTGCGGATCGCCGAGGCCGAGGGCTGTGTGCGGATGAAGCCGGACACGCTTCGGCTGATCCTTGCCGGCAACATGAAGAAGGGCGACGTGATCGGCGCGGCGCGGATCGCCGGCATCATGGCCGCCAAGCAGACCGCAAGCCTGATCCCGCTGTGCCACCCGCTGGCGCTCACCAAGGTGAGCGTCGAGATCGAGCCGGACGAGGCCCTGCCCGGGCTTCGCGTGCGCACGCTCGCCAAGCTCACCGGCAAGACCGGGGTCGAGATGGAGGCGCTGACGGCGGCCTCGGTGGCCTGCCTGACGATCTACGACATGGCGAAGGCTGTGGACCGGGGCATGGAGATCGGCGGCATACGGGTCAGCGCCAAGTCGGGCGGCAAATCCGGCGAATGGCGCATCGCCGAAAAGGAACAGATCTGATGGCCTTGATGCCGGTTGACGAGGCGCTCGAGCGGATTCTTGCCGGCGCGGCGCCGCGGGGCGAGCCCGAGAAGCTGCCGCTGGCGCAATGTTTCGACCGGGTGCTGGCGCAGGACCTCAAGGCGCTGCGCACCCATCCGCCGTTCGAGGCCTCGGCGATGGATGGCTATGCGGTGCGGGCGGCGGACGCGGTGGCGGGCGCCAGCCTCAAGCTCCAGGGCGAATCCGCGGCCGGCCACGGCTTTGCCGGCGCGCTCGAGCCCGGCTCGGCGATCCGCATCTTCACCGGCGCGCCGGTGCCCGAGGGCGCCGACGCCATCGTCATGCAGGAACTGGTCGAGCGGCTCGATGACGGCGCGGTGCGGGTCAGCGAAGACGCCGTCGCCGGCCGGCACATCCGCCGCGCCGGCGTGGATTTCGAGGAAGGCGCGATCGGGCTTCACGCCGGGCGGCTGCTCGACGCGGGCGCCATCACCTTTGCCGCGGCGATGAACCATGCGGCCCTGCCGGTCGCGCGCCGGCCGAAAATCGCGGTTCTGGCCACCGGCGACGAATTGCGCCTGCCCGGCCAGAGCCTCGGCCCGGGCCAGATCATCGCGTCGAACACCTTCGGCGTGGCGGCGCTGGCGCGCGGCGCCGGCGGCGAGGTGATCGACCTCGGCATCGCCGCCGACCGTATGGCGGCGCTCGACGAGGCGCTTGATTCGGCCATCGCCCATGACGCCGACGTGCTGGTGACCATCGGCGGCGCCTCGGTGGGCGACCACGACCTGGTGCAGAAGGCGATGATCGCGCGCGGCATGACGCTCGATTTCTGGAAGATCGCCATGCGCCCGGGCAAGCCGCTGATGGCGGGCAGCCTGGGGGCCATGCGCGTGCTCGGCCTGCCCGGCAACCCGGCCTCGAGCCTCGTCTGCGCGCATCTGTTCCTGGAGCCGCTGGTGGCGCGGCTCGGCGGCAGGCCGGATCCGGACCGGTTCCGAAAGGCCATTCTCGCCAGTGACTTGCCGGAAAATGCGGAACGCCAGGATTACCTGCGCGGCGAGCTGGCGACGGATGCGGACGGCACCCTCGTGGCCACGCCGATGGCGCGGCAGGATTCGTCGCTGATGAAGGTCTTCGCCGACGCACGCTGCCTGATCATCCGTCCGCCCTTTGCGCCTGCGGCCAAGGCCGGCTCGGCCTGCGATGTGCTTGTTTTGCGCCCCTGATGTTCTTTCATTGTTTCTTTACCCCTTGCGGAACACATATGGAACATGATACCTAGGTTCTGGTTTTGTTTCATACCGGCCGCCGCGCCGGCCGCAGGGGTGCCGCAACGATGCTGACGCGCAAACAACACGAACTGCTTCTGTTCATCAACGAGCGGATGAAGGAAAGCGGCATTCCCCCCTCCTTCGACGAGATGAAGGATGCGCTCGACCTCGCGTCGAAATCCGGCATTCACCGGCTGATCACGGCGCTCGAGGAACGCGGCTTCATCCGCAGGCTCCCGAACCGCGCCCGCGCTCTGGAAGTGATCAAGCTGCCCGACAGCTATCAGGCCAATCTGCAGCCGCGGCGCGGGTTCTCACCCAGCGTCATCGAGGGCAGCCTGGGCAAGGCGCCCGAGCCGCTGCGCCGCACTGAACCCGCCAATGACGAGGCCTCCGAGGTCACCCAGGTGCCGATGATGGGCCGCATCGCCGCCGGCGTTCCGATCTCGGCGATCCAGAACAACACCCACAACATCACCGTTCCTTCCGAAATGATCGGCCCCGGCGAGCACTATGCGCTCGAGGTCAAGGGCGATTCGATGATCGAGGCCGGGATCTTCGACGGCGACACGGTGGTGATCCGCAATGTCTCGACGGCGAGCCCCGGAGACATCATCGTCGCCCTGGTCGACGACGAGGAAGCCACGCTCAAGCGCTTCCGCCGCAAGGGCGCCTCGATTGCGCTCGAGGCCGCCAACCCGGCCTACGAGACCCGCATTTTCGGGCCCGACCGGGTCAAGGTGCAGGGCAAGCTGGTCGGGCTGATCCGCCGCTACCACTGAGACGGGTCCGTGCGCGGCTGTCCGTGCGACTCGCTCCCCCGGTCCGCTCGGCTCACTCCGGCAGATCGTAGCTTCGGCTGCGCCAGTCGTAATAGCGCTGGATGGTCCAGGGGCGGATGATTCCGCCGAGCGCCGCCGTGACGGCGAATTCGGGCCGCGCGCGGTCTCCTGCTGTCCGCTGCGGCGGTGCGCTTGCCTGCGACCGAGGTTGCGGCCGCGCTGACGCTTCTGCGGACGTCGGATCTGGCCAGATGCGGATTGTCAGCGCGCCGGAGGTGCGCAGGCTGCGGGATGTCACCAGCGTGGCGCCCGAGCGGCAGACGCGCATGTGAATGGGAGCCGCCACCACCACGAGATCGGCCGTGTCACAAGCCGCGCCGACAAGCGCGGCGTCTTTGAGGGCGATGATGCGCGCCTGGCGGTGAAGGGCGGCGCAGACGCCGCGTCCGGCGCAGTGAAAACGGGACGGATCGCCGGCCGCCCTGGCAAGCAGGTGATCGAGAATCCTCGGATCGCCGGCGGGTTGCGGAACTTTTCGTTCCAACGCTCCGGCCTTGGCGGTCTCCCTTTCCACCGCTCCGGTCTTGGCGGTCTCCCTCTCCGCCGCTCCGAGGTTGGGGCTCTCCTTTTCCGCCGCTGTCGTGGCCGCCCCTTCCCCGTCCGCCTTCCGGTGCTGCGTTCCTTCGCTGTCCTCCTCCTCGGCCCCGGTCCTTCCGGCTTCTAGGCCGGTTGCCGCGGATCGGGCGGGTTTGGCGACGGCCGGCGTGACATGCGGCCGATCGCCGAGCGCGGTCTGCCATTGCCGGAACACGAATTCGTTCGGCCGCGCGGCGTTGCTCGCCAGTCCGCCGGGCCCAGCGAGCGCCACGAGGCCGCCGTCCTCGCTCACCAGGATGTCGGGACCCGGGCCGCGCAGCGGCGGCAGCGCCAGCAGGGCGCCCAGCCCGATCAGGGCGAGGCCGCCGAGCCGCAGCCGGCTTCTCAGGAACACCAGCACGATGAAGCCGCTCCCGGCCATCACGGTGGCGGCGAGCGGGATCTGTCCGACGACGAAGTCGCCGCCAAGGCTCTGCACATAAAGCGCCGCGGCGATCACGCCCTCCACTCCCTTGCCCATCAGCCGCAGCGGCCATTCATCGAGGCCGAAGGGCATCGTCAGGAGCGCCAGCACGCCGGCGGGCATCACCACGAAGGTGACCAGGGGCATGGCCAGGAGATTGGCCAGGACGCCGTTGCCGGCCACCCGGTGGAAATGGTGGGCGGAGAACAGGCCGGTCGCGAGCCCCGCCACCAGCGAGGTGATGGCGAGGCCGAGCACGG
The DNA here is from genome assembly GCF_000759435.1 of Hoeflea sp. BAL378. Classification (GTDB taxonomy): domain Bacteria; phylum Pseudomonadota; class Alphaproteobacteria; order Rhizobiales; family Rhizobiaceae; genus Hoeflea. The sequence goes on from NZ_JRJG01000145.1 coordinate 11,164, forward strand.
CCTTGAGGACCGGCAGCATCCACCGGACCGGCGCCAGACCGGCGAAGGCGCCTGCCGGCTGGCTTTGCGCGCCCTTGCGCGCCGCAAGCACCGCATAGGCCGCAATCAGCGCGGCGGTGGCGGCGAAGGACATCTGGAAGCTCGGGCCCGCCACCGCCGAGGGCGTGATGGCGATGATCAGGATGGCGGCCAGCGCCACATTGCGCATGGTCAGCGCCGGACGGTCGGCGAGCACGGCCACCAGCATGATGGCGAGCATCATCCAGGCGCGCTGGGTGGAGACGCTGCCGCCCGAAATCATCAGATAGGCCGTGGCGGCCAGCAGGGCGGCGACGGCC
>NZ_JRJG01000146.1 GCF_000759435.1 Hoeflea sp. BAL378
ACATCTCCCCCGCAAGGGGGGAGATCAGGGAGCCGCCTGCCTCACCCCAGCGCCTGCTCCAGATCGGCGATCAGGTCGCCGGCGTCCTCGATGCCGACGGAGACGCGGATCAGGCTGGGCGGGATGCCGGTGTGGGGCTCGATGGTGTGGCGGTGCTCGACCAGGCTCTCGACGCCGCCCAATGATGTCGCGCGGTGGAACAGCTTCAGCCTGCCCACCACGGCGAGCGCTTCGGCCGCGCCGCCCTCGACCAGGAACGAGAACAGGCAGCCGTAGCCTCCCTGCATCTGGCGGGCGGCGATGGCGTGGCCGGGATGGCTCTCGAGGCCGGGATAGTAGACGTCCGTCACCTTCGGGTGGGCGCTCAGCCAGGTGGCGATCTTCAGCGCCGAGGCGCTCATCCGCTCGACCCGGAGCGGCAGAGTGCGCATGCCGCGCAGCAGGAGCCAGGCCTCGAAGGGGCCGATCACGGCGCCGGCGTCGTGGCGGTCGGCCTTGATGTCGGTCCAGATCTTCGCCGCCGGCTTGGACGTGGCGAGCACGCCCGCCAGCACGTCGGAATGGCCGTTGATGCCCTTGGTGGCCGAATGCATGACGATGTCGCAGCCGAGCTCCAGCGGCCGCTGCAGCACCGGCGTGGCGGCGGTGGAATCGACCGCTAGCAGCCCGCCGGCCTGATGCGCGCAGGACGCCGCATGGGCGATGTCGACGGTCTTGAGCCAGGGGTTCGACGGGGTCTCGATGAACACCAGGTCCGGCTTGAGTTCGGCGCAGGCCGCCTCGAGCGCTTGCGCATCGCTGGCGTCGACCTCATGCAGCGCAATGCCGCGGCGGGCGGAGAAATCGCGCAGCCATTTGGTGGTGCCCCAGTAGATGCCCGATTGCGCCAGGATGACGGCGCCGGCGGGCAGCGTGCGCATCAGCGCCGCGATCGCCGCCATGCCGGAGGGGAACAGCAGCCCCTCCTCGGCGCCCTCGAGCCGGGCCAGCACGTTTTCGGTGATGCGGACGATGTCGGAATTGTCGCGCGCATAGATGTTGTCCGGATTGACCAGCGCGTAGTCCTCGTCGCGGACGAAGGTGGTCGAGGGCTGCACCGGCGGCACCACGCCGCCCGAGGGCATGTCGATGGCGCCGCCGGCCTGGGCGGCGATGGTGGAGGCTTTGAGGTCGTTGGGAAGCGTCATGCGAGACAGATCTTTCCCTGGCCGCGGCCAGATTGTTCGGACGCCCGCCGCGTCCCGCCCTGGATCCTGTCTCTATTTAGTCCTGCGGACAATATCAACGGCCTGATTGGACGGGTGCGGCTCGCAAGCCTGCCGGATGAGCCCGACGGCGCGGAGGTTCAGAGAAAGGCGGTGTCGCGGCCGAGCAGCGCGGCAATGCCCTCGGGCGCAACCGGCTTGCTGAAATAGTAGCCCTGGACCTCGTGGCAGTTGTTGTCGCGCAGGAAGGCAAGCTGCTCTTCGGTCTCCACCCCCTCGGCGATCACCCTGATGTTGAGCTTCTGGCCGAGCAGGATGACCGCCCGGGCGATGTTCTGGTCGTCGGTGTCGGTGGTCAGGTTGGAGATGAAGGAGCGGTCGATCTTGATGCGCACGACAGGCAGGCTTTTCAGGGCGCTCAGGCTCGAATAGCCGGTGCCGAAATCGTCGATGGAGAAATTCACGCCCAGCGCCTGCAGCTCCTTCATCACCGCAATCGCCTGGTTGACGTCATGCATCAGCATGGTCTCGGTGAGCTCGAGCTCGAGATGGCGCGCGGCAAGCCCGGTCTCGCGCAGGATCTCGGTGACCTGGCCAACCCAGTCGCCCTCGCTCATCTGCCGCGCCGAGACATTGACGCAGACCGTGATCGGCGGCAGGCCGGCATCCTGCCAGGCCCTATTCTGGCGGCAGGCCTCGCGCAGCACCCATTCGCCGAGCGCGACGATCACGCCGTTCTCCTCGGCCAGCGGGATGAACCTCGCCGGCGAGATCTGGCCCAGCGTCGGGTGGTTCCAGCGCACCAGCGCCTCGACGGCGAAAATCCGCCCGGTCTCCAGGTCGACCTGCGGCTGGTAGAGCAGCGCGAACTCGTTGCTGGAGATCGCTCCCAGGAGATGATCCTGCAGCAGCCGGCGTTCGCGCGCCGCCTCGTCGATGCCCTTGCTGTAGAACCGGAAATTGTCGCGGCCGCTGGCCTTGGCCTCGTACATGGCGATGTCGGCGTTGAGCAGCAGCGCGTCGGCGTCGGCGCCGTCCTCGGGATAGCCCGCCACGCCGATGCTGCCGGTGACGCGAAACGACTGGCCCTTGATCATCACCGGCTCGGCGATCGCCATGCGGATCTTCTCGAGCACGCGCGTCGACGCGGTGGCGGGGCGGTCCTGGTCGGCCAGCAGGATGACGAATTCGTCGCCCCCGAGTCGGGCCACCGTATCGCAGGCGCGCACCGCGGCAACCATGCGTTCGGCCAGCACCTTGAGCAGCGTGTCGCCGGCGGTGTGGCCCAGGCTGTCGTTGACGGTCTTGAAATTGTCGAGATCGATGAAGATCGCGGTCAGCCGCTGGCCGGTCCGGCCGGCCTGCAGGATGCCCTGGGCCAGGCGGTCCATGAACAGGGTCCGGTTCGGCAGGCCGGTCAGCGCGTCGTGCAGCGCCATGAACTGCATCTGCGCCTCGGCCTGCTTGCGGTCGGTGATGTCGCGGCAGACGCCGACGAGGCCGATGACGCGGCCGTGGCCGTCGCGCAGCGGCACTTTCGAGGTTGCGAACCATTTCTCCTTGCCCTCGAAATCGACCACCATTTCTTCGATGTCGATGAGCGGCTTGCCGGAGCGGATGACGGCCTGTTCGTCGGCGAAGAATTTCCCGGCCAGCGCATGCTGGTGGAGATCGAAATCGGTGAGACCGATGAGGTCGTCCGGCTCGCGGCCGAGATCGGCGGCCACGGCGCGGTTGGCGATGACGAAGCGGCTCTCGGGATCCTTGACGAAGAGGTAGTCGGGAACCTGGTCGATCATCGCGCGGAACAGCAGCCGCTCTTCGTCCGGGCTCTGCTGCAGGCCCCGGAAAGGCACGTCGGGCGGCTGTTCCGGGACGGCTGCCCCCGCCGCGTCCATCTGCACGCGGGCGTTCGCTTCCAGCAGCCGGTCCATCGGCGTCTGCCGGCTCATGCGGGTGGCAGGCGAGGATTTTCTGGCGGGCCCTTCGACGGGCGGATCAATGGCCTTCTTCATGATCACGTCCCTTGCGGCGCTCAGTCCGATGCGCCCTGCGCACCACGCCGAAACGCCAGATCTAGCAGTTTTGAATTACGATACGATTAATGGCGAAGGCCAGGGACACGCCCTGCAGGCGGGTCCCCATGGGCCCCCGGCGCGGCGCGGGGGATGCCGGAGACCGGTCGTCGCCGTTCGAACGAGCGGCGCCGCCGCCGATCCGGCGGCTGGATGCGCCAGGCCGGATACGGTATGCAGGGGAGCTTCGAAGCCATCGGGTCGAACGCGCCAGGGGGACGCCATGATCGAGGTTTTCAGAAATCCGGCCTATCTGCGCCTGTTTTCCGCACAGGTGATCGCGCTGGTCGGCACCGGGCTTCTCACGGTCGGCCTCGGCCTGCTGGCCTACGACCTCTCCGGCGACCGGGCCGGCGCCGTGCTGGGAACCGTGTTCGCCATCAAGATGATCGCCTATGTCGGCCTGGCGCCGGTCGCCAATGCGCTCGCCGCGCGCTGGCCGCGCAAAGGCTTGCTGATCGGCGCCGACATCGTCCGCGCGGTTGCGGCGCTGCTGCTGCCGTTCATCGACGCGGTCTGGCAAATCTATGCGCTGGTCTTCGTGCTCCAGGCGGCGTCCGCGGCGTTCACGCCCGCGTTCCAGGCCACCATTCCCGAGATCCTGCCCGACGAGCGCGACTACACGAAAGCCCTGTCGCTGTCGCGGCTGGCCTATGACCTGGAGAACCTGCTGAGCCCGGCGCTGGCGGGGCTGCTGCTCGTCCTTGTCAGCTTTCACTGGCTGTTCGCCGGCACGGTCGTGGGCTTCATCGGTTCGGCATGGCTGGTCTTCACGGCCGTCATTCCGGCCACGCCGGCAGGCGCCCGGCAGAGGTCCTTTCTCGACCGCCTGACCCGCGGCATCCGCATCTATGTGGCGACGCCCCGGTTGCGCGGGCTGCTGGCGCTCAATCTTTCGGCCGCCGCCGCAGGCGCCTTCGTGCTGGTCAACACGGTGGTCATCGTCCGCTCCGGCTATGGCGGGGGCGGCGCCGCGGTGGCGATGATGATGGCGGCGTTCGGGGGCGGATCCATGCTCGCGGCCCTGGCCCTGCCACGGCTGCTCGAAACCTGGCCCGATCGCGCCTTGATGCTGGCGGCAGGCATCCTGCTGGCCGGCCTGACCTGTGGCCACGGGCTCTACCAGATGCTGTACGGCCTGCCGTCGTGGACCGTGCTGTTCCTGCTCTGGGTGCTGAGCGGCATGTTCTATGCGGCGATCCTGACGCCGTCCGGCCGGTTGCTGCGCATTTCGGCCCATGCGGAGGACCGTCCGGCGCTGTTTGCGGCCCAGTTCACCCTGTCGCACCTGTGCTGGCTGGTGACCTATCCGATCGCCGGATGGGCGGGCGCGGGTCTGGGACTGGGGGAAGCGATGGCGATCCTCGGAGCCATCGGCCTGGCCGGCGCGCTGGCGGCCGTGCTGGTCTGGCCCGCCGGCGATGCCCTGGTGGTCGAGCACCGGCATGCCGACCTGCCGGCGGACCATCCGCATCTGCGGGAACATCCCGCTGCCGATGCGCGGCATCGGCATGTCTTTGTCATCGACGACGAGCACAGGGCCTGGCCGACCCACGGATAGGCGGGGCCGCCGGCAGTGTCCGGCGCGTCACCATGGCGCAGGGATTTCGCGCGCCGTTTGACCGCAATCAAGTCCTCCCTCCGACCGGGCTGCTAGGGATGGGTCTCCGATCACCCGACCCATCGATCACGCACAGGGAGACGCCCATGGCCGCAACCGACTGGACCAGCTTCACCGATCAGACCAACGCGCGCATGGCGGAATTGCGCAAGGCCTTGCCCGAACAGTCCAAGGCGTTCGGCCAGTTGGCACAGGCGGCGATCGCGCCGGGCGTGCTCGATTCCAAGACCAAGGAGCTGATCGCGCTCGCCATCGGCATTGCGGCGCGCTGCGACGGCTGCCTGGCCTTCCACGCCAAGGCCGCGCGCAAGCACGGCGCCACCCGCGAGGAGATCGTCGAGACCATCGGGGTGGCGGTCTATATGGGCGGCGGGCCGTCGATGATCTATGGCGCCGAGGCGCTGGACGCGTTCGACGCCACCGCCTGAGACAGGGCGCGCAGGCCGCGGTTTCACGGCATTGTGCGGAGGCGTGAGTTGCGAAATGCGCGATCTGGCCTAGGCTCGCCCCAAAGAGGAGACCGCCATGCTCAGACTGCTGCTTTCATCCGCCCTGATGACAATCGTCCTCGCCGTCCCCCCGGCCGGGGCGCAGGAGAGCGGCACGGCGGTGTTCGCCGGCGGCTGCTTCTGGTGCGTCGAGAAGGATTTCGATCACGTCAAGGGTGTGACCGCAACCGTCTCGGGCTATATCGGCGGCAAGGCCGACAATCCGACCTACGAATCCCACACCGCCAATGGCGATCGCGAGGCGGTGCAGATCACCTATGATCCGGCGGTGGTGAGCTATGCCGAGTTGCTTGCGACCTTCTTCCGGACCGTCGATCCCACCGATGGTGGCGGCCAGTTCTGCGACCGCGGCCACAGCTACACCACCGCCGTCTACGCGCTAAATGACAAGCAGAAGGCCGAGGCCGAGGCGGCGAAAGCTGAAGCCGGGAAGGCGCTGGGCAAGCCCGTGGTCACCGAAATCGAGCCGGCCGCGACCTTCTGGCCCGCGGAAGACTACCATCAGGATTTCTACCGGAAGAGCCCGGTGCGCTACACCTATTACCGCCGCGCCTGCGGCCGCGACGCCGCGGTCACCTCGCTGTGGGGCGGGGAAGCCTTCAAGGGCGTGGACAAGTAGGCGGCCAGGCCGCCCCCCGCCATTAACATCGCCATCTCCGGGACCCCCGTGCGCGACGTGAAAAATCGCCCAGGCGGCCGGGAACGGTTGAGCCGGCAAACCGTTGGGGGGCAGGAATTCCGCGCATCGGCCGCCGGAATCGGGCGGCCGGGGTGAAAGAAGTGGTGCAGAGCCGCCATCAGCGCCGGAATTTTGCCTGATTGCCGGGGGAGGAGGGGGTGGACTGCCTTGCAATTACCATTCCGTAACCATTTTATGGGTTTTAATGAACGAACAGCGAAGCGCAGGTTTCGCCAAACCGGAGCTTACTTATGAAGATGCAAACCTTGCTGGTCGCAGTCGCGGTTGCCGCGGTGCTTGGCGGATGCCAGCGGACATCGTTCGGCGGACTGAACACCCAGCAGCAGCCGGCGCCGCTGATGCCGGCGCCGGTCGGCGGCGTGCAGTCGGGCCAGCTCCCGCCCCCCGGCACGGGCACGGACATGAATTCCCCCACTTCCTTCCCCGCGGCGCCGACTGCGCCGACCCCCACGGTCGCGCCGGAAGTGGCCGCGGCCAATGCGCCCGAGCTCACCCGCGAGGCGCTGATCGGCCGCTGGTCGGCCGGCACCGGAGGATCGACCTGCGATGTGTTCCTGTCGCTGACCAAATGGACCGGCGGCTATCGCGCCGCCTCGCG
>NZ_JRJG01000147.1 GCF_000759435.1 Hoeflea sp. BAL378
GGGGGTGGATCTCGGTCCGGTGGAAATGCAGGACGTGTGGCGCACCACGCCCGGCGCCGCCGGTGTCCCCTCGATGCCATGGGCGAGCGCGGCGTGGTTCGGGACCCCCACCCGGATCGCCTGCGCCGTCCGCTGCGCGACCGGCTTGTCTCTCCCCGGGGCCGAGCCACGGGTCTCGTCCCGTCCTGCGGACCCCCTCGAGGGGGAGGTTGAACTCTGAGCAGCTGTCACTTCGCGAACTCCATGATGATCTCGTCCACCGCCAGGCTGTCGCCGGGCTTGACCGGGATGCGGGAGACCACGCCCTTGCGTTCGGCCTTCAGCACGTTTTCCATCTTCATCGCCTCGACCACGGCCAGCGTCTGGCCCTCCTGCACCTCGTCGCCCTCGTTGACGGCGATCGACACGATCAGGCCGGGCATCGGGCACAGCAGGAAGGCGGAGGTGTCGGGCGCGGTCTTCTCGGGCATCAGCCGCGCCAGTTCGGCGATCCGGGGCGGGAACACCTGGACGCGCACGTCGACGCCCAATTGCCTGAGCCGCCAGCCGGCGTCCGCCGGCTCCGCCTTGATGGCGTGGCTCGCGCCGTCGATGTCGAACAGGGCGAGCCGGGCGCCGGGCGTCCAGTCGGTGGAAACCTCCATCGGCTCGCGGCCAGGCAGGCGGACGACGAAGACGTCGCCGGTGTGCTCGATATGGCCGGTGATCTCCTGGCCGGCGATGCGCACCACCTTCTCCTCGTGCGCGCGCTTCTCCGCCTGGCTGAAGCGGGCGCCGGAGATGCGCGCGGTGCGTTCGCCGTGGATGTGGCTCAGAAGCAGTGCGGCGATGGCGAAGCGCTTGACGGTGGCGTCGTTGGGCGGCACCGGGCCGAAGCCTTCGGGATATTCTTCCGCGATGAAGCCGGTCGACAGCCGCCCCTCGCGCCAGCGCGGATGCTGCATCAGCGCCGACAGGAACGGCAGGTTGTGGCCGATGCCCTCGACCTCGAAACGGTCCAGCGCGTCGGCCATGGCGTCGATCGCCTCGGTCCGCGTCGGCGCATGGGTGCACAATTTGGCGAGCATCGGATCGTAGAACATCGAGATCTCCGAACCCTCGGTCACGCCGGTGTCGTTGCGCACGGTGATGCCGTCGCGCGTGCCTTCCTCTGGCGGGCGGTAGCGTGTCAGCCGGCCGATCGAGGGCAGGAAGCCGCGATAGGGATCCTCGGCATAGAGCCGGCTTTCCACCGCCCAGCCGTTAAGCTTCACGTCGGCCTGGCTGAACGAGAGCTTCTCGCCGGCGGCGACGCGGATCATCTGCTCGACCAGGTCGATGCCGGTGATCAGTTCCGTCACCGGATGCTCGACCTGCAGGCGGGTGTTCATCTCCAGGAAATAGAATTTCCGGTGCTTGTCGACGATGAATTCCACCGTGCCGGCCGACTGGTAGTCGACCGCCTGGGCCAGCGCCACCGACTGTTCGCCCATGGCCTTGCGCGTCGCCGCGTCGAGGAACGGCGAGGGGGCCTCTTCCACGACCTTCTGGTTGCGGCGCTGGATCGAGCATTCGCGCTCACCCAGATAGAGCGCGGTGCCATGGCCATCGGCGATCAACTGGATCTCGATGTGGCGCGGCTCCTCGATGAATTTCTCGATGAAGATGCGGTCGTCGCCAAACGAGCTCGCCGCTTCCGATTTCGAGCGGGCGAAGCCCTCGCGCGCCTCGGCGTCGTTCCAGGCGACCCGCATGCCCTTGCCGCCGCCGCCGGCGGAGGCCTTGATCATCACCGGATAGCCGATGCCGGCGGCGATTTCGGCCGCATGCGCCTCGTCCGAGATCAGGCCCATATGGCCGGGCACGGTGGAGACGCCGGCCTCGGCCGCGATCTTCTTCGAGGTGATCTTGTCGCCCATCGCCTCGATCGCCTTCACCTTCGGGCCGATGAAGACGATGCCTTCGGCTTCCAGCGCCTGGCAGAACGAGGCGCGCTCGGACAGGAACCCGTAGCCCGGATGCACGGCCTCGGCCCCGGTCGCCTTGCAGGCGGCGATGATCTTGTCGGCCATCAGGTAGGACTGGTTGGCCGGCGGGGGGCCGATATGCACCGCCTCGTCGGCCATCGCCACATGCTCGGCATTGCGGTCGGCGTCGGAATAGACCGCCACCGTCGCAATCCCCATCTTGCGCGCGGTCTTGATGACCCGGCAGGCGATTTCACCGCGGTTGGCGATCAGGATTTTGGAAAACATGCACTTCGTCCCCGATTGCGGGCAAGCCGCCCGTATTTGCTGTCGTCGTCTTCACGGTCGTAACCGTCGTTCTTAATCTCGCCGTCGTCATCCTCGGGCCTGTCCCGGGGATCTTCTGTCCCGGCGTCGTTGCGCCGATGTCGCCCCGCCCGAGCGGCCGGTAGATCCTCGGGACGAGCCCGAGGATGACGGCGGAGAGGGCGGGACCCGGCCTCGGACATCGCAGCCGCTTCCTTGCCCCTTCGCCGATGTCGCCCCCGTGCCGCCCGAGCGGCCGGCAGATCCTCCGGACAAGCCCGAGGAGGACGGAGGGGCCGAGCCCCCTTCACACCTCCAGCACGTCCTCGAAGGCTTCCGGATAGCTCGCCCGCGCCACGTGCTCGTCGATCCGCAGCAGCGCCTGGTAGGACTGCGGGTCGAAGGGCTGCTCGGCGGGCACGATCTCGCGGCCGAACAGCCAGGAGATGCGGCCGGCGTCGAGATTGCCGCGCTCGAACGGCTCGTCGCCGAACCGGTGCCAGAGCGCGTGCAGGAAGGCCATGTCGGCGAGCTTCTCCGTCGGCGTCCGGTCGGCCATGCGGCGGCGGTTGAAGATCGCCGTCACGCCGCGCGGATTGGCCCGGCGGATGGTGAACTGGAACCCCGTGCCGGGCAGGCCGGACGGGATTCCGCGGTGCTTGGTCATTTCGGGCAGTTTGGCCATCAGGCTTTGCCGTCCTTCCCGGCATCGAGCTTGTCCTGGGTGCGGAGCGCGAAATCCGAGGCGTCATGGCGCTCGTGCAACTGTTCCGATAGCTCGCCGAAGCTCTTGTTGACGATGCGGCCGCGCTTGACCGCCGGGCGTTCGCCGATCTGGTCGGTCCAGCGCAGGACGTTTTTGTAGGAGTCGACCTCGAGGAAGTCGCCCGCCTCATAGGCGCCGCCCTTGACCAGCCGGCCGTACCAGGGCCAGATCGCCATGTCGGCGATCGAATACTCCGAGCCCGCCATGTATTCGTGGTCGGCGAGATGCCGGTCGAGCACGTCGAGCTGGCGCTTGACCTCCATGGCGAAGCGGTCGATGGCGTACTGGATCTTCATCGGCGCATAGGCGTAGAAATGGCCGAAGCCGCCGCCGAGATAGGGGCCGGCGCCCATCTGCCACATCAGCCAGTTCATGGTCTCGGCGCGGGTGCGGGTGTCGGTGGACAGGAACGCGCCGAATTTTTCCGCCAGATAGAACAGGATCGAGCCGGATTCGAACAGCCGGATCGGCCCGCCGCCGCCCTTGGGCGCATGGTCCATCAGCGCCGGGATCTTGGAATTGGGGTTGACGCCGACGAAGCCCGAACCGAACTGGTTGCCCTCGCCGATATTGATGAGCCAGGCGTCATATTCGGCGTCCTTGTGCCCGGCCTCGAGCAGCTCTTCCAGCATCACGGTCACCTTGACGCCGTTGGGGGTCGCCAGCGAATAGAGCTGCAGCGGATGCTTGCCGACCGGCAGCTCCTTCTCATGGGTGGGGCCGGCGATTGGGCGGTTGATATTGGCGAACTGGCCGCCATTGCCCTTCTCCCACTGCCAGACCTTGGCCGGCTGGTAGCCGGCGGGGAAATTCTTCTCGGGCGGAAACTTTGTCTCGTCAGTCATGAAATCACGTCCTTGTTGGTGAGAGGGGCCTCACCGGGAATATAGGGATGCGTCGCCCGAAATATAGGGAGGATCCCCACCTCCCCCTTGAGGGGAGGTCGGCGATTGGCGCGTATCGCG
>NZ_JRJG01000148.1 GCF_000759435.1 Hoeflea sp. BAL378
GCGCTGTGCGACCGGGTCCTAGTGCTCGATTCCGGCCGGCTCATCTTCGAGGGCAAGGGACCCGAGGCGGTGGCCGACCTGCGCGTCCAGGAGGCCTATCTCGGCCAGCGTTTCGCGAGGGAACTCCATGGCTGACGTGCTCCGCATCGACAACCTGTCGGCCGGCTACGGCCACGCCACCGTGCTGCGCGGCGTCACCATCGCCATCGAGGCGCAGTCGACGGTGGCCATCGTCGGGCCCAACGGCGCCGGCAAGTCGACGCTGCTCAAGGTGATCTCAGGCCTGGTGCGGCCGATGGCGGGCGAGGTCCGCTTCAGGGACGAGGACATGGCGCGCTGGTCGTCGGACAGGGTCGTGGCCTCGGGCATCGTCCATGTCCCGGAAGGCCGGCAGGTCTTTCCCGGTCTCTCGGTCGCCGAGAACCTCTGGCTCGGCGGGTACTCCCATCCGGAGCGCCGCCAGGAGATCCTAGAGGATGTCCTCACGCTGTTCCCGCGGCTCAGGGAGCGGCTGTCGCAGGCCGCCGATTCCCTGTCGGGCGGCGAGCAGCAGATGCTCGCCATCGGCCGCGGGCTGATGGCCGCGCCGGCCGTCCTCATGCTCGACGAACCGACCCTCGGCCTTGCCCCGGTGATCATCGACCAGATGACCGAGGCGCTGATGGCCCTGCGCGCCCGCTCGAACCTGTCGCTGATCGTGGTCGAGCAGAACCTGCAGCTCACGCGCGCCCTCTGCGACCGGGCGCACATTCTCGTCGACGGGCGCATCGCCGCTTCCGGCGCCACCGAGGAGCTCGTCGGCTCCGACGTCATGAAGATCTATCTCGGATAACACTGCAACAGGGGGTTCGAAATGAATTACATGAAATCGTTCAGGCATTTTGCCATCGCGGCAGGGTTCGCGGCCGCGACGCTCGCGTCCGCGGGGACAGCCGCGGCGCAGGAAACACTCACCATCTACGATCTGGAATCGCTGACCGGCCCCGGCCAGACCGTCGGCGTGGCCCAAGCCAACGCCGTCAAGCTCGCCGTCGAGCACATCAACGAGGCCGGCGGCCTCAAGGTGGGCGACACCACCTACACGGTCGAACTCGACACCCATGACGACCGCTCGCAGGCCACCGCCGGCGTGACCGCGGTGCAGAAGATGATCTCCTACGGCAAGCCGGTGCTGATGGTCGGCTCGCTGTCGAGCGCGGTCACCGGCGCCTATCTGCCGATCGTGCGCGAGCGCGAGGACTTCATCAGCATCGTCATGGGCGCGGCGCTGTTCTTCACCGAAGAGGACAAGGCGATCTACCATCCGCGCGTCGCCGTGGCGCAGTACACCGAATCCACCGTCACCTTCATCAAGGGACAGGAGGGGATCAAGCGGGTCGGCGTCCTGACCGACAACAAGCATGGCGGCTTCGTCCAGCAGACCCCGCGCCTGAAGGAACTGTTCGGCGAAGCAGGCATGGAAGTCGTCGGCGAGGAGGAGTTCTCCTTCGGCGCCACCCAGTTCGGCCCGCAGCTCACCGCGATCCTGCGCGGCAATCCCGATGTCATCAACATCCGCGGCTACGGCAGCGACGTGGCACGGGCCATCAAGCAGGCGCGCGATCTCGGCTATACCGGCCTCATCGTCTCCTCCTCCGGCATCGTCGCCAAGGACGTGATTGAGGCCCAGGCGGACGCCGCCATGACCAACGCACGCGACCTGTTCGTGCCGCTCGCCGGCGACCTGATCGAGGGCGGCCGCAACGCCGAGAAGGCCAAGGCCTTCGCCGATGCCTACAAGGCGAAATTCGGCGAGGAAAGCGGCGCCACCTCGCTCAGCGCCTATGGCGGCTTCTTCATCCTGGCCCGCGCCATCGAGAAGGCCGGCACGGTCGACGACATTCCCGCCATCCGCAAGGTGCTGGACGACATCACCGTCGCCGAGGTGTCCGAGATCATCGAGCCGATGATCCCGCAGGAAGGCGGGCGGGCATTCCGGGAGCACCAGTCCTACTTCGCGCTGGTGGTGCGGGAATGGCGCGACGGCCGCTTCGTCCCAGTGGGCTTCGTGGACTGATGCAGGACATCGTCAACGGACTGGCCCAAGGCACCATCTACTCAATGGCCGGTGTGGGGCTCGTGCTGATCTTCAGTGTTGTGCGGGTCCCCAACTTCGCCCATGGCGAACCTTTGATGGTCGCCGCCATGCTGCCGCTGACGCTCATGACCTTCTATGGCGTTCCCCTGCCGCTCGCGCTCCTCATCGGGATCGCGGCGGCGATCGCCATGGGCGTCTTCTTCTCGGCCGCGGTGTTCGCGCGGCTGAGCCGCTACCCGGAGGTCGCGCTGCTCATCGTGTCGCTCGCCCTCGTGGTGCTCATCAGTTCGGCCGCCGTGATGCTCTGGGGCGACAGTCCGCGCCAGACCCCCGGCGGCCCCGACATCATCCTCGATCTGCTCGGCGCGCGCATCCCGATCATGTGGCTCGTCATCATGGTGACCGCGCTCGCGTCGACCGTTGCGCTCGACTTCTTCATCAGCCACACCTCGCCCGGGCGGATCATGCGCGCCATGGCGCTCAATCCCTTCGCGGCGCAGCTCATGGGCATTCCGGTGAAGCGTTACCATGCGCTGGCCTTCGCCATCGGCTCCGGGCTCGCCGGGCTCGCGGGCGCCCTGTTCTCGCTCGCCTTCGCCGTGCAGTCGACGATGGGCGCGGCGCTTGCGCTCAAGGCCTTCATCGTCATCATCTTCGCCGGAATGGGCTCGATCTGGGGCGCCTTCGCCGGCGGGCTTCTGCTCGGCCTGGTCGAATCCTTCGGCGCCAGCTACATATCGAGCGGCTATCGCGACACCTTCGGCTTCGTCTTCCTGCTCGCCGTTCTGCTCATCCGCCCGGCCGGCCTGTTCGCGAGGAAGACCAATGCATAGGCTCACCGCGTTCCTACCCTGGCTCCTGCTGCTCGCCGCCATGGCCGCCGTGCTCGCCACGGGCAACGGCTATTACGTCACCGTCGCCATGCTGATGATGCTGTGGGCGATCCTCGCCCTCGGCCTCAACTTCATCCTGGGCTATGCCGGCTACTTCCACCTCGGCCTCGGCGCCTTCTACGGCCTCGGCGCCTACGGCGCGGCAGCGTTCAGCGCCAGCTACCAGATGCCGATGATCGTGGCGCTGCTGGTCATGCCGGCCGCCGGCGCCCTGATCTCGGTCGTTATCGGCCCGCTGATGCTGCGCACGAGGGACCTGCATTTCGCCGTCGCCACGCTTGCGCTTGGCATGATCGTCTCCGACGTCACCAACAACTGGGTCGCCGTCACCGGCGGGCCGATGGGCATGGGCGGCATCAGCCGTCCGGGCCAGATCGGCATCGGCGCGCTGTCCATCGACGGCGCCACCACGTCCGGCATGTTCATCATCACCGCGGCGATCTTCCTGGCGCTGATGATCGTGGCGGCCATCGCCCGGCGGTCGGATTTCGTGCTGATCCTACGCGGCATCAAGTCCGACGACATGATGACCCGGTCGCTCGGCTTCTCGACCACCCGCTACAAGGTCGCCGCCTTCGCCATCGCGGGCGCCATCGCCTCGGTCGGCGGGGTGCTCTACGCCCATATCGTCCAGTACATCTCGCCCGAGCCCTTCACCTTCTTCGCCGCCTCGTTCCAGGCGTTCGTGGTGCTGGCGGTCGGCGGACTGGGCTCGCTGTGGGGGCCGGTGCTCGGCTCGGTGCTGCTGACCGGCCTGCCGGAAATCCTGGAGATGGACCCGCATGTCAAGCTCCTGGTCTACGGCGCGGTGCTGCTCATCGTCACCATTGTCCTTCCCCGCGGCCTGGCCTCGATGGGGCGGGTCCTCTCCGCCCGCGCCCGGGCATCCGCCAACGCCAAGACCAAGGAAAAGCAGACATGATCGTTGACGCCATATCGAGCTTCGTTCCCTCGCCGGAGGCCTTCGCCCGCGCCCAGCAGACGCTTGCCCGCATGGACGGCTATCTCGAGCACTTCAACCCGGCGGCGGTGGTGGGCAAGTCGCGCGCCCAGATCGAGGCGGAGGCGATGGAGGCCGGCCGCAGGATGTGCCCGACCGATGCTGCGTTCTTCGCCATGCTCGACGAGGGCAAGGTCGACAAGGCGGTGGTCTACAACGAGCTCTACGCCAAGTCGGTCGGCGTCGAGACCAGCACCAACGAGGCGGTGGCGGCCTTCGTCGCCAAGGATCCCCGCCTGGTCGGCATGGGCGGCGTCGATCCTTGGGACGACGCCTCCGTCGACGACATGGAGCGCAGCGTGCGCGAGCTCGGCATGCGCGGCTTCGTGCTGTCGCCGTTCAAGCAGAAGCTGCTGCCGACCGAGGGCCGGCTGTCGCGCGTCTTCGCCAATTCCGAGCGGCTGGGCGTGCCGATCCTCCTCCACGGCGGCATCAACTGGTGGAAGGTCGTGCCCTACGACATCGGCCATCCGCGCTACATCGACGCCATGGCGAACGCCTTCCCGAAGCTCAAGATCGTCGTCCTGCACGCCTGCTGGCCCTGGGTGGCGGACGGCGTGATGGTCGCCTGGCGCCATCCCAACGTCTATCTCGACATCTCGGCGCACCGCCCGAAGCACTTCACCGCCCCCTCCTCCGGCTGGGAGCCGCTGCTTTACTACGGAAACCGCATGCTGCAGGACAAGGTGATCTTCGGCTCGACCTGGACGCTGCTCGGCACAACGATCGCCGCGCTGATCGACGAGGTGCGCGCCCTGCCGCTCAAGGATGCGGTGATCGACAAGTGGCTGGGAGGCAACGCCGCCCGCGTTTTCGAACTTTAGGACAGGCCATGAACGACGTGAACAGACTGATGACGGTTGGCGACATCGTGCGGCTCAATGCCCGGTCGATCCCGGACAAGCTGGCGCTCGTGAGCGAAAGCGAGCGGCTCAGTCATGACGAGGTCAACCGCCGCACCAACCGGCTGGCGCATGCGCTGCTCAACGCCGGCATCGGGCATGGCGACCGCGTCGCCGTGCTCGGCTACAACACGGCCGACTATTTCTGCCTCTACTTCGCTACCTCGAAGATCGGCGCCATCCTGCTGCCGCTCAATTTCTGGTACCGGGCCGAGGAGC
>NZ_JRJG01000149.1 GCF_000759435.1 Hoeflea sp. BAL378
CCGGCAAGCCGGGACAGAGCCGTGGGGGCGGTTTCCGCCTCGCTGCGCTCGCGACTCCCACCCTAACCCCTGCTCTCCAGGGGAGAGGAATTCCTGCCGAGACCCGGATACCTCAGACTCGCGCCGGCCATTGTCACCGCGCGGTTGTCCGCCGCCACTCCCGCTTGCACGTGCGGTGCAGCAATCACGGCAGGGGTGGTAGGCCGAAAAATCCCTGTCGCCAGAAACGCGATTTTTTCCGGATGAAGCGCCGTTGGCGGCGGCGC
The DNA here is from genome assembly GCF_000759435.1 of Hoeflea sp. BAL378. GTDB lineage: Bacteria > Pseudomonadota > Alphaproteobacteria > Rhizobiales > Rhizobiaceae > Hoeflea. The sequence continues at coordinate 267 of NZ_JRJG01000149.1, forward strand.
CGGCGCATCCGGGCACTTGACTCGACTCCCATTCTGTTTCACTCTGCATCGTACTGTTTCATTGAGTGAAACAATTTTGGGAGGATGGAATGACGAAATTATCTGTAATGGCAGGCCTCGCCCTGCTGGTGCTGCCCTCGCTGGCCGGCGCGCAGGAGGTGACCTTGAAGATGGGCCACGCCGCGGCGTCGACCCACATTTTCCAGACCGGGCTCGAGATCTTCGCCAAGAAGGTCGCCGAGAAGACCGACGGCAATGTCAAGATCGAGGTCTATGGCGACCGCCAGCTCGGCGATGACAAGCAATTGCTCGAAGGCATCCAGATCGGCCTGATCGACGGGGCGCTGGTCTCCTCGGCGACCCTGCCGCTGGTTCTCGGCGCCGCCTCGTTCGACGCCCTGCAGCAGCCCTTCACCGTGTCGAGCTACGAGCAGCTTTCGGCGGTGCTGACCTCCGACCTCGGCGACGAACTGCTCGCCACGCTCGGCGACAAGAAGATCAAGGGCGTCGGCTTCGTCGATGCCGGCCTGCGCCACTTCCTCTCCAAGGACAAGCCGGTGACCAGCCTCGCCGACTTCAAGGGCCTCAAGACCCGCATCGTGCCGATCCCGCTGCACAAGGCGATCTGGGAGACCATCGGCGTCAACCCGATCGGCATGGCTTACGGCGAGGTCTATTCGGCGCTCGAAACCGGCACCATCGACGCCGTCGAGATCAACGTCTCCTCGATCAAGTCGGAAAGCCTGTTCAACGCCGCCAAGCAAGTCACGCTCACCGGCCATTATTTCTGGCCCGGCGTCATCATGATCTCGGGCGCCGCCTGGGACAAGCTGAGCGACGCGGACAAGGCGTCGGTCGAAGCGGCCGGCAAGGAAGCCACCACCGAGGCCTATGCGCTGGCGGCGACCCAGGACGCCGAGACGGTGACCTTCCTCGAAGCCAATGGCGTGACCATCAACAAGCTCGGCGACCTTGACGATCTCAAGGCCCTGACCGCCCCGGTGGTGACCACCTGGAAGGAAAAGGATCCGCTGATCGCCAAGTTCGACGAAGCCTTCGCAAAGGGCCAGTGACCGCCATGGCGTCAACCAAGGTCTATGGCTGGGACAGGCTTCCCCGGGAACAGGTTCGCGACGGAGTGTCGCGAACCGCCTTCCGCGGCGACAATGCGCTGATGGTGATGAACTGGCTCGAGCCGGGAATGGAGAAGAAACCCCATTCCCACCCCTTCGAGCAACTGGCCTATGTCGTGTCCGGACGCGTCCGCTTCGAGATCGGCGAGGACGTGGTCGAGGTGGGCGCCGGAGAGATGGTCCGCATTCCCCCCGATGTCGTCCATTGCGGGGAAGCCATCGGCGACGAGGTTGCGCTCAATCTCGATGTGTTTGCTCCGGTTCGGGAGGACTACAAGCACCTCACCGAATACCAGGAAGCCGATTTCGACTGATCGTTTGACTTAACCTCCTGTCCCAAGCAGGAACGGCCCGGCACCCTAGTGCCGGGCCCCCGGTAAACGCGCGCCAATGCGCCAAGATGCGGCCATCAAGAGGAGTGGATGTCGTGACAATGTCAGCCTTTCATCATGCCTTTCGCACCGGTCTCAAGGCGCTTCTCGTCGCGTTGATGGCGCTGCTGCTGACGGTGATGGTGGCGCAGGTGATCATGCGCTACGGCTTCAATTCTTCGCTTCTGTGGTCGGAGGAGCTGTGCCGCTACCTGCTGATCTGGGCGTCGTTCCTCGCCATGCTCTTCGCCTATGAGCGCGGCGAGATTGCCGCGCTGTCGATCCTGGCCAATGCGCTGCCGCGGGTGCCGGCGCTGATGCTGGCGATCCTCGGCAGCCTGCTCTCGGTGGCGCTGTGCCTGACCCTTGCCTGGTACGGCTATATCTTCGCCGACATCGCCGGATCGCAGCCGATCCCGGCGTTCAGCTTCATCCTCGAGGACCTGTTCGGAGCCGACGCGCCGGAAGCGCCGCGGGTGTTCTGGGTCTATTTCGCGCTGCCGCTCGGCATGACCCTGCTGTCGCTGCGCATCATAGCCGACATCGTGCTGTTCGCGCGCGCCTGGGCAAACGGGCAGTCGCTCGATGATCTTGCCGCGCACCAGGGAGGTCCAAGCCTGTGACTCTCTATCTCCTCTCCTTCCTCGGTTTCATGGTCATCGGCATTCCGATCGCCTTCAGCCTTGGCCTGTCCTCGCTCACCTATCTGATCGTCAACGACCAGCTGCATTTGCTGATCGGCTTTCCCCAGAAGATGATCGCCGGCATCGACAATTTCGTGCTGCTCACGATTCCCTTCTTCATCCTGGCCGGCAATCTGATGAACTCGGCCGATCTCACCCGCCAGATCGTCCGTTTCGCCCAGATGCTGGTGGGCCGGGTCCGCGGCGGGCTCGCCGCCGTCAACGTGCTCGCCAGCATGATGTTCTCGGGCGTCAGCGGCGCCGCCACCGCCGAAGCCTCGGCGATCGGCAGCGTCATGATCCCGGCGATGCAGCGCGACGGCTACAGGCCGGAATATGCCGCCGCGCTCACCGCCGCGGGCTCGATTCTCGGGCCGCTGGTGCCGCCGTCGCTCGCGCTCATTCTCTATGGCGTGCTGACCGGCACCTCGATCGCCGACCTGTTCCTGGCCGGCATCATTCCCGCCTTCGCGCTGTGCGGCGGCCTGCTCGTCTATGTCCTGGTCAAGGCGCGGCGCGAGGATCACCCGCTGCCGGCCGCCATTCCCGCCGCCGAGCGCTGGCCGCTGGCGATCAAGGCGCTGCCCGCGCTGCTGTTGCCGGTGATCATCGTCGGCGGCATCCGCTCGGGTGTCTTCACGCCCACCGAAGCCGCCGCCGTTGCCGTTGTCTATGCGCTGGCGGTGGGCCTCCTGCTCTACCGCACGCTCAACGCGCGCAAGGTCATCGCCTCCTTCTACGAGGCCGCCACCATGACCGCCGGCGTGATGCTGATCGTCGCCATGGCCAGCATGACCTCCTTCATCCTCGGCATCGAGAACATCCCGCGCGAGATCGCCGCCCAGATGCTCGCCATCAGTTCGGAACCCTTCGTGCTGATCCTGCTCCTCAACCTGGTGCTCCTGGTCCTCGGCCTGTTCCTCGAGCCGCTGGCCGCACTCGTCCTGGTGATGCCGATCCTCAACGAGCTGTTTCCGCTCCTGGGCATCGACCCGGTCCAGTTCGGCGTCATGGTCGTGCTCAACCTGATGATCGGCATGATCACCCCGCCCGTCGGCCTGTGCCTGTTCATCGTCTCGGCCATCGGCAAGACGCCGCTTGAGAAAGTGGCCGTCGCGATCCTGCCGATGATCGGGATCTCGCTGATCATCCTCGCCCTGGTGGCTTTCGTGCCGGCGCTCACGCTGACGCTGCCAGGCCTGTTTCCGGGATAGTGACATGAAGGACACCAGCAAGATCAACAACCATTCGGCCATCGCCGCCTTCCAGATCATCGAGGAAATGGCGCCCATGTCCGAGGACGTGCGGGTGACGGACCTGGCGCGGCGGCTGGGCATGCCGCGGGCCAAGGTCTACCGCTACCTGCAGACGCTGTGCAACATCGGTTATGTCCGCCAGGATCCGCTGACCGAGCGCTACCGGCTGACGCTCAAGCTGTTCCATGTCGGCCAGGCGATTGCCGACGGAACCCAGCTCACCAGCACCGCGCGGCCGGTGATGATGCAGTTGCGCGACAAGGTGGGGCTCACCTGCACGCTCTCCATTCCCGAGGACGGCGGCATGCGCGTGGTCGACATCGTCCGCGTCGAATCCCCGGTGCAGATCGTCACCAAGCCCGGCGCGCTTCTGTCGTTTCATGCCTCGGCGCAGGGCAAGGTCGCGCTGGCCTTCGGCGATCCCGCCCTGCTGCCGGCGCAACTGGCGGCTCAGCACCCGCCGAAGGCCAATGGAGAGGCCTTCGATCCCGAACGCCTCAAGGCCGAAATCGCCCGCGCCGGCAAGACCGGCTGGGCCGTGGCGCCGGAGGAGACATTGAGAGGCGTGAACGCCATCTCGGCGCCGATCTTCGACCTCGAGAACAGGTTCGTCGCCACCATCACCGTCGCCGGTTCGCTGCAGGAACTTCCCGCCGAACCGCCGGCCCCGCTTTGCGCCGCCGTCACCCAGGCCGCGCGCGCCATATCCACAGACATGGGATGCACGGAGTACCCGACATGACACGCTATTCGCTCGCCATCGACATTGGCGGAACCTTCACCGACGCCGTGCTGCTGGCCTCCGACGGCCGGTCCTACGTCGACAAGACGCTGACCACCCACGACAATCTTCTCGAGGGGTTCTTCCGCGGCGTCGACCTGGTGCTCGGCAAGGCCGGCATCGCGCCCGGCGATGTCGACGATGTCATCGTGCATGCGACCACCGTCGTCACCAACGCGCTGATCGAGCGCAAGGGCCCGCCGGTGGCGCTGCTGCTCACCGAAGGCTTCCGCGACATCCTCTATATCCGCGAGGAGCACCGCTATGACATGTACGATCCGCAGATCGAGTTCGCCGAGCCGCTGATCCCGATGGAGCGCACCTTCACGGTCAAGGAACGCACCTTCGCCGACGCCACCGTGGGCACCGCGGTCGACCGCGCCGAGATCCTCGACATCATCGCCAAGTGCCGCGAGATGGGCATCGTCTCGGTCGCCGTCTGCTTCCTCAATTCCTACCGCAACGGCGCCAACGAGGAAGAGGTCCGGCGGATCTTCGCCGAGGAAGCGCCCGATCTCTATGTCTCGCTGTCGAGCGTGATTGCGCCGCAGATGCGCGAGTATCTGCGCGCCTCGACCGTGGCGATCAACGCCTACACCGTGCCGATCACCCGGCCCTATCTCTCGGCGCTGATCACCGAGCTCAAGACCCGCGGCTTCTCGCAGCAGCCGCTGATCATGCTCTCAAATGGCGGCGTCATCGGCGCCGAACGGGCCAGCACCATTCCTGTCCGCATGATCGAATCCGGCCCCGCCGCCGGCGCGCTGGTCGCCTGCTATTTCTCCCGCATCTTCGGCATTCCGGACCTCATCTCCTTCGACATGGGCGGCACCACCGCCAAGGCCTGCATGGTGCAGGGCCATGAGCCTCTGGTTACCGGCACCTTCGAGGTCGACCGGCGCTACCGCTTCAAGCCGGGAAGCGGCATGCCGATCACGGTGCCGTCGATCGACATGATCGAGATCGGCGCAGGCGGCGGCTCGATCGCCTCGGTCGACGATCTGGGTCTGTTGAAGATCGGTCCCGAAAGCGCGGGCTCCATGCCCGGGCCCGCCTGCTACGGCCGCGGCGGCGTCAACCCTTGCGTCACCGACGCCGACGTCGTGCTCGGCATTCTCGACCCGAAGCGGTTCCTGGGCGGCGACATGCAGCTTGATACCGCGGCCGCCGAAAAGGCGCTCGACGAGCTTGGAGCGAAGCTCAACCTTCCCCGCTCCCAGGCCGCCTGGGGCGTGTTCGAGGTGGTCTGCGAGCAGATGGCTGCGGCGACCCGGACGCACGCCACCGAGCGTGGCATCGATTATCGCGGCCTGCCGCTCCTGGCCTTCGGCGGCGCCGGTCCGGTCCATGCCTGCATGGTGGCCGAACTCACCGAAAGCACCAAGGTGATCTACCCGCCGCTCGCCAGTGTGCTCTCGGCCTTCGGAACCCTGGTGACGCCGGCGCAGATCGATCTGGTCCGCAGCCTGGTCTCGCCGCTCTCCGATCTCGACTGGGCCGCGGTCGACGCGGTTCTCGAAAGCATGACCAGGGAAGGCGGCGACGCGCTCAGCGAGGCCGGCATCCCCGACGAGGAGGCGCGCTTCGCCCATGCGGTGGAGATGCGTTATTCCGGCCAGCAGTCCGAAGTCCGCATCAACCTGCCCGCCGACGTGATCGCCGCGCGCGACACCGGGCGCATCGAGGCGCTGTTCGAGACTGAGTACCATCATCAATACGGGCTCAAGCTTAGCGGCATGGGCATCGAGATCGTCAACTGGCTGGTGACCGCCAGCGGCTCGCAGGCCGACCGGCCGGCCGCCCGCCAGGCAAACCCCGGCGCCGGACGCAAGGCCGAAAGCCGCACCGTCTTCCTCCACGGCAAGCCCCGGCAGGTCGCGGTTCACCAGCGGTCCATGATCACGGCGGACGATGTCATCGCCGGCCCGGTGATCATCGAAGAACGCGAAACGACAATCTTCGTCCTCGAAAACTGGGTCGCGACCCTGCATGCGAGCGGCAGCATCGTTGCCGAAAGAACAAAGGGAGCCCTGTAATGGACGGCGTCGAACTTCAGATCCTGTGGAGCAATCTCATCGGAATCGTTTCCGAGCAGGCGAGGGCGCTGCAGCGCATCGCCTTCAGCCCGATCGTGCGCGAGGCGGGCGATCTCGCCAACGGCCTGTTTGACGAGAACGCGCGGATGGTGGCCCAGGCGGTCACCGGCACGCCCGGCCACATCAACTCGCTCGCCGCCGCCGCGCGCAACCTGTTGGCCCACACCGACATGGACCAGCTCAAGCCCGGCGACGTGCTGATCACCAACGACCCCTGGATGTCGGCCGGCCACTTCTTCGACATCACCGTGATCTCGCCGATCTTCCGCAACGGCCGCATCATCGCCTATGCCGGATCGACCATCCACCATTCCGACATCGGCGGCTACGGCATCGGATCGGGCGCGCGGGACATCCACGAGGAAGGCTTGTGGATCCCGGTGATGAAGCTCTACGAGGAGGGCCGTCCCAACGAGACGCTGTTCTCCATCATCAAGCGCAACGTGCGCACGCCCGACGCGCTGATGGGCGATCTCGGCGCACAGGTCTCGAGCGGCATGATCGCCGCCGAGCGCCTGAACGCGCTCTGCGACCGTTACGGGCTCGACGACATCTCCACCCTGTCGGAAGAGATCATCGCGCGGTCGGAAAAGGCCACGCGCGACGCCATCTCGAAGCTGCCCGCCGGCACCTGGCACGGCGCCTCGAAATTCGACGTGCCGGGCGGCGAGGTGATCGAACTCAAGACCGCCGTGACCGTGGATCCGGAAATGGGCGAGATCACCATCGACTTCGAGGGCTCTTCGGGCCCGAGCGCCATGGGCATCAACGTGGTTCCGGCCTATACCCACGCCTACGCCACCTTCGCCATCCGCTCGACGCTCAACCCGGACCTGCCCAACAACGCAGGCTCGCTGGCGCCGATCAAGATCAAGCTGCCCGACGAGTGCGTGGTCAATGCGCGTTACCCGTCGCCGGTCAACGCCCGCCACGTGGTCGGCATGTATGTGCCGTTCCCGATCCTCAAGGCGCTGGCGCAGATCCTGCCCGACGCGGTGATTGCGGAAGGCTCGGGCGCGGTCTGGACCATCCAGATCCAGGGCAAGGACGCGGCAGGAAAGCCGTTTACGAGCTCCATGTTCAACTATTCGGGCGGCATGGGCGCGCGGGCGCACAAGCCGGGACTGTCGGCGATCTGCTATCCCACCGGCGTGTCGGCGGTGCCCGTCGAGGTGCTGGAGGCGTCCTATCCGATCGCGTTCACTTGCAAGGAGCTCGAGCGCGGAACCGGCGGCGCCGGCCGCCAGCCCGGCGGCGACGGC
>NZ_JRJG01000150.1 GCF_000759435.1 Hoeflea sp. BAL378
CCCCCCTCTGTCACTTCGTGACATCTCCCCCGCAAGGGGGGAGATCAGGGGCATCGCCGTCTCCGCGGCCTCGCAGGTAAAGCCGAGTCTTACGACCTTGTCTTTTCCACCCACTCGCCGAAGCTGTTGAGCCAGCCTTCGAGGAAGGTCTTCGTGGCCTCGTCAGTCACCGCGCCGTCGGCGTCGAAATGCTCGGGCTTGTAGGCGTAATAGAGTTCGGGCTGGCCCATCACCGCGGTGCCGACGGTGACCATGGTGGTGCGCAGGTGATGCTGGGCGATGGCCGCGCCGATGGCGCCGGGCGAGGCGCCGGTGATGGCGACCGGCTTGCCGGCCCAGGAATTCTTGCCCCAGGGCCGCGTCGCCCAGTCGATCGCGTCCTTGATCACGCCGGGATAGGTGCGGTTGTATTCGGGAATGACGATCAGCACGGCGTCCGCCGCCTCGATCACCGCCTTGAGCGCGGTCACCGGCGCAGGCGCGTCGGCCCACAGGTCCTCATTGTAGTGCGGCAGGCTGGACAGGTCGGCATAGACGAACTCCATCCGCCCCGCCGCAAGCTTTTCGAGGCCCTGGGCGAATTTGCGGTTGATCGAGTCCGCGCGCAGCGAACCCACCAGAACGGCGATTTGTGTCATCGGGATTTCCTTGTATAAAAAAGTGACTGACGCTACTTATGAAACCGAATGCTGCGCCGCAAGACGGCACTTTTCCGAACCTGAGGCACCCCGATGAAACCATCCGCCATTCCTGCAACGCCCACGCCCGAGGTCCCGCCGGAACTGCACGGCCCCGGCCAGTGCCAGGTCGCCAACGACGTCATTTCGCTGGTCGGCGACAAGTGGAGCGTGCTGGTGGTCAGCACGCTGGGCAAGGGAACCTTGCGCTTTTCCGAGCTCAAGCGCGCCGTCGAGGGGATCTCGCAGAAGATGCTCACCACCACCCTGCGCGGGCTCGAGCGCGACGGCTATCTCACCCGCACCGTCTACCCGACCGTGCCGCCGCGGGTCGACTACGAGCTCACCCCGCTCGGCCGCGAATTGCTGGAGCCGGTGGCCGCACTCGGCAACTGGGCGGTGGCCAACCACGCCCGGGTGCTCGCGGCGCGCCGCGCCTATGACGACAGGGCCGGCTGAAGGCGCTTTTGCCCTCGCGTACGGCGCAGGCGCGCGCGGGCGGGACGGCCGGCGGGCCGCTCAGTCCGCCGCGGCGGGGGCAATTGCTTGC
>NZ_JRJG01000151.1 GCF_000759435.1 Hoeflea sp. BAL378
TCACCACGCTGGGCGTGAACACCACCTCGACCACGCTGATCGGCGCTGCCAACGAAAGCCTCGGCATCCTGACCAAGGACATCGACGCCAACGTGCTCGATCCGAACACGACCTCCACGACGGCCCGGAACTACTACCTGATCGACACCGGCTCGACCACCGGCACGGCCGCTTCCGGTACCGGCATCGCGCTGACCGGTGCGACGACCGACGCCCAGGTCGACGACATGATCCGTGCGGTCGACTCGATGCTGACGCAGATGACCGACGCCGCTTCCAACCTCGGCGCCGTCAACAAGCGCATCTCGATGCAGGACGACTTCGTCGCCAACCTGATGGATGCGGTGGACAAGGGCGTCGGCCGTCTGGTGGATGCGGACATGAACGAGGAATCGACCCGCCTGAAGGCCCTGCAGACCCAGCAGCAGCTCGGCATCCAGTCGCTCTCGATCGCCAACTCCAACTCCGAAAACATCCTGTCGCTCTTCCGTTAAGGACGAGCCGGACCGGAACCGCCACCCGCGGTTCCGGTTTCAGCAGGCACGAACGGCCGCATCGCCTGGCGATGCGGCCGTTTTGCGTTTTTTTTCGCCTTCGCCGCACTTGGCGGTCAACAAAGGCTTGAGTTAACTGTTGATTAACCATAAACGTTTACGTGTTAGTTACCAACGGTGAACCGGGTCGCATGGGCAATGAAATGCTCCGGTCAGCATGATGCAAGATCACCGTAACCGGAAACATGGCCGGTATGTCCCTGGGCAATTTATGGGGCATTTCTTATGACCAGCATTATGACCAACACAGCCGCAATGGCTGCGCTGCAGACTCTTCGGACCATCAACTCCGATTTGGAAATGACACAGGCACGGGTCTCCTCGGGCTTCCGTGTCGAAAACGCAGGCGACAACGCGGCCTACTGGTCGATCGCCACGACGATGCGGTCCGACAACAAGGCGCTGTCCACCGTGAAGGACGCGCTGGGTCTCGGCGCCGCCAAGGTCGACATCGCCTACACCGCGATGAACAGCTCCATCGACGTGATCTCCGAGATCAAGGCCAAGCTGGTGGCGGCCCGCGAGCCCGGCGTCGACAAGACCAAGATCGACAAGGAACTCACCGAGCTCAAGAACCAGCTGAAATCGATCTCCGAATCGGCATCGTTCTCCGGCGAGAACTGGCTCAACAACTCCTCCACCGCGGCGGCGGGCACCAAGTCGGTCGTCGGCGGCTTCAACCGCGACGTCAACGGCCTGGTGACGATCACCACGCTCGACATCAACGTCACCAGCCTGACGATGATCGGCGAGAACAACGAGAGCCTCGGCATCCTGACCAAGGACATTGACGCCAACGCGCTCGACCCGGATTCGACCTCGACCACGGCGCGCAACTATTACCTGATCGACACCGGCTCCACCACCGGCACCGCGGCCAGCGGCGCGGTGGTCGCGTTGACCGCCACCACCACGGATGCCGAAGTCGACGACATGATCCGGGTCGTGGATGCCATGCTCAGCCAGATGACCGATGCGGCCTCCAATCTGGGCGCGATCAACAAGCGCGTCTCGATGCAGGAGGATTTCGTCGCCAACCTGATGGACTCCATCGACAAGGGTGTGGGCCGTCTGGTCGACGCGGACATGAACGAGGAGTCAACCCGGTTGAAGGCGCTGCAGACGCAGCAGCAATTGGGCATCCAGGCTCTGTCGATCGCCAACACCAATTCCCAGAACATCCTCTCGCTCTTCCAGCAGTAAGGCTGGAGTCGTCCCGGTCCGGGACGGCCCGAGTGATCATATTCTGCCGTGCCGCCGGTCATCGGTCATGGTGGATCAGTTGGACCGCGCCAAAATTGCCCTTGGTGCGGTCCAACGGCTATTCAGGCGCCCGACCCGGCAAATGGGCGCCGGGCTAGGGTCCAGGCGCGAGGCGCAGGCGCCGTCGTTCATGCTCACGCAAGTTTTGCTCTCTAGGGTTTTGCGGGTGAACGGTCGGGTGTTCGGATCCTGCCGCGTCCGCCGACGCCAAACGAAGGAAAAGATCTTGAACCGGCAATCGCCAGCACCCGCCACACGCCGGAGCCGACCATGACGGCCAGCCTTGCACGGTTCCTTCCCGATTTCGAATTGTCCCGCATCAATGCGTTCCAGGCGGCACGGCACGACGCGGCGTCCCACGGACATCCCTCCCTGCCCGACATCGACATCGAGGCCGTTCGCGCCGAGGCGCGGGCCGAGGCCGAAGCCCGGGTCCGGGCCGAGCTCTCCCGGCGGCATGACAGCGAGCGCGAGGCCGAGGCGGCCCGCCACGCGGCCGAACTCGAAGACCTGAGGGCGGAGCTCGAAACCCGCGCCGCACAGTCGATTGCCGAAGCGGTCGCCGCCAGGAGCGAGCAGATCGCCGGCCTCATCGCCGCGGATGTCGAAGCGGTGCTGGCGCCGCTGATCGACGGGGCCGTCCGCACCCGCATCATCGCCGCTCTCGCCGAAGAGGTCCGCGGCAGTCTCGAACTCGAGAATGCCGGCCAGATCCGCGTCTCCGGCCCCGAAGGCCTCGTCGCCGCATTGCGTGACGCCATCGGCCCGGCCGCCGACCGGCTCGTGGTCCGCGAGACCGACGGGATCGACATCGAGGTCGAGATCGACCGGACAAGGTTCGCCACGCGGATGTCGGCCTGGGCCGACGCACTGGCGGAGAGCCTTGCATGAGCGACTCCTCGACCACCCACCAGGGCAAGAACGAAATCATCATCGTCAAGCGCCGCCGCGGCGGCGAGGAAGGCCACCACGGCGGCGTCTGGAAGATCGCCTATGCCGACTTCATGACGGCGTTGATGGCGTTCTTTCTGGTGATGTGGCTGGTCAACGCGGCCAACGAGGAAACCAAGGCGGCCGTCGCCAGCTATTTCAACCCGATCAAGCTGATGGATGACAGGCCGACCGACCGCGGCGTCAAGGAGGTCGGCAACAATGCCGACGGCGAGGCGACCGCGCCGAAATCGCTGACCGACGGCGAAGCCACCACCAGCGGCCAGGCGGCCGATTCCGGCGAGAAGGAAAACGCCACCGCCGGCGAGAAGCAGTCCTATTCGGAAGCCGACTATTTCGAGAATCCCTATTCGGTGCTGGCCGAGATCGCCCAGGAGACCGGGACGCAGACCAACATCTCCGCCAAGGGCGATGGCGGCGCCGCGGAATCGGGTCCCGCCACCGGCGCCTCGGGCGGCGAGGCCTATCGCGATCCCTTCGATCCGGATTTCTGGTCCAAGCAGATGGAGCAGCAGTCCAAGCCGCCCGAAGACAGCCAGGCGATGGTCAAGCTCGACACGGCGCCCGAGACCGCCGGCGGCCCCGGCCAGCAGGGCGCGGCGGCCGACAGCGCGGCGAGCGCCAACCCCGAAGCCGGTCCGCAGGGCGAACAGACGGCGGATAAAGCGGGCGAGGGCGGGGCCGGCGCATCGGCCGAGGCGCTGGATCGCGCCAAGACCGAGGCCGAAGTCCTCCAGGACGACATCGCCAAGGCGCTCGGCGGTTCCATCGGCAAGCTCGCCGAGGGCATCACCGTGAGCCCCTCGGAAGGCGGCCTGCTGGTGTCGATCACCGACCAGCTCGACTTCGGCATGTTCCAGGTGGGTTCGGCAGTGCCGGGCCGCGATCTGGTGGTGGCGATGGAGAAGATCGGCCAGATCCTGTCCGAGCGCAAAGGCGCGATCGCCATCCGCGGTCACACCGATGCGCGGCCGTTTGCGTCGGGCAATGGCGACAACTGGCGCCTGTCGATGGCGCGTGCCCATTCCGCCCTGTTCATGCTGGTGCGCGGCGGCGTTCCGGAAGAGCGGATCGTCCAGGTTTCGGGCTTTGCCGACAAGCGCCTCAAGGACCCGGCAAACCCGCTTTCCGAAGTCAACCGCCGCATTGAGATCCTCGTCGAGGCCGGAGGGAGCTGATCGTGCCGCGCGCGCTTCGCCCAGGGTTTCTGAGCCTCGCCGTGGTGGCCGCGATGGTCGCGTTCCAGGCCTCGGCCGAGGACCATGCGGCGCCGGAGCCGGCTGCGGCGAGCGCGCCGGAAGCGCAGGCGCATCCCGCGCCGGACGCGGGCGGGGCCCCTTCCGCGCCGGACGACCCCCAGGCCCATCCCGCGCCCGACGGCGGCGAGGCCCCGGCGACGGAGCCGTCCCCGGACGAAACCCAGGCCGCGCCGTCTCCGGCCAACGACGACCCGGCCGATTTTTCCATGGGCGGCAATATCGAGACGCTCGAACCCTACAAGCTGGTCCGGTCGCTGCAGTTCGTCCAGGACGCCGTGGTCCGGGGCGATCACTCGGCCATGGAGATGCAGCGGTTCCTGATCGGCGTCATCGACAGCCGGCTGCGCAGCGCCGACCAGCAGGTTTTCGACGATCCGCGCAATGTCGACGCGGCGCTGATCTATGCCATGAGCGGCGGCAATCCCGAGACCCTCGACATTCTCGCGCTCAAGGACAAGTTCGGCAATTTCGACAACGAGATCACCACCGTGCTCAGGGCCTATCTCAACGGCCGCGCCGCCAAGACCCAGACCTCGCTGGCCGAGGTCGTCGATATCTACAAGGACACCGAGATCGGCCCCTATCTCACCTTGGTGGCGGCGAACGTCATGGCGGCCACCACCGGCGACGCCTCCGCGCTCGAGCTGTTCGACTGGGCGAGGCTCACCGCGCCGGGCACGCTGGTCGAGGAGGCGGCGCTGCGCCGCTCGCTGTTCGTCGCCGTGCGCAAGAACCTGGTCGATGAGGCGCTGGTCTATGCCCAGCTCTATGCCCGGCGCTTCATCAACTCTCCCTATGCCGGCCAGTATGCCGATCTGCTGGTCGATCTGGTCGTGCTCAATTATTCCAAGGTGGGCGAGGAGCGGCTCGAGGAGATCCTGTCCTTCATGGATCGGCCGCGCAAGCGCGAGGTCTATCTGCGCATTGCCCGCAAGGCCGCCATCTCGGGCCTGCGCGATCTCGCCGTCTTTGCCTCGGGCAAGGCGGAAGGCATGCTCGATCCCGCCGATGCGGCGCCGCAGGCGCTCGCCGACCTCTATTCCGGCATGGCCGAGATCCCCACCGACGGCGTCAACGGCGTGCTGGCGCGGCTCAATGCCGTGCCCGAGACGCAACTGTCGGAGCGCGACCGGGCCTTGCGCGAGGCGGCGCGGATGATTGCCGAGGAAGTGCTGCGCAAGCCCGACCCCAACAGCCTCACGCAAGCATTCACGCCCAATGTGGGGGCAACCGAAGCCGGCGATGGATCGGACGGGCGCCCGTCCTCGCAAGGCGAGAATTCCGGAACGACGGATCCCATGGCGGCGTCGGAAGCCGATCCGGCCGCGGTGGCGGCGGACGAAGCCTTCAAGGGATTTGTCTCCACCAGCAAACAGACCCTCGAGCGCATAGACGAGATGCTCGGGGAGGCGAAGAAGGATAGCGGGACTTGAGTGCCTTGGACATTGTTTTGCAGCGGCAAGTGCCTGTGCGGTCACCGGTCAGGTCGGGCGACGCCGCCCTCGCGGACCCGGCCGGCGGCCCCGGCGGCGATGCGTTCACCTCGGTTCTCGCCGGACAGAAGCGCACCGGCGTGACGGACCGCGAGCCGGTCGATCCCGAGGCCGACCCTGAACCTGCGCCCGATCTCGTCGCCGAGGACGAGACGGCCGATCCCGATGCTGCAGCCCCCGATACTCCGGCCCCCTCCGACGAGATGCTGTCCCTGCT
>NZ_JRJG01000152.1 GCF_000759435.1 Hoeflea sp. BAL378
GCCGGCGGCTAGGTCTGCTTCGCCGCCTCTTCGCCCTCTTCCGGCAGCGCGTGGCGCTGCATCAGCGGCAGTTGCAGCAGCGTGAAGACGATCGACAGCGGCATGTTGCCCCAGACCTTGAAGGCGATCCAGAAGTCGGTGGAGAAATTGCGCCAGATCACCTCGTTGACCACCGCCATCGCCAGGAAGAACAGGCCCCAGCGCAAGGTGAGGATGCGCCAGCCCTCGACGTCGAGCCGGAAGGCGGAATCGAAAACATAGCCCAGGAAGGATTTCTTGAAGAGCAGGCCTCCGAGCAGGATCGCGCCGAACATGGTGTTGATGATGGTGGGCTTGACCTTGATGAAGGTCTCGTCCTGCAGCCACAGGGTGAGCGCGCCGAACACCAGCACGATCACGCCCGACAGGAGCGGCATGATCGGCAGCGTCCGGGTCAGGATCCAGGAGACCGACAGCGCCAGCGCCGTGGCGATCATGAAGCAGGCGGTGCCGACGAAGATCGGGCCGCCGATATCGGAGAGAAACGGCACCCGCTCGGCGATCCAGGCGCCGCGCGAATTGGCGAAGAAGAAAACGACCAGCGGCCCGAGCTCGAGCACCATCTTGAGCAGCGGGTTCATCCGCTTGCGCCCGGGCTCGTTGGGCCCGGGTTCGATGATGTGCAGCTCGTCGTCCTGCGGCGCGCGCCCCGTCGTCGGGTCCTGGGTCGGCTTGCTGTCGTTCATTTCGGCTCTCCAGCGATCGCCGCGGCGAAATCGGCCGCTTCAAAGGGTTCGAGGTCGTCTATGCCTTCGCCGACGCCGATGAAATAGACCGGCAGCCGATGCCTGGCGGCGATGGCGACGAGAATGCCGCCGCGCGCGGTGCCGTCGAGCTTGGTCATCACCAGGCCGTTGACGCCGGCGATGTTCTTGAAGATCTCGACCTGGTTCAGCGCATTCTGCCCGGTGGTGGCGTCGAGCGTCTGCAGCACCGTGTGCGGCGCGTCCGGGTCGAGCTTGCCGATGACGCGGACCACCTTGGCCAGCTCGTCCATCAGCTCGGTGCGGTTCTGCAGCCGCCCGGCGGTGTCGATGATCAGCACGTCGGCGCCGTCGGCACGGGCGGTCTCGAAGGCCTCGTAGGCCAGGCCCGCGGCGTCGGCGCCGAGCTTGGTCGACACCACTTTCGATCCCGTCCGCTCGCCCCAGATCTTGAGCTGCTCGATGGCCGCGGCGCGGAACGTGTCGCCGGCGGCGAGCGTCACCTTGAGCCCGCCCGACGACAGCTTGGCGGCCAGCTTGCCGATGGTGGTGGTCTTGCCGGTGCCGTTGACGCCGACGACCAGGATCACATGCGGCTTGTGGCTGAGGTCGAGTTCCAGCGGCCTCGCCACGGGGCCAAGCACCCGGGCGATCTCGTCGGCCATCACCTTCTGCACGTCGGCCGGCGAAATGTCCTTGCCGTAGCGGCTCGCCGACAGCGCATTGATGATCTTCTCTGCGGTCTCGCTGCCGAGATCGGCCTGCAGCAGCACATCTTCCAGATCATCAAGCGTTTCCGCGTCGAGCTTGCGCTTGGTGAAGATGCCAGAGATCTGGCCGGTGAGCTGGCCGGAGGTGCGCGACAGGCCCTGGCGCAGCCGGTTCCACCAGGTGCCGCGCTGTTCCGGCGCCGCCGGCGCTTGGGCGGGCTCGGCGTCTGACACGGTGTCGCGCACCACCAGCCTGCGCGGCCCGGGCTCGGCTGCCGGCGCGGGCGTCGCTTCGGGCTCTGCTGCCGGTGCGGGTTCGGATGCCGGAGCGGGCTCCGGATCGGATGTCTCTTCGGGCGTCAGGCTTTGTTCCGGCTCCGGCTCGAACACCGGATCGGCGGTCAGATCCTCGGGTGCCAGGCCTTCATCGGCCGGCTGGTCCCGGGTCTCGGGTTCCCCAGGCTCAGCGGCTCCATCGTCGCGCGTGGCGTCTGCCGGGACCGGCGGTTCGCCGGCATGCTCCGTGTCCGAAGGCGAGGGCGTCGACAGCGCCTCGTCCATGGCGGTCTCGGGGGTGAATTGCGGGGCGCCGTCGATCCTGGGCGCTTCGGCCTGCTCCGTGTCGGCCGTCGCGTCCGGGACGGGGGCGAGCCAGGGGTCGGCGGAGAGGTCCTCGGGGTGCGATCCCTCGTCCCGGGCGACGGGCGTGGCGTGAGGCGGCGTGGGGAGCGGCGGCGCGGGCGGGAGATCGGGTTCGGGCTCATGTATCGGCGCGGCGGGCAGCGCCCCGGTCGCGGGAGCCTCCGCCTCGGGCGCGGCGTCCTTCGCTTTGCCGAAGGAGAAGACCTTCTTGATGAAGTTGAGCGCCATGCCTGCCTGCCGTCCTTCCTGAATGTGCCGGTGGTCCGGACCTACCGTGCGGCGGAAATTGCCGCTGGCGTTTCCGCCAGTACGCCGGTCAGGCGATCCTTGTCACGTCCGGTCACCTTAATCAAAGCCATCTGGCCCCTTGGCGCATCGGGCGCAACCACCGGGGTGAAATTTTCCGTCCGCGCCAGGCCGGAAAACTCGACCATCACGCTGTGCGTGCCGCGTTCCGCCGCCATGGAATCAAGATGCGCGTCCTGGGCCTCGGCCGCCTTCTGTCGCAGCCGCGCCGCGCGGGCCTTGACCAGGCCGCGGTCGAGCTGCGGCATCAGCGCCGCCGGCGTGCCGGCCCGGGCGGAATAGGGAAACACATGGACGAAGGCCAGGCCGCACTCGTCGATCAGGTCGAGCGAGCGGGAAAACATGTCCTCGGTCTCGGTCGGGAAGCCGGCGATCAGGTCGGCGCCGAAGGCGAAGCCCGGCCGCAGGCCCCGCACCGTCTCGCAGAAGCGGATCGCGTCGGAGCGATCGTGACGGCGCTTCATCCGCTTCAGGATCAGATCGTCTCCATGCTGCAGCGACAGGTGCAGATGCGGCATGAAGCGCGGCTCGTGGGCGATCAGCTCCATGAGCCGGTCGTCGACCCCGATCGAATCGATCGACGACACTCTGAGCCGCCGCAGGCCGGGCACCTGGGCGAGGATGGTCGCCGCGAGCCCGCCCAGCGTCGGCCTGCCCGGCAGGTCGGCGCCATAGCTGGTGGCGTCGACGCCGGTGATCACCGCCTCCTGGTAGCCATTGTCCACCAGCCGGGCGATCTGGTCCACCACCGCGCCCATCGGCACCGAGCGCGAATTGCCACGGCCGTGGGGAATGACGCAGAAGGTGCAGCGGTGGTCGCAGCCGTTCTGCACCTGCACGAAGGCGCGGGCATGGCCCTCCACCGCCTCGATCATCTGCGGCGCGGTCTCGCGCACCGCCATGATGTCGTTGACGCGGATCTTTTCCGTCTCCGACACGCCGAAGTCGGGCAGGGCGCGATAGGTCGCGGCCCGGCCCTTGGCGTCGTTGCCGATCACCGCGTCGACCTCGTCCATCGCGGCGAAGGTTTCAGGCTCGGTCTGCGCCGCGCAGCCCGACACCACGATGCGGGCATGCGGGTGGTCGCGCCGCGCCCTGCGGATGGTCTGGCGCGCCTGGCGCACGGCGTCGGCGGTCACCGCGCAGGTGTTGACCAGGATGGCGTTGTTGAGGCCGGCGGTTTCCGCGGCCGTCCGCATCGTCTCGGATTCGAAGGTGTTGAGCCGGCATCCGAAGGTGAGCACGCGGACGCCGCTCACGCCACCACCTCTTCGGCCTGCCAGTCTCCGCTGAGCGGATCGACGGCGCCCGAGAATTCCCATTCCGCCGGTCCGGTCATGATCACGTGGTCGTCGCCGCGCCAGTCGATCAGAAGCGGGCCGCCGGGCACGTTGACGGTGACGGTCCGCCCGGTCCTGCCGGTGCGTGCGGCCGACACGGCCGCCGCGCAGGCGCCCGAGCCGCAGGCGCGCGTCAGCCCGGCGCCGCGCTCCCAGGTCCTCAGGTCGAGCGTATGATCGTCGATCACCCGGGCGATCGAGATATTGGCGCGCTCGGGAAAGATCGGATGGTTTTCGAGCAGCGGCCCGAAGCGCTCGAGATCGTAGCTCCAGACATCGTCCGCGACCCAGAAGATCGCATGCGGATTGCCCATCGACATCACCGAGGGCGAATGCAGCACCGGCGCGTCGATCGGGCCGATCTGCAGCTCTATGCGCGAGGTGTCGTGGAACTCCTCGGCGAGCGGGATCCGGTCCCAGCGGAACTCCGGGCGGCCCATGTCGACCGAGATCAGCCCGCCCTCGGTCTCCTCGGCGGTAAGGATGCCGGCCAGCGTCTTGAAGGTGAAGCGCTTGCGCCCGGTTTCGGCGGCCAGCGCCTGCACCACGCAGCGCGTGCCGTTGCCGCAGGCCTCGGCGCGGCTGCCGTCGCGGTTCAAAATGTCGATGCGGTAGTCGACACCGCTTATGGCGCTGTCGTGGATCGCCATGATCTGGTCGAAGCCGGTCTTTTCGCCCGCGGCCAGCGCAATGGCGGCCCCGGGCGTCACGGCATCGGTCCGGCCGCGCATGTCGATGACGACAATGTCGTTGCCGAGCCCGTTCATTTTGGCGAAAGGAACCATCGATCCCATGACTTCAACCCGTTTCGTTTCCGCGCCTATATGGCGGAAAAGCCGCGCAATTACCAGTGCCGGCGCGGGTCAGGCGATGTCCGGCGCCCGCCAGACCTCGCCCGGCTGCAGGGGCCGGAACCGCTCGGACGCCACGCCCTGCCTGGCCAGTTCGGCCTCGAGCACCTCGCGCGGTGCGTCGCGGCCCTCGTTGGTGAGCCGGAACGTGCCCCAGTGGTGGCCCAGCGCATGCTCTGCGCCCGAGAGAAGAAAGCCCTCGACCGCCTCGGCCGGGTTCTGGTGCTGGTCCTTCATGAACCAGCGCGGCTCGTAGGCGCCGACCGGCAGGATCGCGGCGCGGAACCCGCCATGGCGGGCGCGGGCATTGGCGTAGGGCCTTCCCTTGTCGAAGCCTGTGTCGCCGATATGCAGGATCTTGCCGCCCTCGGTCTCGATCACGAAGGCCGCCCACAGCGCCATCGAGCGGTCGTTCATGCCGCGCGCCGACCAGTGATGGCAGGGCTCGAAATGGATCGTCGCCGGGCCCGCCTGGATTGACTGGCCCCAGTCGCCGGTCGTCACCCGCATTGCCGGCGCCTCCCGGGCGATGATGGCGTCATTGCCGAGCGGCGTGATCACCAGCGGATCATGCGCCTTCCTCAGCCGCTCAAGCGTGACAAGGTCGAGATGGTCGTAGTGATTGTGGCTCAGCAGCACGAGATCGATCCCGGGCAGGTCCTCGAAACGGATGCCGGGATCGGTCACCCGCTTCGGCCCGGCGAAGGACACCGGGCTCGCGCGCTCCGACCAGACCGGGTCGGTGAGGATGTTGAGCCCGGCGGTCTGGATCAGCAGCGTGGCGTGGCCGACCATGGTGATGGTCAGCGCCTGGCCCTCCACCCGGGCCTCGGGCTTGGCCTGCGGATGCGGACTGGCGGCTGTCGCCGGCCAGGCCTGCTTGCCGCCGCCCAGCTGCCATTTGAGCAAGTCGGAAAAGCCCTTGGGCGCCGAGCCGTCGGGATTGAAGAACCGGGTTCCGTCGAAATGATCGCTTACGGGGCCGGAATGATACGGGTTGCTGGCACGTGCCAAGGCCATGGCGCTCCCTGTCGCGCCGGCGCCGATCGCGGCGGCGAGTGCGGATAGTCCGAGAAAGGATCGGCGTTTCATGGGAATGAATATGGGCCCCGGAGACGGGGGATCAAGGGAACGAGGCAGTCCCGGCCGCGCTTATGCGAACAGGATGGGCAGCCGCACGGTTCCCCAGGCGATGTGCCAGACCAGATAGAAGGCCAGTCTCAGCCCGATCATGGCAGAGAAGCCGTATCTTTGGAACAGCCAGAGCTGGGTGACGCTGACGGCGCCGACATTGCCGACGACCAGCCATGACTGAACCGCATCGAGCGGCATGAACAGAATCTGGAACAGCGGCTCGACCAGAATCACCGGCAGCATCAGCCGGACGGCGGGCGTGCCGCGCGGCGCCATCAGCGCAAGTAGCGCCAGCGGACCGAGATGGAACACGGTTTCGGCGACGACGGCGATGGCGGGATAGAACAGCAGCGCGCCCGGCAGCGGAAGGTTGAGATCGCGGGGGAAAGGCAACGCCAGATCGATGGCGATCGGCAGCAGCGCCAGCGCCGCGCCCATCGCCGCGAGCGCGAAGATCCGCCGGACCGTCACCCGCGCCGGCGCGGCCGCGCCGATTGACCTCGTGCGCAGAAAGATGCCGAGCGGCACGGCCAAAAGGGCGGCGGCCAGGGTGACCGGCAGAAGCGGACTGCGCCCCAGCACCGGCAGTTCCTCGCCGCGGCTCACCATTGACAGCAGCGCCGCACAGACGCAGCCGGCGGCGGCCGGCAGCAGGTAATCGCGATTGCGCGCAAGGGTGGTCCGCCAGTCCTTCATGGCGGCAGGATCGGCGCGCAGCAAGCGTTTCGCATTGACGCCGGTCAAGCCGCCGTTTTGGCCCCGCGCGGACTGACAAAGGTTGACCGCCGCGGTCACCCATGCAACGCCAAGGCCGCGAAACCGTTGATGGCTCATTCGCTGGCTCACTGCGCGGAAGGACGCGATCCATGTCGACCGATCAGATCTTGCTGTTTGGCATTCTCGTCATTCTGTTCGCGATGCTCGTCTGGGGTCGCATCCGCTACGACCTCGTCGCCTTCGTGGCGCTGCTGGTCACGGTGATGGCCGGGCTGATCGCCCCCGAGGAGGCCTTTCACGGCTTCGGCCATCCCGCCGTGGTGATCATCGCGCTGGTGCTGATAGTCTCGCGCGGGCTGATGAATTCCGGCGCGGTGGAGATGATCGCCCGCTTCGTCACCCGTCCCGACCGGGCGCTGTCGACCCATATCTCGATCATGGCGGTGGTGGGCGCAGCACTTTCGGCGATCATCAACAATGTCGCGGCGCTGGCGCTTTTGATGTCGCTCGACATGGATGCGGCGCGCAAGGCCAAGCGGGCGGTGTCGCTGACGCTGATGCCGCTCTCCTTCGGCACCATTCTCGGCGGCATGATAACGCTCATCGGCACGCCGCCCAACATCGTCATCGCCCAGTACCGGCAGGACGTGCTGGGCGCGCCGTTCTCGATGTTCGACTTCACCCCGGTCGGCCTCGTGGTGGCGGTCGCCGGCATCGCCTATGTCTCGCTCTTGGGCTGGCGGTTCATTCCCGCCCGCGCCGACACGATCTCGCTCGAGGGCGATGCCGGCCTCTACATCGCCGAGGCCCGGGTCAAGGAAGGCTCGAAGTCCATCGGCATGACCATCGCCGAGCTGCAGCCGGTGGCCGAGGAGAACGACGTCGCCATTCTCGGCCTCGCCCGCCAGGGCAAGCGGCTGCCGGGATTGTCGCAGACGCGGGAAATCCGCGAGGGCGATTTCCTCGTGCTCGAGGGCGACCCCAAGCAGATCGAGGCGCTGATGGGGGCGGCCGAACTCGACGCGGTGGGCACCGAGGAGCACGAAAGCCTGATGGGCAAGTCGCTGAGCCTCGTCGAGGCGATCGTGCCCGAGGAGGCCCATGTCGTCGGCCGCACCATGAACGCGCTGCGTCTCATCCAGCGCCACGGCGTCACCCTGCTCGGCGTCTCCCGCCAGGGCACGCGGTTCCGCGAGCGGGTGGGCCGGCTCACCATCAAGGCGGGCGACCTGCTGCTGCTGATCGGTCCCGACGAGAACATCGCCGCCGCCAGCCGCTGGCTCGGCGTGCTGCCGCTCGAGGACCGCCGGCTCGAGGTGCTGCAGCGGACCAAGGCGCTGATGGCCATCGGCATCTTCGCCGCGGCGATCGCGCTGTCGGTGCTGGGCCTCACCTCGCTCGCCATTTCGCTCGGGCTCTGCGTCGTCGCCTATCTCGGCCTCGGCATCATCGGCGGGGGCGATTTCTACGCGCTGATCGAGTGGAAGGTGATCGTGCTGCTCGCCTGCCTGATCCCGGTGGCGGGCGCGCTCGAGGCCACCGGCGGCAGCCAGCTCATCGCCAACCTGATCGTCACCCAGACCGAAAATCTGCCGGCCTGGGGCGTGCTGATGGTGCTGATGGTCATCACCATGACGCTGTCGGATTTCCTGAACAACGTCGCCACCGCGCTGATCGCCGCCCCCATCGCGGTGGGCGTCGCCACTTCCATCGGCGCCAGCCCCGACCCGTTCCTGATGGGGGTCGCGGTCGCCGCCTCCTGCGCCTTCCTCACCCCCATCGGCCACAAGAACAACACCATCATCATGGGCCCCGGCAACTACCGCTTCGGCGACTACTGGCGCATGGGCCTGCTGCTCGAGGTGATCGTGATCCTGGTGGCGGTGCCGGCGATCATGTGGGTGTGGCCGGTGTGAGGGGCCCTGATGAGTATTCGTGATAGTCTCGTAACAGGATTGTTGTTTTCGATACTGAAAAGTGATACTAAATGGTCCTATCCGGGAAACATCACGGGACCCTTGAGGCCGTTTTTGCGGAGCCCTTGCGCGCCAACATCCCGTGGCGGGATATCGAGGCGTTGTTCGTCGCGGCAGGCGGTGAGGTCAGCGAAGGCCAGGGGTCCCGGGTACGGGTGGCGCTGAACGGAGTGAGAGCAGTGTTTCACCGCCCTCATCCGCAAAAGGAGGCCGACAAAGGCGCGGTCAAGTCCGTACGGCGTTTTCTGATCGAAGCGGAGATACGACCATGACCATGATGCACTACAACGGCTACGAGGCGCTCGTCGAGTTTGACGAGGACGCCGAGATGTTCCACGGCGAGGTCATCAACACCCGCGACGTGATCACCTTTCAGGGGCGCTCGGCCACCGAGCTGAAAAAGGCATTCGCCGATTCAGTCAACGACTATCTTGCCTTTTGCGCCGAACGGGGCGAAGAGCCCGACAAGCCCTACTCGGGACAGTTCGTGGTCCGCGCCGAGCCCGCACTGCACAAGGCCTTGGCCTTGGCCGCCAAGCGGTCAGGCGTCAGCCTCAACAAGCTGGTGACCACGACGCTGGCAAAGGCTCTGGGATAAGTCGGGCTGCCAAACCTCTCGGCGCCGTGCCGTCCCAAGAACGATCAGCACCGGCGGCTTCTGCCGATTTTCCCGTACCGGGGATCACTCGCCCCGCCACTCCGAACGCCTCGCCTCATACCACACCTCGCCCAACTCGGCTCCGGCAATGGGATCGGCGTAGTCGGCATGCACCGTGCGGGCATGGCGCAGGCCGATCTTCTCCATCACCCGCCGCGAGGCCAGGTTGACCGCCATGGTGGTCGCCGTGATCCTGTCATACAGGGCGCTTTCGAATCCCCAGCGGATCAGCGCAGACGCCCCTTCCGAGGCCAGGCCCTTGCCCCATTCCGCCCGGCGCAGGCGATAGCCGAGCTCGGCCGATGCCTCGTCGTCGGGCCACAGGCAGAACCAGCCGACGAAGCCGCCATCGGCCGTGTGCCGCGCCGTCCAGACATGCGGCTCGTCTCCCCTGGGCATCAGGAAGTCCGCATCTGGATCGGATTCCGCGCGGCCGACGGGGCGCCCGCCATTGAGAAAGCGCATGACCTCGGGATCCTGCTCCAGCGCGATGAAATCGTCCCGGTCTTCCGGGCGGCAGGGGCTGAGGGTCAATCGCCTCGTGGACAGGATCGGCATTTTCACCTCGTCTTCCGGCTGGTTTCGATCGTTCTGCAAGATGTCGCATCCGCAGACCGCCAACAAGATCATGGCCGTCCCGCATGAGGCAAGACTGCTCGTCCAGGGAGCTGCGCAAATCGCGCTGACGACAAAGCGGCAGCTCTGCAGCGCCCTGACTCCGGGCCTGTCTCGCACCCGGTTGAACCTTGACAGTTCTCCTTGGTTCACTCAAATTCACTGTGAACCAAGGATAGCCTCGCCATGTCCGCCTTTACAGTCCGCCTGTCCGATGAAACCGCCGAGCGGCTGGACCAGATCGCTCAAAAGCAGGACCGATCCCGCGCCTATATGGCGGCCAGGGCGATTGAGGATTTTGTCGCCCGCGAAGAATGGCAGCTTGCCGAAATCGAGGCGGGATTGGCAGAAGCCGAGAGCGGCCAGTTTGCCAGCTCCGATGAGGTCGCGGAGGTGATCGCCAGACATGTGCAGCCTGCTCGTCGGCCATGACATCAAGGACGATCCGCTGGACGCGCCGCGCGCTCGGACGCCTTGATCACATCGGCGCCTGGATCGCACGGGAGAACCCGGAAGCTGCCGCCCGCGTCATTTCTCGCATCGTCGCCGCCGCCGATGCCCTTAGCCAACGGCCCGCAATGGGTCGCCCCGGCAGGATCAAGTCCACGCGCGAGTTCGTGCTGGCGGATATTTCCTTCATCATCGCCTACCGCGTCACCGACAGCCATGTCGATATCCTGACCGTGATGCACACGGCGCAGCAATGGCCTGAGACGCTGTAGCGGAATCCGGACTTGGATGCGGCCATGCCAAGAGTGCCATGGACGCCGGGCTGCTTGCCGCAGTCGACGCCACGGCGCGTCAGCGCGGGCTGACGCGATCGGCGTTCCTGGCCGACCTGGCGCGCCGCGAAATCACCGGCTGAGGGCCTCATCCGGCGCCCAAACTTGACTCCGCCGCGGTTTTCCTGTTTATCCCGCGCAAATCTGCGACGAGCATGACTCCGAGCCGCCGACCGGGACAGTATTGGTTGGCGCTTAATTCCTGTCTTCAGACCGTTCCGGTCTGAAGGGTTAAGCGCAAAATCCCACCCAGATCCCGGAGGTCACCACCCGACAGCGCGATGCGCCCTCGGGTGCTGTTTGGCTTTGCGTGATGCCCGCCCCATATGGGTTGGAGACCTCTCCAGCCAAAACAGGACGACCCGATGTTTGACACTCTCCAGGACCGGCTTGGCTCCATCCTCAACACCCTCACCGGCCGCGGCGCGCTGTCGGAAAAGGATGTCGCGGAAGCCATGCGCGAGGTGCGCCGCGCGCTTCTGGAAGCCGACGTGGCGCTCGAAGTGGTGCGCGGCTTCACCGACCGGGTGCGCGAGAAGGCGGTCGGCGCCGAGATCGTCAAGTCGATCAAGCCGGGCCAGATGGTGGTCAAGCTCGTCCATGACGAGCTGGTGGCGCTCCTGGGCGAAGAAGGCGTGCCGATTGATCTCAATGCCGCCGCCCCCGTCGTCATCATGATGGTCGGCCTGCAGGGCTCGGGCAAGACCACCACCACCGGCAAGATCGCCTCGCGGCTCGAAAAGCGCGACCGCAAGAAGGTGCTGATGGCCTCGCTCGACACGCGCCGTCCGGCGGCGCAGGAGCAGCTCCGGCAACTTGGCGTGCAGACCGGCGTCGCCACGCTGCCGATCATCGCCGGCCAGTCGCCCACCGACATCGCCGCCCGCGCCGTGCAGGCAGCCAGGCTCGGCGGCCATGACGTGGTCATCCTCGACACCGCCGGCCGCACCCATATCGACGAGCCGCTGATGGCCGAGATGGCCGAGATCAAGAAGCGCACCAACCCGCACGAGATCCTGCTCGTCGCCGATGCGCTCACCGGCCAGGACGCGGTCAACCTGGCGCGCAGCTTCGACGAGCGCGTCGGCATCACCGGCCTCGTGCTCACCCGCATGGACGGCGACGGCCGCGGCGGCGCAGCACTTTCGATGCGCGCCGTCACCGGCAAGCCGATCAAGCTGATCGGCACCGGCGAGAAGATGGACGCGCTCGAGGAGTTCCATCCCCGCCGCGTCGCCGACCGCATCCTCGGCATGGGCGACATCGTCAGCCTGGTCGAGAAGGCCGCGGAGAATTTCGACGCCGAGAAGGCGCAAAACATGGCCGCCCGGATGAAATCCGGCAAGTTCGACCTGAACGACATGGCCGACCAGCTCAGGCAGATGCAGAATCTCGGCGGCATGGGCGGCATCATGGGCATGATGCCCGGCATGGGCAAGATGAAGGACCAGATGTCGGCGGCCGGCATGGACGACAAGACGTTTGCCCGCCAGCTCGCCATCATCGGCTCGATGACCAAGGCCGAGCGCGCCAATCCCGACGTTCTCAAGCATTCGCGCAAGAAGCGCATCGCCGCGGGCTCGGGCACCGATGCGGCGGCGATCAACAAGCTCCTGAAGCAGCACCGGCAGATGGCCGACATGATGAAGGCCATGGGCGGCAAGGGCAAGGGCGGCGGCATGATGCGGGCGGCCATGGGCGGCCTCGCCTCGAAGATGGGGCTCGGCGGCGGCATGATGGGCGGCGGCATGCCGGACCTGTCGAAGATGGATCCCAAGCAGCTCGAGGCGCTGCAGAAGCAGGCCGAGGCCGCCGGTCTCGGCAAGGGCATGGCCGGCATGCCCGGCGCCTTCCCCGGCATGGGCGGCGGCCTGCCGGGGCTGGGCGGCGCGAAGCTCCCCGGCCTTGGCGGCGGCCTTCCCGGCCTGCCGAAGAAGAAGTGAGGGTCGAAGGATGAGCGCCGAGATTTCCGACACCACCGCCGCCGCCTATGCCAGGCTCGCCGAGTTGCGCCGCTCCATCGACAATTTCGACGCGGCGCTGATCCATATCCTGGCCGAACGGTTCCGCGTCACCAAGGCGGTGGGCGCGCTCAAGGCCTCCGCCGACCTGCCGCCGTCCGACCCGACCCGCGAGGCCGAGCAGATCGTGCGGCTCAGGAACCTGGCCCGCTCGGCCGATCTCGATCCGGATTTCGCCGAGAAATTTCTCGAATTCGTCATTCGCGAAGTCATCCAGCACCACAAGCAGGCGGCTTCGAAATAATCACCCATCTGGCGCCGTCCGGCGCCCGACCAAGACCAACCAGACAGTCACCCAGAACTGCACACTCGAAGGAAAAGAAAATGGCACTGAAAATTCGTCTCGCCCGCGGCGGCTCCAAGAAGCGTCCTTACTACCACCTGGTCGTCGCCGACGTGCGCTCGCCGCGCGACGGCCGCTTCATCGAGCGGCTGGGCTACTGGAACCCGATGCTGGCCAAGGACGACGCCACCCGCGTCAGCCTCAACCAGGAGCGCATCCAGCACTGGCTCGACCACGGCGCGCTGCCGACCGACCGCGTCGCCCGCTTCATGGCCGAAGCCGGCATGATCACCCGCGACGCCCGCAACAACCCCAACAAGGCCAAGCCCGGCAAGAAGGCGCAGGAGCGCGTCGCCGAGAAGAAGCAGAAGGAAGAGGACGCCGCGGCCGCCGCCGAACAGGCCAAGGCCGACGCCGCTGCCGCTGCTGCCGCTCCGGCGGAAGCGCCTGCCGAAGACGCAGCGGAATAAGTTCCCTTCGCCTTCCAGGCCTTTTAGACTGCGGGCGGCCTGAGGCCGCCCGTTTCACGTTGAGAGCCCTCCGGAGTTGTCCATGAGCAAGCCTGTCCACCCCATCCTCGTCGGCGTCATCGGCGCCGCGCAAGGGCTCCGCGGCGAGGTGCGGGTCAAGCCGTTCACCGAGGACCCGATGGCGCTCGCCGATTACGGCGCGCTCTATGCGGGCGACGGCCGCCGCTTCGAGATCCTCGACCACCGCGTCGCCAAGACCGTGCTGGTGGTGCGCTTCCGCGGAGTCAACGACCGCACCGCCGCCGAGGCGCTCAAGGGGCTCGAGCTGTTCATCGACCGCTCCGCGCTGCCCGACGAGGAACTCGAGGAGGACGAGTATTTCCACGCCGATCTCGAGGGGCTGGAGGCCTGGGACGCCGACGGCCGGTTCTGGGGACGGATCTCCGGCGTGCTCGATTTCGGCGGCGGCGACCTTCTCGAACTGCGCGACGAGGGCATGAAGCCGGTGGTGATCCCGTTCACGCGGGCCGCCGTGCCCAGGGTCGATCTCAAGGCCGGCCGCATCCTGGTCGATCCGCTCGCCGCCGGCCTCATCGACACCGGCAGTGCGGACGAGGACGGCGAGGGCGAGGATCGCGGGGAGCGCGAATGAGCTTCCGCGCCACCGTGCTCACCCTCTATCCGGAGATGTTTCCGGGCCATCTCGGCCAGTCGCTGGCCGGCCGGGCGCTCGAACGCGGCGACGCGGTGATCGAGGCCGTCAATATCCGCGATTACGCCCATGACCGGCACCGCTCGGTCGACGACACGCCGGCGGGCGGCGGCGCCGGCATGGTGCTCAGGCCCGACGTGCTGGCGGAGGCGATCGATGCCGTGAGCCCCGACGGCGACGAACGCCCGCGGCTGCTGATGAGCCCGCGCGGACGCCCGCTCACCCAGGCGCGGGTGCGGGACCTCGCCGCCGGGCCCGGCGCGGTGATCGTCTGCGGCCGCTTCGAGGGCGTCGACCAGCGGGTGATCGAGGCGCGTAGGCTCGAGGAAGTGTCGATCGGCGACTACGTGCTGTCGGGCGGCGAGCCCGCGGCGCTCACCCTGCTCGACGCGGTGATCCGGGTTCTGCCCGGCGTCATGGGCAACGCCCAGTCGGGCGCCCATGAGAGCTTCGAGACCGGGCTCCTGGAACATCCGCACTACACACGGCCGCAGGTCTTCGAGGGGCGCGAGATCCCGCCGGTGCTCGTTTCCGGCAATCACGCGGCGATCGAGGCGTGGCGGCAGGCGCAGTCGCTCGAGCTCACCCGGCAGAGACGGCCGGATCTGCTCGACCGGCCGGAGGCCGCCGGCGGCCCTCAGCCGGCGAAGTAATACCAGCTCAGCGTCAGCCCGACCGCCACCACCACGGCCCGGATCGCCGTCTGCGACACCCGCCGCGCCGCCCAGACGCCGAAATGGCCGCCGAGCGCGCCCGCCGGGATCATGATCAGCGCCGGCAGCCAGGCCACCACGCCGCCCGAGGAAAACACCAGGATGGCGACGAAGGCGATGACCACGGCGGTCACGTTCTTGAGCGCATTGAGCTTGTGGTAGTCGCCGCCCTTGGTCAGCCCCAGCACGGCCAGCATCATGATGCCCATGCCGGCGCCGAAGAAGCCGCCATAGATCGAGGTGACGAACTGGGCGACGAGCCCGGGGCGGGACATCGGATGCTCGGGCGGAAGTGCCTTGGGCTTCAGATAGGGCCCGGCGGCGAAGATCAGGGTGGCGCCCAAGAGCAGCCACGGCACCAGCGCGCGGAACGAGGGATTGGACATCGACACCAGGATCAGCGCGCCGGCGAGGCTGCCGGCGAAGGAGAGCCCGGCCAGGATCCAGACCTCGCGCCCGGCCTCGCGGATTTCCCTGCGATAGGCCAGCGCCGAGGTGACATAGCCCGGGAACTGGGTCACCGAGGAGGTGGCGTTGGCCATGATCGGCGGCACGCCCACCAGTGTCATGGCGCCGAAGGTGAGGAAGGTGCCGCCGCCGGCGATGGCGTTGACGACGCTCGACAGGAAGCCGGCCGAAAACAGAAGCACGATATCGAAGATGGACATAAGCACCCGCTCGCATGGCATCGGAGGGGGAGGCGCCCGCCGGGGCGCAAGGCCGCTCTCCACGTGAATTCGGGAGCGGCCTTCGCGGCGGCGTCTGCCTCCGCGCGGGATCTCCAGGGACGCGTTTTAGAGCATTGCCGGGCGCCCGCCGCAAGGCCGGCAACAATTTTGCCGCGGCGGGCGTGACAAATCCCCGGCGATGGTGTATCGCACCGCCCATTCGGCAATGTCCGAGAGCCGTGAAACGGCGCCTGCCAAACAATGAATGGTGAACCCGCTCCTGCCTTCACCGGCATAGCCCCGAGGACGCCCCCCGCAAGGGACGGACCAGAACGGCAAGTCGAGAGCGCTCTGACCGTTTGAGAAAAACGAAAGGTCAAGGACCATGAACATTATTGCCCAGTTGGATGCCGAACAGGTAGCCAAGATCGAAGCCGCCCGCAAATTCCCCGAATTCTCCGCCGGCGACACATTGCGCGTCCAGGTGCGCGTGACGGAAGGCAAGCGGACCCGTCTGCAGGCCTTCGAAGGCGTCTGCATCGCCCGCTCGGGCGCAGGCCTCAACGAGAGCTTCACCGTCCGCAAGATCTCCTACGGCGAAGGCGTGGAACGCGTGTTCCCGATGTATTCGCCGATCGTCGAGGCCGTCGAAGTGGTCCGCCGCGGCAAGGTCCGCCGCGCCAAGCTCTACTACATGCGCGACCGTCGCGGCAAATCGGCCCGTATCGTCGAGGACACCGGCACCCGCGCCCGCAAGCTCAACGACGCCGAGCGCCAGGCGGTTGCCGAGGAACGGGCCCGCCTCGAGGCCGAGAAGGTCGCCGCAGCCCAGGCTCTCGCCGCTGAAAAGGCCGCCGCCGAGGCCGCCGAAGCAGCCGCCGCGAAGGCCGCCGCCGACGAGGCCGCCGCAGCAGCCGCTGCCGCACCGGCCGAAGAGCCCAAGAGCGAATAATCCGCTCCACACCTCTCCGCTGACCTTGAGGGTCAGCCGCACAAGCGCCGGGCGACCGGCGCTTTTTGCGTTTGGAGGCAGGTAGCAAGCGGCCCCCTCCCTTCTCCCC
>NZ_JRJG01000153.1 GCF_000759435.1 Hoeflea sp. BAL378
AGGCGCATGCAATGGTGGATGCGGCCCGGCCCGAGCCGGCCCTGGGCGATCTCGAAGCCCTTGCCCTCGCCGACCAGCAGGTTCGACGCCGGCACCCGCACGTCCTCGAACACCACCTCGCCATGGCCGTGCGGCGCGTCGAGGAAGCCGAAGACCGGCAGCATCCGCACCACCCTGATGCCGGGCGTGTCGCGCGGGATCAGGATCATGCTCTGCTGGGTGTAGCGGTCGGCGGAGTCGGGGGAGGACTTGCCCATGAAGATGATGAGCCTGCAGCGCGGGTCGCCGATGCCCGAGGCGAACCATTTCCGCCCGTTGACGACATAGTCGTCGCCGTCGCGCAGGATGCTGGCCTCCACATTGGTGGCGTCGGACGAGGCGACCGCCGGCTCCGTCATGGCGAAGGCCGAGCGGATCTCGCCGTTCAGGAGCGGCGTCAGCCAGGCGTCCTTCTGAGCCTCTGATCCATAGCGGGCAAGCAGTTCCATGTTGCCGGTGTCGGGCGCCGAGCAGTTGAAGATCTCGGGGGCGAAGGGGCTGCGGCCGGTCATCTCGCACAGGGGCGCATAGTCGAGATTGCTCAGGCCCGCGCCGTGTTCGGCGTCGGGCAGGAACAGGTTCCACAGGCCCTCGGCCCGGGCGATCTTCTTGAGCTCATCGAGCTTGGCGATCGGCGTCCAGGACCCGTCGTGGGTCCAGGCCGGCTGCGCCAGCGAGGCCTGCATCAGCTCGTCTTCGGCGGGATAGACATGACGGTCCATGAAGACGGCAAGGCGCTCGAGAAGCTCCGTCGCGCGGGGCGAATGCGAAAAATCCATAGTCAGTCTCCACGGGCGGCGCGCATGCCCGCCTCGGCGATGGTGCGCGCATGATCGAGAAATTCGTGGGCATCGGAGGAGGTGGCGCTGCCGCGCTGGCCCCTGATGTAGATGCCGGCCGAGATGGCGGCGAGGCGGAAAAGCGAGAATGCCATGTAGAAGCGCCAGCTGTCCTCGCCGACCGACCGGCCGGTGAGGGCGCGGTACTGCGCGACATAGTCGGCCTCGGACGGGATCCCCTCGGGCACGCGGCCCTCGAAGCCCGGCTGCATCGGGATCGACATGCGGTAGACCATGCAATTGTAGGCGAGGTCGGCGAGCGGATCGCCCAGCGTCGAGAGTTCCCAGTCGAGAACCCCGATCACGCGCGGCTCGCTGGCATGGAACACCAGGTTCTCCAGCCGGTAGTCGCCATGGGCGATGGTCGTCTCGGGCGCCGACGGCAGATGCGCGGGCAGCCACTCCATCAGGAAGTCCATCGGCGCGACACCGGTCAGGC
>NZ_JRJG01000154.1 GCF_000759435.1 Hoeflea sp. BAL378
AAAGGTGACCCGCAAGGTGCTCCAGCGCGCCGGCATGACGGTCGACGACATCGACCTTTTCGAGCTCAACGAGGCCTTCGCCTCGGTCGTGCTGCTGTTCCAGAAGCTGCTCGACATCGATCCCGAGCGCCTCAACGTCAATGGCGGCGCGATCGCCATGGGCCATCCGCTCGGCGCCACCGGCGCGATGATCCTCGGCACGATGGTCGACGAACTCGAACGGACCGGCAAGGAGACGGCGCTGGTGACGCTGTGCGTCGGCGCCGGCATGGGAACCGCCACAATCATTGAACGGGTGTGAGACAATGGACACTGTAAAGCTTGACGTGGGAGCCGACGGCGTCGCGCTCATCACCTTCGAC
>NZ_JRJG01000155.1 GCF_000759435.1 Hoeflea sp. BAL378
TCCTGGGCATCGGCATCTGGTGGGTGATGGACAGCGGCCTGCTCAAGTCCGCCGCGGAGCGCGACACCGGCGTGCCCAATCCGCCGCCCTCGCTCAGCCGCGACGATTACGCCGGCGGCCCGCAGCCGCTCAATCCCGGCGCCGGCTTCTCGGGCGACTGGACCACGGTGTACACACCCGGCCGCGATGGCGCGGCGCAGCCGCGCGGCGATGCCAGCGCGGAGCTGATCGAGCATCCGGAGGGCGATGCGCTCAGGATCCTCTCCCGGAGCGGCGGCGAGAGCGGCGAGGTGCTGGTGCCGCTCGGCGCCGAGGTGATGCAGGCGCTGGCCGGACGCAAGTCCGTCCTGGCGCTGACGGTGCGCACGGCGGAGGCCGAGCCGACCCAGATCTATGTCAAATGCGCCTTCGCGGTGCTGGGCGATTGCGGCCGCCACCGCTTCAACGTCACCTATGACACGACCGACATCCTGTTCGATCTCGACTACGACCGGGCGCTGGCGCCCAACGAGGGCGGCAACCTGGTGATCAACAGCGACATTTCGGGCGGAGGCAAGGGCATCGATCTGCTGGCCGTGCGGATCCGCCCGGCGAGCTGAGCGGCGGCCCCGTCCGATCCGGACTTCTCCCGGCCAGGCCCTTCAAGGGAGCCGCCCGCGCTGCGCCGCTGCAGGCGGGCGGTCCCTGTCTCGCGGCTGGTCGGTTCAGCTCACGTCGGTGACGCGCAGATAGGGGCGGATCTCCTCCCAGCCCTGCGGGAACTTGGCCTTGGCGTCTTCATTGGAGACCGAGGTGGGGATGATCACCTTGCCGCCCGGGCGCCAGTCGGCGGGTGTGGCCACCGTCTTGGCGTCGGCAAGCTGCAGGGCGTCGATCACGCGCAGGATCTCGTCGAAGTTGCGGCCGACATTCATCGGATAGGTCATGGTCAGCCGGATCTTCTTGTTGGGATCGATGATGAACACCGACCGCACCGCCGCCGTGGTGCTGGCGTTGGGATGGATCATGTCATAGAGCTCGGCCACCTTGAGGTCCTTGTCGGCGACGATCGGGAAGGTGAGCGTGGTGGCTTGCGTGGCGTTGACGTCCTTGATCCAGGCCATGTGCTCCTCGACGCCGTCCGTCGACAGGCCGATCGGCTTGACGTTGCGGGCCTTGAACTGGTCCGAGAGCTGCGCGGTGCGGCCCATCTCGGTGGTGCAGACCGGGGTGAAATCGGCCGGATGGCTGAAGAAGAAGGCCCAGGACGAGCCGATCCAGTCATGGAAGTCGATCGGTCCGTTGGTGGTCTCTGCCTTGAAGTTGGGGGCGGTATCGCCGATGCGGAGGGTCATGGGATGTCCTTTCTTGGGGTTGAGAATGTATAACGCCGCATCATGACGGTTTGGCGGCGAGTTCGAGCGCCGCCTGGTGCTGGCTCAGGAACACCTTGCCGCTCAGATGCGTCAGGAAATCGGAGGTCCTGAGCCGGTCCATCACCGGGCCCTTGACCTCGCTCAGATGAAACCGGACGCCCAGCGCGGACAGCCGCTCGTTGATCGCTTCGAGCGATTCGAGCGCGCTCATGTCGATCTCGTTGACCGCCGGGCACATCAGCACGACATGCTTCAGCCCGGGGCGGGCGGCGACCATGTCGGTGATCTTGTCCTCGAGATAGCGCGCATTGGCGAAATAGAGGCTTTCATCGACCCTGAGCGTCAGCACCGTGTGGTCGGTCTCGACGCTGTGGCGGTTGACGTTGCGGAAATGCTCGGTGCCCGGCACCCGGCCGACCACGGCCATGTGCGGGCGCGACGACTTGAAGAGGTGGATGAGGATCGACAGCGCCACGCCGGCGGTGACACCGACCTCGACGCCCAGGCCCAGCGTCAGCACGATGGTGGCGCTGACGGCGGCGAAATCGGCGCGCGAATAGGTCCAGGTCTTTCTCAGGATCGAGAAATCGACGAGCGACAGCACCGCCACGATGATGGTGGCGGCGAGCGTCGCCTGCGGCAGGTGATAGATCAGCGGCGTCAGCATGAGCGCCGCCAGCATCAGGCCCACGGCGGTGTAGGCGCCGGCGGCCGGGGTCTCGGCGCCCGCGTCGAAATTGACCACCGAGCGGGCGAAGCCGCCGGTGACCGGATAGCCGCCTGTGAACGCCGCGCCGATATTGGCGGCGCCCAGGCCGATCAGCTCCTGGTCGGGGACAATGCGCTGGCGCCTGCGGGCGGCCAACGTCTGCGCCACCGACACCGATTCGACAAAGCCGATGATCGAGATCAGCACCGCCGAGCCGATCAGCGTGCCCCACAGATCGGGCGAGAAGGACGGCAGGGTCAGCGGCGGCAGGCCCTGCGGCACCTCGCCCACCACGCGCACGCCAAAATTCTCGGAAAGCCCTAAAGCCCAGGTTGCGAAGGTGGTGACGACAACGGCCGCCACCGGCCCCGCCTTGGTGAGGACGCCGGCAAGCCGCGGTTTCAGTCCCAGCGAAAGCAGCAGCGGCATCAGCCCCTTGCGCACCCAGAACAGGAAAATTGTGGCGCCCATGCCGATGACCAGCGTGACCGGGTTGATCTCGCCCAGATGCGCATAGAGCGAGACAACCAGCTCGGGCAAAGTGTCGCCGCCCGCCGGAATGCCGAGGATGTGGCGCAACTGGCTCATGGCGATGAGAATGCCTGAGGCGGTGATGAAGCCCGCGACCACGGGATGGGAGAGAAAATTGGCGAGAAATCCGAGCCGCAGCACGCCGAGCAGGATCAGGAACAGGCCCGACAGGAAGGCCAGCGTGACCGCGGCCGTCAGCAGTTCCGGCGAGCCGGGCTCAGCCAGATTGCCGATCGCCGCCGCCGTCATCAGCGACACCACCGCCACCGGCCCCACCGCCAGCACGCGGCTGGTGCCGAAGAGCGCGTAGAGCAGGATCGGCGCGATCGAGGCATAGATCCCGGTCTCGGCCGGCAGGCCGGCCAGCAGCGCATAGGCGAGCGACTGCGGGATCAGCATGATGGTGACGATCACGGCGGCGACGAGGTCGTTGCCGAACGCGTCGCGGTCATAGCGGCGGCCCCAGTCGAACACCGGCATGAAGCGCGCCAGACGGTCAAGAAGGGCGGGACTGGAATGCATGGCGGAATCCTTGCCGCGATCGCGGCGGGAGAGATTGAACATCGGGTCTGGGCGCCGGCGGTCCCGGGGGACCACCGGCCGTGTCAGGGAGCGGGGTCGCCACCGCGTCCGAAGGCCCGCGCCCTGGCGGACGCCCGGAGCGCGGCGTCGGAACCCGGCTCAGAGCCCGTTGACGGGCACCTTCAGCATCGGGCGGCCGTCCTTGTCGGTGGGCACCTCGCCCGCGCGCATGTTGACCTGCAGCGACGGGATGATCAGACGCGGCATGGCGAGCTGCCTGTCGCGCTCGGTGCGGAACTTGATGAAGTCCTCGCGGGTCTTGCCGCCGCCGACATGGATGTTGTGGGCCTTTTCCTCGCCCACCGTGGTCTCCCACTTGATGTCGCGGCCGTTGGGCCCGTAGTCGTGGCACATGAACAGGCGCATCTCGTCGGGCAGCGCCAGCACCTTCTGGATCGAATCGTAGAGCGTGCCGGCATCGCCGCCGGGGAAATCGGCCCGCGCCGAGCCGCCGTCGGGCATGAACAGCGTGTCGCCCGTAAAGGCGGCGTTGCCCATCACATGCACCATGCAGGCCGGCGTGTGGCCGGGCGTGTACATGGCGAAGGCCTGCATCTGGCCGACCATGTAGGTGTCGCCGTCCTTGAACAGGGCGTCGAACTGGGAGCCGTCGCGCTGGAACTCGGTGCCTTCGTTGAAGATCTTGCCGAAGGTGTCCTGCACGATCATGATCTTGTCGCCGATGCCGATCCTGCCGCCGAGCTTGTCCTGAATATAGGGCGCGGCCGAGAGATGATCGGCATGGACATGGGTCTCGATGATCCATTCGAGCGTGAGGTCGTTGGCCTTGATCCAGGCAATCATCTCGTCGGCATGGCCATAGGTGATGCGGCCGGCGGCGTAGTCGATGTCCATCACCGAATCGACCACCGCGCAGGCGTTCGACGCCGGATCCTTCACCACATAGCTGATGGTGTTGGTGTCGGGGTCGAAAAACGCCTTCACTTCGGGCTTGACCGACAGGTCCACCGGGTAGTTCGACATGGCGTGTCTCCTTTGTCTCTTCACATCATCTGTTGCGGCCCGCCCGATGGCGCGGCCTGCAATTGGTTCGGGCCGCCGGCCGGGCCCGTTGTCAGAACGGCTTGCCGGTCTTCCGCCTCAGCCCGTCAAGCGAGCGGGCCAGCACGATGCCGATCATCATCGCGCCGGTGAACACGATCACCGTGACACCGCCGAAGCCGAGCGCCGGAATGGCGCCGCCCGGGCAGAAGCCGGCGATGCCCCAGCCGATGCCGAAGGTGGCGGATCCGGCCAGGAGCCGTGTATCTATGGCCTTGTTGACGGGAAGATGGAACTCCGCATCGAACAAAGGCCTCTGCCGCCTGCCGAACACCAGCCGGTAGCCGAGCGCGGTGGTGACGAGCGCCCCGCCCATGACGAAGATCAGGCTCGGGTCCCAGGCGCCGGCCACATCGAAGAAATTCAGAACCTTGGCGGGGTTCGCCATGCCGGAGATGGCGATGCCCAGGCCGAAGACGGCGCCGATGAGGAGCGAGGCAAAAAGCTTGGCCATGGCTCAGAGCCCCAGGACATGGCGGATGACGTAGACGGTCAGTCCGGTAAAGATCATGAAGGTGAGCGTCGCCGCGATCGACCGCGGCGACAGCCGCGCCACGCCGCAGACGCCATGGCCGGAGGTGCAGCCGGCGCCGAAATAGACGCCCACGCCGACGACCAGCCCGCCAAAGGCCAGAAGCGGCAGCGAGACGGGAACGGCATAGGGTATGGCTCCGCCTGCGGACAGGAACAGGACCGGGGCGAGGATGGCGCCCAGCAGGAAGGCAATGCGCCAGGGCCAGTCGGCGGAGAAGGGCGGGATGATGCCGGCAATGATGCCGGTCATTCCGGCGATGCGGCCGTTGACGGCCATCAGCAGCACGGCCGACAGGCCGATCAGCACGCCGCCCGCCAGCGACATATATGGCGTGAAACTGGTTTCCATCGTCCTCTCCCTCCTCACCGGCGCCGGAATCCGGCCCGCGCGCCTGGCGCGCATCCTCCATATATATAAGCGAAACTCCATATTCAAGACGCTAAATGTATGAGGCTGCGGGAAAGGCGCGTGAGAGGCCATGGCCGGCGCGGACGAGACCGCGGCGCGCGCCAAAAGAGCGCTTCCCTCCCCGGGATTGCCTGCCCCTGGCGCGCGCGAGCGGCGTTCGCACCCGGGCCTCAGCCGGCCGGGGCCTTGGGCTTGCGGATCTCGGGATGCAGCGACTTGCCCAGGATATGATCGCCGGCGCCGATGACATGGCTGCTGGAGCCGACGATCAGCCGGTCGGGATGATGCACGATCATGTGATCCTTGTTGGGATAGGGCAGGCTCGACAGGAAATGCTTCATGCAGTTGATCCGCGCGCGCTTCTTGCAGTCGGACTTGACGATGGTCCAGGGCGCGTCGGCGGTGTCGGTGTAGAAGAACATCGCCTCCTTGGCCTCGGTGTAGTCGTCCCACTTGTCGAGCGAGGCCTTGTCGATGGGCGAGAGTTTCCACTGCTTGAGCGGATCCTTCTCGCGCTCGCCGAAGCGCCTTAGCTGCTCGCCCTGGGTGACCGAGAACCAGTATTTGAACAGCAGGATGCCGGAGCGGGTGAGCATGCGCTCGATCTCGGGCGCCTCGCGCATGAATTCGAGATATTCCGACGGCGTGCAGAAGCCCATCACCCGCTCGACCCCGGCGCGGTTGTACCAGGAGCGGTCGAACAGCACCATTTCGCCGGCCGCCGGCAGGTGCTCGATGTAGCGCTGGAAATACCATTGCGAGCGTTCCCGGTCGGTGGGCTTGGACAGCGCCACGACGCGGGCCATGCGCGGATTGAGATGTTCCATGAAGCGCTTGATGGTGCCGCCCTTGCCGGCCGCATCGCGGCCCTCGAACAGCATGATCACCTTCTGGCCGGTCTCCTCGATCCAGCGCTGCGCCTTGAGCAGTTCGACCTGCAGCAGCGCCTTCTCGTGCTCATAGGCGGCGCGGCGCATCCGGGTCCGGTAGGGATAGACGCCCTGCTCGAACAGTTGCGCGATCGCGGCGTCGTCCTTGCGGATCTCGGCGGTGTTCAGCCGCGCGGGCTTCACCGCGGCGGCGCCTGCCGCCGTGAGGTCGGGCGCGGCCTCGGGCACGACCGCAGAGACGACCGCGGCGATGTCGGCATCTGCCGCCGGCGCCGGATCGGCGACCGCCGCGTCGGGCGCCGGCGCGATCGCCTCGGGCTTGGCCGTCATGTCAGGTCTTTCCGCGGCTGCGGCTTCAACGGGTTTGAGTTCCACTTCGCTTCTGGCTTCGTCCATTCCGGGTCCTCTGTTGTGGAAATCCAGTTTGACGCCGAACCGGCGGCGCGGCCTTGACACGTGTCAAATCGCCGCAAATAAAAGCCGGCTCAGCACCGGTCCCGCCCCCGCGCGGCGACAGGGGGCGGGCGATCTCCGCGCGTCCAAAGGATCCACGAACCGGATCAGCCGTTGCGATAGGTGTAGCTGTAGCCGTTGAGCGCGGGCGCGCCGCCGAGATGGGCGTAGAGCACCTTCGAGCCCTTGGGGAAAAAGCCCTTGCGGGCGAGATCGATCATGCCCTGCATGGACTTGCCCTCATAGACCGGGTCGGTGATCATCGCCTCGGTGCGGGCGGCGAGCCTGATCGCCTCGTTGGTTTCCTTGCTCGGCACGCCATAGGCCGGATAGGCATAGTCCGGGTTGATGACGATCTCGTCGTCGCGCACCATGCGGCCCAATTCGACCAGCTCGGCCGTATTGTCGACGATCCCGCGCACCTGCGCGCGGAGCTGCTCGGGTGTGCCGGAACCGTCGATGCCGATGACGCGATCGGCGCGGTCGGCGGCGGCAAAGCCGACGATCATCCCGGCCTGGGTCGAGCCGGTGACGACGCAGACGACGATGTAGTCGAACCGGATGCCCATCTCGGCCTCCTGGGCGCGGACTTCGTCGGCGAAGCCGACATAGCCCAGGCCGCCATATTTGTGCACCGAGGCACCGGCCGGAATCGGATAGGGCACGCCGCCACGATCGCGCACCGACTGCATCGCGTCCTCCCAGCTTCTCCGGATGCCGATGTCGAAGCCCTCGTCCACCAGCCGGCTGTCGGCGCCCATCAGCCGGGTCAGAAGGATGTTGCCGACCCGGTCGTAGACGGCGTCGTCATGCGGCACCCAGCTTTCCTGCACGACGACGCATTTCATGCCGATCTTGGCGGCAGTGGCGGCGACCATGCGGGTGTGGTTGGACTGCACGCCGCCGATGGAGACCAGCGTGTCGGCGCCCGCGGCGATCGCGTCGGGGACGATGTATTCGAGCTTGCGCAGCTTGTTGCCGCCGAGCGCCAGGCCGGAATTGCAGTCTTCGCGCTTGGCGTAGATCTCCACATCCGCGCCGATGGCGGCTGTCAGGCGCGGCAGGTGCTCGATGGGCGTGGGACCGAAGGTGAGCGGATAGCGGTCGAATTTCGCGAGGTTCATGGGTCTTGTCCGTGGTTGGGCCTGTCCGGCGGCGGCGGGAATGGGGTGCCGGCATCCTAGCCGGAAACGCGTGAAAGGTGCTTTCAAAGTGCGCGCGGCGGATTTCCCAAGGGGCCTTGCCATGATCCTATTCTGACGTATTCTTCCGGAAGACTCCTCAAACACGGAAGTTTCTTTCATGCAGGGCGAACTCGACAAGATCGACCGCAGGATGCTCAAGCTGCTCCAGGCCGACGGGCGGCTCTCCAATGCCGAGCTCGCGCAGAAGGTGAGCGTCAGTCCCGCCACCTGCCACCGCCGCACCCAGCGGCTGATCGATGAGGGCTTCATCAAGGGGTTCCGGGCGGTGGTGGATCCGCAGTCGGTGGCGCGCGGCGCGCTGGTGATGGTCGGCGTGGTGCTCGACCGGTCGACGCCCGAAAGCTTCACCGCCTTCGAGGCGGCGATCCGCAAATTGAGCTTCGTGCTCGACTGCCACCTTGTGGCGGGCGATTTCGACTATTTCCTGAAGGTCCGGGTGCGCGACATGGCCGATTTCAACCGGCTGCACGGCGAACAGCTCATCGCCTTTCCGGGCGTCCGCCAGATCCGCAGCTTCTTCGTCATCAAGGAAGTCACCGACAACGCGCCGCTGGATTTCTGAGCCTTTCAGCTCAGGTCAGGCCGCTCAGTTGGCGGCGGTCACCAGTTTCGCCACCCGGTCGATGGCGAGCAGATAGCCCTGCGTGCCGCAGCCGGCGATGACGCCGTCGGCGCGGAGCGACACATAGGAGTGGCGGCGGAATTCCTCGCGCTTGTGCACGTTGGAGATGTGCACTTCGATCACCGGTCCCTCGAAGGCGTTGAGCGCGTCGAGGATGGCGATCGAAGTATGGGTGAAGGCGCCGGGA
Source organism: Hoeflea sp. BAL378 (assembly GCF_000759435.1). Taxonomy (GTDB): domain Bacteria; phylum Pseudomonadota; class Alphaproteobacteria; order Rhizobiales; family Rhizobiaceae; genus Hoeflea. The sequence continues at coordinate 8,540 of NZ_JRJG01000155.1, forward strand.
TTGATGATGATGGCGGCGGCGTCTTCCCGCGCCTCGTGGATCCAGTCGATGAGCTGGTGTTCGGCATTGGATTGCAGGAAGCGCACGGCCAGGCCGTAGCTCTCGGCCTGGCTCAGGCAGGCCGTCTCGACATCGGCCAGGGTCTCGTGGCCATAGATCTCCGGCTGGCGCTTGCCCAGGAGATTGAGATTGGGTCCGTTCATGACATAGATCGTGCCGGTCACCGGGTCCGCCTTTCGTTTCCGTCCCATCGCGGGGTGCAAATTCCTAGCCCGGCACGATGGCTGCCGCAAGCCTCGCAGACATTCCTCAAAGACGTGACGAAGTCACTCGAGGCCGTAGGGCACCGTCTTGCGGGTGTTGGGATCGACGATCAGCCGGCGCTTGAGCGGCGGAACCGCGCGCTGGTGGCAGTCGCGGCGCTCGCAGATGCGGCAGGAGACGCCGATCGGTTCGAAGGCCCTGTCGCGGGCGATGTCGAGATCGTCGGCATAGACCAGTTCGCCGGCATGGGCCACTTCGCAGCCGAGCGCCAGCGCGTAGGCCTGCACCGGATCGCGCCAGCCGCCCGAGGGCTTGGTCACCGCCGTGGCGAGGCAGAGATAGCGCACGCCGTCGGGCGTCTCGGCCAGTTGCCTTATGATGCGGTTCGGCGTCTCGAAGGCCGAATGCGCGTTCCACAGCGGGCAGGCCGAGCCGAAGCGGGCGAATTGCAGCTTGGTGGCGGAATGCCGCTTGGTGATGTTGCCGGCCTTGTCGACCCGGGCGAAGAAGAACGGCACGCCCTTCTGCCCCGGCCGCTGCAGCGTCGACAGCCGGTGCGCCACCTGCTCGAGGCTGGTCGAGAACCGGTCGGCCAAGAGCACCAGGTCGTGGCGCAGCTCGCGCGCGGCGGCGGAAAAGGCGCCATAGGGCAGGATGGTGGCGCCGGCGAAATAATTGGCGAGGCCGATGCGGCAGATGCCGGCGGCGTCGGCGGAGCGGAAGCGGGCGTCGGCGATGATCCGCGTCAGCGTCGCGTCGTGCTCGATCAGCGCGATCTGGCAGGCAATCTGGAAGGCCTGGGTCGCCACCGGCGTCGCCGGATTGAGCCAGAGCACGCGGGACACCGGATCGAAGCGGCGCAGGGCGCCGCGCGCTGATGCTTCCTGCACCACCGGCTCACCGCCGCCGATCGCCACCCGCACCCGGTGGCGGCGCTCGATGTGGTCGGCCAGCGCCTTGAGGCTCGCGCCGCGGCTCCTGGACAATTCCCGGCTCAGCGCCTCGCCGGCGAGATCGAGCTCGTGGATGTAGTTGTCGACATAATGGAAGAAGTCGCGCACCTCCTCATAGGGCGTCGGGTCGGACAGCGCGCCCGAGCGCTCCAGCGTCTCGTCGAGTTCGGCCAACTGGTCGCCCGAGCGCCGCATCGCCTGGTGCAGCGCCAGGAAGGCGCGGGCGAAGGACGGCGCGTTCTGCACCACCAGCTTGACGTCCGACAGCGAGGGCTGGGTGCCGCCCGAGACCGGATCGGCGAGCGCCTCCGAGACATCGGCCAGCAGCCGGTCGCTGTCCTGGTCGGACAGCGTGGTGATGTCGACCGAAAAGGCTTCGGCGAGCGCCAGCAGCACCGAGGCGCTGACATGGCGCTGGTTGTTCTCGATCTGGTTGAGATAGCTCGTGGAAATGCCGAGCTTGGCGGCGAAGCCGGCCTGGGTCAGGCCGTGCTCGCCGCGGATGGCGCGGACTTTGCCGCCGATGAAGAGTTTGCGCGCGCGCATGGGAACTTCGCAAGTTTGCAGAATTGCAGTTGCAAACATTGCTAGTGCAACATGCTTACCTTTTCAACCCTGTCGGCTGGCCCCCATTCGCGCTACCACTCGGTCTGATTTCCAGGCCACGATGGAGCCCGCCTTGACCCTTTACGCCACCCTGACCGCCACCCGCCCGCAGGCGCCTGCCATGGCCCTGCTCACGGCCCTTGCCGGGTCGATGCTGCTGACGCTTGCCGCCAAGGTCGCCATTCCGTTCTACCCGGTGCCGCTGACGTTGCAGAGCTTCGTCGTCATCGGGCTCGGGCTGGCGCTCGGCGCCCGGCTCGGGACCCTGGCGGTGCTGCTCTATCTCATGCAGGGCGCGCTCGGCCTGCCCGTGTTCACCGGCACGCCGGAAAAGGGGCTGGGCCTCGCCTACATGATGGGCCCGACCGGCGGCTTTCTCGCCGGCTATGTGATGGCGGCCTTCACGGCGGGCTATCTGGCCGAACGCGGCGCCGACCGCACGGCGCTCCCGGCCTTCCTCGCGGCGCTTGCCGCCGCCGCCATCATGTATGTTCCCGGCCTTGCCTGGCTTGGCGTCCTGTTCGGCTGGGACCAGCCGCTGCTGGCCTGGGGCCTCTGGCCCTTCATCCCCGGCGACCTCGTCAAGGCGGCGCTGGCGGCGCTTGTGTTTCCCGCAGCATGGGCCATGATCGGGCGAAAAGGAGGCTTCTGATGCGCGACATTCTTGAACAGCTCGAACACAAGCGGGCCGAGGCCCGGCTCGGCGGCGGCCAGCACCGCATCGACGCGCAGCATGCCAAGGGCAAGCTGACCGCGCGCGAACGGCTCGACGTGCTCCTCGACGAGGGCTCGTTCGAGGAATACGACATGTACAAGACCCACCGCTGCACCGATTTCGGCATGGAAGCCCAGGTGTTCCCGGGCGACGGCGTGATCACCGGCTGGGGCACTATCAACGGCCGCCCGGTCTATGTCTTCTCCCAGGATTTCACCGTGTTCGGCGGCTCGCTGTCGGAAACCCACGCCGAGAAGATCTGCAAGGTGATGGATCTCGCCGTGCAGAACGGCGCGCCGCTGATCGGGCTCAACGATTCGGGCGGCGCCCGCATCCAGGAGGGCGTGGCCTCGCTCGGCGGCTATGCAGAAGTGTTCTGGCGCAATGTCCAGGCCTCGGGCGTGATCCCGCAGATCTCGGTGATCATGGGGCCCTGCGCCGGCGGTGCGGTCTATTCGCCGGCGATGACCGACTTCATCTTCATGGTCAAGGACACGAGCTACATGTTCGTGACCGGCCCCGACGTGGTCAAGACCGTGACCAACGAGATCGTCACCGCGGAGGAACTGGGCGGCGCCTCCACCCACACGAAGAAATCCTCGGTCGCCGACGGCGCCTATGACAACGACGTCGAGGCGCTGATCGAGATCCGCCGGATGTTCGACTTCCTGCCGCTGTCGAGCCGCGAGGCGCCGCCGTCGATCCCCACCGCGGACGCGCCCGACCGGATCGAGCCCGCGCTCGACACGCTGATCCCCGACAATCCCAACAAGCCCTACGACATGCGCGAGGTCATCGCCCGCGTCGCCGACGAGGGCGATTTCTTCGAGATCCAGGCGAACCACGCCAAGAACATCCTGTGCGGCTTCATCCGTTTGAACGGCTCGACCGTCGGCGTCGTCGCCAACCAGCCGATGGTGCTGGCGGGCTGCCTCGACATCGATTCGTCCAAGAAGGCCGCCCGCTTCGTGCGCTTCTGCGACGCCTTCAACATCCCGATCCTGACGCTCGTCGACGTGCCGGGCTTCCTGCCGGGCGTCAGCCAGGAATATGGCGGCATCATCAAGCACGGCGCGAAGCTTCTCTTCGCCTATGCCGAGGCCACCGTGCCGAAGGTCACCGTGATCACCCGCAAGGCCTATGGCGGCGCCTATGACGTGATGAGCTCCAAGCACATCCGCGCCGACGTCAATTACGCCTGGCCGACCGCGCAGATCGCCGTGATGGGCGCCAAGGGCGCGACCGAAATCCTCTACCGCTCCGAACTCGGCGACCCCGACAAGATCGCGCAGCGCACCAAGGACTACGAGGACCGCTTCGCCAACCCCTTCGTCGCCGCCCAGCGCGGCTTCATCGACGAGGTCATCCTGCCGCACTCCACCCGGCGCCGGGTGGTGCGGGCCTTCGAGATGCTGAAGACGAAGAAGGTGACCCAGCCCTTGCGCAAGCACGACAATATTCCGTTGTGAGGCCCTGACGGATGGCGACCTGCGATATTCTCGATCTTCATGAGGTGCTTATTTCCTGCGGAAAAGACCCTTCCGAGGATATCAAGATATATCGGCACGCTAATCCGAAGCGCTCGATAGACATGTACGGTCAGGATATCGAGTCGGTCATCAGAACGGGAGATCTTGAGATTTTCCAGTCGGTTCAGAGCAGCAAGCAGCTCGGCAAGGGTCTGGTTGCGTTTTTCATGGGCGAAAGTGGGAGGCTATCCCGATTCCTTGGAGTCTGGCGCGTTCTGAGCGTTCATGATTGGCTGCACGAAAGCCCAAGAGCGCGAGAAGCCCGTCAGAAGACCTACCTTCGAGAAAACGGAATCTGGCATGAGCTTGAGCATGATAGCCGCTTCGATACTCTCGCAAACCGGCTGATAATCGAATGGCCGGAAACGGGGCGCCATCACCAATGGCTTGTCGAGAACGGCGCTGAAAAGCGCCAAATCCAAGTTCGAGAGATTCGCGCGATCGGTATCCATCGACCTTTTCCCGGATTTGACGATGTCATTCTGGGCTATGGCGAACTTAAAGGCCTCATTGATTCTGACGCTGGCGGGTGGAAGGAGGCACTCTCTTCCACCCGTGGTGTCTACCTCATCACGGATACGGAACGCGGAGATTTGTATGTGGGCTCAGCAACCGGAGCCGACGGCATTTGGGAGCGTTGGTCCAATTACGTATCGTCGGGACATGGCGGGAACAAAGTTATGATTGACCGGGTGGCACAAATCGATGTGTTCGCCGACAATCTGCAGTTTTCGGTGATTGAAACGCTTGGCAACCTTGCTTCCAGAGCGGACGGCATAGCCGCCGAGGTTCGCTGGAAAAAGAAGCTCGGCAAGCGCGCAACTGTGTTGAATGGGAACTGAGCCATGAATGAGTTCCGCTCCTATCCGCAGACTTCACACTTTCCATCCCAGTTCGCCAGCGGCGTCCCCACCTCCCCCTTGAGGGGAGGTCGGAGAAGCAAGCCGCACGCGCAGCGGACGGCGCGGCTGATCCGGGTGGGGGTAACGGCACGGTGTAAGTTCAAGACACCCCCACCCGGCTCTGTCGCGCTGCGCGCGCCAATCGCCG
>NZ_JRJG01000156.1 GCF_000759435.1 Hoeflea sp. BAL378
TGCTTGCAGCAGAGCAGCGTCGGGTCGTTGGCGGTCACCTGCACGTTGAGCAGGTCCACCAGCGTGCGCGGATCGCCCATGCCGGCGCCCATGATCACCGGCACGGCCACCGGGCTCGCGGGCTTCGCGGTGATCGTCAGGTTCTGCGGATTGTCGAGATAGGCGTTCGCCGCCGCGGCGATCTGCTGCTGCAGCGCCGGCACGCCCAGTTGCCCGAGCATCAGCGGCAGCATGAACTTCAGCGACTGGCCCATCTGCTCGCCTGTGACGCCCTGCTTCTTGCCGGCATAGGCGAGCGCCTTTCCGGTCACCGAATCATCCTCGAAATGGATCGAGGCCGAATTGAAGCTCAACTGCTGCAGCATCCCCATCATCGCAAATCCCATGGCCTGCTGGGCGGCCTTCGGATCCGGGTTCGCGGCGGCGGCGGCCTGCGCCTGCTGCATTCCCTTGATGAAGTCGAGCGTGTAGCCCGACATTTCGAGCGTCATCGCCACGCGCCCGACGTCATCGAGGGTGAGGGAGTATTCGCGCAGGTTGAGGATGCCGGGCTCGACCTCCCAGACGCCGTCGATCTTGAAGTCGCCGTTCACGGTCGTGTAGCCGAGCTCGCTCAGCGCATCGCGGGCTTTCGGGTCTTCGATCTGGCTGAGATCGATCGCCATGTCCGCGCCCTCCATCGTCACGCCGACGCTGGAGCCGTCGTCGGCCCGGTTCACCTCCTGGGTCATGCCGGACATCGAGAAGATCTCCTTGCCGGCCTTCTGCACCAGCACCGCGCCTGTCGAGAACTCCTCATACATGGCCAGGCTGTCGAGCGACTCGTAGTTCACTTCCGCCGGCACCGTCAGCCCCGACAGTTCGATGTCGGCGACGCTCAGGCTCACGCCCTCCTTCTCGGTCTCGATGTCGCCAAACAGCGCCTGCTCGACGTAATAGCCGCCATCATCCTCTTCCTCGACGCCGGTGAAGGTGACGTCGCCGATCTCGACGGCCGGGTCGCCCGGAGAGACCAGCCGCACGGATTTCAGCACGATGGTGTCGCCGTCCGGCTCCACCGCCGAAAAGCTCATCTTCGCACCGCCCTGGCCGGCGAGCGCGGCGACCTTCGTGGCGAAGTCATCGGCGTCGAGCGCATAGGCGGGCCATGCGAGGCCCGAGACCGCGGTCGCGAGCAGGGAGGCGGCGAACAGACGCTTGGGCGTGCAGTGGGTCGTCATCGGAAAGTCCTTGTGCTGGCGATGCGGTCGCAACCTGCATCCTGATCCGGGGGCTGTCTCGTCCATAATATAGGCCGCGACCGATCCTGTCATCGTCCACAGCTTTGTGGTGCATGTGTGGCTGCGGGCAGGGGGGAACCGCTCAGCCGGGCTGGTCGAGGGCCGCCATCCGGCTTTCGAGAAAGCGTCGCTCGCTCTCGTTCGCACTCAGCGCGATTGCACGCCGGTAGCTCTGCCGCGCTGCGCCGATCCGGGCCGTCCGGCGCAGGAAGTCGGCTTTGGCCGCGTGAAACGGCTGGTAGGCGCCGAGCTCCGCCTCCAGAGGGGCGAGCGCAGCCAGGGCTTCCTCCGCTCCCGATGCATAGGACAGCGCCACGGCGCGGTTGAGCAGGTAGACCGGGTTTGGCGTGAGCCGGTGCAGGCCTTCATAGAGCAGCACGATTTCACGCCAGCCTGTCGCCGCATGGCTTGGCGCCTGGGCATGCAGCGCGCTGATCGCCGCCTGCAAATGAAACACGCCGCCCATGCCGCGGGCGAGCGCGCTGTCGAGCAGCGCGCATCCCTCGGCGATCTCCTGGCGATTCCACTTCGCCCGGTCCTGATGCTCGAGCGCAATCATCCCGCCTTCGCCATCGGCCCGGGCGCCGGAGCGGGAGTGGTTGAGCAGCATCAGGGCCAGCAATCCCTCGCAGTCGGCGTTGCCGGGCAGGAGCTCGAGCATCAGCCGCCCCATGCGAATGGCTTCCAGGCACAGGTCGTGGCGCAGCAGTTCGGAGCCGGCGGTGGCGGAATAGCCCTCGTTGAAGGTGAGATAGATCACCGACAGCACCGAGTTCAGCCGCGCCCCCCAATGGTCGGGCTCGGGAATTTCAAACGGAATGCCCGCCTTTGTGATCTTGTGGCGGGCCCGCACCAGCCGCTGCGCCATGGCGGTCTCGCTGTCCAGGAAGGCGCGGGCGATTTCGCGCGTCGTCAACCCGCACAGGGTCCTGAGCGTCAGCGCCACCCGTGTCTTGGCGTCGAGCGCCGGATGGCAGCAGGTGAAGATCAGCCTGAGCCGCTCGTCGGGGATCGCCGCGGGCGCCTCGCTGTCCACCGTCTGCTGGTCGAGCTCGATCAGCAGTCCGTATTCTTCGGCCTTGCGGTCGAAATTGCGCGCGCGCCGCAACCGGTCGATGGCCTTCCGGCGCGCCGTTTGCAGCACCCAGCCGGCAGGAGAGTCCGGGAGGCCGTTGCGCGCCCAGTGCGTCAACGCCGACTCCATGGCTTCCTGCAGGCAGTCCTCGGCCATCTGGAAGTCGCGGATGTCGCGCAGCAGCGCCCCGAGCAGACGACCGGTCTCGGCGCGCGCGAGCGTCTCTATGGCGTCTCGCGCGCGCCTTTCCTGATCGGAAGGATCCGGCGCCATGCGGCCTAGTCGAGCTCCATCACCGGGCGCACCTCGATCGACCCGTGCTCCGCCGCCGGGATCATCGCCGCATATCTGATGGCGTCGTCGAGATTGGCGCACTCGAACATGTAGAAGCCGCCGAGCTGCTCCTTGGTTTCGGCGAACGGCCCGTCCATCGTCTCGGTCTTGCCGTTGCGCACCCGCACCGTGGTCGCCATCGACGTCGGCTGCAGGGCTTCGCCGCCCAGCATCACGCCGTCACGCTGATACACCTCGCCGGCGGCCCGGTAGGCATCCATCAACGGGCCGAATTCCGGCGTTCCATAGTCCGGGGAAGCGCCGGGCGCGGTGTAGATCAATGCAAGGTATTTCATGTCCTGTCCCTTTCCTTGGGGTGAGGCCCCAGCGTTGCAAGCCGAAGGCCGAGTTTACGTGATAGTGACGAACGGGCGGAGACGGTTTCGACATGGACGCGGAAAAAAATCCGTCTTGCCGATGAATTGATGATGACTTGCCGCGAAGACCTCCGCCCCTTGCCCCGAATCACCCTCTCCGGTAACCCCACCCCATGGGAAAAAGCCTTATTCCGCCCGGCGGCGGCGACCATATTCAGCCTGTCGACCTGAAGAAGGCGCTCGAGGAGCGCTATCTGGCCTATGCGCTGTCGACCATCATGCACCGCGCACTGCCCGATGTGCGCGACGGCATGAAGCCGGTGCACCGCCGCATCGTCTACGCCATGAGCGAGATGGGGCTCAGGTCGAACGGCTCGTTCAAGAAATGCGCCAAGATCGTCGGCGAGGTGATGGGTAACTTCCATCCCCATGGCGACCAGTCGATCTATGACGCGCTGGTGCGGCTCGCGCAGGACTTCGCGGTGCGCTATCCGCTCGCCAACGGCCAGGGCAATTTCGGCAATATCGACGGCGACAGCGCGGCCGCCATGCGCTACACCGAATCGAAGATGACCGCGGTCGCCGAACTGCTGATCGAGGGCATCGGCGAGGACGCGGTCGACTTCCGCACCACCTATGACGAGGAAAACAGCGAACCGGTGGTGCTGCCGGGCGCGTTCCCGAACCTGCTCGCCAACGGCGCCACCGGCATTGCGGTCGGCATGGCGACCTCGATCCCGCCGCACAACGCCGCCGAACTCTGCGACGCGGCCCTGGCGCTGATCCGCAAGCCCGACGCCACCGTCGAGGACCTCTTGCAATATGTCGAGGGCCCGGATTTCCCCACCGGCGGCGTCGTCATCGACAGTCGCGAGTCGATCCTCGAAGCCTATCGCACCGGCCGCGGCGGCTTCCGCGTCCGCGCCAAGTGGGAGACCGAGGACACCGGCCGCGGCGGCTACCAGATCGTCATCACCGAGATGCCCTACCAGGTGCAGAAGTCGCGGCTGATCGAGAAGATCGCCGAACTGCTGATCGCCCGCCGGTTGCCGCTGCTCGAGGACGTGCGCGACGAATCCGCCGAGGACGTGCGCCTGGTGCTGATCCCCAAGAGCCGCACGGTCGATCCCAACCTCTTGATGGAATCGCTGTTCCGCCTGTCCGAACTCGAAAACCGCATTCCGCTCAATCTGAACGTCCTGTCGATGGGCAAGGTGCCGAAGGTGATGAACCTCGCCGAGGTGCTCAGCGAATGGCTGGCGCACCGCCGCGAGGTGCTGCAGCGGCGCTCGCGCCACCGTCTGGCGGCGATCGACCGGCGGCTGGAGCTGTTGTCGGGCTTCCTGATCGCCTATCTCAACCTCGACGAGGTGATCCGCATCATCCGCGAGGAGGACGAGCCGAAGCTCGAGCTGATGAAGACCTTCGAGCTCACCGACATCCAGGCCGAAGCCATCCTCAACATGCGCCTGAGGTCCTTGCGCAAGCTCGAGGAAATGGAGATCCGCAAGGAATTCGAGGGCCTGACCGGCGAGAAGGCGGAGATCGAGGCGCTGCTCGCCTCCGACGCCAAGCAGTGGCAGACGGTGGCCTGGGAAGTGGGCAATGTCCGCAAGATGTTCTCCAAGGAGACCGAGCTCGGCGCCCGCCGGACGAAATTCGCCGAGGCGCCGGTCGCCGATCTCGCGGCCATCGAGCAGGCGATGATCGAGAAGGAGCCGATCACCGTGGTGATCTCGGAGAAGGGCTGGATCCGCGGCATGAAGGGCCACATGGCCGATTATGCCTCGCTGCAGTTCAAGGATGGCGACGCGCTCAAGCTTGCCTTCCCGGCCCAGACCACCGACCGGATCGTCATCGTCACCACCGGCGGCAAGGCCTATACGCTGGGCGCCGACAAACTGCCGGGCGGCCGCGGCCACGGCGAGCCGCTCCGGATCATCGTCGACATGGACAATGACCAGGCGGTGCTGACCGCCTTCGTGCACGATCCCGCGCGCAAGCTGCTGATCGCCTCGACCGCCGGTAACGGCTTCATCGTCGCCGAGACGGAACTGGTCGCCAACACCCGCAAGGGCAAGCAGATCATGAATGTGAGCCTGCCCGACGAGACCCGGCTGTGCGTGCCCGTGACCGGCGACCATGTCGCCGTCATCGGCGCCAACCGCAAGATGCTGATCTTCCCGCTCGCGCAACTGCCGGAGATGAGCCGCGGCAAGGGCGTGCGCCTGCAGCGCTACAAGGATGGCGGCATCGCCGACATCAAGTGCTTCGCGATGGAGGAGGGGCTCACCTGGGAAGACAGCGCCGGGCGCCTGCACAGCCGCAAGAAGGACGAACTGACCGAATGGATCGCCGACCGCGCCCAGGCCGGACGCCTGGTGCCCAAGGGCTTCCCGCGGTCGGGCAAGTTCAGCTAACGGGCAAGCGCCGGCGCCCGCCCGGCTTTGCCCGCCTTGCCATGACCGCCGTCGATTGGAAGAACTGGTCCCATGAGTGACATCAGGCCCGCCGAAGCAAGAGACCGCGCCGCCATCGTCGAGATCCTGCATCACGGCTGGCACGATGGCCACGCGCATCTGGTGAGCCCCGAAGTGCTGCCGCTGCGCACGCCCGCCTGCATCGACGACATCTACGGCGCCTCGGAAGATACGTTCTACGTCGCCGAGGAGGCGGGCAGGATCCTGGGCTTTGTCGCCGTCAACGGCGACGAACTGACCAAGCTGTTCATCGCCCGCCATGCGCGCGGCAGCGGGATCGCCGAACAGCTCATGGCGTTCGCGGAGGCGAGGATCGCGGAAAAGGGCTTCGCGGTGGCGCGGCTCTTGTGCCAGGTCGGCAATGTGCCCGCGGAGAAATTCTACGCCCGGACCGGCTGGGTCGAGGAGCACCGGCGGCAGTATCCTCTCTGGATGCCGAAAGGCGCCACCGGCCATTTCACCGCCGAGACCATGTGCCTGGTCAAGAAGGTCGGTCCCGGCCCGCAAACGGCGGGCGCCTAGACCCCGATCCGCCCGAACCCCGGCAGCTTCACGCCGGGCCGGGCCAGATCGAGGCCGAACACCAGGCCGCCGAGCCGCAGTTCGACCCCGTAGAGCGCGCCCACCGCCAGCCCGGCATAGCCGCCGAGTGAGATCTCCAGATTGCGCCAGTCGGGCGTGACCGTCAGGAACTCGCCCCAGGGCCGGTAGTCGCGCCCCACCGCTTCGGGCGGCAGCGCTATGCCGAGTTCCGGCACGTCCCTGAGCACATGGGCGACGAAGGAGTTCGAATTCGGCCCCGGCCAGATATGGTAGTCGCCGCGCGCCGCATAGGCGTAGTCGCGGACCGCCGTCTGGATCCTGGGGATCAGCTTGGCCGCCTCGTCGCCGTGGAGGGCCAGCAGGATGTCGGGCTCGTTCGAGTACCAGCGCCCGTCGGCGGCATAGGCATTGGTGCGGATCGGGCTGCCCCAGCCGACCTTGTCGTAGCGCGTGTAGACGGCCGCGCCCGCGGGCTTGGTGACGATCCAGCTATGCACCGCCAGCGCGCCCTTGAGGCCGCCGGTCCGCGCCGCCATCACATAGATCGCGGCGCCCGGATCATCCACCGCTGCGGGCAGCAGGCCGGACGACGACCAGTCGGCGCTGCGCCAGGAGCCCGGCTGCGAACTGGCCGCGCGGACGCCGAGCGAGGCCAGCGCCGGGGCCACGAAGCACAAGAGCATGATCAGGATGAGGGTTTTGAGGCGCGGCAAGGGGCGGGTCCGGTTGGTGTCTCAGTCCATACAAGCACCGCGATGAGACCAGAATGGGGCAGGGCGGTCACACCGGATGCCGCGGCGCCAGGCTTCGTGCTGCCCGCTTGTGCGCCGACAACTGCCACGCCGAATGGGCCACCAGCGCCGCGACGATGACGCCGCCGCCGACCAGTCCCATCCGTGTCGGCGCCTCGGCAAAGATCATCCAGACCCAGACCGGCGCGAGGATGGTCTCGAGCAGGTAGAACATCGCCACCTCGGGGCCGGAGATGTAGCGCGGGCCGGTGGCCAGGCACCAGAAGGCGATCGGGATCACCACCAGCCCGTTGAGCACCAGCCATTGCGGGTTGCCCAGCACCAGCCCAGCCGGCCCGCCCACCATCGCGAGCCCGATCAGCGACGGCACGATGGCCGCGAACAGCGGCGCGAAGCCCATGTCGACCCGGGCCTTGCGGCTGGCGGTGATCGCGCCGGCGAGGATCAGGCTCGAGGCGAGCGCCAGCAGGTCGCCGGTCAGATTGCCGGCCTTCATGCCGTCGGCGACGATCAGCGACACGCCGCCGATCATCACGATCATCGCCGCGAAGGTCTGAGCCTTGGGCTTTTCGCCGGCCAGCCACCAGGCGAGCAGCGCCGAGAACATCGGATTAAAGGCGAGAATGAACACCAGATTGGCGGTGGATGTGTTGTAGACGGCCAGGATGAAGGTGATCGAGGCGATGCCGTAGAGCGTGACCACCAGCAGCCCGGCCTTGCCCGGAATGATGGGCAGCGTCCGCTTGAGCGCGAAGCGGATGAAACTCCAGGCGACGATGGCGGCCACGAAGGTGAGCGCACTGCGCACGGCGAGCGCCGACCAGGCGTCGCTCTCCGACAGCCGGATCAACGGAATGTCCACCGTCAGCGCCAGTCCTCCAAACGCGGTGATCGCCAGGCCCTTGCGATGGTCGGCCGCCTGTTGAATGGGATCATGCATGAAAGGCAGCCTTGCGGAGGAAAATGGATGGGTCTGAGAAAACGGAGGGCGCGGACGGTGTCCGCCGGACGGCCGGGCCGCCGGTCGCTAGGGCTGGTAGCGCTGCCAGCCTTGCGCCATCAGATGTTCCTGCGGCAGGAACCGGGTCTTGTATTCCATCTTGCGCGATCCTTTGACCCAGTAGCCGAGATAGACATGCGGCAGGCCGAGCGTCTTGGCGCGGGCGATGTGGTCGAGGATCATGAAGGTGCCGAGCGAGCGGGCGGTCTCCTCCGGCTTGTAGAAGGAATAGACCATCGACAACCCGTCGCCCATCCGGTCGGTGAGCGCCGCGGCGATCAGCTCTCCGGCCGGCGTCTCCTGCAGCCCGTCGCCCTCGACCCGTGTCCGGTACTCGATGATGCGGGTGTCGACATGGGAATCCTCGACCATCATCGCATAGTCGCCGATGCTCATGTCGGCCATGCCGCCGCGCTGGTGGCGGCTGTCGAGGTAGCGGCGGAACAGCTTGAACTGCTCGCTCGAGGGTTCGGCGTGATACTCGGTGGCGATGAGGTCGCTGTTGGCCGCCATGTTGCGCCGCATCGACTTCGTCGGTTCGAACTCCGCCGCCAGGATGCGCACCGAGATGCAGGCGCGGCAGGTTTCGCAGGCCGGACGGTAGGCGATGTTCTGCGACCGCCGGAACCCGCCCTGCGTCAGCAGATCGTTCAGTTCCGGCGCCTTTTCCCCCACCAGGTGGGTGAACACCTTCCGCTCGCCCTGGCCCTCGAGATAGGGACACGGCGAGGGCGCGGTGAGAAAGAACTGCGGGGAATTGACGGGTTGGTTCATCATGCCGGGGGTTCGAAGCGGTTCACAGTCCGTAGTACCATGGCGCAAGCAGCGAAAAGGTCAACCAGATGATGATCACAAGCGGGGTTCCGGCGCGCAAAAAATCGCTGAACCGGTAATGTCCGGGTCCCATCACCAGGAGATTGGTCTGGTAGCCGATCGGCGTGGCGAACGAGCAGTTCGCGGCGAAGATCACCGCGGCGATGAAGGGCGCCGGCGAAACCCCCATGCCCTTGGCAATCCCGAGCGCGATCGGCGTGAACAGCACCGCGGTGGCGTTGTTGGACAGGATGTTGGTGAGCATCGCCATCACCAGGAACAGGCCCGACAGGATCACGCCGGCGGACGCGCCCTGCATCAGGTCGAGCGCGCTCGACGCGATCAGCGCGGCGCCGCCGGTGGCTTCGAGCGCGGTGGCCAGCGCCACCGACGATCCCACCAGCAGGAAGATCTGCCGGTCGAAGGCCCGCGCCGCCTGCAGGATCGAGAGGCATCCGGTGAGCAGCATCAGCACCGCGCCGCACACCGCCGCCACGACGATCGGCATGATCGAGAACGCCGACAGCACGATGATGCCGGCGAAGATCGCCACGGCGATGCGCGCCTTGCGCGACTGCGGCACGGCCTCGGCAGAGTATTCCAAAAGCAGCAGGTCGTGATTGCCCCTCAGTTGCGCGATCGCCTCCATCGGGCCGCCGATCAGCAGCGTGTCGCCCGGTTCGAGCCTGATGTCGGACATGGCCGAGCGCGCCATGCGGCTCTTGCGCTGCACGCCGAGCACGGAGATGCCGAACTGCGGCCGGAGCCCGGAGAGCTGGATGGTGCGCCCGGCATAGCGCGATCCGGGCGAGATCACCGCTTCGGCCAGGTGATAGTCCGGCCCGGGCGGCAGGTCCGGGGACGTGTCCTCGACCGGTCCGTCATCGACCTTGGGCGCGGCGCGTCCGAGCGACAGCGCCTTGGAGAAGGCCCGCCGGGTTCCGCTCACCACCAGCGTGTCGCCGGCCGAAAGGGTGAAATCCTCGAACGGCGGCAGCACCGGCACGTCGCGCCGCTGCAGCAGGCGCAATGTAAGGTCGCCGAGGCCCGGAAACATGCCCGCCTTGGCCTTTATGCCGACGAAGGGATGATCCCGGTGGAGCGTGATCTCGCCGATGAACTGTGCGCCGGAGCGCGCGCCCGCCGACAGCTCGGCCTCGCGCTCGGGCAGGAGCTTGGGCAGCACGCCCAGCACATAGGCGCCGCCCACCAGCGCCAGGATCACGCCCATGCCGGTGATGTCGAAAAAGCCGACCTCGATGCCGTAATCGAGCGCCACCCCGGCCACCAGGAGGTTGGTGGACGAGCCGATGAGCGTGGTCATGCCGCCCAGAATGGTGATGAAGGACAGCGGAATGAACACCCGGCTCGGCGAGATCGACCGCTGCGCGGCGATCACCACCAGGATCGGGATGAAGATCACCACCACCGGCGTGTTGTTGAGGAAGGCCGAGATCACCGCCGCGCCGACGAGGATGTAGAGCACCGGCCGGAACGTCGCCGCGCCGCCCATCTTGCCGAGCCGGCGGGCGGGCAGTTCCATGGCGTCGGTGGCGAACAGGCCCTGGCCGACGATCAGCAGCGCGATCACGGTGATCAGCGCCGGATTGGAAAATCCCGACAGAAGCTGCTCCGGAGAGAGCGTTTCGCCGGCTGCGCCTGAGGCGGGGCCGGAATAGGGAACCAGTCCGAACAGCAGCAGCACCGCCGCAAGCGAGACCAGCGACACGGTCTCCATGGCCCAGCGTTCCGACGCATAGGCGATGACGGTGGCCGCGATGATGACGAAGGTGGCGATGAGATGAATATCGGGCATGTAGGCGTGAAGACCCCTTTGCGCAAAGCAGGGGCCACATTACAGCCTCGCCTGCTTGCGCGCCTAGGGCGAATATTCCCGTTGCGCGATCTGCCGCGCAACGGGCCGGGTCAATCCACGGTCGAATCGGCAACTTTCATCCGCCCGTCCGGCCGGGCGGCGGACGCGAGCAGCGCCTCCACCCTTGCCCTGGCGGCCGCGACTGCGTCGTGCTTGATCGGACCAAAGCCGCGGATTTCCATCGGCGCGGCGAGGATCTCGGCCCAGATGCCGGCCGTGTCCGGGGTGACCTCCCGCACGCACTGCGCCATCAGCGATTCGAACCAGCCAATCAGCCCGCGCTCCATCTTCCTCTCGGCGGTGTGGCCGAACGGATCGAACGGCGTTCCCCGCAGGCCCTTGAGCCCGGCAAGCACGGAAAACAGCGGCCGGATCGCCGGGCCGAACGCCCGCTTGAGCGGCCGGCCGCGGGCGTCGACGCCGCGCGACAGCAGCGGCGGGGCGAGGTGGTGG
>NZ_JRJG01000157.1 GCF_000759435.1 Hoeflea sp. BAL378
CAACGCCGACATTGTCCGCGTGATCATGAACCAGCAAATGGGGGGTGCTCACTTTGTCCTCCAATCAGGATAGTATGGATTTTGCCGCTGTCCGGTGGACAGGTCTTATATAAGATATAAGATAGGACGGGACAGGAATGTCAACCGGGGGAAAGCATGGAAAAGGAAATTGCAGTGGCCGATGAGGCCGAAAAGCGGGCTCCCGAGGCCATCGGTTTCAAGCCGCTCTATGCCCAGGTTCGCGAGCGGCTGATGCGCCGCCTGGTTGACGGCGAATGGCTGCCCGGCATGCTGCTGCCCAGCGAGATGGAACTCGCGCGCCAGCTCAGCGTCAGCCAGGGCACGGTGCGCAAGGCGCTCGATTCGATGACCGCCGACAATCTGCTTCTGAGGCGCCAGGGCCGCGGCACCTATGTCGCCGAGCCCGAGGAAAGCCGCATCCTGTTCCAGTTCTTCCGGCTTTACCCGGACCGGGGAACGCCGAGCTTTCCCGATTCGCGCGTGCTGAGCACGGGGCACGCCAAGCCGACCCGGACCGAAACCGAAGCGCTTCACCTCGACAGCACCGCCCAGGTGTTCCGCATCGAGCGCATCCGCTCGCTGTCCGGCCAGCCGATCCTGATCGAGACCATCACGCTGCCGGCCGACCGCTATCCGGATTTCGACCACCTGACCATCATCCCGAACAATCTCTACCGGCTCTATTCCGAGCGCTGGGGCATCACCATCGCCAGCGCCGAGGAACGACTCAAGGCGATCTCGGCCAGCTCCCGCGACGCCGTCAAGCTCGGCTGCCACGCCGGCGAACCGCTGCTCTTGATCAGCCGCGTGGCGCGCGATCTCGAGAACCGCCCGGTGGAGCTGAGATGGTCACGCTGCATCACCCGCGAGATCCATTACGCCGTCAATCTGCGCTGAAGCGTCGAGGCGGATCGCCTGCCCGGTCCTGGCCGACCGTTCGGCCGCAAGCCCGATCCGCACCGATTCGAGCCCGTCCTCCAGCGTCACCTCGGGCCGGCCCCCGTCGCGGATCATCTCGAAGAACTTCTGGTGCTGGAAATAGGTCGAGCCGTGGTGGTCGCCGACCGCCAGGATCGCGGCATCGACCGTCATGATCTCCCGCCGCTCCAGCTTGGTGGCCCGCGGCGACAGCACGAATTCGGAATGCCGCTCCCTGCCGTCGGGAGAAAAGCGCGACGGCCCGGGCACCAGCGCCTCGGCCTTGGCGAGATCGCCGGTCACCGCGATCGCCTCCTGCCAGGCGGAGCCTTCCGCGAACATGCACAGGTCCAGCATGGCGCGTACGCCATTGGCGAAATCGAGCACCACATAGGCATTGTCGAGAATGTCGGGCGTGCGGCCGTCATAGAGTTCATCGCGGAAATTGACGTCGGCCCCGCCCGAGGTATAGATCCGCACCGGCTCGGCGCCGGCGATCAGCCGCATCAGGTCGAAGAAATGGCAGCATTTCTCCACCAGCGTGCCGCCGGTCTTTTCCTCGAACCGGTTCCAGTCGCCGACCTTCTTCAGGAACGGAAACCGGTGCTCGCGGATCGAAATCATCCGCACCCGGCCGGTGTCGCCCGCCCGGACCGCCTCGATCAGCCGCGCGACCGGCGGCATGTAGCGGTACTCCATCGCCACCCAGACCTGCGAAGACCGTCCCGCCGCCAGCATGAGGATCTCCTCGCAATCGGCGAGCGTGGTGCAGAGCGGCTTTTCCACCAGCACCGGAAGGTCCGCCGGCAGCACGTCCCTGAGGTTCGGGTGGTGCAGATGGTTGGGCGCGGCGATCACCAGCGCGTCGCACAGGCCCGATTGCAGCAGCGCGTGATGGTCGGTGAAGGCCGCACAATCGCCGGCAAGCGCTGCGGCGCTCGCGCGCATCCCCTCGTCCGGGTCCGAGACCGCGGTCACGCGCGCGCCGTCGACCAGGCCGATAGTGCGGATATGCTCGTGGCCCATCATGCCCGAGCCGATGATGCCGTATCTGATCTCCGTCATGGATCGCGCCTCACAGGTGGATGACCGGCAGGTTGGCTGCCGCCGCGAAGCTCTCAAGGGCTTCAACATGATCGCCATAGGCGAGCGCCAAGTGGTGCTCGAGCCCGCTGTCGAGGACGCGGGCCAGCATCTCGCCCGCCGGCCGCTCGAACCGCACCACGCCCGACGTGCCGGTGAACGCCATCTCGCGCCTGAGCATCTCGCCGCGCGCGAGGATCAGGCTCTCGGCGCCGCGCGCCTGGCTCAGCCGCACGAAGGTGACCGGCCCGGGCCTGAGCGGAAACTCGAACAGCAGCGGCATCTTGCGGTTGGTGTGGATCGTGGCTCGGGGGAGCGCATCGGGATCGGCCATCGACACCGGCGCCTGGCCGCAGTGCCAGACCACGCCGGTGTCGTCGCTCTCGTCGAGATCGACCAGGTCGACCAGGAACACCGGCTCGCCGCTCACCGCCTGCAGCAGGAGCTGCGTCGCCGCCCCATAGACATCGGCCTCGCAGGCGCAGGGCGCCCGCGCCTCGCCCATCATCGAGGCCGGGCCGCAGACGGCGCCGCCATACTCGGTGAAAGTTTCCGGCCAGCAGCGGATGGCGAAGGCGTCGAAGCCGCCCTCGGCCTTCATGCCGTCGAGCGCCAGCTTCAGCCGCAGCGACCGGTCGAGCTCGGCCTGGTCAACCCGGTCGAGACCGGTGAGACTCCCGGCGGTTTCGGCGCGCAGCGCTTCCGCCGCCGCGGCCGGCGCCGCCCGCGCCCTGGCAAACAGCTCGGAAAGCTCGAAACCGGTCACGCTCAGGCCGGTCAGCGCGGCGAGCCTCGCGCTGTCATAGGCGCAGGTGTCGAAGCCGTCGGGATGAACCCCGATGCGGGCGATGGCCTTGCCGCGCAGGCCTTCGAGCAGCGCCCTGCCCGGTTCCGGATCGGCGTCGCTCGGAAGGGCCGCCAGGGGCGAGACCATCGGCGTCTCCCCGAACAGCGCCTCCAGCCCCGGTGCGCCGGGCGCCGCATAGCGCCAGGAAAACAGCCGCCCGCGCAGCCCCAGCGCATGCGAGGCGAGGTTGAGCCCGCAGAAGGCGTTGAGCCGCAACCGCCCGCCGAGCCGCGGCTCGGGCGCCGCCCAGATCGCCAGCGGCTGATCGAAGGCCTCGGCGATGCGGCAGGCCATGGCCGCGTCGGTGAAGGTGACCTGCAGGATCAGGATCCGGTCGGGCTTGCGGGCCGCGATATCCGCCATCGCCGCTTCCGTCGCGACCGCATCCATCAGCAGGGTGTCCGGACCGAACAGCCGATGGCCGCTGGCCTTCAGGTCGGCGAGCATGCCCCGGAGCATCTCTTCGGCGAAGGGCACATCGAAGGTCGGCCGCCCCAGCGGCAGCACGCCGATGCGCAGAGCTTTAGCGGTCATGAGCGTGCCCCCTTACATCGACGGCCAAAACCATTAGATTGACACCATGAACCTGATCCCGAGACGCTGGCCCTTGGCCGTCACCCTTGCAATGGCCATCGTCGCCGTGACCCTGCCGGCAAGAAGCCACGCCACGGAAGCCGCCTGGGCGCGGCTGGCGCAGGGCGGCTACACGATCCTGCTCGGCTATTCGCGCACGCCCGGCGACGGTGAACCACTCCGGCCCGATCTCGGCGATTGCGACACCCGCGAGGCCCTCACCGACCGCGGCATCCAGGCGGCGCGCCGGATCGGCATGCGCTTCGCCGCCCGCGCGGTGTCGATCAACCAGGTCTATTCCGGCGAATTCTGCCGGGCGGTCGAGACCGCCGAACTGGCCTTCGGCAGCAGGGCGGTCGAAACCGTGCCCTATCTCAATTCGATCGTCGGCGGGGCTGACCCGAACGAGATCCCGGCCGAACTGATCAGGGCGGTCGAGGAGTTCGACGGCGCCGGCAACCAGTTGATGATCACCCATCCGGCGCTGATCAGGGCCATCTCCGGCACCACGCCGCGCATCGGCGAAGCCATCATCATCGCCCGCGGCGTCAATCCCGGCGATCCGCCGCGCGTCGTCAACCGGCTGTTGCTCGACTAGGGCTTCCATCAGCCGAAATCCCTGTAGCCGTGGCGAAAACTCTGATCCGCCGGAGAGAATTGCGCGCCGCCGGGCCCGAAGGCCGGATGCCGGTGCCATGGCGTCGCCGCCGCATCGGTCAGCGCATTGAGATCGCGCATATAGTCGACCGACCCCGTCTCGAGCCCCTGCCGCATCGCCGCCCAGTCGGGGTAGAGCCCGAACGGCTCGAGCCAGATCGCCCGGCCGGCGAGATAGCCCGACGCGCCCGCCCGGCAGGCGTGGCTTAGAATGTTGCGGAATTCCGTCTTGCCCGCGCCCGCCGACAGCATCACCCAGGGCCGCCCCGCGAGCCGTCCCATCTCGTCGAATGCCGCCTGCACCTTGGCGTCGCCGCCCTCGGACATGTCCTTGGCCGCCACCGGGCTTTCGAGCTTGAACACGTCGATGCCGAAGTCGGGGCCCGCGAAGTCTGACACCGACTGCAGCACGTGGTCGGTGCGCTTGCCGGTCATCTCGACATAGTCGCTGGTCTGGTGGGCGTCGCCCTTGAGCGGATAGACCAGCAGCTCGAACAGGAAAGGAATGTCATGGCGCGCACAGGCCTCGCCGATGCGTTTTGTGAAATCCTTCTGCTTCTCTCGGACAGGCCCTGCAGCGTCGGGCCGGTACCAGGCCAGCACCTTGACCGCGTCGCCGCCCATGCGCTTGATCTTGGCCACCGACCAGTCGTCGATCTCGCGCGACAGCCGGCCGTCGGCGGTCTCCTCGAACAGCGAATCCTCCAGCGTCACGATCAGGCCCTTGGCCGGCGACAGCTTGCCGATGCCGCGCGGAATGGCGAAATGCGGATCGAGCAGCATCGCCGAGGACTGGTCCTGCAGCGTCTCGATCAGCAGCGTCTTGAAATCGGCCACGGCCTCCCAGGGCGCCTCCGCGGTTCCATGATACCTGGCGATCGGGCCTTTGATCGGCGGCCGCTGGTCGACCGCCGTCATCTTGAACAGGCCCTCCGCATCGGCCATGCGCCGCATGCCCCACAGTTTTCCCGCGCTCAACTGCATGTCCCGGCCTCTTTCATGAAGATCTCGGTCTCGTTCCGTGTCGGATAGCCGGCGCGGCCATTGGTCCGCGTGCACTTGATCGCCGCCACCGCATTGGCGAAACGGATCGCCTCCGTAGGCGTCGCGCCTTCGCCCAGCCGGAGCGCGAAGGCGCCGTGCCAGATGTCGCCCGCGCCCAGCGTGTCGCGCGGCGTGATCTCGTAGGCTGGCTCGAAGCCGGACGCCGCGCCCTGGCGCCAGCGCACGCCGTTTGCGCCGTCGGTTACGCAGACGAAGACGCCGGTCTCGGCCGCGATGTCGGCAAGCGCCCGGCCGAGATCGGCATGGCCGGCCCAGTCGCGCAGCCCTTGCGCCGAAAACGCGACGTGGCTCGCCAGATGCAGCGCGGCTTCCGCCTCGCGGATCGGCGCCTCGGCGTCGAGCACGCCGGGCAGGCCGCGGGCGCGCGCAGCCCGCATCAGCGCTTCCGCGCCATCGGGCCAGCGCGTGTCGGCGAGGCAGGCGTCAAAATCATCGGGCAGCGCGGCCTCGAGCCAGTCCGCCTGCATCGGCAGGGCGTGATCGCGGAAATTGACGATCTGGCGTTCGCCGGCCTGGTCGATGAACACCGAGGAGAAGGAGGATCGCCGTCCCTCGAACCGGCGCACCAGGCTGCAATCGACGCCGTCGGCCTCAAGACCCGCGGCGATCATGTCGGCCACCTGGTCATTGCCGAGCCGGCTTGCGAGCAGTGCCTGGCCGCCGAGCCGGGCGATGGCGGCGGCCGCATTGGCCGCGCCGCCGCCGCCGGTGATCTGCGCGTCGCGCGCCCGGTACTTTTCCGCCAGCCGCGGCATCTCGTCGAGGAAGAAGACGAAATCCACCACGGCGACCCCTGCGGTCACGATCCTTGCCATAGCCCCTCTCATCCCAGGCCGGGTCACGCCGGCGGCTCCTTCCGCCTGAGGCTGACTGTATCAAGTCTTATATAAGACACAAGACTGAAATGCACCGGGCCAAGACCGGAAGGCTGTCCCGCGGACAATTGACTCACGGCCACACGAACCATATATGGATCATATACTCATCTGGTCAGGGAGACACCCATGGGCATCGTGAAAATCGACGACGATCTGCATGAGCAGGCCCGGCGGGCCAGCACCGTCATGTGCCGCTCCATCAACGCCCAGGCCGAGTTCTGGATGAAGGTCGGCATGCTGGCCGAAGCCAATCCGACGCTCAGCTTCAACGACATCGTCAAGCAGCAGTTCGCCGCAGCCCACGTCGATCCCGCGTCCCTGGCGGCAGCCTGACAGCATGGTCAAGAGCCCGGACGACCTGGCGCTGATGCGGATCTCGGGCGCGCTGCTCGCCTCTGTCTTCGAGATGCTGGACGGGCTCGAGCTCGCCGGCCTGTCGACGCTGGAGGTCAACGACCTTGTCGAGCGCTTCATCAGCGTCGACCTCGCCGCCCGTCCGGCCAGCAAGGGGCAGTATGATTTTGAATATGTGCTCAACAGTTCGATCAATCATGTCGTCTGCCACGGCATGCCCGACGGCCAGGAGATCATCCGCGACGGCGACATCGTCAACCTCGACATCACGCTCGAGAAGAACGGCTTCATCGCCGATTCGAGCAAGACCTATATGGTGGGCACGGTCCAGCCCGCCGCGCGGCGGCTGGTGCGGGTGGCCCAGGAGGCGATGTGGAAGGGCATCAGGCAGGTGCGGCCGGGCGCCCATCTGGGCGACATCGGCTTCGCCATCGAACGCCACGCCAGACGCAACGGCTATGCGGTCGTCCGGGACTATTGCGGCCATGGCATCGGGCGCGAGATGCACGAGGAGCCGCAGGTGCCCAATTTCGGCCGGCCCGGGACCGGCGTGAAGCTGCGCCAGGGCATGGTCTTCACCATCGAGCCGATGCTCAACCAGGGCACCCGCAGGGTCGCGACCCTTGAGGACGGCTGGACCGTGGTGACCGGCGACCGGAAGCTGTCGGCCCAGTTCGAGCATACGGTGGCGGTGACCGGAACCGGCGTCGAGGTCCTGACCCTGCGCCGCGACGAGGCGGCGATGCTCGAACGCGCCGCGTAACCGGCGGTGGCCCTCACACGCGGAGACCATCCGGACTTGCCGGGGGCGCACCTCCCAGACAAAACCGCCCGGACGTGGTCCGGGCGGTCTGGTGGGAAAAGCGTAAGGCCGGATACTATTTCATGTCCTGCATCGCACCGCCGTCGATCATCTCGGACGCCTTGGCGGCTTCGGCGACCAGCAGGTCGTAGAAGGTGGTGCCGCCCTGGACATTGGCCTTGAACCAGTCGAAGACCGGCGCCGCGGCTTCCTTGAACTTGGCCTTTTCCTCCATGGTCGGCACGTAGACCGCGCCGCCGACCTCGGCGAAGGCCTTGTAGGCGTCGATCGACTTGCGCTTGGGTGAGGCGAAGGTCGCCTGCTGGAGGGCGGCGAAACCGTCGACGACCACGCGCCGCTGGCCCTCGTCCAGGCCCATGAAGCGGTCATTGTTCATGTACCACAGCGCGCCCATGTAGGAATGGCCGTCGAGCGTGAGATATTTCAGCCCCGCATCGGGGAACTTCATGCCCATGATGTCGGTGATGCCGTTCTGCGTGCCCTCGACCACGCCGGTCTGGAACGAGGTGAACAGTTCCGGCCACGGGATCGGCGTCGGCGAGGCGCCCATCGCCCGCACCAGTTCCTGCGGCAGGTCGGCGACCACGGTGCGGATCTTGAGGCCCTCGAGATCGGCCGGCGAGCGGACTTCGCGCTTGGTGTTGGCGAAGTTGCGCCAGCCGCCGGTGTTGCCGATGGTCATCAGCCGGATCATGCCGCCCGAATCGGCGAGCATCTGTTCCCGCATCGCCCGCACGAAGGTGCCTTCGGTCAGCACGGCTTCCGCGATGCGGTCGTCGCGCAACAGATACGGCAGATCGAGCACTTGCACATAGGAAAAGATCCCCGCCGCACCGCCGGAGGTGGAAATGTAGATGTCGATCGAGCCGTCGGCGATGCCCTGCAGGCATTCCGCTCCGGTCGAGCAAAGCTGGGTGCCGATGAACAGTTCCACGGCGATGGCTCCGTTGGAGGCCTTCTCGACATAGTCCTTGAACACGATGAGGCCGTCATAGTCCTCGTCGTTCTCGTTCGAGTTGGCGGTCGCGCGCAGCGTGATGTCGGCCGCCTGCGCCGCCGTGATCGCCCCGCCCGCCAGCACCGCCAGACCGAGCGCGGCCGCGCCCAGCGTCTTCATTGCCTGTTTCAAGATCATCGTCGAACCTCCCTTTGATGACTGTTTCCCTGTAGTCTTATATAAGACATAAGATTGACGAGCCTCCGGAGCTTGTCAAGCATGGACACGAGCCCTGTAAAGTCCGCATGACACCGGCTCCGCTCATTTCGCGAAGCCGAACAGTTGCGGCATGAACAGCGAGATCTGCGGCACATAGGTGATCAGGAAGATCACCAGGATCTCGACGGCCAGGAACGGCAGGATCGCCCGGGCGATGGTCTCGACCTTCTCGCCCGAGACGCTGGAGGTGACGAACAGCACCAGCCCCATCGGCGGGGTGGCGAGTCCGACGGTCAGGTTGACGCTCATGATGATGGCGAAATGCACCGGATGGACGCCGAGCTCGGTGAAGATCGGCGCGAGAATCGGCGCCAGGATGATGATCGCCGGCCCGGCATCGAGAAACATGCCGACCACGAATAAGAGCAGGTTGATCAGGAACAACAGGATCAGCGGCTCGTCGGTCAGGCCCAGAATGAACGCGGCCATGATCTCGGGTGTATGGCTGAGGCTGACCACGGTCTTGAACGCCATGGCGGCGCCGACCAGCAGCAGCACCACCGATGTCGTCATCGCCGCCTTGGTCAGCACCTTGGGAAGATCGGCCCAGCCCATGGTCTTGAGGATGAACAGCGCCACGACGAAGGCATAGACCGCCGCCACGGCGGAGGCTTCCGTCGGCGTGAAGACGCCGCCGAGGATGCCGCCCAGGATGATCACCGGCGTCATCAGCGGGAAGAACGCCTTGAGGCTGGCCTGGCCCTTTTCGGGCCAGGTGGCGCGGCGCGAGGCGGGCGGGAAATCGTTGCGCCGGGCCAGGACCGCCACCATGATCATCAGGCCGACGCCGACGAGAACCCCCGGCACGATCCCCGCCAGGAACAGCGCGGCCACCGATTCGCCCATCACATAGGCATAGATGATCATGATCCCCGAGGGCGGGATGATCGGCCCGATCACCGAGGAGGCGGCCGTGACGGCGGCGGCGAATTTGCGCGTGTAGCCGTTCTTCTCCATCGCCGGGATCAGCATCGAGCCCAGCGCCGAGACATCCGCGACCGCAGAGCCCGACAGGCCGGCAAACAGCATCGAGGACAGGATGTTGACATGGGCGAGGCCGCCCTTGAGATGGCCGATCAGCGCCTGGCTGAACTCGACGATGCGCAGGGTGATGCCGCCGCGGTTCATCAGTTCCCCGGCCAGCATGAAGAACGGGATCGCCATCAGCGGAAACGAATCCATGCCGGTGTAGACGTTGCGGTACAGAAGCGCGATGTCGCGCTCCTGCCCGTTGAGCCACAAAAGCAGGCCGGGGGCGGCGAGCATGCCGAAGAACACCGGCAAGCCGATCATCAGGAAGACGAGAAACAGCGGCAGGAAGAAAAACAGCATCGCCCCTACTCCACCGCCACCAGGACCCGGTCATGATCCTCGGGCAGTTCCGCCTGCGGATCGATGAGATGGGCGATCGCCTTGAGGCAGAGCTCGATGTTGACGAAGGTCATCAGCAACAGGCCGGCGGGCAGCGACATGTACATCCAGGCGAGCTTGACGCGGACAAGCCCGAGGCCGAGGACATCGAGCGGGACCTTGAGCGAGCTCGAATTGAACAGCCATCCGGACTTCACGTGGTTGAGGCCGAGCTGGAAGCCGTAGACCAGCACCACCAGCGATATCAGCAGCAGAAGCAGCCCCAGCAGCGATCCGAGCCGGAGCGGCAGCATGTCCTTGACCATGTCGATGGCGACAAAGCCGCCCCAGCGATAGGCCGACGGCGCGATCAGCCCGGTCATCCACAGCATCAGAAAGCGCGAGGCCTCGTCGGGCCAGGCCAGCGCATTGTTGAAGACATAGCGGAAGATGACCTGCAGCAGGATGATCAGCACCATCAGCCCCATGGCGATCCAGGCGGCATGGCGTCCGATGCGCAACACAAAGGTATTGAACAGCGCAAGCGGCCTCAACACGATCAGGATCGCGGACATGGTCTTGGTCCTCCCCAGAGCCAACAGCCAAAGCGCCTCGGTAAGTCTTATATAAGACTTGCCCTATGGGCTTCTATTTCGGGGCGTCTGTCAAGACCGGACATGGGGACGCCGTGGGCCGCATCCAGTCGGTCTTCAACTGCGGATGAACACATGCTCGGTGTGCTGGATCCGCGTCTCGCCCGGCCGCAGCACGGCGCCGGCGAAGCCTGGATGATTGGGACTGTCCGGCCAGCTCTGGGTTTCGAGGCAGAAGCCGGCATTGGCGCCATAGGGCCTGCCGGAGAGGCCCGGGACAGACGGCTTGATCTTGAAGCCGGAATAGAACTGCAGCCCCGCCTCGGTGGATCTGAGCTCCATGGCGATGCCCGAGCGCATCGACCGCGCCAGCGCGATGGTGCGCACCGGCTCGCGCCCGTCGGAAATGCAGAAATTGTGGTCGTAGGGCACCTGCTGCCCGTCCGGCCCGTCGCGGCGGATCGGCCGCAATTCGCGGAAATCGAAATCGGTGCCCGCGACAGCCCTGATCTCGCCCGTGGGGATCTGGTCCGCGTCGACGGGGAGATAATGATCGGCGGCGATCATCAACTCGTGGTCGAGGATGGTGTCGGATCCGTCGAGATTGAAATAGCTGTGGTGGGCGATGTTGGCGAGCGTCGGCCGGTCGGTGACGCTGGTATAGGTGATCGCCAGGCAGCCGCCGGGGCGCAGCTCGTAGCGCGCCTCGATCCGCATCGTACCGGGATAGCCCGACTGACCGTCCGGATCGACGATCGAGAAGGTCGCGTGATCGGCGCCATGGCTCTCGAGCGTCCACAGCCGCTTGGCGGTGCCGGCGCTGCCGCCGTGCAGATGGGTGATGCCGCGCTCGTTGCAGTCGAGCTGGTAGGCGACCCCGTCCAGCACGAACCGGCCGCGGGCGATCCGGTTGGCGTGCCGGCCCGGCGTCTGCCCGAAATAGGGCGAATGGGCGGGATAGCTGGCGAAATCGGGAAATCCCAGCGTCAGCGGCGGCTGGTGGCCCTCGAGCCACAGTTCCTGAAGCGTCGCGCCCCAGG
>NZ_JRJG01000158.1 GCF_000759435.1 Hoeflea sp. BAL378
CCCGCCCGGATCGCTCCGGGCGGGTTTTTTGACAGACAATCAGGCCGGAGCTACTGCTTAACGACCACCCGCGCGCCCTTGCCGGGGCGGACGCGGTTGTAGAGATCGATGATGTCCTGGTTGATCAGGCGGATGCAGCCCGAAGACGCCGCCGTGCCGATGGACTTCCATTCGGGCGTGCCATGCAGGCGGAACAGCGTGTCCTCGCCCTTCTCGTTGAACAGATAGAGAGCGCGGGCGCCCAGCGGGTTGGTCAGACCCGGCTGCATGCCGCCGTCACCGTATTTGGCGAGCTCGGGCTTGCGGTCGATCATTTCCTTGGGCGGCGTCCAGGTCGGCCATTCCTGCTTCCAGGCAATATAGGCTTCGCCTTCCCAGGCAAAACCCGCCTTGCCGACGCCGATGCCGTAGCGGACAGCCTTGCGGCCGGGCAGCACGAAATAGAGGAAGCGGTTGGGCGTGTCGACGATGATGGTGCCCGGCTTCTCCGTGGTGCCGTAGGAGACGATCTGGCGGTGGAACCGCTTGTCGACCTTGCTGATCGGAACGGCCGGAACCGAATATCCCGAATCCTTGATCGTGCCGTATTCCGAGGTAAAGATCTGAGCGGTGGCGCCGGAGGCCCCGTCCTCGGTGCTCGAAGAGCAGCCGGCAAGCGCCAGTGCTGCAACCAGCCCTGCGATGGTGAGCGAAAAACGAATTGTCATTGTGGGATCTTCCAAGCGTAATGGTTGGCGCGGACTCTGATTCGCACTCAACATGGCGACGGTTATTTTAAACAAACCCTAACTGTGCAACTGTGTTTGTGAAAAAACCGCCGTCTTTTCCGCGCATTGTCGTAGGGCATTGCTTTTGTGCAACAAACAGCGGCCTGCCGCCGCATTGTGCCGCGGTCAGGAGGTATGACGATCATGCCCATCATCTCGCTCCACTCGGACAATCCGCTGATCGACGGGCGTCAATCCGACCGGGCGCTGATGGTGCGCCGCGGTGTGCAGCGGCTGTTTTTCGATCTCCGTCTGTCGATGGTGCCCGAACTGCCTCTGGCCTCCGGACGGCGCGCCGATCTGGTGGCGCTGGGCGCGACAGGCGAAATCTGGATCGTGGAGATCAAGTCCTCGATCGAGGACTTCAGGTGCGACACCAAATGGCCCGACTACCGCCAGCATTGCGACCGGCTGTTCTTCGCCACCCATCCCGGCGTGCCCGCGGATCTGTTCCCCGAAGACTGCGGCCTGATCGTCGCCGATGACTGGTCGGGCCATCTGGTGCGGGACGCGCCCGAACACAGGCTTGCCGCCGCGACCCGCAAGGCCCTGCTGCTCAGGTTCGCCCGCGCCGCTGCCGATCGCCTGCTGCAGGCGGAATTGCTGGCGGGACAGCCGGTCTTCTGACCTGGAGTGCCGCCGATCTCAGCGCGGCGCGCGCTTGGCGAGGATCCGCTGCAGGGTGCGGCGGTGCATGTTGAGCTGCCGCGCGGTTTCCGAGACATTGCGTTCGCACATCTCGTAGACCCTCTGGATATGCTCCCAGCGGACCCGGTCGGCCGACATCGGGTTCTCCGGAACTTCCGCCCGCTCGCCCGGCTTGCGGGTCAGCGCCGCGAACACCTCGTCGGCATCGGCGGGCTTGGCCAGGTAATCGATCGCCCCGAGCTTCACCGCGGTCACCGCTGTTGCGATGTTGCCGTAGCCGGTCAGCACGATGATGCGGGTGTCGTCGCGGCGTTCGCGAATGGCCTCGATCACATCGAGGCCGTTGCCGTCCTGGAGCCGCATGTCGACCACGGCGTATTTCGGCGTGTTGCGCTTGGCCTTGGCGAGCCCCTCGGCCACGCTCTCGGCGATCTCGACCGTGAACCCGCGGGCTTCCATGGCGCGGGCGAGCCGGCGCAGAAACGGCCCGTCATCGTCCACAAGCAGAAGCGTTGCGTCCGGTCCGATGGCCTGTGGTTCCGTAGAATTGGCGATGTCGTCGGTCATGATCCACCTTCATTCCGGGCGCGCGATTCGGCCTGTATCTCCGATTTAATGCCCTTTTGCAATTTATCCAGTTCCGGCCGGGGTTTCCGGCGGCTGGCTTGACCCGAACAGGTCCATTTTCTCCCGTGGCCAGGTGACCTGGACATGGGCGCCGGTCTGCGGCGGCGACTTGTTGGAAAACTTGAGCTGCGCGCCCGAACGTTCAAGCAGGGTCTTGGCGATGAACAGGCCGAGCCCCAGCCCGCCGCCTTTCTCCCGGTCCAGCCGATTGCGCCGGTTCATGAAGGGCACCCCGATCTGGGTGAGAACGTCGGGCGCAAATCCCGGCCCGTCGTCCTCGATGATGATCTCGACCCGGTCCCGGCCGTGCGATACCGTCACCGTCACGGTCTCCTGGGCGAAGTCGACGGCGTTCTCGATCAGGTTGCCCAGGCCGAACAGGATGCCGGGATTGCGGCGGCCGATCGGTTCGCGCATCTCGCTGTCGCCGTGAACGACATGGATGGCGATGCCGAATTCGCGGTGCGGCGCGATCACTTCCTCGATCAGCGAGCCCAGCGGCAGTCTCACCATATGCGCCTCGTCCTCGGCGGTCAGCGACGACAGGCGTCTGAGAATGTCGCGGCAGCGTTCGCTCTGGCTGCGCAGCAGCATCAGGTCATCGGTGAATCGCGGATCGCCGGCCAGCGCCTTTTCCATTTCCTTGGCCACGATCTGGATGGTCGCCAGCGGCGTTCCGAGCTCGTGCGCCGCCGCCGCCGCCAGCCCGTCGAGCGCCGACAGATGCTGTTCGCGCTGCAGCACCAGCTCCGTCGCCGCCAGCGCGTCGGCCAACTGATTGGCCTCTGCGGAAACCTGGAACGAATAGAAGGCGGCAAAGGCCGTGGTCGAGACGATGGCGATCCAGGCGCCGGCGATCAGCAGATAGGGCACCTCGAAGTCGCTGCCGGGGAACCAGGGCAGCGGCAGCGAGAAGAACGCAAGAAGCGTGACGATCGCCACCGACAGCGCGCCGAGGCTGAGCGTGTGGCGCACCGGCTGCGAGGCCGAGGAAATGATCACCGGCACGCACAGGAGCACCGAGAACGGATTGGCGAGCCCCCCGGTCATGAACAGGAGGCCCGACAATTGCGCCACGTCGAAGGACAGGATCGCCGTGGCAGCCAGCGGCGGCAGCCGGTGCGCGGCCGGGAAGCGGACGGAGAGAAACAGGTTCAGCACCGCCGAGCAGGCGATCAGCGCGAAGCAGGCCAGTTCCGGGAGCTCGAACCCGTAGCCATGGGCAACGATCAGCACCGTGGCGCTCTGGCCGAGCACCGCCAGCCACCTGAGCCGGGTCAGCGTCTGCAGCCGGAGCCGGTGCCGGATGGAATGATCATCGAGAAAGGACGGAAAAACGGTCATGGGTTCTGACCTAACCCATCTGGCCGGGGATCGCCAAGATGTTTTGCCGCCGCCATCTAGGCGCCGCGCGGCTTGGCGCGCCGGGTGGGATCGGCTTCGGCGGGATTGTCAGGCCAGGGGTGGCGCGGATATTTCCCGCGCATGTCGGCGCGCACGTCGGCCCAGGAACCCGACCAGAACCCGGGCAGGTCGCGCGTGGTCTGGATCGGCCGGTGCGCCGGCGACAGCAGTTCCAGCGTCAGCGGCAGCCGCCCGCCGGCGATCGCCGGATGCTGCCTCTCGCCGAACAGTTCCTGCACGCGGATCGCCACCACCGGGCTGTCCTCGTCATAGCGGATCGGCAGCCGCGATCCGGTCCGCGCCTCGTAATGGGTCGGCGCCAGGCGTTCGATCTCGCCGCGCGCGCCTGCTCCGCACAGCGACAGCAGGCCCTGGTTCAGCCCGTCCCGGTCGATCGCCTTGAGCGAGGTGATGCCGGGCTGGTAGGGCGCGAACCAGGTCTCCAGTGTCTCCAGCAGGGCCTG
>NZ_JRJG01000159.1 GCF_000759435.1 Hoeflea sp. BAL378
GACGGACGAGGCCGGCCTGCCGCTCGGCATCCAGGCCGTCGCGGGCTTCGGCCGCGACAGGATGCTGCTGACCGTCGCCGCCCTGCTCGAACAGGCCTTCCGGGCCTGATCCGGCGTCCCCGGCCGGCCCTCCGCGCGACAGCATCGGCAGCCCGCCAGAGGGCGGACCGGCCATGCGCGTTAAGGTGTGTTAACGATTTGCACGCGCATAGGCGGTATTTGACAGTTTCTTAACAGAAAATGAACATCCTGATAAACGTTATCTTTCAACTGGATACACAGGGTCTCGGCAGAGACCGGGCAGATTTTAGCTGCAGTGCAGCAACGATTTCGCTTCCCACGGAGCCAAAGCCGTGACTATCATTTGACGGTAAACGCGATGGAGGACCACCATGGGATTTACGCAATCGCTCAATGCCCTTGTGATCTGTGCAGCGTTCATATTTGTTGGTGCAATGCTCTTCATCTGACCTCGACGAGCATTGAATGACAGTCAAGAGATTGGGGACGGGAGCGCACAGGCGCTCCCGTTTTCCGTTGGAGAGATCTCTCTTCTGGTCCGGACGTGGCGCCCGGGAACCGTTCAGGCCGCCGCGCCGACCGACGCCGCATCGGCGCCCCGCAATCCCAGCATATGGCAGATCGCATAGACGAGCTGCGCCCGGTTCATCGTGTAGAAATGGAAATCGTCGATGCCGCGCTCGACCAGGTCGTTGACCTGTTCTGCGGCGACCGCCGAGGCCACCAGCGCGCGCGTCTCGGGGTCCTTCTCCAGCCCGTCGAAGCGCCGCGCCAGCCAGTCGGGAATGCTCGCGCCGCAAAGCTTGGAGAACCGCGCCACCTGGCCGAAATTGTGGATCGGCAGGATGCCCGGCACGATCGGCACATAGATGCCGGCGCGCCGCACCCGCTCGACATAGCGCTCATAGATGTCGTTGTCGAAGAAGAACTGGGTGATGGCGCGAGTGGCGCCGGCGTCGACCTTGCGCTTGAGCATGTCGATGTCGGTGGCGAAGTCCGGGCTTTCCGGATGCCTTTCGGGATAGGCGGAGACCGAGATCTCGAAATCCGACAGGGCGCGCAGGCCCGCCACCAGTTCGGCGCCATTGGCGTAGCCGCCGGGATGCGGCTGGTAGGCGGCGCCCACGCCTTCCGGCGGGTCGCCCCTCAGCGCCACGAAATGGTTGACGCCGACGGCCTGGAACTCGCGCGCCACCGCATCCACCGCCGCCTTGTCGGAGCCGACGCAGGTCAGGTGCGCGGCCGGCGCGAGCGCCGTCTCGGCGCAGATCCGCGCCACCGTGTTGAGCGTCGGCTGCTTGGTCGAGCCGCCGGCGCCATAGGTGACCGAGACGAAATCCGGCTGGAACGGCGCGAGCCGGGTGATGCTTTCCCAGAGTTGGCTCTCCATGTCGCCGTTCTTGGGCGGAAAGAACTCGAAGGACACCTTGATCCGCTCGGCGGAATCCTGGGCGCTGGCGCGGGAGGAGCTGTTCATGTCAAGCTGTTCCTGTGCTTGGGGAGATGGGCTCGGCGGCGATCAGAAGCCGCGGGTCGCGCGCCAGCCAGATGGTGACGGTGAGCGCCCGGTCCTTGTCCGAACCGCCCGGCAGGTCGACGATCTTCTCGACCGTCAGGCCGCAGTGCTTGAGCCAGTCGGACACCTGCTGCTGGCTGAAACCGAGCCGCGCATGGGCATGCTCGAGCCGCAGCTCCTCGTGATCGTGCGGCGCGAAATCCACCACCACGATCCGGCCGCCGGGCCTGAGCATGCGGGCAGCCTCGGTGATCGCCGGCAGCGGATCATGCAGGAAATGCAGCACCTGGTGGATGGTCACCACATCGAAGCTCTCGCGGTCGAGCGGCAGGTTGAGGATGTCGCCCTGGCGCACCGAGGCATGGGTGATGCCGGCCTCGTCCAATTGCGCGCGGGCGATGGCCAGCATGTTGCGGCTCGAATCGATGCCGATGGCGCGGCTGTAGCGGTCGGCCAGTAGCTCGAGCATGCGGCCGGTGCCGGTGCCCAGGTCCAGGAGCCCGTCGAACGGCGCCCGGCCGATCAGCTTCAGGATCTCCGCCTCCACCTTCTCGTCGGCGACATGGCGGTTCCTCAGATCGTTCCAGCTCTCGGCATTGGCGGAGAAATAGGCCTCGGCGCGGCTTGCCCGCGCCTGCTTGACGGAGGCCAGCCGCTCGCCGTCGCGCGCCAGATGCGCATCCGATGGCGAGGCCGCGTTGAGCGCGTGGCGCATCAGCTTGGCCCGCGCCCCGTCCCGGGTCATCCGGAAATAGGCCCAGGCGCCTTCCTGGTAGCGCTCGACCAGCCCGGCCTCGCCGAGCAGCTTGAGATGGCGCGAGATCCGCGGCTGCGACTGGCCGAGAACCTCGGTCATCTCGCTCACCGTCAGGTCGCCCTGGTTCAGGAGCGCGATCAGCCTGAGCCGCGTCGGCTCGCCGGCGGCCTTGAGAACCTCGACGCATTCCTCCAGGGTAAGCGGGGACAGTGACAGCATGGACAACCTCGAAAATGATATAAAGATATGTTTATGTCAGTTTCGGGCGCGAGGCAAGCACAATGTCGCAACGGCGAAAGCTTTTGTCGCTTTGGCCGTGCAGCCTGGTGTCGTCCGTCAGAGCCGGTGAAGGAAAGGCGCGCGAGAAAGGGAGCGGCGGGGAAAGCGCTCGCCGCTCAGCCCTGATAGATCCACTGTTCCCAGATATGGGCGGTCACCTTTTCGCCCTTGCCGATCACTCCGGGCTTTTCCACCCAGGCGACGACGCCGCGGCGGCGCTTGGCGGCCTTGACGAAGCTCAATGCCAGCGTGGTCTCGTCCCTGTCGGGATAGTTCCGAGCGATCGCCGCGCCGGCCAGTCGGCAAGGGCCGTTGTCGCCGTCGATCCTGAGCGTCACCCCGCCCTCGAAGAAGAGCTGCGTGCGCGGCGGCAGCATGGTGAGCATCGGGATGCCGGCGATCACCAGATTGGCGCCGATCCAGGCCGGCTCGATCCGCGCGATGCCCATCTCGCCCGCCGCCAGCGCCAGTTCGTCCTCGGCCACGATCGAGACCTGGCGCTCGTTGCGGATCTCGGTGCCGCGCGGATACCACGGCTCGCGGCCGCCCGACCTGCGGGTCGGCCCGGCGTGATAATCGCCCTCGATGCCGTCGAACCCCAGCCGCAGCCCGGCCACCTCGCCGCTCACGAAATCGCCCGCGAGCGCCGCCAGCACCGCCGTCACCTGGCCCTTGATCCGCCGCGCCGGATGGACCTGCGGCAGGGACGGGGCAAGGTCGGGAAACATCGGAAGGGTCATCGCGCGCTCCGGCTCGGGGATGGGAAACAGGCCCACCCATAGCCAATCCCCCGCTGATGAACCAATCAAAAATCATGAACGGGAGCGGCGCCGCTCCCGTGCCGGTCCGGCCAGCGCCTGCCAGGGCAGCGCATCGGGGGGCAGCCGCCGCGCCAGCGCCTGCATGGCGAGCATCAGCGCCAGCACCAGAACCGTCGCCGCAACCGCCACCGCCGCCGCTTCCGATCCAAGCCCCGAATCCTCGAGGCTCAGCAGCGCCACGCCCAGCGTCTCGGTCCCCGCCGACCACAACAGCGCCGACACCGTGAGCTCGTTGAAGGCGAGCAGGAACACCATCATCATGCCGGCGAAGACCGCCGGAAACACCAGCGGCGCCACGATGTGGCGGAGCCGGTGGAAGAGCCCCACCCCGTCGCACACCGCCGCCTCCTGCACCGCATCGTCGAGTGTCGCCATCGCCGCCAGCACCGGTTTCAGAGCGATGGCGTAGAAGCGCGCATGGTAGGCAAACAGGATGATCCACGGCGTCGCGTAGATCGACACGCCGATCAGCGGCAGCGGCCGGATGAACACTAGGATGCAGGCGATCGCCAGCACGATGCCGGGGATGGCGTAGGGCAGCTCGATCAGCGCGAAGGCCGCCGCCCGCGCCTTGGGCCTGGCCCGGTCGAGCACATAGGCCGAGACCAGGGTGATGGCGCCGAGGCTGAGCGCGGTGGCGCCCGCCAGCAGGAACGAGTTGCGGAACGCCCGCACGGTCAGGTCCTGGCGGAACAGCACTTCCGCATATTGCCTGAACGTCAGGCTGTCGAAGGAGAGCCTGACCCCATAGGCGGGCACCAGCGAGGTCGCCACCAGCGAGGCGAGCGGCAGCACGATGGTGAGCGCCACGAAGCCCCAGACCGCGATTTCCACCACTACGCGCCAGCGGCCGAGGTCCCAGAACGGCTCCAGCCGGTGATCGCTTTCGAGCCGGGTCTGCGCCCGCGCCAGCACCAGGCCCGCGGCGATGACGCCGGCGCAGGCGATCGCCGCGATCAGCACCGAGATCGCCGCCGCATCGTTGATCGCGCCCGGCCCGAAGCTCGCGAGCTTGCGGAACAGAAGCGTCGGCAGCGTGACGAAGCCGACCGGCAGGCCGAGCAGCGCCGGAATGCCGAAATTGCCGGCGCCGGCGACGAACACCAGGAGCGCCGCCGTCAGCAGGAACGGCTTGAGCAGCGGCAGGAGGATGCGGATCACCACCTGCCGGGGGCTTGCGCCCTCGAGCCGCGCCGCCTCGATCAGCGGCCGCGGGATCGAGGCAAGGCCCGAGGCGAGCGTGATGGCGACCAGCGGCGCATGGTGCAACCCCATCACCAGGATGATGCCCCATTTCCCCAGCATCGGATTGGGCGTTCCGGGCTGCGGCGCGAGCCCGATCAGCTTGAGCAGCGGCGAGGCGGGGCCGGCGAGCGTCTTGAACGCCAGGGCCGAGATCTGCGGCGCGATCATCAGCGACAGCACCAGGATGAAGGCGAGCGCGGTCGCGGCGCGGATCGTGGTCACCGAAAGCACCAGCGCGAAGCCGACGCCCACCAGCAGCGCCAGGCCGCCCGAGCCGAGCGCCACCACCAGCGTGTTGCCCGCCGCGCGCCACACCTCGGGTGCGTCGATCACCTGCCAGAACCCGACAAGGCCGCCCTCGAAGGCGGCCAGCATCAGCCGGCCCACGGGCAGGACCGAGAACACGACGATGAATACGGCGAGCGCCAGCACGAGGCCCCTGCCCTCGCGCCGGCGCCAGCCGGTGGAAAGTCCGCGCCCTCGGGGGCGCGGACGGTCGAGCGCCTGGACCGTCACTGTCCGCTTACTGGCCGAAGATCTCGGCGAAGCGCTTGGTGTTGGCCTCGGCCTCGCTGAGCGCCTTGGCGGCGTCGAACGGCATCACCTTGATCGACGCACGCTCGGGAAAGCCTTCCGGCACGGCCACGTCGGGATGGGCCGGCAGGTAGCCCTGGCTCAGCGCCAGCTCCTGGCCTTCCTTGGAGATCAGGAAATCGACGAAGGCCTTGGCGGCGTCCGGGTTCTGGGTCGAGGCGAGGATCGCCACGGGCTCGGAAATGGTCGACACGCCTTCCTCGGGGAAGACGAACTCGACCGGCGCGCCCTTGGCCTTCTCGCGGATCGGCAGGAAATCGACCACCATGCCGTAGAGCTTCTCGCCGCCGGCGACCTGGGTGAGCACGCCGCCATTGCCGCCCGAGGCCTGCGCGCCATTGGCGGCCAGCGCCTCGTAATAGCCCCAGCCGGCTTCGAGATTGTCCACAAGCGTCGCGGTGTGGATCAGCGCCGCGCCCGAGGTCAGCGGCGACGGCATGGCCACCTGGCCCTTGGCCTCGTCCTTGAGCAGGTCCGTCCACGAGGACGGGATCATGGTGGCGGCGGTGTTGTACATGATGCCGGTGGTGATCAGCTTGGTGCCGAACCAGGTCTTGCCGGCGTCATGGACGCCTTCCGGATAGGCGGAAATGTCGGCGTCGGGATGCGCCATCAGCAGGTCGCGGGCCTTGAGCCCCTCCATGGTGACGCTGTCGGCGATCAAGAGCACGTCGGCGGGCGTCGAGCCTGCGGCAAGCTCGGCCTCGAGCTTGGCCATGATCTTGGTAGTGCCGTCGCGCACGAAGGTCACCTTCACGTCCGGATAGGCCTTCATGAACGCATCGACGGATTGCTGCGCATCGGTGTTGGGCTGGCTGGTGTAGAGCGTCAGCGTGCCCTCGACGGCGCGGGCGGGGCCTGCGAGGAGGACGAGCGAGGCGAGGAGGCCAAGCGACAGCGGGATCGTTCGGGTCATGGGGTTACTCCAGTCGGGGTCGGGATGAACGGAGCCGAGCCATACTGGCGCTTGATAACAGTCCGATGACACCGCGCGCCGCCGCCGCGCGCGCCGGGCGGATGCCGGCTCCGGCCGGCGGGGCCAATTCACCTCGCCATGAGAGTGTGCTAGATTGGCCTGTGGGGGAGCTGACACCGCTGATCAGGGAGATCAATGATGATGTGCGCCTCCACACTGTCCCCCATAGCTTCCCGAACGCCCGCAGCCAGGCTCGCCCGCGGCCTCGCCCCCAGCCTGGCAAGGCCCCTGTGCCTCGCCCTCGTACTGGCCCAGCCCGCCGCCGCGCTCGCCGCCGACCTCTCCTGCAACGGCCTCGTCGAGCCTGGGCAGAGCCTGATCTGCTCCGGCTTCGAGCCCAACTGGGCGATCAGGCTGAGCTGCGACGGCGAGATGGCCGCGGAGTTCATCGACGCCTTTTCCGGCGAGGGCATCCAGACCACGCCCGGCGGCATCAGCTTCGCCAGCGAGGATCCCTGGCAGTTCGAGACCAGCCACCCGGTCACCGGCTCCATCGCCTACACGCCCGGCGGATGCACCGACGAGAGCGACGCCGTGCGCGACTTCACCTTCACGCCGGCCGGGGCCCCGGGGCTCAGCGCTCCGTTCTTCCCGTTCTGCTGCAGGATCGATTGAGATTCGAATGTCAGCGAACGGCAAGGTCAGTCGGGAAGCCTGACCGTCAGTTCCATCTCGATTTGCAGATCCGGCCCGGCAAGGGCTGCCACGCCGATCCCGGTGATGCTGGGCTGGGCGCCGTCGAGCATGGCCAGCAGGGGCGGCATGCTTTGCTCCAGACGTTCCGGCGTGAGATCCACCACATAGATCCGCAAAATGGCGATGTCCCGCGGTGTGGCGCCTAGGGCGTCCAGCGCGGCCTTCGCATTGGCCATCACGATTCTGGCCTGTCCGGCCAGATCGGCAGGCGCCGGCTCGCCGCCGGGCCTTGCGGCCACCTGCCCCGAGATGAAGGCCATGCGCCCCGGTTCGACGATGGAGATCTGCGAATAGCCCAGCGCTCCGGCATCGGGCAAGGAAGGAGGGTTCAAACGGGTGATCGGCTGTGCCATAAGCTTTCCTTGGTGTAACAAGAATTTCTCTACATATGCAGAGTTATTCACTACAAACGGATATCCTCGATGTCAGGTCCGAAGCAGGCTCGGCGCACGCTCATCCTGGATGCGGCCATCAGGCTTCTGGCGAGCCGCGGGCTTGAGGGTGTGACACACCGCGCCATCGACGAGGCCGCAGGCCTGCCCCAGGGCTCCTCCACCTATTACTTCCCGAAAAAGGAGATGCTTCTGGTCGAGGCGTCGCGGCATCTGGCGGCGCTTCTGGAAAAGGACTGCGACGAACTTCAGGTCGGTTTCGCCGACATCGCGGCCAGGCAGGGTGTCGATGCGGCTGTGGACTATGTCGCCGGCGAAGTCGTCTCCTACGCCGACACGGCGCGCGACCTGTTCCTCGCGCGCATGGAACTCACCCTGGCGGCCGCGCGGCGCCCCGAACTCAAGGATGTCGGAGACCTTCTGAGCGCCGCGGCCCGCCGCCCCATCGAATTCTTCCTGCGCCTGACATCCGGAGGGCGCACTGACATGCCGATTGAAACCTGTGCCGGGCTGATAGACGGCATCAGCCTGATGTACGCCACCGGCCAGGGCCCGAAGCCGACCACCGATCAGATCGCCGCGGTGTTTCGCGCCGTACTCTGATCCGACGGCCCGGCCTCACCACTCGGCCGCCGACCCGTCCCAATTGGTGAACTGCCCGGTGCCGTCGAGCGTGAGGCCTTCTGCCAGCGCGAGGATGCCGCCGGCGCTCGTCGCCGCATCGATATCTGCGCCCTCTCCGCCCATGTCGGTCCTGACCCAGCCGGGATGGACCAGCGCCACCGCGATCCCCAGCGGCTTGAGATCGGTCGCCAGCCCCTGCATCACCTTGTTGACCGCCGCCTTCGACGCCCGGTAGGCGATGTGATCGGACTTGGCGTAGGACATCCGCCCCATTTGCGAGGAGATGGTGAGGATGCGCGGGTTTTTGCTGCGCTTGAGCTGCGGCAGGAAGGCCTGCGCCACCACCAGCGGCGCCAGCGTGTTGACGGCGAGCGTCTGCGCGAACCCGTCGAAATCCATGTCCAGCGTCGACTGCCGCT
The DNA here is from genome assembly GCF_000759435.1 of Hoeflea sp. BAL378. GTDB lineage: Bacteria > Pseudomonadota > Alphaproteobacteria > Rhizobiales > Rhizobiaceae > Hoeflea. The sequence goes on from NZ_JRJG01000159.1 coordinate 8,341, forward strand.
TGGGCCCCATGATGCCGGCATTGTTGATCAGGATGTCGATGGGTGCGCTGACTTGAGCCGCCGCTGCGCGCACCGCGTCGTGGTCGGTGACGTCGAACACGAGATCGTGGAAGTTCGGATGATGGCAGATATGCGCATCGGGATCGGTGACCGCCGCCCGCGCCGAGCCATAGACCGTCCAGCCCTTGGCCAAGGCCTGTTTGGCCAGTTCCAGCCCGATGCCGCGGCCCGTGCCGGTGATGAGGATGGTGGTCATGCTGCTCTCCCTGAATTCGCTTGAGCGGCATGCAACCTCAAACAGTCTGAGGTCAAGCGGTTCCTGAAAGGCGGATAAGTTTACGCCCTGCCGCGTGCCAAGGAACCAGCGGCGAAGATGGCTGCCCCGAACTCGGCGATGATCTCCGAGAGCGGAATTCGTTTGCCATCATCCCTGGCCAGCACCGCTTCTGCGGCGGCCAGATCTTCCAGATCCTCGATCCGGTCCTTGATCGCGCGCAGGGCCAGCTCTTCCTTGGCTGTGCCGAGGTCCTTGGCAAAGCGGGCGAGCAAGTCATCGAGTTCTTTGGGCAGATCCAGCGGGAGCATTGCAGCATGCCTTTATGCTGCGGTGTTATGCGCGCGGCAGCGCAAATCAACGCTTCCGCGCGACAACGAACTGTCCCTACCTTATCACCTTCTACGTCACACGTTCCGGATTGACGCTGTCAGCGTCCCTCAGTCGGATCTTGCCTTGTACGCAATTCTCGATGTCGCCCTCGAACCAATTGAATGGCTTACTCGGTGAAAGGCAACAATAAGAGTGATATTTCATACAGATATTACTTGAGGATCACTATTGATTGATAATACCACACACCGTTTGGCGTATTTGACACACGCCGATCAACCACGTCCTTGGCGTCTTCATCAACCGACAGGACGTACTTTACATGTGCGGGACCGCCCCAATTTGAAGACACGATCAACACCTGATTCTCTCCATCCCGAAGATCCAGGCGTACGTCCTCATCGAAATTTGGGTCTCCCTCAGTCGACTTCGAATAGATATAGCGCCCATTCAAGAATACGACGATTTGATTGTCCGCATTGAAAATGCGGATCGATGCTCGGTCGCCAATATAGCGACCTCTTTCAGTATTTTCCATTTGATATCCTCCCCGCTGCAAGTATCGAATACTTCCATTGTAGAGTACCAAATTTATCCGCAATCACAAGATGCAAAAATATAGAGCGGCGCCTACCTTGTCAGCGGCTTGTACGTCACCCGCTTCGGGTTGACGCTGTCGGCCCCGAGCCTGCGGATCTTGTCCTGCTCGTAGTCCTCGAAGTTGCCCTCGAACCATTCGACGTGGCTATCGCCCTCGAAGGCGAGGATGTGGGTGGCCAGCCGGTCGAGGAACATGCGGTCATGCGAGATGATGACGGCGCAGCCGGCGAAATTCTCGAGCGCCTCCTCGAGCGCGCCCAGCGTCTCGGTGTCGAGGTCGTTGGTGGGCTCGTCGAGCAGCAGCACGTTGCCGCCGGATTTCAGGAGCTTGGCCAGATGCACGCGGTTGCGCTGGCCGCCCGAGAGCGTGCCCACCTTCTGCTGCTGGTCGCCGCCCTTGAAGTTGAAGGTCGAGCAATAGGCGCGGGAGTTCATCTCGTGCTTGCCCAATTTGACGATGTCGTTGCCGCCGGAAATCTCCTCCCAGACGGTCTTGGAGCCGTCGAGCGAATCGCGGCTCTGGTCGACATAGGAAAGACGGACGGAATCGCCCACGGTGACCGTCCCGGAATCGGGCTTCTCCTGCCCGGTGATCATCCGGAACAGCGTGGTCTTGCCGGCGCCGTTGGGGCCAATCACGCCGACGATGCCGCCGGGCGGCAGCTTGAACGTCAGGTCGTCGATCAGAAGCCGGTCGCCATAGGCCTTGGAGATGCCCTCGACGTCGATCACCTGGTTGCCGAGCCGCTCGCCGGTCGGGATGATGATCTGCGCCTCGCCGGGACGGCGGTCATTGGCCGACTTGACCAGTTCGTCGAAGGCCCGGATACGCGCCTTGGACTTGGCCTGCCGCGCCTTGGGCGACGAGGCGATCCATTCCTGTTCGCGGCTGATCGACTTCTGCCGGGAGGCGTCCTCGCGGCCCTCCTGCTTCATCCGCTTGGCCTTGGCGTCGAGATAGGCGGTGTAGTTGCCCTCGTAGGGGATGCCCTTGCCGCGGTCGAGCTCGAGGATCCAGCCGGTGACATTGTCGAGGAAGTAGCGGTCATGGGTGATCATGATCACGGCGCCGGGATATTCCCTCAGGTGCTTTTCCAGCCAGGCGATGCTTTCGGCGTCGAGATGGTTGGTCGGCTCGTCGAGCAGCAGCAGGTCGGGCTGCCGAAGCAGCAGCGCGCAGAGCGCCACGCGGCGCTTCTCGCCGCCCGACAGCGCGTCGACGGACGCTTCCGGAGGCGGGCAGCGCAGCGCTTCCATCGCCATCTCCACCTGGCTGTCGAGATCCCACAGGTTCTGCGCGTCGATGATGTCCTGGAGCTTCGCGCCCTCGTCGGCGGTCTCGTCGGAATAGTTCATCATCAGCTCGTTGTAGCGGTCGAGGATCGCCTGCTTGTCGGCCACCCCTTCCATCACGTTGCCGAGCACGTTGAGGCTCTCGTCAAGCTGCGGCTCCTGCGGCAGGTAGCCGAGCGTCGCGCCCTCGGCGAGCCACGCCTCGCCGGTGAACTCGGTGTCGAGCCCGGCCATAACCCTGAGCACCGTCGACTTGCCGGCGCCGTTGGGGCCGAGAATACCGATCTTGGCGTCGGGGTAGAACGAGAGATGGATGTTTTCGAGGATCTTCTTGGCGCCATAGGACTTGTTGAGTCCCGCCATGTGATAGATGAACTGCCGTGCCACGATGCGCTCCAGACATGATTTGGATTGTTGCCCGCTGTCTATGCGAAATGGCGCAGAAGGGCAATGCGCAGCAATCACCGCTTTGCTGCGCGGGCTACTGGAAATCCTCGATCCGGCGGATCCGGTACGCGGTGGCGCCCTCGAGCCGGGACGGTTCGTAGTAATTGGAAAGTTCGATGAAGCCCGGATGCGCCTCGGCTTCCGCCATCCCGACCGGTTCGGCGACGAAGCGGCTGGCGATGAAGCTGCCCTGCGCCGCCTCCCGGCTCAACCGGTCGAGAAAACCCGCCTCGAACACGATGGCGCCGTCGAAATCGACCGAGCGGAGATCGGCGCCTTCAAATTTCGTCCCGATCATCAGCGCCTTGCGGAAAGTGCCGGCGGAAACGACCGCGCCGGAAAAATCGCAGTCGACCATCGCCGCCTCGTCGAAATTGACCGCGAGTCCGGTGGCATCGGCGAAGCTCGTCGCGGCGATCACGGCCCGGCTGAAGTCGGTCCCGGCCATCTGCGTGCGCATGATATCGGGCGCGTTCGCGTTGGCGAAGGGCGGCTCGAGGTCGGCCTTGGCGATGCCCGCGAAGTCCGCCCGAGTGATGATGGCGTTGCGGAACCGCGCATGCTCGAGCCAGGCCGCGCCGAATTTCGACTCGACGATCCGGAGCCAGGTGAAATCGGCAAATCTCAGCGTGGCGTGACGCAGGCTCATCAGCCCCAGCGTCGGCAGCCGGATCTCGGCATGGGAGAAATCCGCGCCGCGGAAACTCAGGAGCTCCGTCTGGTAGATCCCGGCGTTGAACAGCATGGTCAGGATCTGCCCGCGCTCGGGGCTGAGCGGCCGGTCGATCAGCGCCGTGGTGTCGGGCGGCGCCGCCGACCAGCCCGGCAGCGAACTCAGCCGCGCGGCGAGATCGGTGCGGCGCGACAGGGCGGCAACGGTCACCGCATTGCCGTCGCGCGATTCCACCCCGGTGGCGGCAAGATACTGGTAGGGCCGGGCGACATTGGTCGCCGCCACGATGCGGTTGCGCAGCGGCTCGGACAGTTCCTCCAAAAAGTACACCGATCCGGGACGGCCGTCGGCCGACAGCCGCGCGGTCTCCTCGCCGAGCAGGCTCGAGATGGTCAGAAGCTCCGGCACGATCGAGGCGCTGCGTTCGGCCTCGCCGAGCGCGATCTGCGTCCTCAGCAGTCCGGTCTGTTCGTCGATGCGGGTGTTCTGGTCGGCGAGCAGGTCGGACTGCGCCCTGAGCAGCTTGTTCTGCTCGAACAGGAGCGCCGAGCCTGCGAGCGCCGCCATCGCCGCGATCAGCCCGGTGATCGAGGCCACCAGCCAGCGCCGCGTGGTCACCCAGGCATAGCGCGCCAGCACGATCTCGGCGAAATCCCGCGCGGCGCTCGTCGCCTCCTCGACCTTCTGGCTGGCCGCATAGCGCGCCACGTCGGCCAGCGGCGAGGCAAAGCGCGTCACCTCGATCTCGGTGCGCTTGAACAGCCAGCGCCACAGCGGCTGCCGGAACAGGAAGACCAGCACCAGCACGATGGTGACGAACAGGAAGGCGCCGAGCACGATGCCGAGCACCACCGAGCCGTGTTCGGAAATGAAGCCGGGCATGAAGATCGCGGCCGGTATGCCGCAGGCAACGCCGATGATGAACACGAGGACGGCCGAGCCGCCGAAAAAGCCGGAGGCTGGCGACGGCTTGAGGGTCATCGACGCGGGCCGGCCCGGGTCATTGCGAAACGGGGCGTTGAGATCCCCGGTCTCCATCGGATCTTCGTTGCTCACCTGGCGCTGTCCCCGTGTCCCCTGGGGCGGCGTAGCCCCACCCCGCCGGATCAGGCGACTTTAGCCAATGGGAGACAAAAAGAAACCCTGGGACGCTTCGACCCGCATCAGGCCGGCTTTGGGGTCACGCCGCGAAGCGGACCGCCACGCCCTTCTGGCGGAAATAGGACTGCATCACCTTGCGGCCCTGGCGGTTGGACTGCGCCAGCTTGGAGGGATCGAACACCGCTTCCTTGGCGCCCTCGCGCTTCATGGCGGCCTTGAGCGCCGCGATGTGGGTATCGAGGTCTTCATTGTCGTTCTTGATCGACGTGTAAATATTGTCGATGGCTTGGGTCAGGGTCAGGTCGCTCACGTGTGGCACTCCATGGCTTGTTGCCCCTCACCTAGCGATTTTTCGCGCAAGGGCAAGCCGCAGCGTGGTTTGCGCGGCCGGTCATGCCCGATCGGGCGCGATATTGGACAGAATTATCGCCCGGACCGGGCAATACCCGCGGATGGCCCCTGCCCCTGGACGCGAGCCCGTCCAAAGCCCCTTGATTTTCGCGGCTGAGCCATGGCCAATGGGGCATGAGTGATTTTTCAGCCTTCCCCGTCCGAAGCCCCACCGGCGCAGAGCTTGCCGTCCGCCACAGGCCGGCCGAAGGCACGGCCCGCGCCGTGGTGCAGATCAATCACGGCCTTGCCGAACACGCGGCGCGCTACGCGCAATTCGCCGAATTCCTCGCCGGGCGGGGCTATCATGTCTACGCCCATGACCACCGCGGCCATGGCGCAACCCGCGCGCCCGACGCCATTCCCGGCACCTTCGCGGGCAAGGACGGCGCGCAGAAGGTGATCGCCGATGTCGCCGCCGTCCATGCACTGATCGGCGAGCGCCACCCGGGCCTGCCGGTGGTCACCTTCGGCCATTCCATGGGCGGGCTGGTCGCCCTGAACTTCGCCGAGGCGCATCCTCACGCCAGCGCCGCGCTCGCGGTGTGGAACTCCAATTTCAACGCCGGCCTCGCCGGCCGGGCGGGCCAGGCGATCCTCGCCGTCGAGGCCTTCTTCAAGGGCTCCGACACGCCGAGCGCCATCCTGCCAAAGCTCACCTTCCAGGCCTGGGCCGCCTCCATGCCCGGCCGCCGCACCGGTTTCGACTGGCTGAGCCGCGACGAAGCCGTGGTCGACCGCTACATCGCCGATCCGCTCTGCGGCTTCGACGCCACCGTGAGCATGTGGCGCGACGTGTTCGAACTGATCTATGCCGGGGCCACGGCCGGGAACCTGGCGAAGCTGCCCAAGGCCCTGCCGATCCACCTCGTCGGCGGCGCCAGGGATCCCGCCACCGACAGGGGCGAGGCGGTCAACTGGCTCGAGGCGCGGATGCGAGAGGCGGGCCTTGCCCGTGTCACCCTCCAGATCCTGCCCGACACGAGGCACGAGACCCTGAACGAGATCAACCGCGACCAGTCGATGCAGGATTTCGCCGCCTGGCTCGACGCCGTCCTGCCCGCCGCCGCCCCGCGGCCATGAACCCCGCCCGCAACCCACCGCCTGCGACAGCGCGCCCGACGTGACAGGCCTCGGTCCTTTCTGTTATCAGCGGTCCGAACCGGAATCCCGCCCATGAGTGCTTGCCCCCTGCCCCTCCACCCCTTCTCCCGGACTGTTCCCGCCGCGCGGACCGGCACGGAGAAAAATCATGGCTGAGGCGCCGCTCAAGGGCATCCGCGTCATCGAGCTGGCGCGCATCCTGGCAGGTCCCTGGGCCGGGCAGTTGCTCGCTGATCTCGGCGCCGACGTGATCAAGATCGAGTATCCCGAGGGCGGCGACGACACCCGCCGCTGGGGCCCGCCCTTCGTCACCGGCGCCGACGGCGAGAACCTGTCGGCCGCCTATTACCATGCCGCCAACCGCGGCAAGCGCTCGATCACGCTCGACATCGCCAGCCCGGAAGGCGCCGCGACCGCGCGCGAGCTGATTTCCACCGCCGACGTGGTGATCGAGAACTTCAAGGTCGGGGGCCTCAGGAAATACGGCCTCGACTACGAGAGCCTGAAAGCCGCCAACCCGGCGCTCGTCTATTGCTCGATCACCGGCTTCGGCCAGACCGGGCCCTACGCGCCGCGCGCCGGCTATGATTTCATCATTCAGGCCATGGCCGGCATGATGTCGATCACCGGCGAGCCGGGCCGCGAGCCGCAGAAGGCGGGCGTCGCCATTTCCGACATCTTCACCGGGCTCTATTCGGTGATCGCCATCCAGGCGGCCCTGCGCCACGCCGAGAAGACCGGCCAGGGCCAGATGATCGACATGGCGCTGTTCGACACCCAGGCCGGCATCCTCGGCAACCAGAACCTCAATTACCTGGTCTCCGGCGTGGCGCCGGTGCAGATGGGCAACGCCCACATGAACATCGCGCCTTACGAGGTCTTCCCGGTCGCCGACGGCCATGTCATCATCGCGGTCGGCAATGACGGCCAGTTCCAGCGCTTCTGCAAGCTTCTGGGCGCGACGGCGCTCGGCGCCGACCCGGACTTCCAGACCAACCCGTTGCGCGTCGCCCATCGCGTGCGGCTGCGCGCCGAGATCATCGCAGAGATGGCGAAATGGACCAAGGCGGACATCCTCGCCGCCTGCGAGGCCAATGCCGTGCCCGCCGGGCCGATCAACGACATCGCCGAAATGTTCGCCGATCCGCAGGCGATCGCCCGCGAACTCAGGATGGATCTCACCGACAGGGCCGGCAGCGCCATCCCCTCGGTGCGCGCCCCGATCCTGCTTCCCGCCTCGCCGCTCACCTATGAGCGGCCGAGCCCGCGCCTGGGCGAGCACACCGACGAGGTGCTGGCCGAGCTCCAAGCCATCAAGACCAGAAGGACTGAATCATGAAAACCGGCGGCCAACTGATTGTCGACACGCTCAAGGCCAACGGCGTCGAACGGCTGTTCTGCGTGCCGGGCGAGAGCTATCTCGCGGTGCTCGACGCGCTGGTCGATTCCGGCGTCGAGGTCACGGTCTGCCGCCAGGAAGGCGGCGCGGCGATGATGGCCGATAGCTGGGGCCGGCTCACCGGCAAGCCCGGCATCTGCTTCGTCACCCGCGGCCCCGGCGCCACCAACGCCACCGCGGGCCTGCACATCGCCCGCCAGGATTCGATCCCGATGATCCTGTTCATCGGCCAGGTGCAGCGCGACGCCCGCGAGCGCGAGGCCTTCCAGGAGGTCGAATACCGCCGCGCCTTCACCGAATTCGCCAAATGGGTGGCCGAGATCGACGATCCGGCGCGCATCCCCGAATTCGTCAACCGCGCCTTCTCGGTGGCGATGTCGGGCCGCCCCGGGCCGGTGGTGCTGGCCCTGCCCGAGGACGTGCTGCGCGAGGTGGTCGCCCATCCGCCGGCCGCAATCCTGCCCAATCCGGTCCCCGTCAACCATCCCGGCCAGGCCGAGATGAAGGACCTGGCGCTGCGCATTTCCCGCGCCGAGCGGCCGATCATGATCCTCGGCGGCACCCGCTGGACCGAGGACGCGGTGCGCGAGGTCGAGCGCTTCGCCGAGCGCGCCCAGGTGCCGGTCGGCTGCTCGTTCCGCCGGCAGATGCTGTTCGACCATCTCCACCCCTGCTATGCCGGCGATGTCGGCATCGGCATCAACCCGGCGCTGGCCCAGGAGATCAAGGGCTCCGACCTGGTGATGCTGGTGGGCGGCCGGTTCTCGGAAATGCCCTCGTCGGGCTACACGCTGCTCGACGTGCCGTTCCCGTCGCAGCCGCTGGTCCATGTCCACGCCGATGCCGCCGAACTCGGCCGGGTCTACCGCCCGGAGCTGGCGATCAACGCCGATCCCGTGTCCTTCGCCGCGGCGCTGTCGGGCCTCGAGATCGACGACATGCCGCAGCGCGCCGGACGCGTGGCGCGGCTGCATGCGGACTATCTCGCCTGGTCCACCCCGCCCGAGACCGGCCCCGGCGACGTGCACATGGGCCCGATCATCTCCTGGCTGCGCGAGACCCTGCCCGAGGACGCGATCCTGACCAATGGCGCGGGCAATTACGCCACCTGGGTGCACCGCTATATCCGCTTCCGGCGCTACGCCACCCAGGCCGCCCCCGCCTCGGGCTCGATGGGCTATGGCGTGCCCGCCGCGGTCGCGGCCAAGCAGGCCTTTCCCGACCGGCTGGTGGTGGCCTTTGCCGGCGACGGCTGCTTCATGATGCACGGCCAGGAATTCGCCACCGCCGTGCAGCACAAGCTGCCGATCATCGTCATCGTCGTCAACAATTCGATGTACGGCACCATCCGCATGCACCAGGAGCGCGACTATCCCGGCCGCGTCAGCGCCACCGAACTCACCAACCCCGATTTCGCGGCGCTCGCCCGCGCCTATGGCGGCCATGGCGAGACGGTGGAGAAGACCGCCGACTTCGCCCCCGCCTTCGAGCGGGCGCGGGCGAGCGGCATGCCGGCGATCATCGAGGTCAAGCTCGACAAGCAGGCGATCACGCCGACCCGCACGCTGGCGCAGATCTCCGGGACCGGGGTGAAGACATAAAGCAGGGTCCGCAGCAGGCTTCGCAAGCGCGGCGACACGGCCCCGACCGCGTTCCATAGCGGCCGGGCCAAGGGCCGTGCGGTGCCATCGCCGGCGGAGACCCGTCTGTTCCGGTGTCCTCCGCGGCGACGCAGTCGCTCCCGCTTGACCTGAAAACGCCGCCGTTTACACCTATCCGATCAGGGCGGCCGGATGAGCCGCGCAGGCGCAACAAACGGCGCAGGAGCGCGAGATCAGAATGGACCAGGATGTAACCAAACTCGCCGAACGGCTGCTGCAGTCAGGCTATGACGATCTTCCCCTGCGCGAGCAGCGCATCCTGCGGCGCATCGCCCGGCGCATGGCGATCTCGGAGAACATCAACGAGACCTTCAGCGATTCGATGACCTTCGGGCAAAGGGTCGCCGACCAGGTGGCGAAGTTCGGCGGATCCTGGACCTTCATCATTTCGTTTCTCGTTCTGCTGCTGGTCTGGGTAACGCTCAACACCCTGCTGCTTGCCCGCAACGAGGTGTTTGATCCGTATCCCTTCGTCTTCCTGAACCTGATCCTTTCCATGCTCGCGGCGTTCCAGGCGCCCGTGATCATGATGTCCCAGAACCGCCAGTCGATCAAAGACCGGCTTGCGGCCGCCCATGACTACGAGGTCAATCTCAAGGCCGAGCTGGAGATCATGGATCTGCATGAAAAGCTCGACCAGATGCGGAATTCCCAGTTGACCGGCATCATGCAGAGCCAGGAAGAACAGTTGGCGGAGATCAGGCTGATCCTCACCCGGCTGCAGACCCCGTAGGATCACGGCTTGCCGCCGACCACGCCGGTCCAGAGCGCGCCGTCGGTCACCCAGGCGTCGCCTCCGCCATTGACGCCTTCCCGCACGGCGTGAAATCCCGGCGTCATGGAGCTGTCGATGAGCCGCCCGGCCTTCATCAGGTCGTCGCGCAATCCATCGCGTTCAAGGTCGACCTCGGCGGCGATATGGTGCGTCACCTGCCCGGTCTCGCGGCTGAGGCCGATGCCCTTGTCGAACGACGCGGCGCCGATGTAGCGCGGGGTCGGCCAGCCGGGCCGCGGAGCCATACGCCAGAGCCGCACGTGATGCCGGGTGTCGGGATCGGGACCGGCGGGCTTTTCGAACGCAAGATCCTCGCTGCGTCCGAACAGAAACAACCGGCTCACCGGGGCGGTCCTGTAGGGGCGGTTGAGCAGGATATCGACGGCGATATCCACACCGGTCCGCACGCCCAGCGGATCGGCCTCGAACCAGCCCGCCGCCGCCATGGCGTCCTTCAGCGTCGCCTCGTCTGCGACCAGCATCACGTTGAGCGGATCGCCGGGCCGATGATCGGCCGTCTCGGTCAATCGCGGCTCGACGTCCACGGGCTGGCCTTTCCTGGCGAACACGAATTCCCAGGCAAGCGGGACAGCCACATAGGCAACCGCCGCATAGGCAATCACAAGGGCAGAAGCGACGACGAGGGTGCGCCGGACATGGCGGGAGCTTTTCTTGCTTCTTGGCACGGCCTGACAATCCTCGCCGGAACGTGAACCCCTGGCTGTCCGTTCATGCGGCAAGATGAAACGATTGTCCACAGACGGCACATTGGCGCTGTGCCGCGAAAAGGCCACGCGCGGGAGTGCGCCGGAACCGGCATCGGCTCCGCATAAAAAAAGCGCGGGATTTGCATCCCGCGCCTTCTTGTGTCGGATCGACCGTTCGGGCTTAGCCGATGCGGCGGAACCAGTGGTCGAACTCGACGCCTTCGTCCCGGTGCGCGCCGCCCATGGTGGCGGCCCAGTAGGCCCCCGCAGCGCTGACAAGCAGCGAGGCGGCGATCAGGAAGGCCGAGATGATGCCGACGCGACGCGCCGTCTCGGCTGCTTCGGCAGCCTCGGTCCGGGCCGCGTAGTAGCTCTCGAGCACGCTGTCGACGCGCTGCGTGGCTTCCTCCTGGCCGAGACCGGTGCGGGCGGCGACGACGGAGCCGAGATAGGCCCGGTCTTCTTCCGAGACTTCGCCGGTTCCGGCATTGGCGAGGATCCGCAGCACTTCGCCGTTCACATCGCCGGATGCTTCCGTGCCGGCGGTGCCGGTTGCAGGACGCAGCAGCGAATCGGCGAAATAGCCGTTTTCGTCCGTGAGCGCGTCCGACGAGACCGCCTGTCCGACGACCGCGGCGGTTGCGCCGGCGGTGGTGCCGATGGCGGTGGTCACGGCGCCCAGGCCGCTTGCCGCGATCAGCGCGCCGACGATGATGGCGCCGCCCCAGACGAGCAGGCCATGCGCGCCGTCGCGCACGTCGGACTCATGGGCGGTGCTGTCATGGAAGCGCCTGCGCAGCCGGCCGGTGAGATAGGCCCCCGCCATGAAGCTCGACACCTGCACCCAGATGAACCAGAGGCCGACGCCGATGCCCATGCCGACGATGCTGGCTGAAGGGCGATCGGCCACGGCGGTGAAGGTGAGGCCGAGCGCCGCGCCGAAGCTCAACAGCACGACCGAGACGCCGGAGGCAAGAACGATGCCCCCGAAGATCGCCGGCCAATCGACATAGGAGGAGTGATCGGCGTGGCCGGATGGCGCTGCTGTCACGACTGTGACGTCGTCGATATGAGACATGGACATGCTCCTAGCCCAGACCGAGGAAGGACAGGATGGCCATAACGACCACGACCAGGCCGACGAGATAGATAATACCGTTCATTGTTTCGTTTCCTGTTTAGGGTTGACGGGACGTCAGGATTTCCGTCGCCATCAGACCCAGTTGGTGAACAAGGCGAGAAGGATGACGATCCAGATGGGAACGCCCAGCAGCCAAAGTCCGATCGCACGCATGAGAAGATCCTTTCGTCATGTAGATGTGCCCGGGTAATTCCGGAAGGCGAGGAGTAAACGCCGCTACGGCCGGAAAAGTTCCGGCCGTCTGCAAATCATGAAAAGGATGGAACATATGGGTCCGAAGGCCGGCCCTGCGACGTATCGCAGCAGGCCGCCCGAGGGCCCGGCGGGCGCAGAGCGGCGCCGGAACCGGGAGAAATCATCGACCGGCCGGAGACCGGCCGGCTGGGCTCAGTTGCGCATATGCGCCGTGTGCTGGAAGATCGCGGTCGAGCGTGCGCCCGAGCGGCAGTAGCCGAGCATTGGCTGCGGCAGTTCCTCGAGCGCGTCCACCATCTCGCGCACCGCCTCGGCGGTCACGCCCATCGGGCCCACCGGGATATGGCGCATTTCGATGCCGAGGCCGGCGGCGGCCTGCTTGATGCTCGCGAAGCTCGGCTGGTCGGCGGCCTCGCCGTCGGGGCGGTGGCAGACGATCGACTTGAACCCGGCCGCCTTGATCTCGGCCAGGTCCTCGACGGAAATTTGTCCTGTAACGGAATAGGTCGGCGTGATCGGGCGAAGGTCCATGGTGTCGTCTGCCTCAAGAATGCGGCGCTCAAGCCTGCCGGGTGCGCCGTGACCGGTGTATCGGCTCTGATTTAGGCATTGGCCGCGGTGGCGTCAATGCGCGCAGGCGTCGCGCCCACCGCATCAGCCCTCCTGGCGGTGATCGGGACACACCCGCCTTGTTACCTCGGCGATGATGTCGACCACGTCGGGGAAACAGCCGCAGCAGCGGCCGCGCATGCGCATGGCGTGGTACACCGTCGACGGCACGATCAGCCGCCAGGGATCCTCCGCCAGCAGTCGCTCCACCGCCGCCGCGATCTCGGCGTCCGACAGGATGTTGCACTGGCAGACGATCATGCTCTCTTCCGGGTGCGCGCGCGCGGTTGACGCTAAAACCTGTATGATTTACTCCACAATCTTTGTCCCAGGCGCGTGGCGCTGTCAAATCCGTTGTCAAACCCGTAAAGACCGGACAACGTCCAAACGCTGAAATCATGCCGCCGCCAGCTCAACCGGTCCGGCGCCAGACTTGAGGAATGAACCGGACAGTGGGCGAACGCGCACTCAAGATTGCCGCCTGGATCGTATCGCTGCTGTGCCTGGCGCCCATCGTGGCGGTGGCGGTCGCCGCGGCGTCGGGCACGCTCGACACCTGGAACAGCCTGATGGCCACGGTGCTGCCGCGCTATGCCTGGACCACGGTCGAACTGGTGGCGCTGGTGGGCCTCGGCACCGGCGTGGTCGGCACCGCCACGGCCTGGCTGGTGACCACCTGCAGCTTCCCGTTCCGCCGCACCTTCGAGATCGTGCTGGCGCTGCCCTTGGCCTTCCCCGCCTATGTGCTGGCCTATGCCTACACCGATCTGCTCGACCATCCCGGCGCCGTGCAGACCGCGCTCAGGGATCTCACCGGCTGGGGCCCGCAGGACTACTGGTTTCCCGAGGTCCGTTCGCTCGGCGGCGCCGCGGCGATGCTGGTCTTCGTGCTCTACCCCTATGTGTACCTGCTCGCCCGCGCAGCCTTCCTCAAGCAGTCGCCGACGGCCTATTTCGCCGCCCGCACGCTCGGCCACACGCCCTGGTCGGCCTTCTGGCGGGTGAGCCTGCCGATGGCCCGCCCGGCGATCGCCGGCGGCGTGATTCTCGCGCTGATGGAGACCATCGCCGATTTCGGCACGGTGGCGCATTTCGGCGTCCAGACCTTTGCCACCGGCATCTACGCCGCCTGGTTCTCGATGGGCGACCGCATGGCGGCCTCGCAACTGGCGCTGTGCCTGCTCATCGTCGCGCTCACCTTTGCCCTGCTTGAACGCGCCCAGCGCGGCGCCGCCAAGCGCTTCCCCGCCGGCTTGCGCATCGAGAGCATGGAGCGGCACCAGTTGCGCGGCGCGCGCGCCGCCCTCGCCTTCACCGCCTGCGCGCTGCCGGTCGCCATCGGCTTCGCCATTCCGCTGGCCGTGCTCACGGACATGGCCATCGGCGCCGGCGCCTCGCCGTTCTCGCCGCGCTACATGGGCTATGTGCAGAATTCGCTGACGCTCGCCGCGATCACCGCGCTGGTCACCGTCGCCTGCGCCATCATCATCGGCTTTTGCGCCCGCATCGCGCCGAGCCTGGCGGCGCGCTTCTCCGCCGCCGCCGCCGGCATCGGCTACGCGGTTCCGGGCGGGGTCATCGCCGTGGGGCTGCTGGTGCCCTTCGCAGCCCTCGACAATGCGGTCGACGCCTGGGCGCGGGCCAATTTCGACGTCTCCACCGGCCTGTTCTTCACCGGCTCGATCGGGCTTCTGGTGGTGGCCTACATGGTGCGCTTCATCGCCGCCGCGCTCGGCGCCTTCGACACCGGCATCTCGGCGATAAGACCCAACATCGACGCCGCCGCCCGCACCCTCGGCCGCACATCCGGCCGGATGCTGATCGAGGTGCACCTGCCGCTGCTCCGGCCGAGCCTGCTCACCGCGCTGCTGATCGTCTTCGTCGACGTGATGAAGGAGCTGCCCGCCACGCTGATCATGCGGCCGTTCAACTTCGACACGCTCGCCGTCCAGGCCTACCGGCTGGCGTCTGACGAACGGCTGCAGCAGGCCGCCCTGCCCTCGCTGATGATCGTCGGCTTCGGCCTGCTTCCGGTGGTGCTGCTCTGCCACACCATCGGCAAGAGCGGCCGCCCGCAGAAGCTGGTCCGCCCTAGGGTCGACGCGCTGGTGCCCAGCGCCTGAGGCGGGACGCCCCGGCGAGGCCGGCCAGGGCTTGACCCGGCTAGTAGAGCGACTTGCTGTAGTCCGCTTCCAGCCCCTCGTCGAGCTTGCGCATCTCCTCGGCGTCGTCCGGCGCGCCGGTGGTCTGGTCGAGGATCATCTTGACCAGCGACGGCATCTCGGCGCGGTCCTGGCGATGCGCCGGATCCCACAGATGCGAGCGGCGGAACGCCTTGGCGCAATGCAGGAAGGTCTCGCTGACGCGGACCACGATGGCGAGCCTGGGCGCGCGGCCATTCACGCTCATGCTCTCGAGCAGCTCCGGCTCGGTGACCAGCGTCGCCTGGCCGTTGACCCGCAGGGTGTCATCGTAGCCGGGGATGATGAACAAAAGCCCCACGGCCGGATTGGCGATGATGTTGCTCAGGCTGTCGAGCCGGTTGTTGCCGGGCCGGTCGGGGATCGCCAGCGTGTGCGCGTCGAGAATCCGCACGAAACCGACATGGTCGCCGCGCGGGCTCACGTCGGCGCGGCCCTTGCCGTCCTGCGTGCCGAGGCACAGGAACGGCGACCGGCTGATGAAATCCTGCGCATGGGTGTCGAGCGCGCCCAGCATCTTCTGGACCGCCAGCTCATGGGTGGCGTGGAACAGGCTGCGAAGCGAGGCTTCGTCCCTGATCATGTGGGCCGGATCAATCCCGAAGTCGCTCATCTCTCGCCTCTCGAATGATGGTCATGGCTGCCCGCAAGCGGTGCTCAGGGCTCGAGTGTTAACCCGTCCCGGCGTCGAGGTCCATCGGGCCGACGGCAGTCCGCGGCGCTTCCCTACCGGACCGTCGAGCCCGCCCCGGCCGCAAGCACTATACCCCCGCCGGGTTATTGTCAGGGCCGACCCCGCCCGTCTTACTGATGCCGGGACACGAGACAGGGCGATCAGCGGCCGGTGCGATGGGACGGATCATATCGCCCGACGCCGTGCCTGTCCGTTCATGACCAGGGGGCAAAGACTGATGATGATACCGCGCACACTGAGCCTGATGGGCGTCCTCGCCCTTGTGGCCGCCTGCCAGAGCCCGTCGCAGACGGCGAGCGCCGGCGCCGCATCGCCCGGGACCTCGGCACCTTCCGCACCGGCTTCGGCGACCGCCGGTCCGCAGGTCACGACGGTCACCGCCTTCGCCGCGACCCAGTCGAGCCCCGGTGCCTGCACCATGCCGCTTGCCGGCGGGCCGCCGCCCAAGCCCGACAAGGGTGCCGATTTCGCCAAGAACGCGGTCGGCAAGAACCTGGCCCGCAATGTCGGGCGCAATGTGCTGGGCAGCATGATCGGCGGCGGCGTCATCGGCGCCACGGTCGCAAGCCAGGTGGTCCGCACCGAGCAGGACCTCGGCGGCAAATGGATGGTGACAGACGGAAGCTCCAATTGCGGCTGCGAGATCCAGGTCCGCACCGGCGCGGGCGTCATCGCCCAGGGCTTCGGGACCGCCAGCGGCTACAGGCTCAAGGACGCCAAGGGCGGCAACATGTCCAACATTTCCTGCTCGAACCCGCACCTGGCCCAGGTCCGCAGGTTTGCGCTCGGATACAGTTTCACCGGCTATGACGCGGTCCTCGCCATCGAGGGCGGCAACGGCCAGCCGGTGGCCCAGCTCAAGCGCGACGGCATCAACTATTTCTCGGGCGCGCTGGCCGACGGAACGCCGGTCACCATGTGGCGCCGCGGCGGCTGACCAGGATAACGCAGCCCCGGCTGCATCCCGGTTCATCCTGCGAAGGGTGATTGCAAGCGTGTCGCGTTCGAACTGGTCCTTGGACGCGACACGCTTCAGCCGGCGACCGCCTCGGCGATGACCCGGTGGAAGATATCGCTGTGCGACAGATGCATGGTGTTGCCGCCGTTCTCGACCAGTTCGACGGGCGCGCCGCCATGGGAGGCGACGAACTCCTCCAGGAAATCGGCGCGAATGATCGGGTCCTGGGCGCCGTGCAGCCACGTGATCGGGCATGTGAGCCTGAGGTAGTCGGCCTCCCAATCGGCCATGGCGGCCTTGCCGTCGTAGATGATGGCCTTCGCGCCCTGTTCGATCATGTGCAGGATTCCAGCCTCGCAGATGGCGTAGATGCGCGGATCCTCGAAATGGGCGAGGTCCACCGGCGAGTTCGAGAACAGGTGCTCGGCATAGGGCTTGAGGCCTTTGCGCAGCCAGTTGACGATGCCGATATGGATCATCGTCTCGAGGATCCGCGGCGTGTACTTGACTCCGAGCGCGGCAATCCGGGTCTGCATGCTCATGTGCGGCAGATGTTTCTTCTCATCGATGGGAATGCCCGCGCTCACCATCACCATGTTCCTGGTCTGGGAGCCCAGCGCGTGGGCGATCCGGCAGGCATGGCTGACTCCGCCCTGATGCGCCACCACGGTGACCGGCTCGCGGGTGATCTGGGGCAGGAGCAGCATCACGTCGTCGATGACCACCTGGTTGAAGTCATCCCAGTTTTGCGGCGCATCCGTCAGTCCGAAGCTCGGCCGCGACGGCGCGATGATCTGGATGCCGTCCCGCCTGAAGGCTTCGATCATGTCGGCCGGGAAGAACGGACCCTGGACCAGCCCGTGGATGAACAGCACCGGCTTTCCCGCGGGATCGCCGAACACGCCGTAGCTGATCCTGCGGCCGTCGGGACGGATGAACGTCCTGTCCGGCCGGGCGATTGCCGCCGTCTCGACGCGCGGGCTGGCGGGCTGGCTCTTCCCCGGATCGACCAGCAGCCCGTAGGTCGTGGCGAGAACCAGAAGGTCGGTGATCTTGCGGCAGCCGGACTTGCGCAGGATCGCCTTGGACTGCGTCTTGATGGTTTCGACGCTCCGGCACCGCGCCTCGGCGATCTCGGTCTGGGACATGCCGTTGAGCAGCGCGGCGAGCACATGGGTCTCCGACACCGACAGGTCGAACATCGACTGGCAGAACTCCAGCGCCTCGACGGTCCACTCGAAATGCACGATCGACACCGCCAGGCCGCGGGAGCCGGTGCCGCGGGCGGCTTCCGCACTCACCCATTTGCCGCATTTGGCCAGATGCGCCGCCGCGTCGTCCTTGCGCCTGATCAGGCAGATCTGATTGTTGAACCCGCCGGTCGCAACCGCGCCCTTGGCCAGTTTCTGCAATTCCGCCCGGCAAGCGGGTTCAAGGTTTAGCTTGCGGATCGGGACCGGAAAGTCCTGGCCGAAAAAATCCTTCGCCCGGGCATTCCCCTCCACCATCCCGGTCGCCGGATCGATCAGCAGCGTGCTGAGCGCCGGGCTGGCGATATTGCTCGGATGCGACCTGTTCTCCAGCTCGCGCTCGTCGAGCAGCCGCTCGATGCGGGCGAGATGGCTGGAAATGGTCTCGTTGTTCTCGTAGTCGGCCGCCGTCAGCGCATGGGCGGAGAAATCATCCGGTTTGATGAAGTAGAAATCATGCGCGGCCTCCATCAGGTCATGAAAGCTGTCCGGACGAAAAGGCGCGTCATAGGCCTTGTCCAGCAGGTTCAGAAGTCGATCCGAATGTGAAAGCGTTTCCTGCATGGACCCGAGACCCTGCCCCTTGAGATGTCGAGCGACTCCCTTGGTCTATTTTTGGCCTGATGCGACCTGCTTTGGCAACGCCCTTTTGACATCGCGACCATCATCCCCGCCCGTCGGAGGAAAGCAGGCTTTCCAGCCAGCGCACCGTGGAAGGGAGCCGCTCGGGATTGCGCCGCACCTCGAGGATCAACCGCGGCGTCTCGGCGAGCGCGTCCAGGGCCGCGAGCAGCGGCGGCCAGTGGATGCGTCCCTCGCCTGGATGCCAGTGGCGGTCGGCATAGCCGTCGACGTCCTGCAGGTGGACATGGCCGAGGTGGCCCGCCGCGGCGTCGATGAAGTCATTGACCGGCGGCGCGGTGTAGCGGCCATGGGCGAGATCGGCATGGCCGGTGTCGATCGAGACCCTGAGGTTGGGATGGCCGATCGCGCGCACCAGATCCACCCGCGTCGCCGGATCGGTGTCGTCGATGTTTTCGAGCATCAGCGTGCAGCCGATGCCGGCGGCGCGTTTGAGCACCGGTTCGAGACAGTCCGCGGCCGCCGCAAACATCGACCGCTCGATGTCGGGATAATTGCGCCGGTTGAGCACGTGCCAGTAGGTGAACGGGCTGTGGATCACCATGTGGGTGGCCGACAGGCTTTCGGCGATCTCCAGCCCCTTGAGGAACCGCTCCTGGATCACGGTGCGGATGGCGCGGTCGGGATTGGCGAGATCGAGCCCGAAGAACGGGCCGTGGATGCCGCGCTCGCCCCGATGCGGCGCCAGCGCGGTTCTGTACTTGCCGACGAGCTCCGAGCAATCGCCGGCGATCACCTCCGGGAAGACGAAATCCTGGATCTCGATCGGCCGGTCGGCCTCGCAGATCCAGTCCCGCAGGGTCGTGTAGCCGTCGAATTTGACGGCCGCGCCGAAGGTCGAAAGGGTCATCGGATCAGTCCTTATTTGATGCCGGCGCGCATGAAACTTTGCACGAACTGGCGCTGGAACAGCAGGAACCCCAGCAGCAGCGGCGCCGAGGTCATGAGCGTGGCGGCGTTGATCACCGCCCATGCGGTGCCGCTGTCGGTGGTGGCGAAGATCGACAGGCCGACGGTGAGCGGGCGCGTCTCGACCGAATTGGTGATGATCAGCGGCCAGAGGAAATTGTTCCAGTGATGGCTGACAGAGACAAGCCCGAAGGCCAGCATCGCCGGCTTGCCCAGCGGCACATAGACCCGCCACAACAACCCCAGGAGCGAGCAGCCCTCCACCCGCGCCGCGTCGTCGAGTTCGCGCGGGATGGTCATGAAGGTCTGGCGCAACAGGAAGATGGCGAAGCCCGAGGCGAAATAGGGCAGCCCGATGGCGATGATCGTGTCGACCAGGCCCAGCGCCCGCATGGTCTTGTAGTTCTCGACCAGCAGGATGTCGGGCATCACCAGGAGCTGCATCAGGATCAGCGTGAACAGGATCGTCTTGCCGGGGAATTCCAGCCGGGCAAAGGCGAAGGCCGCGAGCGTGCACAGCACAAGCTGCGCGACGAGGATCATGGTGACCAGCAGGATGGTGTTGAGGAAATAGCGCGCGAACGGCGCCTGCGACCAGGCGGAGGCAAAATTGTCGAGCGTCAGCGGCGCGGTGAGGTCGAACCGCGCCTCGAAGGCGGCGGGATGGAACGCGGCCCAGATCGCGTAGAGCAGCGGCAGGATCCACACGAACGCCAGCAGCGCGCCGCCGCCGCGGATCAGCACGCGGTCGAACAGGGTCTCGCCGATCATTTGTAGTGCACCCGTCTGTCGGCGAGGAAGAACTGCCCGATGCCCACCACCGAGAGGATGGCGATCAGCACCACCGTCAGCGCCGCCGCGTAAGCCGTGTCCCAGAACCGGAAGCCGGTTTCGAAGATGTAATAGAGCAGCAGCATGGTGGCGCTGTCGGGCCCGCCCTTGGTCATGACGAAGACATGGTCCACCAGCCGGAAGGCGTTGATCACCGCATTGACCGACACGAACAGCGTGGTGGGCATGATCAGCGGCAGCGTCACCAGGCGGAAGAAGGTCCAGCGGCCGCAGCCCTCGATCGCCGCCGCCTCGCGCAGCGACTGCGGGATCGTCTGCAGCGCGGCCAGGAAGAAGATCATGAAGAACCCGGCCTCCTTCCAGATCGTCACCGCGGCCACGGCATAGAGCGCGGTGTCGGGCTGGCCCACGTAATTGGCCGACGGCAGGCCGACGACCAGGCGGATCTGGTCGATCAGGCCGAAGCCCGGCGCATAGAAGAACAGCCAGATATTGGCGACCGCGATCAGCGGCAGCACGGTCGGCGTGAAGAACGCCATCCGCATCAGGCTCACACCCCTGAACGAGCGGTGCACCAGCAGCGCCATGGCGAGCGACAGCAGGATCGAGGCGGGAATGGTGATCGCCGCATAGACCGCGGAATTGACCATCGCTTTGATGAAGATCGGATCCTCGAGCATCTTCCGGTAGTTGCCGAGCCCCGTGAACACCGCCGCGCGACGCCCCTTACCTGTGGTCCAGAAACTGTCGATGAGGGTGGTGACGGCGGGCAGATGCGTGAAGGCGATCAGGAACACGAACGCCGGCAGCAGCATGAGCCAGGCATGAATCCAGGTGCGGCGGTTCATGGACGATCCTAAACGGAAAATGGCGGGGCGCACGCCAGGGTGCGCCCCGCCGGGAGGGCATCAGCGATAGGCGGCGAGGATCGCGTCGGCTTCGGCCTGGGCGGCGTCGAGCGCCTCCTTGGGCGACTTCTGGCCGGTGATCGCGGCTTCGAGCGCCGAGTTGAGGAGCTGCGTCACCTTGGGCCCCTCGAAGGTCGAGAGTTCCGCGACCGCATAATCGAGCTGGTCGCGGGCCACCAGCGCCTGCGGGAAGTCCTTGACGTAGTCCTTCATCGTCTGGGTTTCCCAGACGTCGGGGCGCGGCGCGACATAGCCGGTGGCGATCGTCCACTTGGCGGCCTGCTCGGGAGCGGTCGCCCATTTGACGAAGTCGGCAGCCGCCTGCAGTTCCTCGTCGGTCGAGCCCTTGAGCAGGTAGAAATTGCCGCCGCCGGTGGGGGCGCCGTTCTTGGTGAGACCCGGCAGGAAGCCGACGCCGAAATCGAAGGGCGCGTTGGTGCGCACATTGGTGAGGTTGCCGGTCGTCGTCCAGATCATCGCCGCCTGGCCTTCGAAGAAGGCCTTCGGCGTGCCGCCCCAGTCGAGGATGCCGGGCGCCATCACGCCGTCGGTCGCCGACAGCGCCACCAGCGCTTCGAGCGCGCCCACGGCGGCGTCCGAATTGAAGGTGACCTTGGTGCCGGTGTCATCGGCGAGCAGGCCGCCATTGCCGGCGACGATGCCGGTCCAGAGCCAGGACGGGAAGCCCGAGGACGGGATGTGGACGCCCCACTGCGTGACGTTGCCGCTCGCGTCCTTCACCGTCAGCTTCTTGCCCATCTCCACCATTTCGGCCCAGTTGGCCGGACCCTTTTCCGGATCGAGGCCCGCCTTGGCGAAGGCTTCCTTGTTCCAGTAGAGAACCGGGGTCGAGCGCTGGAACGGGATGCCCCAGGTCTTGCCTTCGGTCTGGCTGTTGGCCATGAAGGCCGGGTAGAAGCCGCCGATCCAGCTCTCTTTCTCTTCTTCCGTGACATAGGCGTCCCAGGCCACGATCATCTCCTCGTCGATGAAGGTGAACATGTCGGTCGACAGCGAGATGATGAGCTGCGGCGCGTTGCCGCCGCGCACGGCGGTGATCGCCTTGGTGGTCGTGTCGGCATAGGAGCCGGTGTAGATCGCGTCGATCTTCACGTCGGGATGGGCGGCCATGTAGTCTTCGGTCAGCGACTGGATCGTGCCGGCGGCGGGGCCGCCGACGGCGACGGGGAAATAGAATTCCAGATCGACGGCGGAAGCCGCGCTCGCGAACAGCGTCAGCGCCGAGGTCGCCAGAAACACGTTAAGCAGTCTCATGGGTGAAGTCCTTCTTGGTTGGGGATGGGGAGGCGAAATCGAACCCGGCCAGCCGTTGGCCGCTGGCCGCATCGAACAGGCTCTGGCGCTCGGGCGCCCAGCCCAGGGCAAAGCGCGCCGGCGGCGGCGCGGCACTTGCCGGCAGGCGCAGGATGAAGTCGGTCCCGCCCAGCCGGGCCGAGACGAGGCGGTCGGCGCCCAGATACTCGACGCCGCGCAGCTCGGCCTCGGGACCGGTCTCGGCGAGGAAGAGGTCTTCGGGACGCAGGCCGACCAGATGCTTGCCGGTTCCGGGAGGAACGCCGTGCCGGCCCCCAAACAGGGCGACTGGAAACAGGTTCATCGGCGGCGTTCCGATGAAGCCCGCGGTGAACACGGTCGCGGGCCGCGCATAGACTTCCTCCGGCGTGCCGACCTGCTCGATCCGGCCGGCATTCATGACGATGATCCTGTCGGCCATGGTCATCGCCTCGATCTGGTCGTGGGTCACATAGACCACGGTGAGCCCCAGCGCCTGCTGGATCGCCCTGAGCTCGACGCGCATGTCGGCGCGGAGCTTCGCGTCGAGGTTGGAGAGCGGCTCGTCCATCAGGCAGATCGGGCGCTCGCTGATCACCGCGCGGGCCAGCGCCACGCGCTGCTGCTGCCCGCCCGACAGCTCCGAGGGCTTGCGGGCAAGAAGCTGCGACAGGCCCATCATCGCGGCCACGGTGTCGAGCCGCTTCATGCGTTCGGCCTTGGCGACGCCGCGGACCCTGAGCCCGAAGACGATGTTCTCGAGCACCGTGAGGTGGGGAAACAGGGCGTAGGACTGGAACACCATCGACAGCTCGCGCAGGCTGGGCGCCTTGCCGCCGACATCGGCGCCGCCGATGCGGATCGCGCCGCTGGTCTGCGCGTCGAGACCGGCGATCAGCCGCAGCAGCGTCGACTTCCCGCAGCCGGAGGGTCCCAGAAGCACCGAGAATTCGCCCTTCCGGAGGGAAACCGAGACATCGTCGAGCGCCGCCGTCGAGCCGAACAGGCGCGACACATTCTCGATCTGGATCTGGGCTTGGCCGGTCTGCATGGCCGTGCAGGAACCATGATTGCGTGAACCCCAGATGACGGCCTTGCGAAGCTTTTATGTCAGTGGCGCGGCCCGGCCGTGACGGACGGGATATCCACGGGCATCAGAGGGAGAGGCCCTGCTCTCTCATCCGCTCGATCGCCTTGCGCTGCAGCAGGATGATGGTCTTGGCATCGCGAATCTCGCCGCTTTCGATCATGTCGAGGGCGTCGGCCAGCGGCACGTGCAGGACCTCGATGTCCTCGCCCTCGTCATAGTCTCCACCGCCTTCGGATTTGCGGTGGCTGTCGGAGTAGACGCCCTCGAAGAAGGCCAGGTATTCCGTGACCGATCCGGGGCTCATGTAGACATCGAAAAGATGCCCCAGCTTGTCGATCTGGTAACCCGTCTCCTCGATCAGCTCGCTTCGCATCCGCTCCGCGGCCTCCGCCCCGTCCAGCAGTCCGGCGGGAACCTCGATCAACGACAGCTGTCCGCCGTTGAGAAACGCCGGCAATCGAAACTGGCGCGTGAGCAGCACGCAGCCGGTCTCGGGGTTGAACAACAGGCAGGCGACGCCATTGCCCCGGTCATAGGCTTCCCGCGTCTGGCGTTGCCATTCGCCGCTGCGACGTCTGAGATCATACTCATGTTTCGTCAGCTTGCCCCAGTCGTCGGAAAGCACCTCGCTCGAAACCAAGCGCACCGCATCCTTGTCATCCACTCTCGTATTCCCCTTTCCAGGTCGCATCCATGAGAACGCCGGGACCTGCCCGGCTCAGCGCCCGCGCCGCGAGACGTTGCGGCGCAACTGCTTTTCCACCGTGATGTTGGCGAAAAGCAGCCCGCCCGGCGTCATGGCGATCCCGGTCCGGACAAGAACGCGCGGCGGTTCCCGTCCACATCCCCTGGCAGCCGCATCGCCCAACAAAAAAGGCCCGGACGCCAAATGTCCAGGCCTTTTCCGTGCGCCGGGGAAGCGGTCATTCCCCCGGAGCGTGATGCTGTCGGCGCAAGCCTACTTGTAGCCGACCTCGTTGTAGATTTCCTGGGCGCGGGCCTGGTTCTTGCCGAGTTCGTTGAGGTTGAGCGTGTCTGCGGTGAAGCTGCCCAGACCCTCGACCACCGAGGAGGCTGCGACGCCTTCGACCACCGGATACTCGTTGTTGCCGTTGGCGAAATAGGACTGCGCCGAATCGGAGGTGAAATATTCGAGCAGCTTGACCGCGTTGTCGCGGTTGGGCGCATGCGCCGCCACGCCGGCGCCCGAGATATTGACATGGGTGCCGTTGCCGCCCTGGTCGGGGAAGACGATGCCGATCTTGTCGATGCCTTCGGTGAGCCCGTCGACCTGTCCGGCGACGCCGCGGGCGAAGTAGTAGGTGTTGGAGATGGCAATCCCGCATTCGCCCGAGACCAGGCCCTTGAGCTGGTCGGTGTCGCCGCCCTGCGGCTCGCGCGCCAGATTGTCCTTGAGCCCCTGGGCCCACTGCTTGGCGGCGTCATCGCCATTGTGGGCGATATAGGCGCCCAGCAGCGACAGCATGTAGATGTTGGAGCCGGAGCGGGCGCAGATCAGGCCCTTGTACTTGGGGTCGGCCAGCGCGGCGTAGGTCTGCGGCGGCTCGCTCACCTTGTCCTTGTTGTAGAAGATCACCCGGGCGCGCTTGGAAATGCCGAACCAGTGGCCTTCGGGATGGCGCAGGCTCTCGGGAACCCGTTCGTTGAGCACCTCGGAATCGACCGCGGCCAGCAGGCCCGCCTGGTCGGCGCGCCACAACCGGCCGGCATCGGCGGTGATGAACACGTCGGCCGGGCTGTTGGCGCCCTCGGCCTTCATCCGCTCGATCAGCTCGTCTTCCTTGCCCTCGATCAGGTTGATCTTGATGCCGGTGGCCTCGGTGAAGTCGCTGTAGAGCCGCTCATCGGTGTCGTAGTGGCGCGACGAGTAGATGTTGACCTCGCCCTCGGCCTGGGCAGGCGCGGCGAAGGCGGCAAAGGCCGCGACAGAGGCGAGAAGCGCCAGGAAACGGGGGGCGGCGGCGTGGGTCATGAGGTCCTCCAGGTGGATATAAACTTGAGTTTCTGGATCATGTTTATAAATCCGCCCTTTTGCTGTCAACCGCCGCGGCGGCAATAAGCTGAGTTTTCTCCGAAGGTTTTCTGCGGAGGACAAGGGCGGATCGGGAACGCCGCCGCGCCGCCGCTTGCAACGGGGCCGGCAAACTGGAAAGGTAGGCGCAGGAGGCGTCTGAACAGCGCACGGCGCCGGACCGGGATCGCGCGACGGGCCGCGGGGCCGCCCGTGCTCCTTCTGTTCGGTTCCTTTCCCGGCAATCCCATTCGGAGGTGAGACATGACGCACGCAAAGGAAACCGTCGGCTTTGTCGGCGTCGGCCTGATGGGCCACGGCATGGCCAAGAACATCGTCGAGAAGGGCTATCCGCTGACCGTGCACGCCCATCGCAACCGCGCCCCGGTCGAGGATCTGCTCGGCCGCGGCGCGACCGAGGCCGCATCGCTCCAAGAGATGGCGGGCGTCAGCTCGATGATCTTCCTGTGCCTGACAGGGTCGCCCGAAGTCACCGCCGCCGTGGCGGCCCTCAAGCCCGGCCTCAGGCGCGGCAGCGTCATCATCGACTGCTCGACCAGCGACCCCACCGTCACCGAACGGCTCGCGGCCGACCTGGCCGACATCGGCGTCGACTTCGCCGACGCGCCGCTCAGCCGCACGCCGAAGGAGGCCTGGGAAGGCAAGCTCGACTGCATGGTCGGCGCCACCGATGCGGTCTTCGCCCGGATCGAGCCGGTGATCGCCGCCTGGGCCGGCAAGATCGTCCATGTCGGCGGCGTCGGTGACGGCCACAAGATGAAGCTGCTCAACAACTTCATCTCGCTCGGCTATGCGGCGCTCTATTCCGAGGCCTTAGCGATGTCGCGCAAGGTCGGCATTCCGGCGGCCGCCTTCGACAAGGTGATCCGCGGCGGGCGGATGGATTGCGGCTTCTACCAGACCTTCATGGGCTATGCGCTGGAGGGCAACCGGGAGGCGCACAGGTTCACGCTGAGCAATGCCTACAAGGACATCCGCTACGTCGAATCCATGGCCAACGCCGCCACCCTCTCCACCACCATGGCCAGCGCCGTCAAGAACTGCCTGGCCAACGCGGTGGCCAATGGCGGCGACGGACCCGAGGACTACCTGCCGCACCTCGCCGATTTCGTCGCCAGGGCGAACGGCATCGACTGAGGCCGGGCCTCAACCGCCGCGCCCGATCACTTCACAAAATTCCCGACGCCGGCATCCGCGGGGCCGCCGGCGGCGCCGCGTCCGCGCCGCCTTCCGTCCTTGTGGCAATGCATTGTTTACGGGTGGCTTTTATAGTGCTGCCGGAAGCCAGAAACAGCCACCGCTCCCTCGTCCGCTTCAGGCATCGGCAAGGCGGCACGACGGCGGCGCAAGACGCCAGACAGGCACGGTATCATGCGTTTTCTTGAGATGTGGAATCCGTACACCTTCGTCGGCCGCGAGATCGCGTCCGACCGGCAGGTGGAGGAAACCCTGCGTGAGCTTTACAGCAGCAAGCCGCACATTGCCGCCGCAACCGGGATCGGGCTCGCGAGCCTGACCGCCGGCCTCTCCGGCGCGGTGTGGACCGGCGTCCTGGCGACGCTGGTCGCGCTCGTGTGCCTGGCCTTCCGCATCGTCATCGAGCGCCTTTTCCTGGCCCGCGCCCCGGGTGCCCTGGATCCGAAATGGATGCGGCTTTTCGTCACCGGATCGCTGCTGTCGGGCTTCGGCTGGGGCCTGTCCGGCGCCCTGCTGCTTTACGGCGCCTCCCCGGCCACCCAGACCATCACCGTGGCGGTGGCCTGCGCCATTGCCCAGGGCGCCGCCGGCAGGGCCTACATGATGCCCGGCACGGCCTTCATCAACATCGCCTTCGTCATCGGCCAGTTGAGCATCGCCGCCGCCGCCGACGGCAACTTCGTCTTCCTTCCCGCGGGACTCTTGTACTTCTCCTTCCTGTCCTCCTTCGTCCTGCGAATGGTCAGGAACCGGCTGCGCCAGCTCCGCAGCGAGCAGACCGCCGACCGGCTGCTGGCCGAAATCACCGAGAAGAACGAATTGCTCCGCATCGCCAACGAAGCCCTGGCCACCAAGGCCTATGAGGACCCGCTGACCGGGCTCGCCAACCGGCGCAAGTTCGACCGCGTCTTCGCCGAGGCCGTGGCCGCAGCCCAGCGGGACCGCTCCGCCCTCTCGCTGATGATGATCGACGTCGATCACTTCAAATCCTTCAACGACACTTACGGCCACCAGGCCGGCGACGAATGCCTGCTGTCGCTGTCGCGGGCGATCAAGACCGCCATTTCTGGCAATGGCGGCCTGCCGGACGACGGCAGCCTGGTCGCCCGCTATGGCGGCGAGGAATTCGTGGCCCTGCTGCCGGGCGAGGACCGGGCGGGCGCCCTGGCCATCGCCGAGCGCGTCCGCCTCGCCGTCCGGCTCACCGCGCTCGACGCCCTGCCCAACGCGCCGCCGCGCCAGACCGTCAGCATCGGCCTGGTCTCCTGCCTGGCCGGCCCGGCAACGACGCGCGAAGCCATGCTGGCGGCGGCCGACGAGGCGCTCTACGAAGCCAAGAAGCAGGGCCGCAACCGCGTCTGCGTCGCCGCGACACCGGGCGACACACGGCTCAAGGCCCTGTCCGGCGGCACCGCCTGAACCTCACGCGCAAGCCAGATAGGTCGCCGCGCCGCCGGTGAGCCCCGCCCCGGGACGGCGGAGGGCGACGGTGGGCGAACCCCATCCGCTCAAGCCGGGGCGGATCGGCGTGGCGGCTCACGCAGCCATTTTTGCGGACCCGTTGATGTCCGTCAATGAATTCAGACCGCGCCTCTCCTCGATATTTCATTATCGGAATATGTCCGATGCAACGACGCAAAGGGGCAAATCATGGTCAATTGGCATGCAGATGCGCGGTCCGGCGCCGCAAACCGGGACGAAAAAGTCGATCGCTCGCGCCTCGTGCTGCTGGGAGCGCTCTCCGCCACGGCGGCGGGCAGCGGCTGCGGCAGCCCGCGGGAACTCGGAATGGATGTTTCGGACGAAAACGCCCACGCAGATCCGAAGCGCTACGTCGGCCCCAGCAAATCGCCCAAAATAAAGCCCCTCCCCGAGACGCCGACCGTGGGCGGCGAAGGCGGCGAGGGCGGCGGCGGCGGCAGCCACTGATCCTGCCTCATAGCCCCATGGCGCCGGCAGCGGTCGCTCCGCCATGCGGGCCGAGGCGGCAGACCGGGCGACCGGCGCGCAACAAAGGGCGAAGGATGTTGACCGAGCCGAGCCCGGCGATGGCGCACCCGGGTGCCGGGACTGACCGGTGCGGACACCGAGTCTCACCAGACATGGCCGTAAAGTGTGGTGGGCCCGGCAGGATTCGAACCTGCAACCAAGCGGTTATGAGCCGCCGGCTCTACCATTGAGCTACAGGCCCGGGAGTCTGCGCGGCGTCCGTGGCCGCGCGAGCGGCATGACGGCGCGGGCCCCGGCCGGACTGGCGGTCCGGACGCAGGCGGTTTAGACCATAACGGTAGCCATCACAAGAGTTTGCACACCGGCTTTGCGGCCCTTGGCGGTGGCGGCCGCCGCAATGCGTCCACATTCGCGGGCCACACATTTGCCCATAGGGACATCGCTTCTCAGATCGGAGACATTTCATGACCTCATCCTTCCCCCTCGCCCGCCGGATGGTTTTTTCCAGCGCGCTCGCCGCCACCCTGCTCGCGGCCGTGCCGCAGGCCTTCGCCCAGGAGGCCAAGGCGCCCGAACCCGGCCTGATTTCGGTCTCCGGCGAAGGCGTGGCCGCCGCCGCGCCCGACATGGCGCTGATCTCGCTCACCGTGCTGCGCGAGGCCGAGACCGCGCGCGCCGCACTCGACGCCAACAATGCGGCGATGACCGAGGTGCTGGCCGCCATGAAGCAGGAAGGCATCGCCGAGCGCGACCTGCAGACCGGCGCCTTCTCGATACAGCCGCGCTGGGTCTATCCGCAGAACCAGAACGGAGGCACCGAACAGCCGAAGATCGTCGGCTACACCGTGACCAATTCGCTCTCGGTGCGCATCCGCGATCTCTCCCGCCTCGGCGCCATCCTCGACAGTTCGGTGAGCCTCGGCGTCAACCAGGGCGGCGACGTGATCTTCACCAATGACGACCAGGAGACGATCCGCGACGCCGCCCGCAAGGACGCCATCGCCAAGGCCAAGGCCAAGGCCGAGGCCATGGTCGAGACGCTCGGCGTGTCGCTCGGCCGCATCACCCAGGTCTCGGAGAACTCCTATTCCGCCCCGCCGGTGCCGATGATGCGCGCCGAGATGGCGATGGCCGCGCCGAAGGCCGATTCCTCGGTTCCGGTCGCTTCCGGCGAGAACGAATACCGCGTCACCGTCAGCGTCACCTGGGAAATCGCCCAGTAGCCGCGGCACCCGATGGGCGGGCCTGACAAAGGGCCGGCCGCCGGACAGGACAAGACCCCGGGGCGCGATGCCCCGGGGTCTTTGCGTTGTGGGAAGGGGACCGGACTAGCGGCGGAAGCCGATCACCGGGCAGTTGCGCTCGTTGGC
>NZ_JRJG01000160.1 GCF_000759435.1 Hoeflea sp. BAL378
ACAAGAAAGGGGCTTGGCGCAGTTGCCCGCGCCCCGCCGGTGAGGAATGCCCAGCACCTTCCGGGCGCGGGCCGGCTCTTCTTCCCGCAAAGCTCGACGCAAGCCCTGGGCGGTTTCGTTTCGTTCGGTCCTTCGGAGACCGAACACCTCCCTCTCCCACCCGCGCGTGTCAGACGCGGCAGGGACTTGGCGGGCCGGCGTTTGCGGTGACGCCGCAGCTCCCGGCCGGGCAGCCCGCCCGGACCGGGATGCGGATCAAACGCCGCCGGGTGACGGTCGCGCCGCCCTGCCTTTCGTGCGAAAGGCGCGGGCGCTGCGTCCTGCACCCGGTTCCAGCCATTCGCGCGACAACCCTTGCCCTGATCCACCTCGATCCGGCAGGTCCCCGCGCTGGCCGGGGTGTCTGCTTCGCAAGCTTCCGGCCCGCAGGTACGGCCCCCGCCAACCGGAACTCACCGCCTCCCGCCGGCCCGGGCCCCGTTGGCCCCGGCCATCCGTTGAGGACGGAAGGTGGGGGAAGTATCGCATGGGGGGAAAGGGTGGGGAAAATGTGGGGGGGATTTTTTTGGAGGAGGGGGTGCGGAGATCGGGGCTATGCGGACGCTCCATCACCTACTCCGGTACCCACAAGAACGGCCATTTGTCCCGAGGGAGGGCGAGCTTGGCATTAAACGTCATGACGATTAGCCAGATGGGCGACCATAGTCCTGATGAAGATGGCTGCAACGAAGACGTAGTTGCGCCCAGTTGCCGGCAGCACATCCCACGGAGCGCCGACGTCCGCATCGTTGCCGTGGTCTGCCGCGTTGCGAACATGACCAAGATACTTGCTCACATTTTGGAGTTTTTTCGGCACCTTGCTGCCTGCGACCAATCGGTCAATTTTGGCATTGATACCAGTTGCGCCTGCGATATTTCCAGCGCATTGCCCAGAAAACCAGTCGATGAAACTCTCTATAGCGATCCCCGCTTGCAGTACCGCCTCCCGGCCAGCGCCAGCGGATGCGTGACGAAGACCAGCTACAAGCGGCAGAATGACTTGGTCGTGGTTCACTTGGGCTGCTGCATCTGGCCCGAGTTCTTCCCTGATTGTATGCGTTGCCTCTGCCACCTCCCGACTGCCAGCAGCTAGTTCGTCTAGAATTGCGGAAAGGCCTTTCGCGTCGCGCTCGTAGCTGTTGCCATGACCGGCCTTCAACGCCCCGCTGTAGGTAGCGAGATTAAGCAAGGTTTCTTTAACCTGCTCGCGGTGACATTCGAGATCAAGCCGCACTTTCGTTCGTTGTGCTGCCGCTGTAACGTCATTGGTAGCCTCCAATTCCTCACGAAAGATCAAGAACGGTTCATAGGACTCGATGGTAACACGCAGAATGGCGGCTTTCTCGCTATCCTGAGGAGTTCGCAATAACTTGCAGAGTGGGCTTGCACTTCTGAATTGCCCTGCGTTTTCAGATAGCAGTCCCATGTCTGCGGCAAGTTTCAATGCTCCCGCCACTGTCGGCTGAGGAAGGTCACTAAAAAAGGCGACGGCAACCGCGTCACTACCGCCCAACGCCACAACCGCTTCTGAGACAATGACAACTTGCTCTGCTGTTGCCTGAAAAAATGCGCGCGGCAAAGGTTAATCCTCGCCGTTTTCGGGGGCACCATTTTGGCTTGAAAAGTCATCAACCACTTTGCGCAATTTTAATCCCAAGTCGTCCAAGTCTTGGGGGCTGCAATGTACTTCTATTTTGATTGAGATGGAAAAGGGCGAAGTTGCCTCAATGGTGCGTACGACACTTTGTGTTGTATTCGCGGGTTCTGCCTTCTCTTGAGAGATAGATGACTCACCGCTCGTTGCACGCGCTATTGGCGCACTAACTACTAGTTTCCCATCTTCGGCCTTGAGGTTTCCAGATCTTTTCAATAGCTCAACAACGGCACCAGTCCCCGTCGTCGTTGATCCGGTCTTGGAAAGGCCCGCGCTATAGGCAATATGTGCCCGAAGCGATGACTCGTCCATCCCTTTGCGAATTCTGACGGCAGCCAGCACATTCTTTAGAAACTCATCTTCTGCGACAATATCAGCCAAGATCGACTCGACCTCGTCTGGCACATTGTGCATGAGCGCTAAACCGAGTTTCTTTCCAACCTCAGTCGCGGATTTATCGCGGCCACCTTGCAGAACGCCAATCGAAAGCAGGAATCCGACATTTTTGCTGATGGCTGTTTCGTGCATCCCAGTGCTTTTGGAAATGTCGGACAGAGAGGCCAATTTCCCAAAACTAGTATACCCTTGGACAACTTTGAAAACCTCGTCGAGTGAAGAACCAGGAAGCTTGAACCTGTCATTCCCATTACTCTTCGGTTCGGCTACCATCGATACACTCCATCGTCGTTTCAAGGTATAGTAGCTTAACTCCGCTCCTCTGCAACAGGAAGCTGCGCGCAGCTATCTTTGGCCTCACCTGAACCAGGGTAACAATTGAGTTCCAGCTAAGTTTCCTTGCTTCACGCGCCTTCCACACAGAATTTACCGCTCGTCAGTCGAACCGGCAGGAGAGCAGCATAATTAAATGGACTGACTGGTGCCCGGAAAACGTCTGAAGCAAACTCAGCGGCAAACGCGAAGGCCGCTGGAGATGTGGCCTACGACGCTTTAACGTCCGCTCAAACTCAAAGCTCCGCAGGCGGAAGGGACTTAATCCGGCATCGGCCGTTTTCACGATCTCGAGTATTGAGCCTGTCGAAATGTCAGCGTTGTTGGCAGCAGATCCGCCGCCTCCAATCTCCCCCCTTGCGGGGGAGATGTCACGAAGTGACAGAGGGG
>NZ_JRJG01000161.1 GCF_000759435.1 Hoeflea sp. BAL378
CATGGCGCCGACGCGGGCCAGCACGTCGTCGGGCATCTCCGCCGCGCGCGGGCCGGCCATGTCGACATGCACGAGCAAGGTCTCGCTGGTCGCCGACAGCCAGCCGTCGACATGCTTGAGTTCCTGGAACAGGTGGATCCGCCTGGCGTCGAAATCCAGGATCTGGCAGCAGGCCTGCACCATCGCGTCGGGCTTGAGCTCGCGGACGTAGCAGACATGCGCCTCGACGGTGAAATAGCTCAGGTTGCGCGCCGCCAGGTAGCCGGGGCCGCAGCCGAGCAGCGCGAACACATGGTCGACCGCCTTGTCGAACAGCACGTTGTAATAGGCCATGTTCAGGTGGCCGTTGTAATCGAGCCAGGCCGGATCCAGCCCGCGGGCCGGCGCCAACACCGGAGCATCAAATGCCATGCCTTCTCCCTTGCCTAAATAGGCTTGCGGCTTCGCGCGCACTGGACAAGCGCGCCTCAGTTTGCACATTACCCCATCACAGCGGTGCGGCAAGCATTGGACAGGATTCGCGGTAAACGCGTCCGGAGGAGAGCAGAATGGGTCTCGACAGCAGCGCCGGCGCCGGCCTTCGCAACGAAGACGGGATTGCCGCGGTCATTGGCGTGTTGCGGCAGCGGTTTGGCGAGCAGCTCCAGACCGGCGAGGCGCTGCGCGCCCAGCACGCCCACACCACCACCTATATCCCCGGCCAGTTGCCCGATGCGGTGATCTTCCCGAATTCCGCGGACGAGATCAAGCTGATCGTCCGCGCCTGCGCCGACCACCGCGTGCCGGTCATCCCCTACGGCACCGGCACCTCGCTCGAGGGCCATGTCAACGCGCCCCATGGAGGGATTTCGATCGATCTGTCGCGGCTCGATCATGTGCTCGAGGTCAACACCGAGGATCTCGACTGCACCGTCGAGCCGGGGGTGACGCGCGAGCAATTGAACGCCCATCTGCGCGACACCGGCCTGTTCTTCCCGATTGATCCCGGCGCCAACGCCTCGCTCGGCGGCATGGCCGCCACCCGCGCCTCGGGCACCAATGCGGTGCGCTACGGCACCATGCGCGACAATGTCATCGCCGTGACCGCGGTCACCGCCTCGGGCGAGGAGATCCGCACCGCGCGCCGCGCCCGCAAATCCTCGGCGGGCTACGATCTCACCCGGCTGTTCGTGGGCTCGGAAGGCACACTGGGTGTCCTCACCTCGGTCACGCTCCGGCTGCAGGGCATCCCGCAGGCGGTTTCCGGCGGCGTCTGCCCGTTCCCGAGCGTCGAGGCCGCCTGCAACGCCGTCATCATGACCATCCAGATGGGCATTCCGGTGGCCCGCATCGAGCTGCTGGATGCGCTGCAGATGAAGGCCTGCAACGCCTATTCGAACCTCGACAACCCCGAGGTTCCGTCGCTGTTTCTGGAGTTCCACGGCACCGAGGCCGGCGTCGCCGAGCAGGCGGCGATGTTTGCCGAGATCGCCGCCGAGTGCGGCGGCGGCGAGTTCCTGTGGACCGCCAATCCCGAGCGCCGCACCGAGCTGTGGAAGGCGCGCCACAACGCCTACTGGGCCTCGCTCAAGCTCCGGCCCGGCGCCAAGGGCATCTCGACGGATGTCTGCGTGCCGATCTCCCGGCTCGCCGAATGCGTGGTGGCGACGCAGCAGGACATCGCCGCGTCCGGCCTGATCGCGCCGATCGTCGGCCATGCCGGCGACGGCAATTTCCACGTGCTGGTGCTGCTCGACACCGATGTTCCCGCTGAGATCGAGGCGGCCGAGGCCTTTGTCGGGCGCCTGAACGCGCGCGCGCTGGCCATGGATGGAACCTGCACCGGCGAACATGGTATAGGGCAGGGCAAGCGTCGCTACCTCTCCCAGGAAATGGGGGAAGGCGTGTCGGTGATGCGGCAGATCAAGCAGGCGCTCGATCCCTTGAACATCATGAATCCGGGGAAGATCTTTTCATTCGACGGCTGACGCGCAAGCGGTCGGCCGGCTTGGCAGCAAGGAGGACTGAACACTGGTCCGCGTATTCGTCGCAATCGGTAGCCTGCTGGTATTGGCGCTGTTTTCAGCGCTGATCGCTCCCTATTTCATCGACTGGAGCAGCTACCGGACGGCCTTCGAAGCCGAGGCGAGCCGCATCATCGGCCAGGCCGTCAAGGTGCGCGGCGACGCCGATGCGCGGTTGCTGCCGTTCCCGTCGGTCACCTTCCACGATGTCACCGTCGGCGACGACGCGCAGCCGGCGATGACCATCGGCCGCTTCTCCATGGACGCCGAACTCGCCCCGTTCCTGAGCGGCGAAGTGCTGATCTTCGACATGCGCGTCGAGGCGCCCAAGGCGGTGGTGCGCATCCTCGAGGACGGCACGCTCGACTGGGCGCTCAAGCGCAAGCCCTCGACGCCGGGCGATCTGGTGGTGCTGGAAAAAGTCTCGATCCGCGACGCCGAGATCACCGTCATCGACGAGCAGAACGGGCGCACCCGCACCATCCGCGACATCAATGCGCTGGTCTCGGCCAAGTCCCTGTCCGGGCCATGGAGCATCGATGCCGAAGGCGAGATCGGCGGCCAGCGTGGCGGCGTGTCGATCTCCACGGGCGTAGCGACCGGCGACGGCGCGATCCGCATGCGCGTGCGCGCGGTCCCCGATTCCTGGCCGGTGCTGCTCGAAACCGAGGGCGAGGCGCGGATCGAGGACAACAAGCCGCATTATGACGGGCTGTTCACCTTCACCGGCCTGTCCCGCACCGAGACCGACAGCGCCACGTCCGAAAGGCCGCTGATCGTCGCCAAGGGCGATTTCGCCGCCACCAACGAACGGCTGTCGATCGCCGAGTGGCGCGCCGAGATCGGCCTGTCGGACGATCCCTATGTGGTGACCGGCCAGGCCACCATCGACACCGGCCCCGAGCCCGAGTTCTTGCTGATCGCCGACGGCCAGCAGATCGACATGGACCGGATCGGTGGCGAGGAGGCGGACCGCGGCGCCGAAACGCCGGCCGAGGCCCTGTCGCTGGAACAGCGCCTGGGAGTGGTCAACGCCTTCATCGACCGGTTGCCGCCGCCGCCGCTGCCGGGCCGCGTCTCGCTCAACCTGCCGGCGATCATCGCCGGCGACACGACGCTGCGCCAGATCTCGCTCGAGGCCCGGCCCGATGGCGACGCCTGGCTGATCGACGCCTTCTCCGCCAATCTTCCCGGCCGCACCACGGTGGAGGCGCGCGGACGGCTGGTGTCGGGCGCGGCCGCGAGCTTCAACGGGGCGCTGACCGTCGCCTCCACTCAGCCCTCCGGTCTTGCCAACTGGTTTGTGGGCGAGGTCGATCCGGTGATCAGGCGGCTGGGCGCCGCGGGCTTCTCCGCCCAGGTCAGCCTGTCGGCGGCGCTGCAGCGGTTCGAGGCGCTCGAGGTGGCCGTCGGCCCGGCGATCCTCAAGGGCAGGCTCGAACGCCAGACGCCTCAGTCCGGCGCGCCCTCGATCTCGGTCGAACTGTCGGGCGACAGTTTCGATGTCGACGCCGTGCGGGCGCTCGCCATGCTGGCGGGGGCGGAGACCGGCGCCGCCCGGCCGCTGTCGGACTACACGGGCGCGGCGCGGCTCAAGGCGGACAGCTTCACCTTCGGCGACTACCGGCTCGACGGGTTCGAGACGTCGCTGTCCTGGCGAGACAGCCTGATCACCCTCGACAGCCTGAAATTCGCCGATTTCGGCGGGGCGTCGGGCGAGTTCACGGCCTCGCTCGAAGGCTCGCTTGCCGCCCCCCGCGGCACGGTCAGCGGCCAGGTCAGCGCCGCAACCGCGGATGGGCTGTTCGCGCTTGCCGACCAGGCGACGGGCGGCCACCGGATCATCCGCCGGCTCGCCGCCAACAGCGTCGCCTTTGACGGGCTGACGGCGGATATGAGCCTGGTGCTCGATCCCGACGCCGGGCCGGATCTGAGCGTCACCGGAACCGCCGGCGGCACCGCGTTCAGGATCGGCGCCGCCGGCACCGGCCTGATGCCCGGCGGCGACGGACCCCGCAACATCCGCCTCGAGGCCGACAATCCCGAAGCCTACCGCATCCTCGAGCAGGCGGGCTTCGCGGTGCTGCCGCTGGAAGGCGAGGGGCCGGCCCGCCTCGCCATCACCGCCGACGGAGGGGCCAATCCCCGGGAATTCGCCATCGGCGTGGACTTCGCCTCGGCGGAGTCGCGGCTGTCGCTGGACGGCACCGCCGTCATCCCGCCCGACGCGCCGGTCACCGGCGCGTTCAGGCTCGGCGTGAACGCCGCCGACATCGAACCCTTCGCGATCATGCTCGGCCAGTTCCTGCCCCAGGCCGGAGCCGGCCTGCCGCTGTCGCTGACGGCGGACCTGTCCATGGCGGAGACGGAGACCGCGCTGTCGTCCATCAAGGGGAGGGCGGAGGACAATGAATTTTCGGGCGACCTGACCTTCGACCGCACCGGCTCGGAGGTGTCCGGCAAGGGCGCGCTGCGGCTCGCGAGCGTGGATCTTGGCTGGCTCAGCGAACTGGCGCTCGGCCCGCAGCTTGCGGGCGCCGACGGCGCGACCTGGAGCGACGCGCCGTTCCTGCCGCCGGCCGCGGGTCAGCCGGTGATGCGCATCGCGCTCGAGGCCGACCGGATCGGGCTGGGGATCGCCGGGACCGGGCGCAATTTCAAGGCCGCGCTCTCCACCGGCAGCGGCCTGATGGCGCTCGAGGGCGCCGAGGCCGACTGGTTTTCGGGCCGCCTGGGCGGGGATCTGTCGCTCTCCAATTCCGAGGGCTCGGTGCTGCTGTCGGCCCGCCTCAAGGCGTCGGACGCGGATCTCGCCGCGCTCGACCGCGCCGCCCGCGGCTCGTCGGTGCTTGCCGGCAAGGCCAGCGCCAGCGCCAGCCTGGAAGGCGCCGGCGCCTCGATCCGCGAGCTGGTGGGCTCGCTCGCCGGCGGCGGCGAACTCGTGGCCCGCGATCTGGCGGTGTCGGGGATCGCGCCGGGCGCCTTCCCCCGGATCCTGGGCGCCGCCGACCGCGACGGCTTCGAGCTCGACGCCGGCAAGGTGGCCAGCATGGTGGCGGGGTTCATGAACGGCGGGGAAATGACGGCCGAGAGCCTCAGCCTGCCCTTTACCCTTACCGGCGGGGTCATGCGCTTTTCCAGTGCCGAGATCAGTCAGGACCAGGCAAGGCTCGCGGGCGACGCCCGGGTCGATCTCGGCGCCCTGCGGCTGGAGGCGGATTGGCGGCTGACCTTCGAGCCGGGCGTCGAGGCGATCGCCGGCGGCGATCCGTCGCTGATGTTCAACGTGGCCGGCCTGCTCGCAGATCCGGCTG
>NZ_JRJG01000162.1 GCF_000759435.1 Hoeflea sp. BAL378
GGATGACGCCCAATTTCCGCTCCTACCTCGACAACCGGCAGCCGCTGATCTGGACGCTGTCGCTGCTGATCGGCCTGTCGGTGGCCTGCGCCGCCATCTGCTTCCGCCTGCTCATCGGCGTGGTCCAGCTCTACTGGCTGGGTGACGCCTCCGAACAGGTGCTGAGTGCGGCGCGCAGCGTGCCCTGGTACATGATCATGGCCGGCCCGGTGACCGGCGGCATCGTCGTGGGCATCGTCATCACCCGGCTGCTGCCGGCGCGCCGCACCGGCGGCGTCG
>NZ_JRJG01000163.1 GCF_000759435.1 Hoeflea sp. BAL378
GGCCGCGGGCGAAGGAGACGCCGACACGGATGCCGGCGAAGGAGCCCGGACCGATGGTCACGCCGATGCGGTCGACCTGGGTCAGCTGGCGGCCCGCCTCGGCGAGCACGGAAGCGACGATCCCCGGCAGTTGCTCGGCATGGCCGCGGCCGATGTCGGGGCTCATCGAGGCGAGGATGCGGTCGGCCTCATCCTGGTGGAGCGCCGCGGCGCAGAGCCGGGCGGAGCAATCGATGGCAAGCGTCAACACCGGGCATATCCAAGCAAAAGGGCCGCGCGGGCCAGAGGCAGGCGCGGGCGCGCGCCCGCAGAATCCTGCGCCTGCTGCGGCAAGGACGGCATCCCCTCCGCCCCGGGCAGGCCGGGATCAGACGACGGCTTCGACTTCACGGACTTCCGGCACGAAGTGGCGCAGCAGGTTCTGGATGCCGTGCTTGAGCGTTGCGGTCGAGGATGGGCAGCCGGCGCAGGCGCCCTTCATGTGCAGGAACACCGTGCCGTCGCGGAAGCCGCGGAAGGTGATGTCGCCACCGTCCTGGGCCACGGCGGGACGCACCCGGCTTTCGAGCAGTTCCTTGATGGTGGCGACGATGGTCTCGTCGCCTTCGGCGAAGAACTCCTCGTCGGACACCGGCTCGCCGCCGTTCTGGCTCGACATGATCGGCGCGCCGGACATGAAGTGCTCCATGATGGTGCCGAGCACCGCGGGCTTGAGATGCTGCCAGTCGGGGCCGTCCTTGGAGATCGTGATGAAGTCGTATCCGTAGAACACGCCGGTGACGCCCGGGATGCCGAACAGCTTGGCGGCGAGCGGGGAGGCGTTGCCAGCCTCCTCGGCGCTGCGGTAATCGGCGGTGCCGCGATCGAGCACGACCTTGCCCGGAAGGAACTTCAGGGTGGCGGGATTGGGGGTGGATTCGGTCTGGATGAACATGGGCAATCTCCGTGCCTGGCCGAGGGGGGCGGGCCAGTTTAGAACTCTTCAAAACAAGATAGACCTCCCGACGTCCGCGATCAAGGGTCGGTTCCGCCGGAAACGGTCCAGGACGCGCTAACTCAGCGCGTCGATTTCATCGTCGGTGAGCGCGTCGGGGATGACGGTGACCGGAATCGGGAAGGCCGCGCCGCGGCCGGCGATAGAGGCGACCAGCGGTCCAGGGCCGTCCTTGGCGGAGCCGGCGGCAAGCACCAGGATGGCGATGTCCTGGTCTTCCTCGATCACCGCGTGGATCTGCTCGGTGGTCTTGCCCTCGCGAATCACCACTTCGGGATCGATGCCGATGATCTGGCGCATCTTCTCGCTGGCCTTGGCGAGCGTGGCTTCGGCCTCCTCCATGGCTTCGGCGCGCATGATCTCCTCGACGCCGAGCCAGTGCTGGAAATCGCCGGGCTCGATGACATAGACCAGGACCAGGCCGCCGCCCGAATTGTAGGCGCGCATGCCGGCGTAGCGCATGGCGCGCTCGCATTCCGGCGTGTCGTCGATGACCGCGAGGAACTTGCGCCGGTGACCGGCTTCACGTGAGCGTCGTCTTGATACCATGGGCGGGACAATGCCATCACAGCGGGCTTGCCCGCAAGGCCGATTTTCAGACCCCGCCGGCGCCGCGCCGCCGGGGCCGGTTGCGCGTCACAGGAAGCCGATGATCTCGCGCACGTCGGCCATGGTCTTGCCGGCAAGGACATTGGCGCGGTCGCTGCCGTCCTTGAGAATGGCGTCGATATGGCTCGGATCATCCATCAGCCGCTGCATTTCCTTCGTGATCGGCGACAGCACCTCGACGGCCAGATCGACCAGCGCCGGCTTGAACACGGAGAATTGCTGGCCGGCGAATTCCTGCAGCACATCCTTGCGGGTGCGGTCGCTCAGAGCCGCATAGATGCCCAGGAGGTTCTGGGCTTCGGGGCGGCCCTCGAGCTCTTCGAGGGTTTCCGGCAGGGGCGCGGGATCGGTCTTGGCCTTGCGGATCTTCTTGGCGATGGTGTCGGCGTCATCGGTCATGTTGATGCGCGAGAGATCCGACGGATCGGATTTCGACATCTTCTTGGCGCCGTCACGCAGGCTCATCACCCGCGGCGCCGGACCTTCGATCAAGGGTTCGGTGAGCGGGAAATAGCCCGAGACCTTCTCCTCGCCGACCATCATCTCGACGCCCAGGCCCGCAGCAGCGATGCGCGCGGAGAAATCATTGTTGAACTTCTGGGCGATGTCGCGGGCGAGTTCGAGATGCTGCTTCTGGTCGTCGCCGACCGGCACATGGGTGGCGCGGTAGACCAGGATGTCGGCAGCCATCAGGCTCGGATAGGCGAGCAGGCCGAGCGAGGCATTCTCGCGGTCCTTTCCGGCCTTGTCCTTGAACTGGGTCATGCGGTTCATCCAGCCGATGCGGGCGACGCAGTTGAAGATCCAGGCAAGTTCGGCATGGGCGGGCACTGCGGACTGGTTGAAGACGATGTGCTTGACCGGGTCGATGCCGGCGGCGATGAAGGCCGCGGCGATGGAGCGGGTCTGCGCCTTGAGGTCGTCGTGGACCAACTGGGCGGTGATCGAGTGCATGTCGACCACACAGAAGATGCAGTCGTGATGCTCCTGCAGCGCCACGAACTTGCGGATCGCGCCGAGATAGTTGCCCAGATGCAGGTTGCCGGTGGGCTGGACGCCGGAGAAGACGAGGGGCTTGAAAGAACTCATGGCTTGGGTCCGGGGCTGGTGGAGGGCCTTGTTTCACGCGGAGGCTGGGAACGCCCGGGGCTGATAGCGCGGCAGCGAGGCATCATCAAGCGGCATTTTCGTCGTTGGGCGGAACCGGCCGGCCCGGCTTGCGCCTGAGGCTGCGCCTCACCTGCCCGAGGCTCGCCGCCCCCATGCCGAATGCCAGGACGAAATAGATCGCCGCTCCCGCCGCGGTCAGCGCCGCAAGGGCGGCGATCTGCTCGACGAGGGATCCGGCGGGCCCGAGCCAGGGCTCAAGCCACCGCGTCCCGAAGTGGAGCGCTGCTCCCATGAGCCCCGCCGAGAGAACCAGAAGCGGGATCCGCTTCATGAGGGCCGTGTCGCGGCCCCAGTGGCCGCGCCGGACGAGCACGGTGAAGAGCAGCAGCGCATTGATCCAGCCCGCCGCCGCCGAGGCCACGGCGATGCCCGGAGCGCCGAGCGACGGGAAAAGCAGGAGCGCGGTGGTGATGTTCACCGCGACCGAAATCGCGGCGAAGATCATCGGCGTGCGGGTGTCCTCGCGGGCGAAATAGCCCGGGGTGAAGGCCTTGATCAGCACGAAGGCGGGCAGGCCGAGCGCGAAGATGGAGAGAACCGAGGAGACGAGCAGCGTGTCGGCGGCCGTGAACGCGCCGCGCTCGTAGAGCACCCGCACGATCGGCTCGGAAATGACGATCAGGGCGGCGGCGGCGGGCAGGGTGAGGAACAGGGTGAACTCGACCGAGCGGTTCTGCAGGTGCGCCGCCTCCACCTCGTGGCCGCCCTTGAGCGCACGCGACAATTCGGGCAGCAAGACGATGGCGACGGCGATCCCGACGACGCCGAGCGGAAGCTGGTAGAAGCGGTCGGCCTGGGCCAGCGCCGGGACCGCCCTGTCCTGCCCGGAGGCGATCGCGGTGCCGATGAGCGTGTTGATCTGGGTGATGCCGCCGGTGACGGCTGCCGGCGCCGCCAGCCACAGCAGCCGCTTGACGTTGGCGGTCATGCGCGGACGCCGGAAGCGCACCCGGATGCCCGCCCGGCGCACCGCGGTCCAGACGATGCCGAGCTGGACAAGGCCCGCGGCTAGCACGCCCCAGGCGAGATCGTAGCCGATGGCGAGCTCGTCGCGTCCCTGGCGCCAGGCCCACAGCAGCACCGCGATGAGGATGATGTTGAGGAAGACCGGCGCGATGGCCGCGGCGAAATAGCGCCTGAGCGAGTTGAGCATGCCGGCCATCATGGCGCCGAGCGACATGCACATGAGATAGGGGAACATGATCAGCGCGAGGTTGACCGTCAGGCTGAACTTGACGGGATCGTCGCGATAGCCCGGCGCGATGATGGTGGCGACGAGAACCGGCATGGAAAGCTGCATGATGATGGTGATGACCACCAGCACCGTGAACAGGAAACCGAACACCTCCTCGGAGAAGCGCCGCGCGCCGTCGAG
This sequence comes from Hoeflea sp. BAL378, assembly GCF_000759435.1. Taxonomy (GTDB): domain Bacteria; phylum Pseudomonadota; class Alphaproteobacteria; order Rhizobiales; family Rhizobiaceae; genus Hoeflea. The sequence goes on from NZ_JRJG01000163.1 coordinate 4,149, forward strand.
GCCGTTGGCCTCGATTTCCTTGGAGAAGAGCGGGATGAAAGCGGCGTTGAACGCGCCTTCGGCAAACAGGCGCCTGAAGGTGTTGGGAAACTGGAAGGCGGCGTAGAAGGCGCCCGCCACCGGACCCGTTCCGAGCGCGGCGGCCATCAGCATTTCGCGGCCGAAGCCGAAGATCCGGCTCGCCAGCGTGGCGGCGCCGACGCCCATGAACTTCGAGACGAGACTCACGAGGAAGCCCTCTTCTCCCGGCGGGTCGAGCCCTGCGGCGCGATCATCCCCGAGGGCATGTGGTCGCGCACCTCGTCCTCTTCCGCGCTGAGCACCGCCTTGAGGCGGGCGACGATGTTGAGCTTGCGATTCTCGTTGGTGATCTTCTGGCCGACCAGATCGCGCACGTAGAAGGTGTCGACCACCTTTTCGCCGAAGGTGGTGATGTGCGCCGAGGCGATGTCGAGCGACAGGTCCGAGAGCACCGAGGCGACCTCGGACAACAGGCCGGTGCGGTCCAGGCATTCGATCTCGATCAGGGTGAACTTGTTGGACAGCGTATTGGAAATCGTCACCTGCGGCTTGACGATGAACGGCCGGTGCTTGCGCTTGCCGCGGGTCTTGCGGGCGATCACTTCGGGAATATAGGCCTTTCCGGCCAGCACGTCCTCGATCATCCGCCCGATCGAGGCGCCGCGGCGCAGCTCGTCCTCGTCGTCGGGCAGTTCGCGGTTGATGAGGATCGTGTCGAGCGCCCGGCCGTCCGAGGTGGTGAAGACCTGCGCGTCGGCGATGTTGGCGCCGGCGGCGGCGCAGGCCCCGGTGACGATGGACAAAAGCCGCGGGTGGTCGGGCGACAGAAGCGTGATCTCGGTGATGGCATGGAAGGCATTGGTGCGCACCATGGTGGCGAGCTGCTTCTTGGCCCTGTCGGCCTCGCGGATGAACTGGGCGTGGCGCACCTGTTCCTCGAGCGGCACGGCGAGCAGATAGGGCTCGTAATGGAGCTTGACGTAGGCGGCGCGGTCCTTCTCCTTCCAGTCGGAGAGGGCCTCGGCCAGGGCTTCGCGGGCGTGCGCCGTGCGCTGTTTGCGCGAGACCTCGGAGAAGCCGCCCGACAGCATCAATTCGGTCTCGTAGTAGAGCGTGCGCAGCAACTGGCCCTTCCAGCCGTTCCAGACGCCCGGGCCCACGGCGCGGATGTCGCAGACCGAGAGCACCAGCAAGAGCTTCAGCCGCTCAAGCGTGCGCACCTTCTCGGCGAAATCGGTGATCGTCTTGCGGTCGTTGAGATCGCGGGTCTGCGCCACCATCGACATGGTCAGGTGATCCTCGACCAGCCAGGCCACCAGCTCGGTCTGCTTGGGCGACAGGCCCAGCCGCGGGCAGAGCTTGCGCGCGACCCGGGCGCCGGCGATCGAATGATCCTCGGGCCGGCCCTTGGCGATGTCATGCAGGAAGACGGCGACATAGAGCGCCTCGCGCTCCTCGATCGAAGGCATGATCTTGGAGGCCAGCGGATGCTCGCGCCCCTCCTCGCCCTTGTCGATGCCCGACAGCACCGACACGGTGCGGATCAGGTGCTCGTCGACCGTGTAGTGATGGTACATGTTGAACTGCATCATCGAGACGATCTTGCCGAATTCGGGGATGAAGCGGCCGAGCAGGCCGGCTTCGTTCATGCGCCTGAGGATGATCGCCGGCTGGCGCTTGGAGGTCAGGATCGACAGGAACAGCCGGTTGGCTTCCTCGTTCTCGCGCACCTCGGCATTGATCATCCTGAGCGAGCGGGTGACGCGCTTGAGCGCATCGGGGTGAAACTCCAGCCCGCGGATGTCGGCCAGATGAAACAGGCGGATGATGTTGACCGGATCGCGCTTGAAGACGTCGGCGTCGGCCAGCGTGATGCGGCCCTTGTCCTCGAGAAAGTCCAGCGTCCCGGGGATCTTGCGCGGGCGGTTGGCGAAGCGGCTGATCACCCCGGTCAGCCCCGGCGCCTGCTTGGCCTGCTGGTCCTCGAGACCGGCGCAGAAGATGCGGGTCAGGTCGCCCACGTCCTTGGCGACGAGGAAGTAGTGCTTCATGAAGCGCTCGACCGCGGACAGGCCGGGGTGATCCTGGTAGCCGAGCCCCGAGGCGATGTCGCGCTGGATGTCGAAGGACAGCCGCTCCTCCGCCTTGCCGGTGAGAAAATGCATGTGGCAGCGCACCGCCCAGAGGAAATCCTCGGCCTTGACGAAGAGGTTGAACTCGCGGCGCGAGAGCACGCCCAGGCCGACCAGCTCCTCGGTGTTGCGGATGTGGTAGAAATACTTGGCGATCCAGAACAGCGTGTTCAGATCGCGCAGGCCGCCCTTGCCTTCCTTGACATTGGGCTCGACCAGGTAGCGCGTGTCGCCGGCCTTGCGGTGGCGCTCGTCGCGCTCGGCGAGCTTGGAGGAGATGAATTCCGGCCCGCTGCCTTCCACCACCTCGGTGTCGAAGCGGTCGCCGAGCTCCTTGAACAGGGCGCGCTCGCCGCACAGGAACCGGGCCTCGAGAATGGCGGTGCGGATGGTCATGTCCGAGCGCGACAGGCGGATGCACTCGTCGATGTTGCGGGTGGCGTGGCCGACCTTCAGGCCCATGTCCCACAGGATGTAGAGGATCCACTCGACGATCTGCTCGGTCCAGGGCGTGTTCTTGTAGGGCAGCACGAACAACAGATCAATGTCGGAGCCCGGCGCGAGCGTGCCGCGGCCATAGCCGCCGACGGCCGTCACGGTCAGCCGCTCGGACATCGAGGGGCTGTCGACCCGGTAGACGTGACGGCTGGCATAGTCGTAGAGCGCCGCGGTGATCACGTCCTGCAGATGCGAGATCCGCACGGCGCAGGCGGTGCCGCCGCCGTCCTCGAACAGCATGGCGCGGGCGGTCTCGCGCCCCTGCGCATTGACGCGTTTGACCTCGGCCAGAACCTCCTGGCGGGCCTGGACGCTGGCGCCGCCATGGGTCGACGCGATGGCGTCGAGCGTGGCGCGCAGGGTTGCCGGATCGACAATCTGGGTGAGATTGAGGCGGTCTTCGGCGGCTTTCAGCATCAATAGGGTCCCGGTCGCGGTCGGTGTTCAGGCTCGGCAGGCCAAGCCGGGGCTGCTATAGCCGGTTTTTCGGCGAAACGACAGCCTGCGCCCGGCGATCCCGGTTCAGGTGGCGATGCGCTCGATGAACCAGTTGGTCAGCCGGGTCCAGACCTCGTCCTTCTCGGCCGAATCCTCGACGCCATGCTCGAGATTGGGGTTGTCGTTGACCTCGATGACGAAGACGCCGTCGTCGGTTTCCTTGAGGTCCACCCCGTAGAGCCCGTCGCCCACCGAGCAGGCGGCGCGCAGGCCGGTGTCGAGCACCAGCGGCGGCACCTGCGCCAGCGAGAACGACTTGAAGCCGCCTTCGAGCGGCTTGCCGCCGGTGTCGTGCTTGACGATCTGCCAGTGTTTCTTGGCCATCAGGTACTGCACCGCGAACAGCGGCTTGCCGCCGAGAACGCCGATGCGCCAGTCGAACTTGGTGGGCATGAACTTCTGCGCGATCAGCACCTCGGAATCGTGCAGCCAGGCGCCTGCCAGCGCCTTGAGCTCCTCCATGGTTCCGACCTTGGAGACGCCGCGCGAGAACGAGGAATCGGGCACCTTCAGCACCATCGGGAAGCCCAGGAGATCGGCGGCGCGCTGGAAGTCCTCCGGCCCGATCAGCATCACCGTGTCGGGCACCTTGATGCCGTTCGAGGCCATCAGCTCGTCGAGATAGACCTTGTTGGTGCAGCGGATCATCGACACCGGGTCGTCGATCACCGGCATGCCCTCCTGCTGGGCGCGGCGGGCGAAGCGGTAGGTGTGGTTGGAGATCGACGTGGTCTCGCGGATGAACAGGGCGTCGAAATTGGCGAGCCGGGGCATGTCCTTGCGGGTGATCGGCTCGACCGAGACACCCATGCGCGCGGCGATCCGCGCCCAGTGCTTGAGCGTGTCGATCGACGACGGCGGCAGCGCCTCGTTCGGATCGACCAGCGTGGCGAAGGAATAGCGCGCCGGCGCGCGCGACTTGGCGTCCTTCCACTGCCGCCCGGTGTAGCGCGCCATGGCCTGGAAAAACGCCTCGCGGTCGGCGCCGTCGAGCTTGCCGACCGGCAGGAGTCCGATTTTCGAGATCGAGTACCACTCGCCGTCCTTGATGGTCAGCTCCAGGATCGGGGCGCGGAACCAGTCGAACAGCAGCCGGCAGAAGCGCTCGAGCCGCGCATCCGTGCTGGTGCCGAAGAACACCCTGAGCCGCGTGGGCACGGGGGCGGCGGCATGTTCGCGGATGGACTTGTTGAAGGAATCCTCGAGCTCCGGAATGGCGTTCTCGTAGAGCTTGCGGGCGGACAGGTCGATCAGCGTCTCCACCGACGGGATCACCCGCTGGCCGCGCGCCGCCGCCAGCAGCGAGGCGTAATAGCCGCGGCTCTGGTAGGCGTAGGAGCGAGACAGGTTGATGATGTTGGGCCGGGCGCCGCGAAACAGCTCCGGCCGCGCCAGGTAATCGCGGGTGGCGAGCACCTTGTGCTTGGTGGCGGCGTGATCGAAGCTCGACAGGGCGGTGGACAGGATGATCCAGTCAGACATCGGGGGCATTTCCCTTGATAAGAACGGCGGCGCGCAGGCCCGAGCGGCCAAAGCGGGCGATTCGGTCCAGAACCGCATAGGGGACCGGGATGTCGGCGGCGTCGGCCGCGGTCTCGTCGACCTCATCCTCGACCCAGGGGTCATGCACGAAGATATGACGTCCGTCATCGCCATGGGCAAGAACCCAGTGGGGAACTTTCTTGCCCATCATCAGGTAGCCGCTGACCAGGATCAGGGCGACATGGCCTTCGGCCAGGCGCGCGCGCAGCCAGTCGAGGGTGAAAGCCTCTGTGTGCACCGGCGTGCCGGCGGCCCTGACGCGGGCGCGGAAATCGCGCTGCGCCAGCTCCATGACCCGGTGCTTCTCCGGATCGCGCACTGTCTCGAGGAACAGGAGCTCCTCGGTCGAGCACCAGACCTCGGGATCGAGCCCGTGGTCGCGCGCCACCATGGCGAGGCCGAAGGGCTCGCAGCCGCCGGGACCGGCGAGCATGAACACGGTGGTGGCCTCGCGCCACAGCCGGATTTCCCAGACCGGATCGAGAAAGGCGGACGACCGGTACCGCGCCAGCGCCATGAGCAGGCAGGCGGAGCCGCAGGTGAAATCGGTCGATTGCTCGTAGAACGGGGTGCCGAGGGCTGGCGTGTCGGACCCGCGCAGCAGCTTTTCGAAGCGCAGCGCGGCCATGCCGTCGGCATAGTAATCGGCGACCCGGCCGATGCGCCGGTAGCCCGCGGTCTTGTAGAGCGCGATGGCCGAGACATTGTCCTCGCGCACCTCGAGCCGGAGCAGGATGCGGTCGTGGTCCATCGCGGCCTTCTCGGCGGCGGCGAGCAGGGCCCGGCCGATCCCCCGGCCGGCGTGGCCCGGCGCGACCGCCAGCGAGTACAGCCGCGCCAGGGCGGCGCCGGCGCGGAACAGGATCATGGCATAGCCCGTCACCTCGACGCCTCCTCCGGCGGTCTCGGCTTGGGCCACCAGGGTCTCGGCGGTGGGGCGGTCGATCAGCGTACGGAACGAGCGGCGGGAGATCCGGTCGGTCGGAAACACCGCCTTCTCGATGGTGTCGAGGGCGTCGATGTCGGAAATGACGGCGGGGCGAATCCGCGGTGCGGACATAGTATATCCGGTCAGAACTGGTGATCACGGCCGTTGCCGGCCCGCCTGTCAGGCGCGCGAATCATGTCTGATTTGTGTCACCGTGTCACCGGGCGACGGCAGAATTCGCTGACCCGCCCGGGACCGGCGGACTGGCCGGGCCGTTGACGCGGGCCGGC
>NZ_JRJG01000164.1 GCF_000759435.1 Hoeflea sp. BAL378
GTGCTCGCCGATCTTGGCGCCGGAGCCGGCGCCGCGGGCCTTGCCGCCGCCAACCGGCTCGGCGGCCTCGAGGTGGTGCTGATCGAGCGGTCGGCGGCGATGGCCGAGTGCGCCCGCCGCTCGCTGGCCCTTGCCCAGAACGCCCACCTGGCCGCGCGCGTGCGGGTGCTCGAGGCCGACGTCACCCTTCACGGCGACCAGCGCCGCGCCGCGGGTCTCTCCGACCAGGCCTATGACGTCGCCATCATGAACCCGCCGTTCAATGCCGGCCGGGACCGCAGGACACCCGACGCGCTCAAGGCGGAGGCGCATGTGATGGAGACCGGCGATCTGTTCGAGCGCTGGCTGCGCACCGCCGGCGCCATCCTCAGGCCGGGCGGCCAGGTGTCGGTCATCGCCCGCCCCGAATCGGTTTCCGATATTCTCGCGGCGCTGGGCAAGCGCTTCGGCGGCGCCGAGATCACCCCGGTCTGCCCGCGCCCGGGCGACGATGCGATCCGCATCCTGGTCACCGCCATCAAGGGCAGCCGCGCGCGCCTGTGCCTGCGCGACCGCTTGCTCATCCACGACGGACCCGGAAACGGGTTTTCGGCGCTCATGCGCGATCTCGGCAATGGCCGCGCCGCCTGGCGGCGGCGGTCGCAGAGCCGGGCGCCGACATAGACCGCTGCCAGCGCGCGCTGCGGCAACCGCCCAGGGCGTTCCCCCATTGCACTGGGACGGAAAAGACATACATGGACTCATGCATGGCAAACGCCCGCATGAGCGCGGGACATAACAGGAATGGTCCGCAATGATCTCTTTGGGTTCCCTCATCCCCGCACGCTTCAAGAAGGATGTCACCGTGATCCCGGTGGTCCGGCTCAACGGGTCGATCATGTCGGGCGGCAACCAGTTTCGCCAGAATCTCAACATCGCCACGGTGGCGCCGCTGCTTGAGCGCGCCTTCGCCGACAAGAAGGCGCCGGCGGTGGCGATCTCGATCAATTCGCCCGGCGGCTCGCCGGTGCAGTCGCGGCTGATCTACAAGCGGATCCGCGATCTGGCCCGGGAAAAGGACAAGAAGGTCCTGATCTTCGTCGAGGACGTGGCCGCCTCGGGCGGCTACATGATCGCCTGCGCCGGCGACGAGATCTTCGCCGACCCGTCCTCCATCATCGGCTCCATCGGCGTGATTTCCGCGGGCTTCGGCTTCACCGGCCTGATCGACAAGCTGGGCGTCGAGCGCCGCGTCTACACCGCCGGCCAGAACAAGTCGCTGCTCGATCCGTTCAAGCCGGAAAAGGCCGAGGACGTGGCCCGCCTGAAGGACCTGCAGCTTGAAATCCACCGGGTCTTCATCGACCTGGTCAAGGGCAGCCGCGGCTCGCGGCTCAAGGACGATCCCGAATTGTTCACCGGCCAGTTCTGGACCGGGATCGGCGGCAGGGAGCTGGGACTGGTCGACGAACTGGGCGATCTTCGCTCGACGCTGCGCGCCCGCTATGGCGACAAGGTCAAGATGCGGCTGATCACGGCCCAGCGCGGATTTTTCGGCCGCCGGGTCCCCGGCGTGAACACGGGCCTGCTCGGTGGCGCGCTTGCAGGCATCGGCGAAGCAGGGTTGAATGTGCTCGAGGAGCGCGCACTCTGGTCGCGCTACGGGTTGTAAGACAGCAGGGCATCGTTGGAACCCGGTGGGACGGCCACGCCTGATCCCCAAGTGAGGAAAGGACTGCAGCAATGCCGCAATTGCTTCTGCTCGCCGCCGTGGGGGCGGTCGCATGGTTCGGCTACAAGCGCTTCCTGCTGGAGGCAGAACGGGTGAATGCGCGGGTCAGGGCCGCCGAGAAGGAATCCCGGACCGGCGCCCAGGGGACGCTGATCGAGGACCCGACGACCGGCGAGTACCGGCTGAGAAAGCCCGACGAGTAAGACCAACGCCGGTTGACGCGGAGCGCTTGCGGCCCCGCGCCCTTGACCGTGAGGAAGAGCCGTGGCACCTGTCGCCGCACTTTCAGGGCCGCTTGATCGCGGCCCGGTGCGACCGCCATTCCATCCGGATCCCGACCATGACCGCAGACCTTCCCGACCACATGAAGCCGACCCGATCGTTCCAGGCGCTGATTCTCGCCCTGCACCGCTACTGGGCCGATTATGGCTGCGTCATCCTGCAGCCCTACGACATGGAAGTCGGCGCGGGAACCTTTCACCCGGCCACCACCCTGCGCGCGCTCGGCCCCAGGCAGTGGAACGCCGCCTATGTGCAGCCCTCGCGCCGCCCCAAGGACGGCCGCTACGGCGAGAACCCGAACCGGCTGCAGCACTATTACCAGTACCAGGTGATCCTCAAGCCCAACCCGTCCAACCTGCAGGAACTCTATCTCGGCTCGCTCGCCGCCATCGGCATCGACCCGCTGCTGCACGACATCCGCTTCGTCGAGGACGACTGGGAAAGCCCGACGCTCGGCGCCTGGGGACTCGGCTGGGAATGCTGGTGCGACGGCATGGAGGTGAGCCAGTTCACCTATTTCCAGCAGGTCTGCGGCATCGAATGCGCGCCGGTGGCGGGCGAACTCACCTACGGGCTCGAGCGCCTGGCGATGTATGTCCAGGGCGTCGACAATGTCTATGATCTCAACTTCAACGGCCGCGAAGGCGCGGAGAAGGTGACCTATGGCGATGTCTTCCTGCAGTCCGAGCAGGAGCATTCGCGCTACAATTTCGAGATTGCCGACACCGCGATGCTGCTCAAGCATTTCGAGGACGCCGAGAAGGAATGCGAGGCCATCCTCAGGTCAGGCGCCCCGGATGAGCCCGGCGCGCTGCACAGATGCGTGCTGCCCGCCTATGACCAGTGCATCAAGGCGAGCCACGTCTTCAACCTGCTCGATGCGCGCGGCGTGATCTCGGTGACCGAGCGGCAGGGCTATATCCTGAAGGTGCGCAACCTGTCGCGCCAGTGCGGCGAGGCCTTCCTGATGACGGACGCCGGCGGCGCGAATTACCTGCAGGCCGCGGAATAAAGGGCTCTTCCCTGGAGCGGTTGGGCGCCGGGACTTGCGCCTCAGGCGGCTGAAGCGGACCGTGCCGGACCGGCGAGGCTCGCCTTGTCGGAGAGGGCGCCGGTGTGATGGGCGCGCTTGTCCTCGTACATTTCCAGATCCGCCCGCTTGACCAGATCCTCCATGCTTTCCCCGTCCCGGCTGGTGGCCGTGCCGATGGCCACGCTCAGCGGCGCATTGGAATAGAACTGGTTGTTGATGTGCAGCAGCTCGTTGATGGTGTCGACCATGGCCGAGACCGCCTTCTTGTCGGCGCCGGGCATCAGGATCGCGAATTCGTCGCCGCCGATGCGGGCGGCATGGTTGGGCCGCGACACCACGCCGCTCAGCACCTCGCCGAAACGCCGCAACAGTGTGTCGCCGGCATCGTGGCCGAGTTGGTCGTTGGCCTCCTTGAGGCCATTGAGATCCATGACGATGGCCGAAACCGGGCGCAGCGACTTGCGCTCGAGCCGGTTGAGCTCGTCCTTGTAGAAGGCGCGGTTGTGCAGCTTGGTGAGTACATCGTGCTTGCCGAGATATTCGAGATAGGCCTCGGCCTTCTTGCGCGCGGTGATGTCGGTTAGCGCCACCTGCACCCGGGCCCAGTCTTCCTCGTGGCCCGGCAGCACGGCGAAATGCAACAGGATGTGGCGGATGGTGCCGTCGAGCGCGTAGTTGACCACCTCGCGATGGTGGTACAGCTTGCCTTCCCACAGGTCCATCAGTTGCTCGCGGAACGGCTTCTCCATCTCGTCGCGCAGGATCTCCGCCTGGCGCCTGAGCAGGGTCTGGACATCGTCCGCGCAGAACAGGTCGAGCGTCGCCTGGTTGACGTCGATGATGCGGATTTCGCTCATGCACTGGCGAACGAATTCGGGGTGCACGTCCATGAACACGCGGAAATCCTCGATGCCGCGGTCGCGCACGTCCTCGATCAGGTTGCGGATCTCGCTGAAATCCTCGACCCACAGCGACACCGGCGAATATTTGAACAGGCCTTCGGCATGCTGCCGGCTTTCGATCTCGTTGCGCCGCGCATCCTCGCGCGCCGTCACGTCCTCGGTCGTCATCAAGATGCGGGTCAGCGTCTGCTCGTGGCCGGGCAGCACGGTCCCCTTGAGCTGGATGTCCATCCGCCGGCCCGAGAGCGAATAATTGACCGCGTTGCTCGAGAACTCGGTCTTGCCGTCCCACAGTTCCGCCAGTTCATTGATGTGGCTTTCCAGCATGTCGTCGCGGAAGACCACCGAAAGATTGTCGACCAGATGCTCGAGGCTCCGGGCTTCGAACAGGTCCAGCGTCTTGGCGTTGACCTGCAGCACCTTGATCTTGCTGGAACAGGCGGCGGCGCGGGTGAGGTCCTGCTTGAGATAGGCGCGCAGGTCGTCCACGCCTTCGCTCCGCCATTGATCGAATTGCCGCTTCACGCCGCTGAAATCCTCGATCCACATGGCAACCGGGGCAAGCTCGAAGATGGTGGCGTCAAAATTCGTCATTTCTATCGGATCCCGTGAATACAAAATCTTTGACGCTTGCAAAACCGCAAGCTCGTTGGATGCAGTGTCCTCATTTATGAGCCCCGAAAGGTAAAACTTTACTTAGGACGGGAAGGGAAAAAAGTGCAGTCCCCGGATATCCGCCGCCGGGCCGGCCGTCACCGCCCTGCCGGAGGCTGCGCCCGGGCTCCATCCGCCCCGGCCCGCCTCTGCTTATCCCGTGGATTTTCCCGGCGAGTCTGCGTAAGGTCGGACCGCTGACAGGTCGGGCCTGGGCACAGGATCAATGGTTGCTTTAACGCCGGGGGTGAAGGCATGGGAATGTGGATTTTTGTGGCGGTGCTGGCCGGCGTCGCGCTGTACGCCGTCTCGCTCTACAACACGCTGGTCAAGAACCGCCAGATGGCGGGCGAGGGCTGGAGCGGCATCGACGTTCAATTGAAGCGCCGCGCGGACCTGATCCCGAACCTGCTCGAAACCGTCAAGGGCTACATGACCCATGAGCGGGAACTGCTCGAGGAAGTCACCCGGCTGCGCGGCCAGGCCGTCGCCGGCAGCTCGGGCTCGCCGGCGCAACGTTCGGGCATCGAGGGCGCGCTCAGCGGCGCGCTCGGCAGGCTGATGGCGGTCGCCGAAAGCTATCCGGACCTCAAGGCCAACGAGAACTTCAAGGAGTTCCAGAAGGCGCTTGAGGAGACCGAAAACGAGATCTCGATGTCGCGGCGCTATTACAACGGCGCTGTGCGCAACCTGAACGTCTCGGTGGAATCCTTCCCCTCGAACCTCGTCGCCAACCAGTTCGGTTTCGTCAAGGCCGAGTATTTCGAGCTCGAGAACGAGGCCGACCGCGCGGTTCCGACCGTCAAGTTCTGATGGCGTGAATATGCGGATCTGCGGGAATGACCGATGACAACTGACAAGCTCACCATCGTGCCGCCGGGGCATGCGCTTTCGGGCAGGGTGGCGCCGCCCGGATCGAAGTCGATCACCAATCGGGCGCTGCTGCTGGCAGGCCTCGCCCAAGGCGAGAGCCGGCTCACCGGCGCGCTCAAGAGCGACGACACGCGCTACATGGCCGACGCCCTGCGCGCCATGGGGGTCCGCATCGAGGAACCGGAGGACACGAGTTTCGTCGTCACCGGAAACGGTGGCCTGAGCGCGCCCGCCCATCCGCTGTTCTTGGGCAATGCCGGCACCGCGGTCCGCTTCCTGCCCGCCGCCATCGCTGCCCTCGTCACCGGCGAGGTGATCGTCGACGGCGACCAGCACATGCGCAAGCGGCCGATCCTGCCGCTGGTCAAGGCCCTGGCCTCGCTGGGCGTCGACATTTCCGCGCCATCGGGCTGCCCGCCGGTGACGATCCGGGGGACAGGCGGCTTTGCCGCCCACCACGTGGTGATCGACGCAGGCCTCTCGAGCCAGTATGTCTCGGCGCTGCTGATGGCGGGCCCTTGCGCCGGCAGGCCCTTCACCGTCGAACTCGCCGGCGACGAGATCGGCGCGCGCGGCTACATCGATCTGACGATTGCGGCGATGCGGGCCTTCGGCGCGACGGTGGATCAGGTCACGCCGTCGGTCTGGAAGATCGAGCCGACCGGCTACCAGGCCACCGATTTCCACATCGAGCCGGACGCCTCGGCCGCCACCTATCTCTGGGCCGCGGAGGCGCTCACCGGCGGCCGCATCGACATCGGCACGCCGTCGTCGGCGTTCACCCAGCCCGACGCGAAGGCCTTCGACGTGATTTCGGCCTTTCCCGCCATGCCCGCGGTGATCGACGGCTCGCAGATGCAGGACGCCATTCCCACGCTCGCCGTGCTCGCCGCCTTCAACGCCACGCCGGTCCGCTTCACCGGCATTTCCAACCTGCGGGTCAAGGAATGCGACCGGGTGCGGGCGCTGTCGCTGGGGCTCAACGCCATCCGCGCGGGCCTGGCGCGCGAGGAGGGCGACGACCTGATCGTGTCCGGCGATCCCGCTCTCGCCGGACGGCATCAGCCGGCCGAGATCGACACCTTCGCCGATCATAGAATTGCCATGAGCTTCGCGCTCGCCGGGCTCAAGACCTCCGGCATCGCCATCCTGGATCCGAAATGCGTGGGCAAGACCTATCCCGGCTACTGGGACGCGCTGGCGTCGCTGGGCGTCGGTTACCTCGAGGAGAGACCGCGATGAAATGGCTGGCGTCGCTGATAGCCGCGCTCACGCTCTCGCTGCTGCTGGGCGCCGGCGCCGAGGCGCGCGAGGAGATCCGCAATTTCCGCGCCGACATCACGGTCAACGACGACGCCTCGCTGGAGGTGACCGAGACCATCACCGTCAATGCCGAAGGCAACGACATCCGCCGCGGCATCTTCCGCGACATCCCGCTGCGCGCGCTCGACGAGTGGGGCCTGTGGGCCACCAACGGCTTCGACCTCGTCGAGGTGCTTCGCAACGGCGCGCCCACGGCCTACCGCACCGAATGGCAGGGGCGGTTCTTCCGCATCTACATCGGCGACGCCGAGGTGGTGATCCCCCGCGGCGAGCACACCTACACGATCCGCTATGTCACCACCCGGCAGTTGCGCTATTTCGAGGATTACGACGAGATCTACTGGAACGTCACCGGCAATTTCTGGAGCTTCCCGATCCTTGAGGCCGTGGCGGTGGTGCAATTGCCCGAAGGCGCCCGCGCCACGCAGGTCGACGCCTATACCGGCCCGTTCGGCGCAGCGGGCAAGGACTTCGTGGCCTCCGGCGAGGGCGGTTCGGAAATCGTGTTCGAGACCACTAGGCCGCTCGGACCCGAGGAAGGCATGACCATTGCCGTGGGCTTCACCAAGGGCGTGGTGACGCCGGACGAGGGCGGCGCCGTCGCCCTGCTGGCCGCCAATGCGGGGATCTTGCTGATCATCCTCGGCTGGCTCGCCGTTCCGGCCTATTTCCTCTGGGTCTGGAACAAGGTCGGGCGCGACCCGCCGTCGCCGCCCGTCATCCCGCTGTTCCACCCGCCGGAACAGCTCTCGCCGGCGGCTCTGTCGTTTGCGCATTTCAACGGCTTCCGCACCGGCAGGAAAGGCGTCGACCTGTCCTTCATCGCGGCGCTGCTGTCGCTGGGCGTCAAGCGCTTCCTGGTGATCAACGAAGATGCCCATGGAAAGGTCACGCTCAGGCGCGGGCCGATGGCGGAGGCGTCCGACGCACCGGCCTTGCCGCCGGGCGAGGCGGCGCTCTATGCGGGCCTTCTGCGGAACCGCGAGGAAATCGTCCTCGACAAGCACAACGGTCCGGCGCTGCAAAGCGCGGGCGCCAGCCTGCGCACCGCCATCTCCGAGGAATATGAGGGCCGCTACTACAAGTCCAACCTGGGCCGGCTGGTCCTCGGCGCGATCTTCGCGTTCGCCGCCTTCGTCGTCGGCCTGGTGCTGCAGAGCCCGCCCGACGACGGCATCCTCTATCTCGTCCCGGTGCTGATGACCTCGCTGTTCGGCGGCGGCCTGTGGGTGGCGGGGCGATCGCTCTTCCGGGAGCCGGGCCTCGGCAACCGGATCATCGGCGCGATGCTGTTCCTGCTCGGCGCGGCGGTCTTCCTCATCGGCGTGATCATCGTGCTGGTGCCCGGCGACCTGCCGGTCTACCGCTTTGCCGCCATCCTGCTGATCGTCGGCATGGCCACCCTGATCGCCATGATCTGGCTCATCGGCGCGCCGACGGCGATCGGCGCCAAGGTGCTCGCCGACATCAAGGGCTTCAAGCTCTATCTCGAGACCGCCGAGACCAACCGGCTGAACATGCGCGACGCGCCGCAGATGTCGGAGGAGCTGTTCGAGCGCTTCCTGCCCTATGCGGCGGGCCTCGGCGTCGAAAAGCCTTGGTCGGAGGCCTGGGCCGCGCAGCTTGCGCGGATGGCGCCGGAGGAACAGCGGACCTATCAGCCGCGCTGGTACCACGGCAATTCCTGGTCGCCCGACAATATCGGCGCGGCGGCCGCCTCCTCGGTCGCGGCCGTCTCGGCGGCGATGGCGGCCTCGATGCCGCAGCCCAAGAGCTCCTCGGGCTCGTCCGGCGGCGGCTCCTCGGGCGGCGGCGGCGGTGGCGGCGGCGGCGGC
>NZ_JRJG01000165.1 GCF_000759435.1 Hoeflea sp. BAL378
GGCGATGGATTAAGCACGCAAGAGTGGCCCCGGGCGGCCGCCGCGGTGGAACCACGCGGCGATCCGGGGGTTGATGAGACAAGATTTAAAAGGGCGGGCAGCGCATGACGAGATTTTTTCAGTCCAACCGGGTGGTGGAGTGGCTGGCCAAGGGCATCCGCACGGGAAACGCCAACCGGCTACCGGTAGCGCTTTTCGCGATCCTGACGCTCGGCGTCTATGTCTTCATCGAGATCGCCGAGGAACTGGCCGAAGGCGAGATGCGCCGGATCGACGAGATGCTGTTCCTGAGCCTCAGGGTGCCGGGCGACGCGTCGACTCCGCTGGGGCCGGCCTGGCTGCAGGAGGCCGCCGTCGAGATCACCTCGATCGGCGGATATCCGCTGATCATCCTAACACTCGCCGCGGTCGCGGGGTTCTTCATCGTCACCAGGCGCTACGCGGCGGCGGCCTATGCGGTGCTGGCGGTGGGCTCCGGCGCGCTTCTGAGCCAGACTCTCAAGCAGTATTACGGCCGCCCGCGGCCCGACCTGGTCGATCATCTGGACACCGTCCACACGCTGAGCTTTCCGAGCGGCCACGCGCTGGTGACGACGGTCGCCTATCTCACGTTGGCCTCGCTGGTGATCGGCTTCCTTCCCGACCGGCGCGCGCGGATCTACGTGCTGTCGGTGGCGGTGTTCGTGGCCTTCATCGTCGGGCTGAGCCGCGTCTATCTCGGGGTCCACTGGCCGAGCGACGTGGCCGCCGGCTGGGCGCTGGGCGCGGCCTGGGCCAGCCTGTCCTGGCTGATCCTGCATCTGCTCGATCAGCGCCGCAGCAGCCGGATCCGGCAAAAGGAGACGTCATGACCCCATCTTCCTTCCACGATACCGGCTGGCGCGACTGGTTCAAGCGCTTCGCGCGGCTCGGCTATGGCGCGCGCGGCGCGGTCTATCTGCTGCTGGCCTTCTTCACGCTGAGCGCCGCCCGGACCGCGGGTGATGGCGGCGACGCCGAGGATGCGGTGCGCTTCATCACGGAGTCCACGGCGAGCGCGATCCTGACGCCGCTGCTGATCGTCAGCCTGGCGGGCTATTGTTCCTGGCGCCTGGTCCAGGCCGTGTTCGACACCGACGACCACGGCGCCGGCCCGAAAGGGCTCGCGGTGCGGGCCGGACTCGTCGGATCGGCGGTCACCTACGGGTTCCTGCTGCTCTTCACCTTCTCGCTCTGGTGGGGCGCCAATCTGTCCTCGGGCGGGGGCTCCGGCTCGAGCGACGGTTTTTCCCGCACCGCCGCCGCCTTCATCGGCGCCGGCCCGGTGTCGCTGATCCTGAGCTGCCTCTTCGTGATCGTCGGCGCGGCGCATATGTGGAAGGCAGTCCGGCGCAAGTACCGCAAGCGCATCGAGGCCTCCGAAGCCGTGATGAAATGGATCGACGTCGCCGCCATTGGCGGGCTGTTTTCGCGCGGCATGATCTTCCTGGTCATCGCCTTCCTGTTTCTCAGGCGCGGGCTCGCCGGCGAGCAGGGCGAGGCGAGCCTTGCCGATGCGCTGAGCTTCATCTCGAGCCTGCCCTTCGGCGCGTGGCTGATGGCGGCGACCGGGGCCGGGTTCTTTCTGTTCTCGCTCTATTCATTTTCGGAGGCGATCTGGCGGCGTGTCAACGTCCGCATCGACTGAATGGACCAGCCGGGGGACCCGGCGGATCGATTGCTGTTGCCGGCGGTCACGACGCGCCGCCTCGGGCTGGTAGAGGATCTTCTCGACCACGAGGCGGTCGGGCGTCGCTCCGTTCGGCCCCGGAAGACTTATCCCCGCCCCCTGGGTCAATCCCAGGCAGGCCAGGCCCCGCAGCGTGGTGAGGGGCAGGCAATGCCCCACCGTTCCGTCGAGAGCGCCTTGAGTCAGGATGGCGGCCCGCGACGGGGTGTCGCCGATGCGGTATTGCAGCCGCGTGTTCAGGGTGACGACATCGGAGCCGATGTCCTCGCAGAACACCACGACGGCGAGGTCGAGCTTGTGTTTGAGCAATCGTTCGACCGTCTCGCTCAGCCGGTGGCGGCGATCGTAGAGGGCTTCAAGGATCAGGATATCCTTGGTGGTGAGCGTGCATTTCTGGTTTTTCCACATGGGAGAACTCCGTCCGCCCCGGCTTGAAGGGCGCGGTTGATCGATCGATGAACTCCGTCGCCCCTGCATCGGCGCAAAGCCGGTGCAGGGGAGCGGATCCTGTCAGAAGGAACGCTCCCAGTGGATGTGAAAATGCGAACACGATTGCGCTCATCGGTCGACGCCTGCCTCTTCGGTCTGCGTGACTTCGATCACCGCGAGATCGTGGATCCTGCCGGTGCGGGTCGCGTAGCGGATGGATTGGCCCGCCTTCAGCCCGATCAGTGCCGTGCCGACCGGCGTGGTGACGGAGATGCGGCCGTTTTCGATATCCGCGGCGCCGGGATAGACAAGCGTCACGGTCTTGCCTTCGCCGCCGTCGGAGCTGTAGGCAACGCGCGAGCCCATGCGCACGATCGCGGCATCTATGGCCTTGTCGCTGACGATCCGCGCGCGCTCGATTTCTTCGCTAAGGCCGGCGGCGACCTCGGGATTGCGTTGCGCGAAGGCGGCGGCGAGGTTGCTCAAGCGCGCGTAATCACCTTCGCAGATGGTTATTCTGGGCTTGCGCCCGAGGGTGTGGTGCATTGGACTGTCCACGCATTCGCTTAGCCCGGCCGATAAGGCGGGGGCGGTTCAAAAGAAAGATCTGGAGTTTGACGCCGTTAACGCGAGGACCTGAGGATGTCGGGTGACAGATCTTCATGCCCGCATTGCATGCCCCGCGGTCCGGGGCGTCTGATGCCGGACCGAGGGTCAGATTTCCGCGATGGGAAAGGCCCTGAAAAAGCGTGCGGTGTGGGTCCGGTGCGTGGTCATGATCCCGATGTGGGACATGCAGGCGGCGATGTCAAGATCCCGCCGGGGCGGGGGACAGCCCGGCGTCGCCGGGGCCGGCCGTTGAAAATTATCCGGTCCCTTCATCTGAGCTTGAAGCCGGTCGCCGGCTGCGCTAAGAGCTTGGTCATGACGATGCACGCAACACAGAAGAACTGGTGGTGGGTCCGCTCCTAGGCGGCCTTGACCACGCGTGTGCGTTTGAGATCAACAAGCCGCCCGGGACCTGAAAGGTCCGGCGGCTTTTTTGTTTGCCCCGCCGGATCCCACTCACCGGCACGGTTCAAACGGAGCTTTGAAATGGGCACGACTGTACTTTCAGACGGCGCTGCGCGGTACGTCACGCGCGGCGGGGTGGCGGTGACACGGCGGCGGCGCGAAACGCCTTACGCGGATGCGGTCTCCGATTACGTCGATGCGCTCGACAGCCGGCGCGGCGCGGTATTCTCGTCGAACTACGAATATCCGGGCCGCTACACCCGCTGGGACACGGCCGTGGTCGATCCGCCGCTGGGCATCTCCTCGCAGGGACGGCGGCTGAAGATCGAGGCCTATAACGGCCGCGGCGAGGCGCTGCTCGCCATTCTCGCAGGCAGCCTTGCCGGTCACGCGGAATTCGCCATCGCCGCACGCGCGCCACGCCTCATCGAGATCGATGTCGCTGAGCCCGACCGGGTGTTTTCCGAGGAAGAGCGCTCGCGCGCGCCGACGGTGTTTTCGGTCCTGCGCGTCATCGTCGACCTGTTCCATTCGGAAGAGGATGGCAATATCGGCTTCTACGGCGCCTTCGGCTATGATCTCGCGTTCCAGTTCGACACCGTCCCGCAAAAACTCACCCGGCCCGACGACCAGCGCGACCTGCTGCTGTTCATGCCCGACGAGATCCTGGTGGTCGACCACCATGCCGCCAAGGCCTGGATCGACCGCTATGATTTCGCGCTCGACGGCGTGAGCACCGAGGGCCGTGACGCCGCGGTCGCGGCCGAACCGTTCCAGCCTGCCGACCGCGTTCCGGCGCGGGGCGACCACACGCCGGGCGAATATGCCGACCTGGTCAAGCGCGCCAAGGAAAGCTTCCGGCGCGGCGACCTGTTCGAGGTGGTGCCGGGGCAGACCTTCTTCGAGCGCTGCGAGGCGCGGCCGTCGGAGATCAGCCGGCGGCTCAAGGCCATCAACCCGTCGCCCTATTCGTTCTTCATCAATCTGGGCCACCAGGAATACCTGGTCGGCGCCTCGCCCGAGATGTTCGTCCGGGTCAACGGCCGGCGGATCGAGACCTGCCCGATCTCCGGTACGATCAAGCGCGGCGACGACGCGATTTCTGATTCCGAGCAGATCCTCAAGCTCTTGAATTCGAAGAAGGACGAGTCCGAACTCACCATGTGCTCGGATGTCGACCGCAATGACAAGAGCCGGGTGTGCGAACCGGGCTCGGTCAAGGTGATCGGCCGCCGGCAGATCGAGATGTATTCGCGCCTCATCCACACGGTCGACCATATCGAGGGCCGGCTGCGCGACGGCATGGACGCCTTCGACGGGTTCCTCAGCCACGCCTGGGCGGTGACGGTGACCGGCGCGCCGAAGCTCTGGGCGATGCGCTTTCTTGAGAACAACGAGAAGAGCCCGCGCGCCTGGTATGGCGGCGCCGTCGGCATGGTCGGCTTCAACGGCGACATGAACACGGGGCTCACGCTTCGCACCATCCGCATCAAGGACGGCATCGCCGAGGTCCGCGCCGGCGCCACGCTGCTGTTTGATTCCAATCCCGACGAGGAAGAGGCCGAGACCGAACTCAAGGCCTCGGCCATGCTCTCGGCGATCCGCGACGCGCGGCTCGGCAATGCCGGATCGGTCGGCCGGCAGACGGCGAAGGTGGGCGAGGGGGTCTCGATCCTGCTGGTCGACCATGAGGATTCCTTCGTCCATACGCTCGCCAATTATTTCCGCCAGACCGGGGCGAAGGTCACAACCGTGCGCGCGCCGGTGACGGACGATGTGTTCGAGCGGGTGTCGCCGGACCTGGTGGTCCTGTCGCCCGGACCGGGCAGTCCGAAGGATTTCGATTGCGCGGCGACCATCCGGAAGATCCGCGCCCGTGAGCTTCCGGTGTTCGGCGTGTGCCTGGGCCTGCAGGCGCTGGCCGAGAGTTTCGGCGGAACCCTGCGGCAACTGGCGGTGCCGGTACACGGCAAGCCGTCCAGGATCCGGGTCTCGCCCAACGGCATCATCTTCTCGGGCCTCGCCAAAGAGGTGACGGTCGGCCGCTACCATTCGATTTTCGCGGACTATGCCACACTCCCGAAGGAATTCCGTGTTACCGCCGAAACCGATGACGGGGTGGTGATGGCGATCGAGCATGAGAGCCTGCCGGTGGCGGCTGTACAGTTCCATCCCGAATCGATCATGACGCTCGGCCAGGACGCCGGCATGCGGATGATCGAGAATGTGGTGGCGCACATGGCGCGGCGGAAGAAGGTGGAAGCGGCATGAGGCAGGGCGTGGGAATGAAGAGGGTGGCGGCGATGCTGGCGGCCGCGACGGTCGTCCTGGCCGCCGGTCTCGCCCCGGCGCGGGCGCAGACCGACGCGGAAATCCAGGCCGGGCGGGAACTGGTCGAGGTCAATTGCGGCAAGTGCCATGCGGTAGGCCCGGCCGACGCCAGCCCGCACGAGGCGGCGCCGCCGTTCCGCGACCTGTCCGAGCGCTTCCCCATGGATGCGCTCGAGGAGGCGTTTGCCGACGGCCGGATCTATTCGGACCATCCCGACATGCCCGAATTCATCGCCACGCCGGAGCAGGTCGACGCGATCATCTCCTATATCGCCTCGTTGCAGGATTAGGCCCGTTGCCCCAGGCTTCCAAGATCGTCCGCCGGCTGGCCTTCTGGTCGATCCCGCTCGCCCTCGGCGTGATGGGGCTGAAATTCATTGCCTGGTATGTGACCGGTTCGATCGCGCTCTATTCCGACGCGCTGGAATCGATCGTCAATGTGATCGCGGCGCTCGCGGCCTTCGTCGCCATCGGCTATGCGCAGAAACCGGCGGATCTCGACCATCCCTACGGCCACCACAAGGCCGAGTATTTCTCCGCCGTTCTGGAAGGCGTGCTGATCGTCGTCGCGGCGCTGCTGATCGTCAACGAGGCGGTGGGCGGTCTGCTCGCGCCCAGGCGGATCGAGGCGCCGGTGTTGGGCCTGGCGGTGAACGGGCTTGCCGCGACCATCAACGCGGTCTGGGCGGCGGCGCTGCTGCGGATCGGCCGGCGGCACCGTTCGCCGGCGCTGCAGGCGGACGGCCATCACATCCTGTCGGACGTGGTGACCTCGGTCGGCGTGATCCTCGGGCTCGGGCTGGCGCTCGCCTTCGACCAGCCGCGGCTCGATCCGCTGCTGGCGCTGATCGTCGCCTTCAACGTGCTGTGGCAGGGCTGGAAGGTGATCGCCTCGTCCGTGGACGGGCTGATGGACCGGGCGATCGACCCGGTGGATGAAAAGCGCATCCAGGACATCATCAAGGCCGAGGCCGACGGCGCCATCGAGGCGCACGACATCCGCACCCGCATGGCGGGCCGCGTCTCCTTCGTCGAGTTCCACCTGGTGGTGGACGGGTCGATGAGCGTCGAGAAATCCCACCGCATCTGCGACCGCCTGGAAGCCGCGCTCGCCAAGGAGCTCGAGGGCGTGCGGGTGATCATCCATGTCGAGCCCGGCCACAAGGCCAAGGACGAGGGCGTGCGGCTGGGCGAGGCCTGAGCCCCGCCATCGGCGCGAGCTAAACCCTTGCGGAGCGGCCGTCAGCCGCCGAACCGCTCCAGCGCCATTTGGAACACATCCGCATCGACATTGCCGCCGGAGATGGTGACGATCACGTCGTCGCCCTCGATCTCGCCCGCATGGAAAAGTGCCGCCGCGAGCGCCACGGCTCCGCCGGGTTCGGCCACCAGCTTGAGCCGGGAAAAGGCCAGCGCCACGGCATGAAGCGCTTCGTCCTCGCTCACCGCCACGCCGGGGCCTGCGAGCCGCGCCAGGATCGGGAAGGTCAGGTCGCCGGGCTGCGGTGTCAGGATGGCGTCGCAGAGCGAGCCGGACATCCGGTCGTTGCGCTCGATGATCCCCGAGGCGAGGCTTCTCGCCATGTCGTCGAAGCCTTCGGGCTCAGCGGACCGCACCCGCAGGCCCGGCGCATCGGCTTCCAGCGCCAGCGCGATGCCGGAGGCAAAGCCGCCGCCGCCGCAGCAGACGATCACATCGGCCTCTGCGATGCCTTCCGCCGCGGCCTGCCTGGCGATCTCGAGCCCGCAGGTGCCCTGGCCGGCGATGACGAAGGGCTCGTCGAAGGGCTTGATCAGGGTGAGTGGACGCTCGCTCAGCACGCGCGCGCTGATCGCGTCGCGATCCTCCGTCGCCCGGTCGTAGAGCACCACCTCGGCGCCGAGCGCCCGTGTGTTGGCGATCTTCATCTGCGGCGCGTCGGACGGCATGATGATGACCGCGGGCACGCCGTGCCGGGCGGCGGCCAGCGCCACGCCCTGGGCGTGATTGCCGCTCGAGAAGGCCAGCACGCCCTTAGCCCTCACGTCCGGGTCCATCGCCGAGACCGCGGACCACCCGCCGCGGAACTTGAAGCTGCCGGTGTGCTGCAGGCATTCGGGCTTGATCCAGACTCGGCGTCCGGCGATCTCGTCGAGGAACGGGGAGGAGAGCAGCGGCGTGCGCCGGACGTGGCCCTCAAGCCGTGCGTCCGCCGCGCGGATCATGTCGATGTTCATCCGGTCGTCTCCTGTGAAGCGCTTGCCGCAATGCTATCCGCGCCGCGAGCGGATCGCCAGCCCGTTCGACCGTTTGCCGGACCCTGCGGCCGACAAAAACGCCGCGTGACGAGGATCACGCGGCGTGTGTCGGGCAGACGAACGAATGTCCGCTTATGCGGCGTGGCTGTAGAGCCGGTTGTTCAGCAGCAGGCCGCCATTGGTCCGGCTGATCGTCTTGGCGATCGCCAGCACGCCGAGGTCGACCAGCGGCTCGAGGATGACGACCAGCATGTAGGCTCCGCCGAAGGAGGCGATCTGCGCCAGATTCTCGGCGCCGAAGCCATGGCCGTAGAGCGCCCAGAAGCCGACCCACATGACGATGCCGCCCTGATAGCTGGTCGACAGCGCCAGCGCCTGCTTGTAGCTCACGTCCTTGTAGGCGGTGCCTGTCGGGATGATGCGCTTGGCGATCAGCGACATGGCGTAGAGCGGCACCACCAGCGTGGTGACGTTCATGCCGTATTGCGGCAGGTCGAAGGGGGCGAAGAACAGGCCCTGGACCAGCAGGCCGAGAGCCAGACCGATCGCCGCGGGACCGGCGCCGAACAGGAGATAGAGCGTCGAGCCGAGGATCAGGTGAACTTCCGACACGCCCACGGCGTGGTGCGGAAACACCTCGAAGAAGGTGAAGACGAGAAGCGTGGTGAAGACCGAGCGCAGGGCCAGGGCCGCCGCGCCGCCATCCTTGCGGATCGTGTCCATCGACATCTTCAGGGTAAGCCCGGCAGCGGCAGCCGCCGTTGCATAGCTCAGGACAATTTTGGCGCCGTCGACGACGCCGGGTTCGATATGCATGTGAAAGCCCTTTCTGCACCCATCGTGCAAGAGGTTGGATTTGGCCGCCGCGAACGCGGCGCCCGGTATCCGGGCAGGTCTCCTGGCTCGCGCTTTTGCCTGTCATCCGCCTTCCCGGTCTGACCCAGTGGCATCATGGATGCGGCTCACGCTCACAGTTGCGAGGGCAGCCACGGATCGGGCCCTGTTTCAGGTCGTCCCTACCGTGTTCCCCTTTAATCCCGAAGGCTTGGCCTTCATGGAACCCGAACCGCCCGAGATTATTTCGCGCCGCACACGATGGCAATCTGAAAAACGACGTCCGGCGACGGTCCTGCTGCTTCTGCCGTTTCGGGGAGGCGCGATTACGGGTCGAATTGTCCCTGAATCCGGCGGCCCGTGATGGCAGGGAACCGGCGTGAGGGTGAGCCTTTTTGCTGCGCTGCAGCATGAATTGTCGCTTTCGCCTTGACACGGACGCAATTGTCAGGCCTAAGGGGTGCAACTGGATAGGGGCCAATCGGCCGCTGCACGCCTCCCTCGCGATGAGCGTGTTCTGACTTCCCCTAACGTCCACCTTGAAATTTCGCGTCGGCCAGCGGCGATGCGCCCAACCCGAACTCCTCCGATCACGGCGTGTCCGTTGTCAGGGGACTATTTGTGATCGGGCATGGTCCGCGAACGGCGGCGCCTCAGGCGCACGCCCCGACGTATTGCCCAAAACCTCGAAAGACATTCCATGACTTTTTCCGAACTCGGCCTGTCCAAGGCCCTTCTCGATACGCTTGACGGTCTCAACCTGACCACGCCGACGCCGATCCAGGTGCAGGCGATCCCGCTTGTGCTCGAAGGCCGCGACGTGATCGGCCTGGCCCAGACCGGCACCGGCAAGACCGCCGCCTTCGCGCTGCCGATCCTGCACCGGCTGGCGCCGGGCAAGAAAGCCGCGCCCAAGAAGGCCCGCGCGCTGATCCTGTCGCCGACCCGCGAACTCTCCGCCCAGATCGCCAAGAGCGTCAAGGACTACGGCCGCAAGCTCAACATGACCTCGACCGTCGTGGTCGGCGGCGTGTCGATCCGTCCGCAGATCAAGGCGCTGTCGACCGGCGTCGACATCCTCATCGCCACCCCGGGCCGCCTGATGGATCTCATCGAGCAGCGCGCGGTGTCGCTCAATGAAATCGAAGTCGTCGTGCTCGACGAGGCCGACCAGATGCTCGACATCGGCTTCATGCCGGCGATCAAGCGGATCCTGGCGATGACGCCCGCGACGCGGCAGACGCTGCTGTTCTCGGCCACCATGCCCAAGGAAATCCGCGAGCTGTCGTCGCGGCACCTCAAGAACCCGACCGAAGTGTCGGTGGTGCCCGCCAAGAAGACCGCCGACCGGGTCGAGCACACCGTCATGCACATGCAGACGCCCGCCAAGATGGGCGCGCTGGCAAGCCTGATCCGCGACCGCAAGGGCGAGCGCGTGATCGTCTTCACCCGCACCAAGCGCGGCGCCGACAAGGCCACCAAGCGGCTTGAGGCCGACGGCATTTCGGCTGCCGCCATTCACGGCAACAAGTCGCAGGGCCAGCGCGAGCGCGCACTCGCCGGCTTCCGCGCCGGCACCGTGCCGGTGCTGATCGCGACCGACATCGCCGCCCGCGGCATCGACGTGCCGGGCGTGAGCCTGGTGGTCAATTACGAACTGCCGAACGTGCCGGAAGTCTATGTCCACCGCATCGGCCGCACCGCGCGCGCCGGCGCCGCGGGCACCGCCGTCACCTTCTGCGCGCCCGACGAACGCTCGCTGCTGCGCGACATCG
>NZ_JRJG01000166.1 GCF_000759435.1 Hoeflea sp. BAL378
TGAACAGGCTGAATTCGGAGGCGATGTAGTCGCGGAACGGGTCGCCCATGTCGCGGATGTCGTCGATCGCCGCCCCGCGGCTGAAGCTCTTGTCCGTGCCCTTGAGGATCAGCACGCGCGGCGCGGCGCGTTCGATCGCGGTCAGCGCGTCGTGCATCTCCTCGAGAAGCTTGGGCGTGATGACATTGCCGCGGGTCTTGGTGTCGAAGCCAAGCCGGACGATCTTGCCGCCGTCGTGTTCGGTCACGGTCACGGTTTCATAATTTCCGGCCAAAGCAATTCCTCCATCCACGGTCCATCATGGATCACCGTTAGCAAACGAAAATGAATCAATCAAGCGTTTGACAGGTAGTTGTATTCATTTCTTCCCGGTGCTAGTGCACTCTAGGAAGATACAGGGGTTTTGGATACGCATGTTTTATGATCTGAAGGGGAAGACGGCGCTGGTCACCGGCGCCTCCGGCGGGCTCGGACTGGAGTTCGCGCACATGCTGGCGCGCCAGGGCGTGACCGTGGCGCTTGCCGCGCGGCGGCTGTCGGCGCTCGACGAGGCCTGCGACAGGATCAGGGCCGATGGGGGACGGGCAGTGGTGGTCGAGCTTGACGTGACCGATGCGGACTCTGTCACCGCCGCCGTCGCCGCGGTTCCGGACCGACTCGACATCCTTGTCAACAACGCGGGGATCTCCGTCCCCGGAAACGCGACCGACCTGAGCCTTGATGACTGGAACCGGCAGATCGCCACCAACCTGACCGGGGTGTTCCTGACCGCGCAGGCAGCGGCGCGCCGGATGATCGCCGACGGCAATGGCGGAGCGATCGTCAACGTGGCCTCCATCCTCGGCCTGCGGGTCGCGGGCGCGGTGTCCGCCTACGCGGCGGCGAAGGCCGGCGTGGTGCAGCTCACCGCCTCGACCGCGCTAGAATGGGCCAGGCACGGCATCCGCGTCAACGCGCTGTGCCCGGGTTACATCGAGACCGACATCAATCGCGAGTTCTTTGCGTCCGAAGCCGGCATGGCGCTGATCAAGCGCATCCCGCAGCGCCGGCTCGGCACGCCGCGGGAGCTCGAGGGAGCGCTGCTGCTTCTCTGTTCCGATGCCGGCAGTTACATGACCGGCGCCACCATCGCCGTCGACGGCGGCCACCTCGTGTCCTCGCTCTAGGAGCTTTCCATGGATCTCACCGTTTCCGCACGCATCGAAGACTACCGCAGCCGCATCGCCCGCTTCGTGGAGGACAGGGTGCTTCCGCTCGAGGAGGACCGCTCCGCTTATGACGCCCACGACAACATCCGGCTCGATCTGGCCGACCGGCTGCGCGCCGAAGCCCGCGCCGAAGGTCTCTGGTGCCTGCAGCTCAAGCCCG
>NZ_JRJG01000167.1 GCF_000759435.1 Hoeflea sp. BAL378
AAAAAAATGGGCCACGAGATTGCTCTCGGGCCCAATAGGTATGAAGGTCAAAAACCTCCAGAGGGGAACAGCTTCTGCGGCGGCACTGGGAGGAGTAGGCCGCCAAAGGTGCATCAGCTGCAGTCGATATGGTGCTTTCCCCGCCGTCGCGCAAGAGAGGGCTGCGCATGGCAGCCATGCGGAGACCGGGCAGCAGCCGCGCCGCGCCGGCGGCCAAAAAAATGGGCCTCGAGATCGCTCTCGGGCCCAATAGGTATGAAGGTCAGAAACCTCCAGAGGGGAACAGCTCATGCGACGGCACTGGGAGGAGTAGGCCGCCAAAGATGCATCAGCTACACAGGATATGGTGCCGTCCGGAGCAGGGATCAAGAGAGGGCTGCGCATGGCAGCCATGCGAAGACCGGGCAACCGAGGCGCGCCGTGTCAGCGGCCAAAAAAAATGGGCCTCGAGATTGCTCTCGGGCCCAATAGGTATGAAGGTTAAAAACCTCCAGAGGGGAACAGCTCATGCGGCGGCACTGGGAGGAGTAGGCCGCCAAAGGTGCATCAGCTACACACGATATGGTGCTTTCTTGAGCAATGAGCAAGAGAGAGAGGCGCATGCCAGCCATGCGGAGACTGCATGGCTATCAGATTGCACGAAATTTGTGCAAACTCCGCTCTGCCGGTTTAACAGCCGTTGGCGCCGGGAGGGGGCATTCCGCCCCGGGCCACGGGGCTGCCTCAGTAGCTCCAGTTGCGCGCCTTGTTGATCAGGAAGTCGCGGAACGCCTTGAGTTTGGCGGCATTCTTCATTTCCTCGGCGTAGCAGAAATAGGTGTCGAAGGTGGGAATGTCGGCCGGGATGGAGAGCTGCACTAGCGCCAGTTCGCGGTTGATCATGTAGTCGGGCAGCAGCGAAATCCCCGCGCCGTTGATGGTGGCGCGGCGCACGGCGGGCATGTTGTTGATCTGCAACTGCGCAATTCGCGGGTTGTCCGGCGTCCGACCGGCGATCTCGAGCCAGTTGACGTCGCGCAGATAGTTGGGCGCGGGCTCGCCGAAGGTGATGATTCGGTGGTGGTCGAGGTCCTCCAGCGACTTGGGCTCGCCGTAGCGGGCGAGATAGGAGGGCGCGGCATAGGCGTGCATGTGCACGGTGAACAGGCGGCGCTGGATCAGCTCGGGCTGCTGCGGCTGCCTGAGCCTGATGGCGCAGTCGGCCTGGCGCATGCCGATGTCGAGCTCCTCATTGTCGAGCAGCAACTGCACCTGCACATCGGGATAGAGCGACTGGAATTCCTGCACCTTCTCGGTGAGCCATCCCTGGCCGAAGCCGACGGTGGTGGTGACCCTGAGCTTGCCCGAGGGCCGCTCGCGGGTCTCGGTCAGCCGGGTGCGTACCGATTCGAGCTTCATCAGCACTTCGTGCGCCGTCTGGTAGAGGATCTCCCCCTGTTCGGACAGGATCAGCCCGCGCGCGTGGCGGTGAAACAGCTTGGCGCCGATGTCCATCTCCAGCGCCGACACCTGGCGGCTGATGGCCGATTGCGACAGATGCAGTTTCTCCGCCGCATGGGTGAAGGACCCGGCTTCCGCGGCCGCGTGAAAAATACGCAGTTTATCCCAGTCGAGTGACACCAAGCTCCCGTCCCCCTGGCCCGTTGTTCGGGCCTTGATCTGGCGCTTGTGCGCCTATTCCGCAGCTTCAGCGTGTCTGACGTGACCCGCCAGATATCGTTCCGCCTCCAGAGCCGCCATGCACCCCATGCCCGCGGCGGTCACCGCCTGACGGTAGATGTCGTCGGTGACGTCGCCGGCGGCGAAGACGCCCGGAACATCTGTGGCAGTCGAATCCGGCGCTGTCCAGAGATAGCCGTTCGGCTTGTGCCTGAGCTTGTCCTTGAACAGGCTGACGGCGGGGGCATGGCCGATCGCCACGAACACGCCGTCAATCGGCATCTCCGTGGTCGCGCCGGTGTCGCGGTTCCTCAGCTTCACCCCGTTGACCGAGGCGGGCATCGGCGGCCGGGCCGGCTCGCCCAGGAACTCGATCACCTCGGTGTTCCAGATCACCTTGACGTTGGGCTTCTCGAACAGCCGCTGCTGCAGGATCTTCTCGCCGCGGAATTCGTCGCGGCGGTGCACCACGGTGACTTCGGCGGCGAGGTTGGACAGGTACAGCGCCTCCTCCACGGCGGAGTTGCCGCCGCCGACCACGATCACCTTCTTGCCGCGGTAGAAGAACCCGTCGCAGGTGGCGCAGGCGGAGACGCCGAAGCCCATGAAATCCTTCTCGCTCGGGATGCCCAGCCACTTGGCCTGCGCGCCGGTGGCGATGATCAGCGCGTCGCAGGTCCAGACCTGGCCCGAATCGGTCTTCACGGTGAAGGGACGGCCGGTGAGCTCGACCTCGGTCACCAGGTCGTTGACGATCTCGGCGCCGACATGCTGGGCCTGCTGGAGCATCTGCTCCATCATCCAGGGACCCTGCACCGGTTCGGCGTAGCCGGGATAGTTCTCGACATCGGTGGTGATCATCAACTGCCCGCCCTGCTCCATGCCGGCGATCAGCACCGGGGTGAGCATGGCGCGGGCGGCGTAGATCGCGGCGGTGTAGCCGGCGGGGCCGGAGCCGATGATCAGGACGGGGACATGGCGACTGGACATGGGGAATCCTCGGACAATGTTGCGAGGGGCCATTTTGGGCCATCCTCCGTGACGCGGCAATGACGAATCCCGCAGTCTTGCCGTGGGCAGCGAATGCGTTCTTCGTCTTCGTGCCTATTTAGGTGCGTCAAAGCCCGTGTTTCAAGCTTTGCCGCGCGGTTACACACAGAACATCGCTTCTCAAAGCTTCGAGATCTCTTTACAGAGCCGGCACGCTGACGCAATAAAGTTTCGCCGCGCCGCCGGTTTCGTGCGGTAGACGCGGTCGCAAACAGGAATGACCTCATGGTGATCAAGGCCGAACTCGACGCGATCGATCTCAAGATCCTGCGTGAACTGCAAAATGACGGACGCATGACCAATGTCGAATTGTCCGAGCGAGTGGGCATCTCCGCGCCGCCCTGCCTCAGGCGGGTGCGCAAGCTCGAGCGGGCGGGAATCATCCGCGGCTACCGGGCGCAGCTCAATGCGCCGAGCCTGGGCTTCGATCTGGTCGCCTTCTGCATGGTCGGGCTCAAGCACCAGTCGGACGCCAATCTCAAGGCCTTCGCCGCCCGCACCAAGGAATGGTCGATCGTCCGCGAAACCTGGATGGTGTCGGGGGAGAGTGATTTCCTGCTGCATTGCGTGGCGCGCAACCTCACCCATTTCCAGGATTTCGTCATCGAGGAACTGACCGCCACCGACAATGTCGACACGGTGCGCACCCTGCTCACCATCCGCCAGGTCAAGGACGAGGGGCTGGTGGCGCTGTAGCCCGGGCTTTTGGGAAAAGCCCGCGGGCAGGATCCGGTCAGGCCTACGACCAGAGCTCTTCATAGACCGCGTTGACGGCCTCGGCCTCGGCCGCCACGCTGAAATGCTCCACCGCCCGGGCGCGCGCGGCCGCGGCCATCGCCGCATGGCGGTCCGGATCCGACAGGATCGCCACGGTTTCCTGCGCCGCCATGCCCGGATCGCCCCCGGCGATCACCAGGCCCGCCGCGCCGCCGCCCGAAAATTCGCCGAACCAGCCGGCGTCGCTCGCCACGAAGGGCACGCCCGAGGCCATCGCCTCGAGCGGCGTGACGCCATAGCCCTCGTAGCGCGGCAGCGCCACCAGGAGGCTCAGCCCGCGCACCAGGCCGGGCAGGGTGTCGGGGCCGATCTCGCCCGGAAACAGGATCCGCTCCGTCAGCCCCGCGGCGGCGACTTCGGCCTTCAGCCCGGCGAGGAAGGACGCGTGTTCGGGCGCGGCCTTGCCGATCGCCAGCGCCGTGGTCCCGGGCAAATGCGGCAGGGCGGCAATCATCGCCGCGACGAAGCGGTCGGTGCCCTTTTCCGGCCGGATGCGGCCGATGGCGGCGATGCCGGCCGCGCCGGGATAGCCGGTCGCCGACCAGGCGTCCGCGCGCGCGGCGGCGGGG
>NZ_JRJG01000168.1 GCF_000759435.1 Hoeflea sp. BAL378
CCCGTCATGCCGGACTTGATCCGGCATCCAGCGCGATCAAGTCCTTGATCGCGAAAGACTCTTTCACGGCGCCGACGCGCCGTGGCTGGATTCCGGCGCGGGGGCCGGAATGACGGAGGACATGGCTCCGTCATTCCGGGCATGACCCTGTCAACAAGCTGGGGGGCGCAGTGCGCCCCCTACCCTTCGGCGAACTCCAGGTAGGTTTCCGGGCTGTCGGTCTCGATCTCCACCACCCAGATGTCGGAATCGAACTTCGCCTCGCGGGCGAGCGCCTCGTTGATCTCGGGTTCGGGGACGCGGGCCTTGCGGAGCTCGAACAGGCGGGAGTCG
>NZ_JRJG01000169.1 GCF_000759435.1 Hoeflea sp. BAL378
CGGCGCGGTAGGCCTGGAACTGGGCCGGAAGCCCCTCGCCGCGGCCGAATTCGGCGCTGGTCTGCAGATGCAGGTGCAGATGCGGCTCGGAACTGTTGCCGCTGTTGCCGCAGGCGCCGAGCCGGTCGCCGGCCGCCACCTCGTCGCCCGGCGCCACCGTCACGCTTCCCTTGCGCAGATGGGCCAGGAAGGCGAACTCGGACTGGCCAAGGTCGAGCACGACATGGTTGCCGAGCGGGTGGGCGGTGTCGGTCCGGCCGATGGCATTGTCCGGCAGGTCGTTTTGAGCGGCGACCACCCTGCCCCGCGCCGGCGCCAGGATCGGCTCGCCCCAGCAATGGTAGCGGTCGAGCCGGGACGGATCATCGCCCGTAAAGCTCGACCCGTCGCGCATCACCAGGAAATCATAGGCGAAGCGCTGGCCGCGATCGACGGCGTGATAGTTCTGATCGATCCCGCGACCGCCCCAATAGACAAACCAGGTGCCGTCAAAGGGAAGCCGCAGGTCGGCCCGGGTCCGGTAATCGAGGAACCGGCTCTCCGCCGCGACCGGCGCCGGGCGGATGAAGAAACCCGCGATCCGCCCCGAGGGCGCAAAGCTCCACTCCATCACCACCGGCCCCGGCGCGCCGGACCAGATGGCGGTGCGGCGGTAGGTGACCACATCCTTGACCAGCGACAGCGTCGTCTCGTTGCGGATCTCGCGCTCCTCGCCGAGGTCGCGGCGCAGCTGCGCGCGAAAGGCGGCCAGGTTGGCCTGGCTGCCGAGCTGGCGCTGAAGCTCGGGCGTCATCGATTGCCAGATGCCGTCGAGCCGGCCGGCGAGGAACGCCTCCGAGCGCGCCCGGCCCTCCTCGATCCCGTTGACCTGGCCCGAGGCCGGCAGGCTGAGCGCCATCAGGATGCTGCAGAGGATCAGGATTCGGTGCATGGCAACCTCCGGAATGAGCCGTCTCAGGGCGCGGGCCGCCAGCACAGCGCCGACAGCACGGAGCAGCAGGCCGCAGCAAAGACGATCGCCGCATTGGCGGCGTGCGAATATTCCCAGCTTAGCCTCAGGCTCTCCCAGGCTTCGGGAACGGCGGTCCAGTTTTGGGTCGCCTGGTTGGCCGGCAATGTCCAGGTGAAGAACACCGCGAACATCAGCGCAAAGCAGGCAGCTGACAGCGCCGCGAGCCGGGACGGCCAGGGCTGCGCACGCGTGAGATAGGCCAGCACGGCGTTGGCGACCAGCGCGGCGATCCAGACGAAGCCGAGCAGCGCCCATCCGCGATAGATGCCCTGCACGATGACATAGGCCTCTCGCGACAGCGCCATCTTGTTGGGCAGTTCCAGCAGATGCGCGCCGGAGGGAACGAGAGCCAGGGCTGCGAGCAGGATGGCGGCGAACTGTGCGAGCCTGATAGCCATGGGGACTTACCTCCTGACCGGCGAACGCCGGCGCCGGCGGATTGTTCCCCGAAAAATTTCCCGCCTGCAACGGCCGGCTCCGGCAGGTCCGCCGCTACAGCGCCGGGCCGGGAACCATGGGGCTGCCGTCGGTGAATCGCGAGAAGCGGAAGCGGGAGAGATCGTGGCCCGTCGGCCGCCCTGCGGCGAGATGGGCGATGGCCTTGCCGAAGCCCGGGCCGATACCGAAGCCGTGGCCGCTCATGCCGGTGGCGACGATCAGGCCCTCATGGCCGGGGACGCGATCGACCACCGGCACCACGTCGGGCATGGCGTCGATCATGCCGGCCCAGACATTGAGGATCTCCGGCGCGCCCAGCTCCGGGAACCGCGCGGCGAAGCGCTTGCGCGCGGGTTCGGTGCGGCGGTGCTCGGGCTCGGGGTCAAGCACCCGGCAGCGTTCGAACGGGCTTTCCTCGTCCTTGCTCCAGCGCCGCTTCGTGCCCCAGGCATCGGGGTAATTCTTCGGCGAGAACGGCAGGAAGCGGGTCTCGCCCAGCGATTTCACCGCCACCGGCAGCCAGGTGAAGAAGTGGCGGAAGGCGTCGGGCCCGATCATCAGGTCATGGCTGCCGAGCGCCGAGATGGAATAGCCGCCATCCTCGCGGCGGCGGAAGGCCAGTTCCTCGTCCGCCGCATTGCCCGCAAACATGTCCGCCATCGCCGCCGTCCGCGCAACGCTCGAGCGCACGATCAGTTGCGGGATCGAGATGCCATGGCGCCTGAGCAGCAGCGAGGTCCAGGCGCCGCCGGCGACGACGACCTGCGCCGCCTTGACGAAGCCGTGCTCGGTGTGGACGCCGGCGATCCGCCCGGCGGCGGTCTCGAAGGTGCGCGCCGCGCAATTCTCGCGGATGCCGACGCCCTCGCTGCGCGCAAGCTCCGCCACCGCGGGCACCGCGGCCCAGGGCTCGGCGCGCGCGTCGGTCGGCGACCAAAGCCCGCCCAGCCAGCGCTTGCCGCCCTCGCCGGTCCTGACCAGCTCCGCCACGCCCGCGCCGTCGAGCTGCCTGACATCGAGCTGGTGACGCCTGGCGACGTCGAGCCACTCGGCCTGCTTGTCGAGATCGGCCTTCGTGCTCGAGAGATAGAGGATGCCCGCGCGGCGGAAGCCGGTGCGGCCGCCGGTGTCCGCATCGAGCCGGTCCCACAGCTCCGACGCCTCCATCATCACCGGCAGCTCCGCCTCGTCGCGGCCGAGCTGGCGGATCCAGCCCCAGTTGCGCGACGACTGTTCGCCCGCCACCCTTCCCTTCTCGACGACGAAGACAGACAGCCCCAGCCGCTTCAGATAGAGCGCGCTCATGATGCCGATGACGCCGCCGCCGATGACGACGACGTCGACCTCGGCCGGCAGCGGATCGGAAAACCGGACCGGGGTTGAGGCGGTGATGGGCGCGTCGGCGGGCGTGGACATGAAGGCTCCGGGACAGATCGGGACAGCGGCGGGACAGGGTCAGGTTTGCCGCCGCCGCCGCGTCAAATCAAGTGCCGGGCACCGGAATTCGCGCGCACTGGATGACCATCACGCCGTTCATCGTGTCGGCGGTGACCTGAACCGTGATCTCGACGGTGCTGGTGGCGCTGCCGAGGATCTCCTCCACCGTGGCCTTGCACGCGTCAAGGCCGGCATCGGACTCGATGGTGATCTCGCCCGGGCCGGAGGAGTTTGGCGTGAGTTCGAGGATCAGCGTGGCGGGATCCTCGACCTCCATCGGCCCGAGCCGGACCGACAGGATCTCGCTTCCCAGGATCTGGTACTGCTCGAATTTCTGAAACGCCGGTACAGGAGACATGGAGGCGAGCACGAGGAGAACGGTCAACGACGAACGGAGCATGGCAGGGGTCCCTTTCCTGGTCGCGGCGCGCGACGCACCGCAGTCCGGGCGACGCGCCCGCATCGCCTACTCTGGCATCAAACCGGTTTCGGGCAAAGCCGGCGGAAGGCGGCCGCACCCCAAGCCGCACCCCCGGGGGCCGCTCGTCCGGCGTCAGCCCTGCGCGGCGCCCTCGATGGTCGTCACAACCGGGGCATGGTCGGAGGACAGCTCCTTCGGCGGGCCGATCTCGAAATGGTCGTCGAACACCTCGACCTTGGTCACCGTGCCGCGGCGGCGCGGGTTCTTCGGGTTGAGCCCGTTGGAGACGATGCAGTAGTCGAGCACCGAGCCCGCGACGATGGCGCCATGGGTGTTGGGGCGGGTGAGCCCCTGCATCACCACCAGGTTGAAGCTGTCATAGAGCTTGTAGACATGCTTGAGATAGGCGAAGGGCTCGGGGACCGAATTGGCGGGCACGCTGCCCCAGGACCAGACCCGTTCGGCCTGGGTGAGGATCGAGATCGTGTGCGAGGCCGGATCCTCGTTGAGGTCCCCGAGCAGGATCACCGGCGCATCGGGATCGGCGTCGATCGACTGCCGGAACAGCCGGTAGATCGCGCCGGCCTCGGCGGCGCGCTTGGCCACCTGGTTGACGCCGGCCATGGCGCGGATGCCGTAGACGGTGCGGATCTTGTCGCCCCAGTCCGGGAG
Source organism: Hoeflea sp. BAL378 (assembly GCF_000759435.1). Classification (GTDB taxonomy): domain Bacteria; phylum Pseudomonadota; class Alphaproteobacteria; order Rhizobiales; family Rhizobiaceae; genus Hoeflea. The sequence continues at coordinate 3,981 of NZ_JRJG01000169.1, forward strand.
CGCGTCGATCACGTCGTCATCGACGAAGGCGCCCTGCGACTTGAAATGACAGACGAAAATCCGCGTCCGGCCGATGCCCGGCAGGTCGATCACCGCGTCCACCGGGGTGCGCGAGAAGTTGAAATCGGCGTCGATCACCGTGGCGTCGGGGACGCCCGCCACGCCCGACAGCGGGCTGACGCTGACGAAGGGATGCCGCGAGGCGATCGCCACGGTGGCGTTGACATAGACCGCCGGATCGTCCGGATCGAACATCGGATGGCCGGTCGAGAAGAAATGCGGATAGCCCTGCGCCGCCATCAGCGCGCCCAGCTCCTCGTGCGACACCACTTCCTGGAAGCCGATCACGTCCGCATCCATCCGCGCCACCGTCGCGGCGATCCAGGCCTTCTTCGCCGCCCACTGGTCCGGCGTATAGGTCGCCTGCGGCTTGCGCTCATGCCAGAAAATGCCGGGTGCTGCGAAATGGTAGAGATTGAACGTCGCGAGTTTGATGCCAGCCATGGTCGTGCTCCCTGCAGAGCCGGCAGTGTGCCAGCCCGGCACGACGGCGTCGAGATGGCGCCGCCTCTCCGACGAACGAAGGTCGCGCCGGCGAATCGGATCAAATAAATCTGAAATAATTCGTCTTATTGGATGAAAACCGGAATTCAGCCCTGCCAATGCACTGGTTTTCGAGCGGATTCATATTTTCCCATTTCGAATTCCTGCTGTAGTATTTTCGACGAGCGCCGGGGGATACTGTGAAATCTACCGCATTGTTGATTCTTTTGCTGGCGATGACCGCGCCCAAACCCAGCCTCTCGGGTGAGTTGACCGATCACTATTTCGGATCGAGCCCTGAATGCAGGATGGCCGCGCAACCTGTCCTGCTCGTGACCGACCTCACCGTCACGGGGGAGATCGACGACAGCATCTCGATGCATGTCTACCGCCAGCTTGAACTGCGCGGATGCGTCAGCATCATCGGGGTGGTGTCGATCTTCGGAAACGGCAAATCCACCACGGCCGAAATTCACCGCAATATGGAACGCCGGTTGCCCGATCTTGGCGGTGGCGAGTGGCGCCGCCTTCGCGGTCCGGACGAGCGCTACACCACGGTGCTCAACCGGCGGGGCGAGACGCAGACCGACATCGCGCGGCTTGAGGCCATTGCGGACGTGATCAGGACGGCAGCCGGTCCGGTCGTCATTGCCGAACTGGGGCCCGTCACCGTGTCGGCGCGACTGCTGGCCGGAGGTTATCTCAAGCGCTCGGACGTCAGGATGATTCTCGGCGTCGGCGGGCGCATGGGCAATGAATCCTTTGCCACCCACCGCCGCCTCGGCCGCTTCTTCGCCTTCCGCGACATGAATGTGGCCGAGGATGTCTGGGGCCAGGACTATCTCCTGCGCAGCCATCCCGACAGGCTGTGGATGGTGACCTACCGCACCGGCATCGGCAAACGGGAGGTAAGCGCGCGGCAGGTGGCCGCGGCCATCCCGGCACTTGCCGCACATGCCAAGGCGCGAGCAAGAGTGCTCCGCCTGATCGGCTTCGAAGGGATTCCGACCTGGGATACCTGGACCACCGGCTTCTTCCTGCGCGGCGGCGACAGCCAGCTCGGATGCAGGCCGCTCCGGGCGCGAATGGCGGCCACCGCAGGCGGACCCGACACGATGCGGCTGATCCTGGCACAGGGCGGGCGCCGGATCATCGCCTGCACCGACGTGGCCGATTGAGATGGCGCCGCGACGGCGGCGCCGAGGACATGATCAACAAGGGCCGCGCCTGGCCTGGAGACGAGGAGATCACCATGAAAACCCGAGCAACGGCCATCACCCTGGCCATCGTCTTCGCGATTGTGAGTTCCCCGCTGACGCGACCGGCGAATGCCGAGACCGACCGGTACAATTTTTCCTCCTGCATGGTCAGGATAACCGGCGGCGGCCCCGGGTTGATGTTCAAGCCCGGAACGATGAAAACGCCCAGGGGCAAAACGGTGACCGGCTTTGTCAATCGCTCGAAGGGAACCTTCTTCGAAGGCACCGCGACGGATATCTTCTACCGGCGGAGTTCCGGCAAGTACCGGCTTGAAGGCCTCGACATGACCAGGCGGGAAACCCAGAGCGGCCGCATCGAGGGACCTTATCCGGGATCGTGGCGGTGCGAGGCCAGATAGGCACGGATTTGACCACCGGTCGTCCGACCCTGCCCGGACGGGGTGCCTGCCCATGAGCTTCAGGTCTCCGGTTCGAGAGGCATCACATCGGCTTCCGCCAGGGTCAAAACGCCGCCGATTTTTTCAGGTGAATATTCGTGCCGGATTTGATAAGCCTGTGAAAAGGAAACATTGGGACGGCTCCGGAGTTAACCGCTCCGGGGGCCGTTCGTTTTTATGTGCCGCCGCCATGGAATGGCGTCGGCACGACATGGACAAGGATAAGACCGATGGTTGAGAAGGTTCCGATGACGCAAGGAGGCTACACCAAGCTGCAGGAAGAACTGCGCTGGCGCCAGCAGTCCGAACGGCCGCGGATCATCGAGGCGATTTCCGAGGCGCGCGCCCATGGCGACCTTTCGGAGAACGCCGAATATCATGCGGCGAAAGAAGCGCAGAGCCACAATGAGGGCCGCATCGGCGAGCTCGAGGATTTTGTCGGCCGCGCCGAGATCATCGACCTGTCCAAGCTTTCGGGCAACACCATCAAGTTCGGCGCCACCGTGAAGCTCATTGATGAGGACACCGAAGAGGAAAAGACCTACCAGATCGTCGGCGACCAGGAAGCCGACGTGAAGGAAGGCCGGATCTCGATCTCCTCGCCGATCGCCCGCGCGCTGATCGGCAAGTCGGTCGGCGACAGTGTCGAGGTCGTCGCCCCCGGCGGCTCCAAGGCCTATGAGATCCTCGGGGTGAAGTGGGGCTGAGGCCCCGCTTCGCCGTCCCGGCACCTCCCCTTGCCCACCCCACCCGCCACCAGCGCTGACATTCCCGGCGAGACTGGCGGGCGCGACGGGGTGTTCGTGCTCAACATGCACCCCAATTTCACCGGCGTCTCGGCGACCGCCGCCGCGGTGACGCGCCGGCAGCTCGACCGTTACGATGTCCGTCTGGTGGGCGGGCCCCTGCCCGGCTGCCC
>NZ_JRJG01000170.1 GCF_000759435.1 Hoeflea sp. BAL378
GTCTTCGCCTGCCGCTGAAGCCTCACCGCCCCCCATAGTTCGCCCCGCCGGCCGGAGGTGGCGCGATCACGAAACGAGTCACCGCGTTGCGGTTGTTGACCCGGATTTGGCCAAAAACCGCCGTGCGGCATAATTGGGCCGCATTTCAGCCCAATCCGCGCCCGATTTGGCTCTGAAACTGCCTGTGTTGCCTCAGACGGTTCGAACCGGGGATCTCGAATTCACAGCCCCCCAGCCCCCTCGGGGTCCCCGGAACGGATCATCCAGCAGCGGCTCGTTCCCGCGGCCTGATGCGTGAGGCAATTCCCCTATACCCAGAGCATAGCTGGGCCGGCTCCCCCGCCGGTCCATTTTTGCGTGGTCAGGCCGGTTCTTGCGGTTCGATCACCGCCGCGCCGAGAATCCGGCCGGGCGCCCCGTCCTTGCCGACCTGCTGCAACAGGACGGCGCAGCCGCGCCCGGGATGGGCGGACATCACAGAGGCGGGCAGGTTCAGCGTCACCGCCTCGCCGCTCCACATGCCGACGGTGCCGATGTCCTGGACGCTGTGGCGATAGGTGACGCTGCGGCCGGCGTTCTCGCCGCGGGTGATCTTCACGGTGGTGACGTCGTCGAAATAGACCACGACAATGTCGGCCTTGCCCTCGCCCTTTGCGACCGAGATGCGCAGCCCGTCGGCGTCCATCTCGGCGCTCACCGCAACCGGCAGCCCGCCGCCGCTGGAGGCGAGGCTGTCGACCATGGCGTCGATCGCCGGACCGTCGGCGCCGTTGACATGGTCCTGGCCGTTGATGACGGCCTGCGGCGTGTAGACATTGTTGCGCTTGAGCGTGCTGGCATAGCCGTATTGCCGCTCGGTGTTGGCCCGGCTCGACAGCGTGTCGGGCCAGCCCAGATAGTTCCAGTAGTCGACGTGATAGCTTAGCGTCAGCACCTCGCCTTCCTCCGTCAGCCGCACCAGTTCCGCGTCGGCAGGGGGGCAGGACGAACATCCTTGGCTGGTGAACAGCTCGACCACGCCCGCCAGTTCGCCCGCCTGGGCCGCGGCAGGGGTCATCACCCAGGCGGCGGATGCAAGCGCGGGAACGGCAATGACAAGGATACAGGTGCACGCAGTCATGGATCTCGATCCGTTTCCATCAGGTGAAGCCCCGTCGTCCGGGCCGGTCAATCGAACGGTTCATTCTGGAAGGGCGGGTCTACGTGCAGATATGTAGCGCGGAGTCCCCCACACGTCCAAATCACATTCGATTGACCCCCCGCACACCGCTGTCGCGGGGCAGTGGAAGTTTCCGGCCGAATCGGAGTATCGTCGCCGCAAGGCTCCCGGTCCGAGCCTCCGCCCTCCGCCTACGGGAAGCACGCGTCATGCGGGACCTCTTGATCAGACCAGGCCTTCCGGGCGCCGGCATGTGGAGGGATTGCCGTTTCCGCCCTGAACCAAGAGGTCGGTCATGAAATCATCTGCTCCCATCTACCGGTTGAAACACCGCGCCAGGCAAATGGCGCGCGGCGAGAACCTGCCGCTGCACGCAGCCCTCGACAGGGTCGCCATCCGCGAAGGGTTCCGCAACTGGAGCCATCTTGCCGCCCGGCATGGCGACCTGCCGCCGGCCGGCGCGCTTTATGCCGAGCTTGCCCCGGGCGATCTGGTCATCAGCGCCGCCCGGCCGGGGCAGGGCAAGACCCTGCTGGCGCTGGCGCTGGCGATCGAGGCGATGAAGGCGGGCCACCGGGCGGCCTTCTTCTCGCTCGACTATACCGAAACGGACCTGGTCGGCCGCTTCCGTGCGCTTGACGCCGACCCCGCCGCCTTCGGCGACCGCTTCAGCTTCGACGGCTCCGAGCATATCAGCGGCGGATACATCGCGGAGAAACTGCAGCAGGCTGCCTCCGGCACGCTGGCGGTGGTCGACTATTTGCAACTGCTCGACCAGCGGCGGGACAATCCGGACCTGATGACCCAGGTCCGCGCCCTGCGTGAATTTGCCATGGCACGGCGGATCACCGTCATCTGCATCTCGCAGGTCGACCGCCGCTACGATCCGGTCCGGCAGCCGTTTCCGACCTTCGCCGATATCAGGCTGCCCAATCCGCTGGATCTCACCCTGTTCGACAAGGCCTGCTTCCTCAATGACGGCAGGGTCCGTCTCGAGGCCGTCGCTGCCGGGCTTTAGACCGCCTTGCGTCCACTTGGACACACAAAGGACGCTTCAACCCTTTGAATCCGGCGCAGTCACAAACGAGAAAGGCCGGGCGCGAGCCCGGCCTTTCGTATTCCCGTTGAGGAAATGGCTTAGGCAGCCAGATCGCGCAGAACGGTCTGCAGGATGCCGCCGTTCTTGAGGTAGTCGAGCTCATCGAGCGTGTCGACGCGGCAGAGGATCGGCACTTCCTTGACCGTGCCGTCGGCAAAGGTGACCTTGGCGATCTTCCGCTCGCGCGGCTGGATATTGGCCAGCCCTTCGATCGAAACCACCTCGTCGCCCTTGAGCCCCAGGCTTTCCCAGCTCGTGCCTTCCTCGAAGACAAAGGGGATCACGCCCATGCCGACGAGGTTGGAGCGGTGGATGCGCTCGTAGGACTGGGCGATGACGGCGCGGACGCCCAAGAGATTGGTGCCCTTCGCGGCCCAGTCGCGTGACGAACCGTTGCCATATTCGCCACCGGCAAAGATCACCAGCGGCACCCCTTCGGCCTTGTACTGCATGGCGGCGTCGAAGATCGAGACCTCCTCGCGGCTCGGATAGTGGAAGGTGTAGCCGCCTTCACGTCCGTTCGGCCCCAGCATGTGGTTGCGCAGCCGGATATTGGCGAAGGTGCCGCGCATCATCACTTCGTGATTGCCGCGCCGTGTGCCGTACTGGTTGAAGTCGGCCACGCCCACGCCGTGGTCCATCAGATAGCTGCCAGCAGGCGACTGCGCCTTGATCGAGCCGGCCGGCGAGATGTGGTCGGTGGTGATCTTGTCGCCGAACAGACCCAGCACGCGGGCGCCCTTGATGTCGGAAATGCCCGCGCCGGACTTGCCCATGCCTTCGAAGTAAGGCGGGTTCTGCACATAGGTCGACTGGTCGTCCCAGGCGTAGGTCTGACTCTGCGGGGCCTCGACGGCCTGCCAGTTCTCGTCGCCCTTGAACACGTCGGCATATTTGGCCGCATAGAGTTCGCGGGTGACATATTTCATGATGAACTCCTGGATCTCCTGGGAGGAGGGCCAGATGTCCTTGAGGAAGACCGGCTTGCCGTCCTTGTCCTCGCCGATCGGCTCGGAGGTCAGGTCCATCTGCACCGAGCCCGCCAGCGCATAGGCCACCACCAGCGGCGGCGAGGCCAGGTAATTGGCCTGGACGTCGGGCGAGATGCGGCCTTCGAAGTTGCGGTTGCCCGACAGCACGCCGGCGGCGATCAGGCCCTTGTCGTTGATGGTCTTCGACACGGGCTCCGGCAGCGGCCCGGAATTGCCGATGCAGGTGGTGCAGCCGAAGCCGACCAGGTTGAAGCCGAGCTTGTCGAGATCTTCCTGCAGGCCGGACTTGGCGAGGTATTCCGCCACCACCTGGCTGCCGGGGGCGAGCGAGGTCTTGACCCAGGGCTTGACCTTGAGGCCGCGGGCGACCGCGTTGCGGGCGAGCAGGCCCGCGCCGATCAGCACGCTGGGGTTCGAGGTGTTGGTGCACGAGGTGATCGCGGCGATCGCCACGTCGCCATGGCCGAGGTCATAGTCCTCGCCCTCGACGGCATAGCGGGTCTTGAGCTGGCCGGGCTTCTTGTACTCGTCCTCGAGCGACTTGGCGAAGCCGGAGGCGATGTTCTCGAGCGCGATGCGGCCTTCGGGACGCTTGGGGCCGGCCATCGACGGCACCACGGTGGAAAGATCGAGATCCAGCGTGTCGGTGAAGAGCGGGTCGGCAGCGCCGGTGTCGCGCCACATGCCCTGCGCCTTGCAATAGGCCTCGACCAGCTTGATGCGGTTTTCCTCGCGGCCCGACATGGTGAGGTACTTGACGGTCTCGCCGTCGACCGGGAAGAAGCCGCAGGTGGCGCCGTATTCGGGACCCATGTTGCCGATGGTGGCGCGGTCGGCCAGCGTCATCGAATCGAGGCCGGGGCCGAAGAATTCGACGAATTTCGACACCACGCCCTTCTTGCGCAGCATCTGCACCACGGTCAGCACCAGGTCGGTGGCGGTGACGCCTTCCTTGAGCGCGCCGGTGAGCCTGAAGCCGATGACCTCGGGCAAGAGCATGGAGATCGGCTGGCCAAGCATGGCCGCTTCCGCCTCGATGCCGCCCACGCCCCAGCCCAGAACGCCCAGGCCGTTGATCATGGTGGTGTGGCTGTCGGTGCCCACGCAGGTGTCGGGATAGGCGGTGATTTCGCCGTCCTCTTCGCGGGTCCAGACGGTCTGGCCCAGATATTCGAGGTTGACCTGGTGGCAGATGCCGGTGCCGGGGGGGACGACGCGGAAATTCTTGAACGCCTGCTGGCCCCACTTCAAAAAGCGGTAGCGCTCGCCGTTGCGCTCGTATTCATGCTCGACATTGCGCGCCAGCGCGGTGGGCGTGCCGAATTCGTCGACGATCACCGAATGGTCGATGACCAGATCGACCGGCACCAGCGGGTTGATCTTCTGCGGGTCGCCGCCGAGCGCCACCATGGCGTCGCGCATGGCGGCGAGGTCGACCACGGCGGGAACGCCGGTGAAGTCCTGCATCAGCACGCGCGCCGGACGGTAGGCGATCTCGGCCTCGGCATTGCCCTTGTTGGTGAGCCAGGCCACGACGGCGAGGATGTCTTCCTTCTTGACGGTGCGTCCGTCCTCGTTGCGCAGCAGGTTTTCGAGAATCACCTTCATCGAGAAGGGAAGCGCCGAAATCCCGGTCAGTCCGTTCTTCTCGGCCTCGACCAGGCTGTAATAGACATAGTCGGTGTCACCGACCTTGAGGGTGGAACGGCATTTGAAGCTGTCGAGTGATTTGGCCACAGGCAACCCGCTTTCATCAGTTCAGCCGATGTTTCAAGGCGAACCCCTGCACGCTCATGCGTAAAGGATGCGGGTACGATCATTTCCGCTGTCCGCCCGTGACGCCGGGAGGCGTCATGTTCGGCGCTTTATCAAAATCACGCCGACCGCTGGCGTGGTTGCGGGGGTTATAGATAATTTCGTAAGAACGTGCCAGATCAACCAATGGCTCATTTGTCATTTTTTTGGGCGGCATGTTTTTGACCGGTCCGCGGCTTTCACCGGCGGGTCGAAGCGGGGACTGAATGCAGGCGACAGCCACCAAACTCAAGGGACGCCGGGGCGACAGCGTCCTGTTCGAAGATGTCTCCTTTACCCTTACGCGCGGCGAGGCGCTGGTCGTCACCGGCCCCAACGGGGCGGGCAAGTCGACGCTGCTGCGCGTGCTCGCGGGACTGCTCGCGGCTGATTCGGGACGCTTCACGCTTGCCGGCGACGACGGGGCCGAACTGCCGGTCGCCGAATTCACCCATTATCTCGGCCACCGCAACGCCATGAAGCGCGAGCTCAGGGTGTCGGAGAACCTCGCCTTCTGGCAGCGTTTCCAGGCGCCCGAAAGCGGCCGCGGCCTGTCGATCGACGCGGCCATCGACGCGGTCGAACTCGGCGGCGTGGCGCATCTGCCCTTCGGCTATCTCTCCGCCGGCCAGCAGCGGCGCATCGCGCTGGCGCGGCTCCTGGTGGCGCACCGGCCGCTGTGGCTGCTCGACGAGCCGACCGCGGCGCTGGACAAGCGCTCCGACCAGCTCTTCGCCGATCTGGTGCGGGCGCATCTGGCAGAGGGCGGCATGGCGATCGCCGCCACCCACCAGCCGCTGGGGCTCGATGCCGTCCGCTCGCTCGAACTGTCGGGCAGGCACCGGGCGGCGTCCGCCTCGGCGGAGAGCTGGTCATGATGGCGCTGCTCAAACGCGACCTGGCGATCGCCACCCGCTCCGGCGGGGCGGCGATGCTGGGCGTGTTGTTCTTTCTCGCGGTGGTCGCCGTCATCCCTTTCGGCATCGGCCCGGATCTCAATCTTCTCGCGCGGATCGGCCCGGCGATCCTGTGGATCGGCGCGCTGCTCGCCTCGCTCTTGGGCCTCGACCGGCTGTTCCAGGCCGACCGCGAGGACGGCTCGCTCGACCTGCTCCTGATGCAGGACTGGCTGGCGCTGGTGGCGACGGTGTTCGTCAAGTGCCTCGCGCACTGGCTCGCCACCGGCCTTCCCTTGGTGCTGGCCGCGCCGCTCTTGGGCCTGCTCATGAACATGAGCGCGCTGTCCACGGGTGCTGTGATGCTGACGCTGCTGGCGGGCACCCCGGCGATCTCCTTCATCGGCGCGGTGGGGGCGGCGATCGCCGTGGCGCTGCCGCGCGGCGGGCTCCTGGTGTCGATCCTGATCCTGCCGCTCGCCATCCCGGTGTTGATCTTCGGGGTGAGCGCCTCCTACGCCGCGGTGACCGATCCCGATCCGTTCTGGCCGCCCTTCATGATCCTGTCGGCGATCGCGCTGTTCTTCGCCGCCCTCGGCCCGGTCGCGGCCGCCGCGGCGCTGAAGGGAGCGTCCGATTGACACAGCCGTTCAGCGCGCCAGTTTGATCTGGCGCATTGAAACCGGTTCCGGCAAGCATTAGAGACAAAGCATGAGTGACACCACCGCCCCCCAGGGCTGGTTTACCAGCCTCGCCAATCCGACCCGGTTTCTCGCCCTGTCCGGGCGGGTGCTGCCCTATCTCGCAGCCGCCTCGGCGGTCACCCTGCTGATCGGGCTCTACATGTCCTTCGCAGCACCCGAGGATTACCAGCAGGGCATCACGGTGAGGATCATGTTCATCCACGTGCCGTCGGCCTGGCTCGCCATGATGTGCTATTCGGTGATGGCGGTGGCCTCGATCGGCACGCTGGTGTGGCGGCATCCGCTGGCCGATGTCGCCGCCAAGTCGGCGCTGCCGATCGGCGCCGCCTTCACCTTCCTGTCGCTGCTGACCGGCTCGCTCTGGGGCCGGCCGATGTGGGGCACCTGGTGGGTCTGGGACGCACGGCTCACCTCGGTGTTCGTGCTGTTTTTGATGTATCTGGGGCTGATGGCGCTGCACAAGGCGATGGACGATCCGGCCCGCGCCGCGCGGCCGGCGGCGGTGCTCACGCTTGTGGGCTTCATCAACATCCCGATCATCAAGTTCTCGGTCGAGTGGTGGAACACGCTGCACCAGCCGGCGAGCGTCATGCGGCTCGACGGCCCGACCATCCACCCGACGCTGCTCTATCCGCTCTTGGTGATGGCGATCGCCTTCACGCTGATCTTCTTCACCCTGCATTTCATGGCGATGCGCAACGAGATCCTGCGGCGGCGGGTGAGCGCCATGCGGCGCCAGGCGGCGCAGTCCATCGGCAGCAGCGAGGCGCGCCCATGATGAGCCACGAAGCCTTCGTCTTTCTCTCCTACGCGGCCACCGCCGTGGTGCTGGTCGGCCTGCTGGCGATGACGCTCGCCGACGGGCGCGCCCGCAGGCGCGAGCTCGCCGAACTCGAGGCGCAAGGGGTGCGGCGGCG
>NZ_JRJG01000171.1 GCF_000759435.1 Hoeflea sp. BAL378
CCAGAGCCGTCCTGCGGACCCCCTGAAGGGGAGCTCAAAAGAGGGATCAGCGCTTGGCCGCGGCGACCTGGCCGATCACGTCGAAGGCGGATTTGCCCGAGGCTTCTCCGATCGCCTTTATGGTGGCGTCGGGGCCCGGGACCGTCAGCCCCTTGTCGCGCAGCACGGCGGCCAGGCTCTCGCCGTCGTGACCGAAGAGCGGTGCGACATGGGCCAGGGAGCCGCCTTCAAACGCCTGGAAGATGGCCCGCTGCGGCGATGTGCCGGCGCCCTCCCCGGTCATGGCCGGCACGGCGAAGGCCAGCCCGCCGGCCAGCGACACGACGAGGGCCGCCAGCATCGGGAGCCGCTTGAAATAGGCGAGGAACGGGCGCCAGTTCTTCCACACATGCAGGGCGAAGGGGAGGATAAGGACCATCGACAGCCATTCGTGCATGCCGTGGAAGGCGGCTGATCCCCAGTGGAAGAACAGCGCCACGCCCGAGACGAGCGAAACCAGAAAAAGGCCGGTGATGAAGGGGGTTGCATAGCGGTTGAGAAGGGTCGGCATGTCAGGATCTTTCTGTCTTGATGACTGTCCTCCCGACGTCCTGAGTGAACCCGTTCTTCCGGCGTATCAACTTAATCTTTGTTAATGTGGAAAGGGGTCGGCGGGCAGCGATCGCAATGATTTAGAGAGGCGATCGGACGACTCCGGGCGCCGCCTGACGGACCTGATCCAGCCCGGATTCCGCTGACGGACCCCGGGCTGTCAAATCGGTCTTGCGAGGACGTTCAGGCTTCCCTTGACCACTCGGCGTACCAGGCCTTGAACAGCCGGTACTGGGTTTCGGCGTAGTTCTTCTGCGAGGCCGAGAGCGCGTCGGTCTCGTAGAAATGCAGCGTGTATTCCGCGTCGCCGTTGAGCACCATCAGATGCTTGTAATAGAGCACCAGGTCGGCGCCTTCGTCGAAGGAGGACAGCACGCCCAGCGCCTCGTCGAGCTGCTTGGCCCGCGCCCTGGCTTTCGCATCGCCCGCTGCGGCCTGCTTGCACAGCGAGACCAGGTGCAGCACCTCGTTCGGCAGCGCGTTGCCGATGCCGGTGATCGCGCCGGTGGCGCCGCAATTGACGAAGCCGTGGAAGACATTGGTGTCGACGCCGACCATCAGGGTGATGCTGTCGTCGGCCGACGTGATGTTTTCGGCCGCGTAGCGCAGGTCGGCGGCGCCGCCGAATTCCTTGAAGCCGATCAGGTTCGGGTGATCCCTGCGCAGCGCGAAGAACAGGTCGGCGCGGGTGGCGAAGCCGTAATAGGGGCTGTTGTAGATCACCGCGGGCAAGTCAGATGCCACCGACAGGATCGCCTTGAAATGGGCGGCCTGGGCCGCGGCCGAACTGCCGCGCGAGAGCACGCGGGGAATGACCATCAGCCCCTGCGCGCCGACTTCCGCCGCATGGGCCGCATGGGCCACCGCCGAGGCGCTGTTGATCGCGCCGGTGCCGACAACGGTGGGAACCCCTGCCCCGACCAGCCGGGCAACGCCTTCCATGCGCTCAGCGTCGCTCAGCAGCGGCCAGTCGCCCATCGAGCCGCAATAGACGACGCCCGACATGCCGGCATCGACCAGCTCGCGCCCCTTGCGCACCAGCGCATCGAAATCCGGAGTCCGGTCGGGCTTGCACGGCGTCATGAGCGCGGGAATGCAGCCTTTGAAGATGGTGTCGTCCATGGGTCGGTCCTTTGTGGTCCCTCAGCCGGTCTCGGCAGCTTGCGATCAGGGCGGTGCGCCAGAGCTTTGCCGGCGCTGCCCGGCGCCGCGTCAGCGTCCGTCGGGAGCCATTCTACCGCATTGTATTTTTATTGTCGACATGATTTGGCGTGAAACGCGGATCGCCGCTCCCGGCGCGGCCGTGGCCCGGCCGGTCAGAGCCGGATATCGGCGTTGAGGCGGGAATCCCGGGTGATATAGGCCTGGATCTGCCTTACGATCTGCCCCGCATGGGCCTCAGCGATGCGATCGGCTGCCTCGATGTCTTGCCGCTCGATCGCCTGCACCATGTCCTCATGCTCCTGGAGATAGGCGCGCGGCAGGTCGTCATTGAAGGACGAATAATAGAGCCGCAGCAGCCGCCTTCCCTCGTCGAGCAGCCGTTCGAACAGCTCCGCATAGTAGCGGTTGTTTCCCGCGCGCGCGATTGCGGCGTGGAAATTGCGGTTGACCTCGATCATCTCGGCCACGTCCCTGGCCTCCACCGCCCGGGCGTAGGCGTCCTGAAGCCTGCGAATGACCGCCACGTCGTCCGGCGTCCGATTGGCGGCGGCGAGCCGCGTGGTGACCCGGTACATCAGCGTAAGCGCGTCGAAAAACTGCGGGAGATTGGGGAAATCGATCGGCGCCACCAGGGTGAAGCGGTTGGCAAGCGTGACCACCAGCCCCTCGCCCGCGAGCTTGACCAGCGCCTCGCGGATAGGCGTGCGCGAGATGCCGAAGCGCTCGGACAGCCGGACCTCGTCGATCGGGCTTCCGGGCGCAAGCGTCAGGTTAAGGATCTCGTGCCGGAGCGTGTCGTAGACCGCGCCCGCGCCCTTTCCGCGCTTGCGCTTGGTCTGATCCGCCTGCTCCGGCCCCGTCACCGTCATGGTCTCTCCCAACATCCACTCGACCCTGACAAGCACTACAATCCTGCGGGGGCAAACACAATTCTCACGCGGGTCCCGTGCCGGGCGGGCACGGATCCGATCGCGCGGGCGCCGGCGGGCCGGCCGCGAAAACCGCGGGCCTCATCTTTCTCCCTGCGCGCGAACATGGCATTGACGGGCAATGCACCGCCGGGAGGACAGCGCGCCATGACAGTTCAGCCAGACATGATCGCCGGACCGCTGGACCTGTCGCAGGACTGGAGCGTGACGAACGGCACGCACGCGGTGTCGCTGGCCGTGCCCGGCGACGTACATTCCGCGCTGCTGGACGCCGGCCTCATCGCCGATCCCTACTGGCGCGACACGGAGGTCACGCTCGATTGGATCCATGAAAGCGAGTGGACGGCGACGCAGCGCTTCGATTTTTCTGCGGCCGGCGACGGCGTCTGGACGCTGTCGTTCGACGGCATCGACTGCGTGGCCGAGATCCGCTTGAACGGCCATCTGCTGGGACGGGTCGACAACCGCTTCCTGCGCCAGGATTTCGAGGTGGGCGAAACGCTCGTCTCGGGCGAAAACCGCCTCGAAGTCCGCTTCCTGTCCAACTCCGCCGAAGCCGCCGCGCGGGCCGCGGCCTCGGACTTCCCGGTGCCCTACACCAAGGACAACAACCGCATCCCGCACTACAATTTCCTGCGCAAGACCCATTGCGACGCCGGCTGGGACTGGAACATCGCGCTGTCGCCGCTGGGGCTTAGCGGACCGGTGACGCTCCGGCGCTCGGAGACGGCGCGGCTCGACGACGTCATGGTCCGGCAGGTGCACCGCGAGGGTCGTGTGATGCTGGAGATCGATCTGCACTACACCGCCTTCGCGGCGGGCGAGGTCGAGGCGCACGCGGTCTGCGACGGTCAGGCGGCACGCGCCACGGTTCAGGTCTGGCCCGGCGAGGGCACGGCACGGCTGTCGCTGACGATCGAAAACCCAAAGCTGTGGTGGCCGGCCGGGCACGGGACCCAGCCCCTCTATGATCTCGACATCCGGCTGGGACAGGACGCGACGACCCGGCGCATCGGGTTGAGGACGGTCGAGCTCCTGACCGATGCGGACGAAACCGGCGCGAAGTTCGCCTTCCGGGTCAACGGGCGCGAGATCTTCATGCGCGGCGCCAACTGGATTCCGGCCGACGCGCTGCCGGCGCGGGCGACCAGGGAGGTTGTCCGCGACCGGCTCGTCTCGGCGGTCGAGGCCAACATGACGATGATCCGGGTCTGGGGCGGCGGACAGTACGAGCCCGACTGGTTCTACGAGCTGTGCTCGGGGCTCGGGCTGATGGTCTGGCAGGATTTCATGTTTTCCTGCAGCCTCTACCCGGCGCATGACCCGGCCTGGCTCGCAAGTGTGAAGCGCGAGGTGCGCCAGCAGATCCGCCGCCTTTCGGGCCATCCCTGCCTGGCGCTGTGGTGCGGCGACAACGAGGTGATCGGGGCGCTCACCTGGTATCCCGAGGCCCGGGCCAACCGCGACCGCTACCTCGCCATCTACGCGCGGCTCAACGCGGCGCTCGAGGAGGCGGTGGCGGAAGCCCGACCCGATGTCGCCTTCTGGCCGTCCTCGCCTTCGGTCGGCCGGCTCGATTTCGGCGACGGCTGGCATGACGACACCTCGGGCGACATGCATTTCTGGGACGTCTGGCATTCGTCGAAGGATTTCGAGCACTACCGTAGCGTGAGGCCGCGCTTCTGCTCGGAATTCGGCTTCCAGTCGTTTCCCTCGAACCGGATCATCGCCGGCTTCACCGAGCCCCGAGACCGCAACGTCTCGTCGCGGGTGATGGAGGTGCACCAGCGCAACCGCGGCGGCAACAGCCGCATCGTCGAGACGCTGGCGCGCTATGTCCGCTTTCCCGAAAAATTCGAGGACATGACCTGGCTTTCCCAGGTCAGCCAGGGCCTGGCGATGAAGACCGCCATCGAGTTCTGGCGCTCGTGCAAGCCGCGCTGCATGGGCACGCTCTACTGGCAGCTCAACGACACCTGGCCGGTGGCGAGCTGGGCGTCGCTCGAATATGGCGGCGGCTGGAAGCTGGTTCACTACATGGCCCGCCGATTCTATGCCCCGGTGCTGGTG
>NZ_JRJG01000172.1 GCF_000759435.1 Hoeflea sp. BAL378
GGGTTCGGGCACCGGCGCCGGCTTTTCCGCGGGCTTCGGCGGCGCCTCGGACACGACTTCCTGCGGGCTCGGCGTGGCCGCCGTGGCGGATTTCAGGTCGACGTCATTTTCGCCGGCGTTCTCCGCGTCGGGCACCGGGTCGGGCCGCGCGGTCGGGATCGGCGCCGCGATCTCGGCCACGGGCGCGGTCTTTTCGCCCTGCTGGATCTGGGTGATCTCCTCGACGGGCACGATGGAGACGGGAAAGGATTCCACATCCGCCACCTCAAGCGTCTTCGGCGCGCCGAACGACGCCAGCGCGAAGCCCAGCACGAGCGCGTGCAATACCGTCGATGTCGCCAGGCTTCCCTTCATCCGCGCGCCGTCAACTGTCCTGTTCCTGAAGCGTGACCAGGCCGAGATTGGTGAACCCGGCCGCCGAGATGCGCGCCATCACCTTCATGACGGTGCCGTAATCCGCATTGGTGTCGCCGCGGACATAGATCCGTTCGCTGTAGCCGGTGGTGGCGATCGCCTCGAGTTTGGCGACGACTTCCTCGATCGGAATCTCCGTTTCCTGCAGAAACACCTGGCCCTCGGAATTGACCGACACCGTGATCGGCTGGGTGTCGGAATTGAGCGCCTTCGCCTGGGTTTCCGGCAGGTCGATCGGCACGCCGACGGTGAGCAGCGGCGCCGCCACCATGAAGATGATCAGGAGCACCAGCATCACGTCGACGAACGGCGTGACGTTGATCTCGCTCAGGAGCTGCTTGCGGCCGCCCCGGCGTCCGCGGCGCGATCCGCCGCTTCGGCCACCCTGTGCTGACATGCCCATGCCGCCTCCTATTCCGCAGCCGCGCGGGCGCTCAGGCGCTCGTCGATCTGGCGCGACAGGATGCCGGAGAACTCGTCGGTGAAGCCTTCCATGCGGGCCGACAGCTTGCCCGCGTCGGCGGAGAACTTGTTGTAGGCGATGACCGCGGGAATGGCGGCGAGCAGGCCGATGGCGGTGGCGAGCAGCGCTTCGGCAATGCCCGGCGCCACCACGGCCAGATTGGTCGATTTCGATCCGGCGATGGCCTGGAACGAGGTCATGATGCCGACCACCGTGCCGAACAGACCGATGAACGGCGCCGCCGAGCCGATCGTGGCGAGCGAGCCGAGCCTGGATTCAAGCGCGTCGGATTCCCGCGCCAGCGTCACGTCCATCGCCTTGTCGATCCGCATCTGCAGCCCGATCGGCGATTTGGCGCCGCGCTCGAACGACTTCTTCCATTCGCGCATGGCGGAGACGAAGATGGCGCTCATGCCCGAGGATTTCCGGTCCGACAGCGTCCGGTAGAGCTCCTCGAGCGATTGCCCGGACCAGAACACCTGCTCGAACTGATCCAACTGGCGCCGGAACTTGTTGAACGATATCCATTTGTCGGCCACGATGGCCCATGTCCAGATCGATGCGCCGATGAGGCCCAGCATCACGAACTTGACCACGAACCCGGCCTGCATGAAGAGCGACCAGAGCGTTACTTCGCTGGTTGCCGCAAGTCCAACTTGTTCCATTCACATATCCCTCGAATCCAAACGCCCGGTGTTATTACCGGGCGGCCAAAATGTCACTTGTGCCGGGAATCCAGAAGTGAGCGACCGCCGTCTATTCACTTCCCGAGTCTTCTCGCGGCCAATTTTGGTCAAAGGATGGCGCACGCAGTCCGCGCAATCCTCACGATTTCATTCATAAATAATTATGGTTAAGGCTTGGTTAGGATTCGCGCCGCGCCGCCGGCCCGGCTCATTGCTGCGGTGCGGCGGTAAATTTCGTAGCGAGCGCCTCTGGCAGGCGGCGCGCCCGGCCCAGGCCGTTGACCACCGCAACGGTGACCGAAGCCTCCGCCAGCAGGACAGCGTCGCGGCTGATGGTCTGCGACAGCAGCATGCGCGCGCCGCGGATGTCGACCGGCCGGGTGGAAATCGTCAGCACATCGTCCATGCGTGCAGGCGAGCGGAAGTCGATCTCCATCCGCCTGACGACGAAGGCCACGGCGTCCGCCGGATCGGCTTCCGCGTGCAGCGCGCCCTGGGAGACGCCGAGCAGGCGGATAAAGTCGGTGCGGCCGCGCTCGAAGAAATGCAGATAGCGGGCGTGATAGACGAAGCCGGAGAAGTCCGTGTCCTCGTAATAGACCCGCTGCGTGAGCAGATGCCCGCCGTCGCGCAATTCCCCCGACAGCTTTGCGTCCATGTGCCCTGGCCCCGTTCCATCATCGATCTGATCTGTCCACAACCCGGTTAAGGAATTGAGGCAATCGTCTTTCTGTCATAAAACCGATCTATCAGAATGAAAACACCGCTGGCACAGGAGACACACGGATGAAGATTGCAATCATGGGCGGAGACGGCTTCATCGGGTGGCCCACATCCCTGCACCTGTCCAATGCCGGGCACGAAATCCACATCCTAGACAACCTGTCGCGCCGCTGGATCGACACGGAGCTCGGCGTGCAGTCGCTCACCCCGATGGATTCGATCCAGGAACGCACAAGGATCTGGCATGCCGAGACCGGCCGCAAGATCCATTTCCACCTGATCGACCTCGCGAAAGACTACCAGCTTCTCAAGAACTGGCTGGCCGAGGAGCGTCCGGACGCCATCATCCATTTCGCCGAACAGCGCGCCGCGCCCTATTCGATGAAGAGCGACCGGCACAAGAACTACACCGTCAGCAACAATGTGAACGGCACCCACAATCTGCTCAACGCCATGGTGGAGATCGATCTCGACGCGCATCTGGTGCATCTGGGCACCATGGGCGTCTACGGCTATTCGACCGTGGGCGCGGCGATCCCCGAGGGCTATCTGCCGGTCGGCATCGAGACTATGGACGGCAAGACGGTCACCCAGGACATTCTCTACCCGTCCAATCCCGGCTCGATCTACCACATGACCAAGTGCCTCGATCAGTTGATCTTCCAGTTCTACGCCAAGAACGACAGCCTGCGCATCACCGACCTGCACCAGGGCATCGTCTGGGGCACCCACACCGACCAGACGCGGCGGCACCCGCAACTGGTCAACCGGTTCGACTATGACGGCGACTACGGCACCGTGCTCAACCGCTTCCTGATCCAGGCGGCGATCGGCTATCCGCTGACCGTGCACGGCAGCGGCGGCCAGACCCGCGCCTTCATCCATATCCAGGATTCGGTGCGCTGCATCGAGATCGCGCTCAACAACCCGCCCGCACGCGGCTCCAAGGTCGAGATCTTCAACCAGATGACCGAGACCCACCGGGTGCGCGATCTCGCGCAGATGATCGCCGGCCTCACCGGCGCCCAGATCGCCTGGCTGCCCAACCCGCGCAAGGAAGCGGCCGAAAACGACCTGGTGGTGCGCAACGAGAAGTTCCTGGGCCTCGGCCTCGAACCGACCACGCTCAGGGAAGGCCTGCTCGAGGAAGTCGTCGATGTGGCCAAGAAATTCGCCTACCGCGTCGACCGCAGCAGGGTCCCCGCCGTCTCGGCCTGGACCAAGGACATCGCCACCAAGATCAACCGCGATCCGGAAGGCAAGTCTCTCAGGGAGGTCTCTTGACGGAGACCACCGCTCCGGAGGGCGTCCGGCCGAAGACCGGCGCCCGCTCGGCCCATGCCTTCGTCACGCTGGTCACCAACCATGACTACGCCATGGGCGCGCTGGCGCTGGCGCGCTCGATCGGGCGCACGCAGACCACGGCCGATGTCGTGGTGCTGTGCACCGGCGGCGTCGACGCCGCCGATCTGGCGCCGCTTGGCGAGCTCGGCTGCCGGCTGATCGAGGTCGATCACCTGGACCTGTCCGACGGCTTCAACGAGCGCCACGCCCGCGGCAACCTGCATGCGGCGGCGCCCTTCGCCAAGGGCCGCAAGCCCGCCTTCCACTCGCCGCTCGACAATTTCTGCAAGCTGCGTCTGTGGCAGCTCGTCGGCTACGAGAGATGCGTCTTCATCGACGCCGACGCGCTGGTGCTGCGCAACATCGACAGGCTGTTCGGCTATCCGGAGTTTTCCGCGGCTCCCAATGTCTATGAGAGCCTCGAGGATTTCAAACGGCTCAATTCCGGCGTCTTCGTCGCCAAGCCGTCCGCCGCGACCTTTGCCGCCATGCTCGAACGGCTGGATCAACCGGAGATCTTCTGGCGGCGCACCGACCAGACGTTTCTCGAGACGTTCTTTCCCGACTGGCACGGCCTGCCGGTCTATATGAACATGCTGCAATATGTCTGGTTCAACCTGCCGGAACTCTGGGACTGGAAACAGATCGGCGTGCTGCACTACCAGTATGAGAAGCCCTGGGAGGCGAGCCATCCGAAGGCGCAGCAGCTCGAGCCGCTCATCGCGCTGTGGCATGCCTTCTACGAGGGCAAGGCCATTCCCGACATCGCGTCGCTTGCCGGCCCCTCCGCAACCGCCGGATCGCGGGTGGCATGAAGGCCCTCGTCACCGGCGGCACAGGGCTGGTCGGCCGCTACATCGTCGAGGAGCTGCTGGCGGCGGGCTACGAGGTCGTGGTCGCCGGACGGACGCCGCCCGCGAGCGGCCTGTTTTCCGCTCCCGTCGGTTTTTTCGAGTTCACGCTGGATGCGGCCGGCGATTACGACGCGCCGGTCGAGGGCGCCGCCTTTCTCATCCATGCCGCTTTCGATCATGTCCCCGGCCGCTATCGCGGCGGCGAAGGCGATGATCCCGCGGCCTTCCGCAGGCGCAATCTGGACGGAAGCGTTCGACTGTTCGAGACGGCCAGACGCGCCGGCCTCCGCCGCGCGGTGTTCCTGTCGAGCCGCGCGGTCTATGACGGCATTCCCGCGGGCGTGGCCCTCACCGAGGACACGGACCTGGCGCCGTCAAGTCTGTATGGCGAGGTCAAGCTTGGCTGCGAAAAGGCGCTCGCCGCGCTGAGCGACCCGGACTACTGCGCCGCGAGCCTCAGGCTGACCGGCGTCTATGGCGATTTGCACCCCAACAAATGGGACGGGCTGATCGGAGATTATCTGGCGGGCCGGCCGGTGCCGGTGCGCGCCGGCTCCGAGGTGCACGGCCGCGACGTGGGCCGGGCGGTGCGGCTGATGCTGGAGGCGGACGCGGCGGAAGTGGGCGGCGCGGTGTTCAATGTCTCCGACTTGATCGCCGACACGCACGACATCCTGTCCATCGTCAGCGACGCCAGGGGCTGCCCGCACCCCCTGCCCGCACGCGCCGATACGGCGGCGGTGGCCGCCATGGAGTGCGGAAAGATCCGCGCGCTCGGTTGGGAGCCGGGCGGCGAGACGCTGTTCGTCGAGACCGTGAGGCGGCTCGCCGGACCTTGTCGGGATTAGTCGCGAGGCAGTGGCCGCGGCCGGTTGGAAGCGCCCGCGGCTTGGATTAGGCTCGCCCGCG
>NZ_JRJG01000173.1 GCF_000759435.1 Hoeflea sp. BAL378
CGTGGCCTTCAGCGGCCGCCCGGCATGGCCAAGGCTCGCCCGGCTCATCACCGCGAGCGTCATCAGGCCGATGCCGCCGGCCATCCACACATGCTGCGCGGCGGCCGCGGGATAGGGCAGGACCGCCGCTCCGGCGATCGCCAGGAACCCCAGCGGCACGAAGGCATAGGCCACGTGCAGCACCCAGACCAGCGGCTCGGCGCCGGTGCGCCGGCCCTGCCAACCCGCGAGCCGATAGAGATGGCCGAGCCCGGCCAGGGCGCACAGCGCTGCGGTCGCCGGATGCTCGGGCGCCGCCACCCAGGCCGCCAGCGCCAGCACGGTCGCCGCCAGCACCAGTTTGTCGACCCGGCCCGGAACTGCCGGCAACTGCCTGGCCTTCCGCTGCACCAGCCAGTTGCGGGTGAACGACGGCACGATGCGTCCGCCGATCAGCGTGATCAGCAGGATGGCGGCGGACAGGCCGAGCCGCAGCTCGGCGCCATAGGCGGGCATCCCGTCGCCGAGCGCCTGGAGGTGAAAGCCGGCATTGGCGAGCATCCAGACCGCCAGCAGCAGGAGCACCGGCAGGTTGCGCCAGTTCCGCCCGACGAGGATCTCGCGCAGCAGGAAGCCCGCGAGCGCCACCGGCAAGGCCAGGTCGAGCGCCAAGGCGGCATAAGGCGGAAGCAGAGCCGAGACCGCCACCGCGATCCGGCCGACCAGCCACAGCGCCACCAGGCCCGCGAGCGGCCATCCGGTGACCGGCAGGCCGCCGGTCCAGTTAGGCACCGCGGTCAGCAGGAACCCGGCGAGCACTGCCCCCAGATAGCCGAACAGGAATTCATGCGCATGCCAGGCGACCGGGTCGAAGGCGGTGGGCAGCGGTGCCGCGCCCGCAAGCATCATCACCCACAGGATCATCGCCAGCGCCGCCCAGGCCGCTCCCAGCAGGAAGAACGGCCGGAAGCCGAAACTCAGGATCGCCGGCCCCTGCCAGGCCCGCATTCGTTCAGCCGTCGTCGCCATCGCTGTCTCTCCTGTTGCACTCTGTCGCGGGCACCGGGCCCCCTCGCCCGTTGCCGCCGCGCCGGACTCGGACCCCGATGCCCGCTGTTGACTGATTACGCCTGAATACAGGTATTGTAAATACCTGTATTCAGGCGAGAAGCATCGCGTCCGGCAAAGGGTCGCGCGTGTCTGTCGAAATCGGAATCGTCGGGGCCGCCTCCCCGCGTCACGGCAGGAGGCAGGAGGCAGGAACCGGGCGGCGCCAGCGGGCCCGAAGGCTAGTAGTCGGTGTCGGGCTTCGGCCCGAGGCCAAGCTGCCGGTCGAGATCGAGACTGTCGGAGGCGGTGAATTCGGCGATGATTTCCACCGACCCATCCTCGTGATCGATCCGGCTCTTCACCCTGCCCCGGTCGTAGATCCAGGACATGATCGGCAGTTGCCGCGTCGTCAGCGTGACGGTACGGGTCGCCAGTTCGCCCGAAATCCGCGCCTCGATGACCGACAGCAGCGTGTCGACGCCTTCGCCGGTGACCGACGAGAGCGCGATGGCGTTGTCCGATTTCTCAGCCCTGAGCTTGAGATCCTCGGCAGCCTCCGCATCCAGCAGGTCGATCTTGTTCCAGACCTCGATCAGCTTGCGGCCGTCGCCTTCGCCCACGCCGAGGCTCTTCAGGATCGCCTCGACATCGGCGGCCTGGGACTTGCGGTCGGGATCGGACATGTCGCGCACATGCAGGATCAGATCGGCCTCGATCACCTCTTCGAGCGTCGCCCGGAAGGCGGCGACCAGATGGGTGGGCAGGTTGGAGATGAAGCCCACGGTGTCCGACAGGATCACGGTGGCGCCGTGCGGCAGCTTCATGCGCCTGAGCGTCGGGTCCAACGTGGCGAACAGCATGTCCTCGGCCAGCACTTCCGAGCCGGTCAGCCGGTTGAACAGCGTCGACTTGCCGGCATTGGTGTAGCCGACCAGCGCCACGATCGGATGCGGCACCTTCTTGCGCTTGGCGCGGTGCAGCTGGCGGGTGCGGCGCACCTGCTCGAGCTCGCGCTCGAGCTTGATGATTCGCTCCTGCAGCAGCCGCCGGTCGGCCTCGATCTGGGTTTCGCCGGGGCCGCCCATGAAGCCGCCGCCGCCGCGCTGGCGCTCGAGGTGGGTCCAGCTCCGGACCAGCCGGCCCTTCTGGTAGTTGAGATGCGCGAGCTCGACCTGCAGCACGCCTTCCTTGGTGGAGGCGCGGCGGCCGAAGATTTCGAGAATGAGCCCGGTGCGGTCGATCACCTTGACCTTCCACTCGGTCTCCAGGTTGCGCTGCTGCACCGGCGTGAGCGGATGGTCGACGATGACCAGCTCCGCCCCGGTGGATTCGATCAGCGCCAGGATCTCCAGCATCTTGCCCTTGCCGAACAGCGTCGACGGGCGCGGCGCAGAGATCGGCACGATCAGCGCTTCGGCCACCTTGAGATCGATGGCGCCGGCCAGGCCGATGGCCTCGCCCATGCGGTGGGCGTCGGGGCGCTTGACCACGTCGCCGCCATCGGCGGCGGTTCCGGGCGCGGCGTTGCGCGTGCGCAAGGCCGGAATCAGCACGATTGCACGGGTGACGCCGGACTTGCCGTCCGCGTCCACGAAATTTCCGGTACTGTCTACGGTCTCGATGTGCGTTATCCCGTCAGGCGCCGTTGCCGGCGTCCTCGTTTTCAAACATCTGCACGGGCTGGCTCGGCATGATCGTCGAAATCGCATGCTTGTAGACAAGCTGCGAATGCCCGTCGCGTCTCAGAAGGACGCAGAAATTGTCGAATGACGTCACAACGCCGGTCAGCTTCACCCCGTTGATCAGGAAGATCGTCAGGGATATCTTCTGCTTGCGAACCGTGTTGAGAAAGAGATCCTGCAGGTTTTGTGAACGCTCCGCCATTGCGCTTTATCATCCGTCTTTTTCTTGCCTGCTCAATCGCAGGTCAGTACCGCACCCTGTCCGGATCCTGGTCCGGAAGCCTGGCGTCCGGACATCCAAAAGACATCCGGCCTCACGCTTTCCGTTACGTCAAGTTCCGAACACCTCTACTCCCTCTGACAGACAGATATTGATTGCTTGCCGCTGACAGAAAAACGCTCGTTCGAACGTGCCACAGAAGATCATTGTTACGGGGTTTTGTAAACACTTGATTTTCCGGCTCCGGTACGCTGCCTGCAGGCACCGGCGGCTAGCGGTTGATCCAGTAGCGCACGTTCAGAACCGCGAAAACCACCATGACTTCAAGGCGTCCCAGCGTCATCACCACGATCGCGGCGAGTTTGGCGGATGCCGGCATCGCCGCCAGGTGCGGCCACACCTGGTTGAGCGGCTCCGTCGTGTAGACCGGCGGCATCAGCGCCTCGTAGACCGGCCCGGCATTGGCGAAAAACGCCACCGCCATGGCGATTCCTCCGTCAAATCCGGTGGCGGTGAAGGTCAGCGCCATCGCCGAAACGGCGATGATGAGCAGCGACAGCGCGAAATAGGTCCAGATCGCGCGCATGCTCTGTTCGTCGATGACGTGACGGCCGAACCTGAGATTGGCCACGCTGCTGGGGTAGATAAGCTGGTTGAGCTCGCGGGCGGAATGGACCGCCATCGCCACGATCCGGTAGACCTTGAAGCCGCCCGTGGTCGAATAGATCCCGCCGCCCACGACGACGACCACCAGCACGATGATGTCGGGCCAGAGCGCGATCACGCCCGGCCGGCTCTCGATGCCGCTGGTGGCGATCAGCGACGCGGCGGTGAGCAGGCTTTCGGCCAGGATCGGGCCGAGGTCGGCGCCGCCCGAGACCGCGAAGATCCGCCCGGCATAGAGCAGCCCCACCAGCAGAATCGCCAGCCCGATGAGGCCGGTCTCGGGGTTGACCGTCAGGAACCGCCTTGGCGCGCGCAGCAATTGCCGGCGCCAGAACACACTGACCGTGCCCACAGCCAGCCCAAGCGCCAGCACCACCTGCGCCAGCGGCCCGGCGTGATCCTCGAGCGATCCGTCAAACGGCACGAAGCCGCCGGTGGCGATGGCGACCATCGCCAGCATCGCGGCGAACGGCCCGTCGACGCCGGCCAGCATCAGGCCGACGAAGACGGCGAAGGTCAGAAGCGCATAATGGCCGAGAACCTCGCGGAATTCGACGAGATCGACGGTCATGTCGCTGGCATAGCCGGTGAGGATGCGGCGGTCGCCCGCCGGCAGCCCGCCGAAGCCGCCCGGCGCCAGCACATGGATGATCGACACCAGCGTCAGGAACCCGCCGTACCATTCGATCGAGGCGCGCCAGAACAGGATCGCCTGCGGGGTGGTCTCGCGCGCGAGCAGAGTCGATCCGGAGGTGGTCAGCGCCGCCACCGCCTCGAACCAGGCATCCATCCAGGTGAGCCCCGCGAGCGTCTTGAAGGAGACCGCGGCAAAGACCGGCAACAGCACCCAGACCGCGACCAGCCCGAGATAGCCCGACGCCCGCCCGAGCCGGCGTTCGAACCCGGAAATGGCGCCGAGCACCATCAGCGCGGCGAACACGCCGAGCGAGCCGACCAGCAGCATCGACAGCGCCAGATCGCGCATGCCGTCGGTGATGGCGAACAGGATCGCCGGCACCAGCATCGCAAAAAGACCTGCAACCGAGACTGCCAGGACGTGCAGGACGCCGAGCATCGGCTCAGAAGAACTCGAGGCTGACGCGGAACATCTGTTCGACGTGGCGGACGGATTCGAGCGCGGCGAACATCACCACCCGGTCCTTGGCCTTGATCTTGAGGGATCCGTCCGGACGAAGCACCTGCTTGTCGCGGTAGATGGCGCCGATCCGCACGCCGTCGGGCAGTTCCAGGCTCCTCAGCGGCTTGCCGACCAGCGGCGAGGTGTCGAGCGCCTCCGCCTCGATCACTTCCGCCGCCCCCTTCTGCACCGAATAGACCGCACGGATGCGCCCCCGCCTGACATGCTGGAGAATGCGCGAAATGGTGACCGCGCGCGGGTTGATGTGGGCGTCGATGCCCATCGTCTTGGTCAGCGTCTGGTAGGAGGGATTGTTGATCAGCGCCAGGTTGGCCTTGCAGCCCAGCCGTTTGGCCATCACCGAGGAGAGGATGTTGACCTGGTCGTCATTGGTCAGCGCCACCATCAGGTCGGCGTTCTGGATGTCGGCCTCCACCAGGATGTCCTGGTCGAGCGAGGAGCCGTTGAGCACCACCGTGCGCGACAGCGAATCGGCGATCGTCACCGCCCGGGTCCGGTCCATCTCGATGATCTTGACGCGGGTCTTGGGCTGCCGCTCCTCGATCGCGGCGGCGACGTAATAGCCGATATTGCCGCCGCCGGCGATGACGATGCGGCCGGCCTCCTGCTCCTCGTGGCCGAACAGGCCGAGCGTGCGGCGGACATGGTCGCGGTCGCAGACCACATAGGCCAGGTCGCCGGTTTCGAGCTGGTCGGAGGAATGCGGCACGAACAGCTTCTCGTTGCGCCAGACGCCGACGACGGTGGCGAGCAGGTCGGGAAACAATTCACTCAACTGCACCAGCGGCGTGTTGACCACCGGGCAGTCCTCCAGGCACTCGATCGCCACCATCGCCACCTTGTCCTCGGCGAAGCGCACCGCGTCGGTGGCGCCGGGCAGCGCGATGCGGCGCAGCACCATCTGGCCAACCTCGACCTCGGGCGAAATGATCACGTCGATGGGCATGTGGTCGCGCGAGAACAGGTCCGCCCAGTGCGACTTGAGGTAGGACTGGGCGCGAATGCGGGCGATCTTGGTGGGCACGTTGAACAGCGAATGGGCCACCTGGCAGGCGACCATGTTGATCTCGTCGTGCAGCGTCACCGCGATGATCATGTCGGCCTGATCGGCGCCCGCCATGGCCAGAACGTCGGGATGGGCGCCGTGGCCGACATAGCTGCGCACATCGAGTGTGTCGCGGATGGCCTGGACAAGCGTCGGCGAGGTATCGATCACCGACACGTCGTTGTCCTCGGCCGCCAGCCGTTCGGCGATGCCGTAGCCGACACGACCCGCTCCGCAGATGATAACTTTCATTGCCGTCCCCTTGCCTGCTCTGTCAGGCGGTCCCGAGATGTCGCGACTGCCGCCGCTTTGCGCTGCTTATACGCCAAGCGATTTCAATTTGCGATGCAGGGCCGACCGCTCCATCCCGACAAATTCGGCGGTTCGGGAAATATTGCCGCCGAACCGGTTGATCTGGGCGATCAGGTAATCGCGCTCGAACAGTTCGCGCGCCTCCCTGAGCGGCAGCGTCATGATGTGGTTGGGCCCCGCGGCCGAGGTCTTGGGCAGCATGTCGGAGACATCGTCGGGCAGCATGTCGGCGCTGATCACCGTGTCCGGACCGTCGGACCGGGCCAGAATCATCAGCCGTTCCATATAGTTGCGCAACTGCCTGATGTTGCCCGGCCAGGTGTGGGCCTGGATCACGGCCAGCGCGTCCTCGCCGATGCGGCGGTTCCTGATTCCGGCCTGCTCGGAAACCTGGCGCATGAAAGTGTCGACCAGGAACGGAATGTCCTCGCGCCGCTCCGAGAGCGACGGCACCTTGATCGGCACCACCGCCAGCCGGTGGTAGAGGTCCTCGCGGAATTCGCCCGCGGCGATCAGCTCCTCCAGATTGCGCGCGGTCGAGGAGATGATGCGCACGTCGACCTTGACCCGCTTGGTGCCGCCGACGCGTTCGAACTGCTGGTCGACCAGCACCCTCAGGATCTTGTTCTGGGTGCCGCGCGGCATGTCGGCCACTTCGTCGAGATAGAGAATGCCGCCATGGGCTTCCTCGAGCGCGCCGACCTTGCGCTCGTGGCTCGCCGCCGTCTCGGTGCCGAACAGCGCCACTTCCATGCGTTCGGGCGTGATCGCCGCGGCGTTGAGCACGACAAAGGGGCCGCCGGCGCGCGAGGACTTGCGGTGGATGAGCCGCGCCACCAGTTCCTTGCCGGTGCCGGAGGGGCCGAGAATCATCACCCGGCTGTTGGTCGGCGCGATCTTGTCGATCGACTGCTTGAGCTGTGACACAGCCACCGAGGTGCCGATCAGCTCCACCGGATCTCCGGAGCGCTTCTTGAGCTCGGTCACCTCGCGCTTGAGCTTGGAGGTCTCGATCGCCCGCGAGGCGACCAGCAGCAGCCGGTCGGCCTTGAACGGCTTTTCGATGAAATCATAGGCGCCGCGCTTGATCGCCGACACCGCGGTCTCGATATTGCCGTGCCCCGAGATCATCACCACGGGAAGCTCGGGATAGCGGGCCTTGATCTCGTCGAGCAGCGCCAGACCGTCGAGGCGGCTGCCCTGCAGCCAGATGTCGAGGAAGATCAGCCGCGGTACCCGGTCCGAAATCGCGGCAAGCGCCGAATCGCTGTCGGCGGCCATGCGCGTTTCGTGGCCTTCATCATCAAGAATGCCCGATACGATCTCTCGGATATCGGCCTCATCATCAACGACCAGAATGTCAGACGCCATCTGCCGGTTCCTTTGCTCTGTCTTCTTCGCCGGTGTGCGCGCTCGCCTTCACCGGGAGGCGGACTGTGATCATCGCGCCCCTGCCCTCATCGACCTCGGCCGGCGCATCGCGCAACTGGATCGTGCCGCCATGGTCATCTATGATCTTCTTGACGATTGCGAGGCCGAGGCCCGTGCCCTTGTCGCGCATCGTCGTGTAGGGTTCGAGCAGCCGGTGCCTGTTTTCGCCCGGCAGGCCGCGGCCGTTGTCGATGATGTCGACGATGTATTCGCTGCCGTCGGGCGAGCGTTCGGCCCGCACGATGATGGTCTTGCCCGTGCGCTCGTCATCGGGCGAAACCGCGTCGATCGCCTCGGTGGCGTTCTTGATCAGATTGCCGAAGGCCTGCCCCAGCATCCGCGGGTCGAACTCGCCCTCGAGCGGCTCCTCGGGCAGTTCCCGCTTGAATTCGATATCGTTGCGGCTGACCTCGCGCAGGAACACCGCGTCCTTGAGGATGTCGCGCAGGTCGGCCTGGGCCTTTGACGGCTTGGGCATGCGCGCGAACGAGGAGAACTCGTCGACCATCCGGCCGATGTCCTCGACCTGGCGGACGATCGTGTCGGTGCACTGGTCGAACACCGCCCGGTCGTCATCGGGAATCTGCTTGCCGTAGCGGCGGCGGATGCGTTCGGCCGAAAGCTGGATCGGCGTCAGCGGGTTCTTGATCTCGTGGGCGATGCGGCGCGCCACGTCGGCCCAGGCGGTCGAGCGTTGCGCGATCACCAGGTCGGTGATGTCGTCGAGGGTGACGACGAAGGAGGCCTGCTGGTCGTGGGTTTCCTCGCGCGTCACCTTGACGTTGAGCGTGCGTTCCTTGCCGCCGCGATGCAGGGTGATCTGCGCGCGCGCGTCGGATCTCGGCCGCATCGCCGCCTCGGCCATCACGGTCTCGAACTCCGGCGCCGTTGCCGAGAACGGGTGATCGATCATCTCGGCGTCGCTGCAGCCCAGGATTTCCAGCGCCGAACGGTTGGCGATGGTTACCACCCCGTGATGATCGACGCCGACGACGCCGGCGGACACGCCCGACAGCACCGCTTCGGTGAATCGGCGGCGGTCGTCGATCTGGTCCTTGGCGGACAGAATCTGGTCGCGCTGGGTGCGGATCTGCACGATCATGTTGTTGAAGGTCTGCGCCAGCGAGCCGACGTCGCCGTCCGAGGCGTGCACCGGCACCGAAATGTCGAGATTGCCGCTCGCCACGTCGTCCGACGCGCCGATCAGCACCCGGATCGGGCGCACCAGGCGGTCGGCGACCGCGATCGCCGTCCAGATCGCCGACAGCAGCACGATCAGCGCGAAGCCGATATAGAGAATGCCGAAGGCCAGTTGCAGCGAAGTCCGGCCCTGCTCGAGAGTCTGGTATTCCTTGGTGGCTTCCTCCATCAGCCGCATCGAGCGCATGACTTCGGGGTCCACCACCCGGACCGTGTAGAGAAGCGTGCCCGAAATCTGCTGGAGCGGGATCAGCGCGCCGACCAGATTGGTCACCCCCGGCGGGATCAGCGCCGGCTGCCCCTTGATCGCATCCTTGAGCGCCTGTTGCGGCACCGCCGGAAGCGGACGCTCGGTCTCGATGTCGGCCTGCAGGATCACGCTGCCGTCCTGGCGGACCAGGAACGCGCCAAGAAGCCCGCGGCCGATCGCCTGCCGCGTCATGAACTGCTCGAAACCGACGCGATCGAGCGTGTAGAGCGAGCGGGCATTGTCGAGATCATTGGCCATCGACACCGTCTGGCCCTGCAGAAACCTGGCGTTTTCAAGCACATAGGCCTGAGCCACCGAGAGCGAGGAATTGACGATCGACTTGGTCCGGAGCGAGAACCAGCGATCCAGCCCGACATCGAGCGTGATCGAGGCGACGATCGCCACCAGGATCGCCGGCAGGATCGCCACGATCGAGAACAGCGCGACGATGCGGATGTGGAGCCGCGCCGCCGCCTTCCCCCGCCGCCGCGCCTTGAGCAGCGTCCAGATCTCCACTAGCACCAGCGTGACGAGCCCGATGACGAAGATCAGGTTGACCACCACCGCGCCCAGCACCACCTGGTCGACGGGCTCGATCGGCGTGAGGCCGAGCAGGATCGAAAACGAGACGAGCGCGCTCAGGAAGGCCGAGCCGACCAGCGCGATGCCCGGAAGCGTGAACAGATTGCGCCGCTGCACGGCTTCCTGGCCGGCGATCGCCGTTTCCGTGAAAGCCTGCTCGGTCGTGGCCGGTCCCGCAGCCGTGTCGATTGCCATCTGTTCCTAGCCGCTCCGGTTTCGCCTGCATTGCATCGTTGCGAACAAGCAACACAATGTGGCGAAAATGCAACGTCCCGGGCGAGCCTGTCAAGCGTGACGCCGGGCTTGGGCTGTCTCAGGCCGGCGCATCAGGCCAGGCCTGGGCGCGGGTGTCAGGCAAGCCGGGGGGAGCGGTAGACGGTGACCCCGAGTTCGCGGATCTTCTTGCGCAGCGTGTTGCGGTTGAGGCCCAGGAGATCGGCGGCCTTGATCTGGTTGCCGCGCGTCGCCGTCAGCGCGGCGAGAATCAGCGGATATTCCACCTCCTCGAGCACCCGCTGGTAGAGGCCCGACGGCGGCAGGTCGTCGCCGAACCCGGCGAAGTAGCGCCGCATGTTCTCTTCCACCGACTGGGCGATCGTCGTCGGCCCCACCGAGGACGATCCCTGCGGCGAGGCGGGTTCGGGCGATTCGATCCTGAGTTCGTTGTCGATGATCTCGCGGGTGATCACGTCCTGCGGATAGAGCGCCATCACCCGGCGCACCACGTTTTCGAGTTCGCGCACATTGCCCGGCCAGGCATAGGCCTTGAGCAGGTCGAGCGCCTCGCCGTCGAATCGCTTGGCGTCGAGCCCCTCGCCCACCGCCTGCCGCACGAAATGGCGCACCAGGTCCGGCACGTCCTCGGCCCGGTCCCTGAGCGAGGGCAGCCTCAGCGGCACCACGTTGAGCCGGTAGAACAGGTCCTCGCGGAACAGGCCCTGGTTGATCAGGATCTTGAGGTCCTTGTTGGTGGCGGCGACGATGCGCACGTCGGTCTTGATCGGCGTGCGACCGCCCACGGTGGTGTATTCGCCCTGCTGCAGCACCCTGAGCAGCCGGGTCTGCGCATCCATCGGCATGTCGCCGATCTCGTCGAGGAACAGCGTTCCGCCCTCGGCCTGCTCGAACCGGCCGGTCGACCGGTTCTGCGCCCCGGTGAAGGCGCCCTTCTCGTGGCCGAACAGCTCGGATTCGATCAGGTCGCGCGGGATCGCGGCCATGTTGATGGCGACGAAGGGCCCGTTGCGGCGCTTGCCGTAGTCGTGCAGCGCGCGCGCCACCAGCTCCTTGCCGGTGCCCGATTCGCCGGAGATCATCAGCGTCAGGTCCGTCTGCATCAGCCGGGCCAGCACCCGGTAGATCTCCTGCATCGCCGTCGAGCGGCCCACGAGCGGCATGCCTTCGCTGGCCTCTTCCGGCTGCACCTGGAGCTTGCGCGGCTCGGACAGCGCCCGGCCGATGGTGCCGATCAGCTCGGTCAGGTCGAAGGGCTTCGGCAGATAGTCATAGGCGCCGCATTCGGATGCCTTGATGGCGGTCATGAAGGTGTTCTGCGCGCTCATCACCAGCACCGGCAGGTCCGGGCGGGCGCGGCGGATCCTGGGCAGCAGGTCGAAGGCGTTCTCGTCGGGCATCACCACGTCGGTGACCACCAGGTCGCCGTCCCCGGCCGAGATCCAGCGCCACAGCGTGGCCGCGTTCGAGGTGATGCGGACCTCGTAGCCGGCGCGGGTGAGCGCCTGGTTCAAGACCGTGCGGATGGCGGCGTCGTCATCGGCGACAAGTATCGTGGCTTTGCCCATTCGATCAGTCCTTTTGGCCGGAGGCCTTGCCCTTGGAAGACGGCAGCGGCTTGATAGGCCGGCCGTCGGGCGAGACCGGCATCAGAATGCGGAAGGTGGTCTTGCGGCTCTGGCTGTCACACTCGACGATGCCGCCATGGCCGCCGACGATCTTGGCGACCAGCGCCAGCCCCAGCCCCGACCCGTTGATCTTGGTGGTGATGAACGGGTCGAACAGATGCTGGATCAGGTCGGCAGGCACGCCGGGCCCGTTGTCCTGGACGCAGAATTCGAGCGGCAGCGACACCTTTTCGCGGGTGCCGGCGACCGAGAGCCTTATGCCGGGCCGGTAGGCGGTGGTCAGCACGATCTCGCCATTGGGATCGTCGCCGATCGCCTCGGCCGCGTTCTTGACGAGGTTCAGGAACACCTGCACCAACTGGTCGCGATTGGCGTAGACCGAAGGCAGCGACGGGTCGTAGAGTTCGACGAACTTGATGCGGCGCGCGAACCCCGCCTTGGCCACCGCCTTGACGTGATCGAGCACCGAATGGATGTTGACCGGCACCCGGTCCACCGGCCGCTCGTCGGAGAAGATCTCCATCCGGTCGACCAGCGAGACGATGCGGTCGGTCTCGTCGCGGATGAGCCGGGTCAGCGCCCGGTCCTCGTCGCCCACCGACATTTCGAGAAGCTGCGCGGCGCCCCTGATTCCCGACAGCGGGTTCTTGATCTCGTGCGCCAGCATGGAGGCGAGGCCGGTGACAGAGCGGGCCGCGGCGCGGTGGGTGAGCTGGCGGTCGATCTTGTCGGCCATCGAGCGTTCCTGGAACACCACCACGACATTGTCGGGCAGGCCCGCCACCGGCGCCACGTAAAGATCGACCAGCTTGTCGTTGCCGAGCCGCGGCGAGCTGAGGTCCACCCGGTATTCGTTGACGGCGGCGCGGCGGTCGCGCACCTGCTCGATCAGTTGCAGGAGCGGGCTGCCGAACGGAATGAAGGTGTCGAGCTTGTGCCGGCCGAGATGGGCGGCGCTCGCGGCGAAGAAGGATTCCGCCTCCCAGTTGGCGAAGCAGACGACGCCGTCGCCATTCACCATGATCACCGGATGCTGGATGGCGTTGAGCACCATGCCGGCGGTTTCGGCATCGGCGGCGGCGATCGGGTCGTCGGGTTTCTCGCTCACGCGGCGTTCTCCATCGACAAGGCGGGCAACCGGTCGGCTGCAGCGCCGAGCGCTTCGGCGAACATTTCGAGCGTTTCCTGCGCCTTGCGCGCGGTCATCATCGCCGATTTCAGCGCCACGGGCGTCGCGGGCGCCAGCGTCTCGAGATACCAGCCGATATGCTTGCGGGCGTGGCGCACGCCGACATCCTCGCCGTAATGCGCGATCATCATCCGGTAATGGTCGAGCGCGATCGCGGCGCGTTCGGCGCCCGGCGCGGGGACGCCGTCAGCACCTGCGAGCTCGCCGCAGATCCAGGGTTGGCCGCGGGAGGCGCGGCCGACCATGACGGCGTCGGCGCCCGAGCGCCGCAGGCACTCGGCGATCGCGTCGCGCGAAACGATGTCGCCATTGGCGATCAGCGGCACGGTGATGGCGTCGCGGACCCGGGCGATGGCGTCCCAGTTGGCCACGCCCTCGTAGAACTGCATGCGGGTGCGGCCGTGCACGGTGATCATCTGCACGCCCGCGGCCTCGGCGCGCGCGGCGATCAGCGCCGCGTTGTGGCTGTCGTCGTCCCAGCCGAGCCGCATCTTCAGCGTCACCGGCACCGACACCGCCTTGACCGTGGCCTCGATCAGGTCGAGGGCATGGTCGGGGTCGCGCATCAGCGCCGAGCCGGAATAGCCGCCGGTCACCTTCTTGGCCGGGCAGCCCATGTTGATATCGATCATCGAGGCGCCCTCGGCCTCGGCGATCCGCGCCGCCTCGCCCATCCACCAGGCTTCGCGGCCGGCGAGCTGCACCACGTGCGGATCGATGCCGTCGCCGCGCAGGCGCACCTGCGATTCGCGCCGTTCGGTGACCAGCTCCCGGCTCGCCACCATCTCGGTGAACACCAGGCCCGCGCCGCATGTCCACGCCAGTTGACGGAACGGCAGGTCGGAAATGCCCGACAGCGGCGCCAGGAACACGCGGTTGCGCGCCGTGACAGGCCCGATCTGAAGCGGCTGGCTCAAAATGGTGTTCAGGTTTTGCATGCGTATAGTGCAACTTTCTTGGTTGCCCGTTTTTTAGCCAAATGCAGCGATGTTGCCAAGCCGAATTCTTTCGAATGTCGAGAAAAATGCAAAAGAGCTTTTTTCCAGGCGATGCAAGTTCTAAACACTTGCTGAGCAAGGGATGCGGGATGTCGGGTTCAATGAGCGATGCACAAAAATTCGGCCTGGTGATGGTCGCCGCCGGGCGTGGCGAACGCGCGGGCTCGCCGGCGGACAGCCCCAAGCAGTACCGCCCGATCGGCGGCCGGCCGGTGATCGCCCGCACGCTCGACACCTTCCTGACCCACCCAGGATGCGGCGACATCGTCGTGGTCATTCACCGCGACGACGAGCCGCTCTTCGCCGCCGCC
>NZ_JRJG01000174.1 GCF_000759435.1 Hoeflea sp. BAL378
CCGGCAGGCGGGCGACGGCTTCTATTTCCCGCCGACCGTGCTCAGCCAGGTCCCCGCCGACGCCGCGATCACAAGCGAGGAAATCTTCGGGCCGATCGCCGCGATCACCGTTTTCGACACCGAGGAAGAGGTGATCGCCGCCGCCAACGACACCGAATACGGTCTGATCGCCTATGTCTTCACCCGAGATCTCGGACGCGGCCTTCGCGTCTCCGAACGGCTCGAGAGCGGCATGATCGGGCTCAACCGCGGGCTGGCTTCCGACCCTGCCGCGCCCTTCGGCGGCGTCAAGCAGTCCGGCCTCGGCCGCGAGGGCGCCCATCACGGCATCCTCGAATTCTGCGAGACCAAATACATCGCGGTCGCCTGGTAGCGCCTCCGGCGGGCAGCAGGCCGGCGGACCCTGGTCGGATCAGAGCCCGGCCAGGATCTTGTCGAGCGTCGCCGGATAGTCGCGCACGCGCACGCCGCAGGCGTTGAAGATGGCGTTGTTGATCGAGGCCGCGGCGCCGGAGATGCCGAGTTCACCGATGCCCTTGGCCTGGATCGGGCTCGCCCAGGGATCGCGCTCCTCGAGGAAATCGACCTCGAGCTGCGGTACGTCGGCATTGACCGGCAGATGGTACTCGGCGAAATCGCGGTTGACGATGGCACCGGTCCGCGGGTCGTGGATCAGCTCCTCGGTCAACGCCATGCCGATGCCGAAGGTCATCCCGCCCAGGCACTGCGACCGGGCGGTCTTGGCGTTGAGAATGCGGCCCGCGGCGAAGACGCCGAGCATGCGCCTCACGCGGACTTCCGCGGTCACCTCATTGACCGCCACTTCGGCGAAGAACGCGCCAAAGGTCGACTGGCGCACCTCCTTGGAGGTCTTGCCCGGCTCGATCACGCCGCGCACCGAGATCGGGCCGTCGGCCAGAAGCTCCGCCAGCGGCACGCGTCGGTTGGCGGTGACGGCGTGGCCGTCCTTGAGCGTGAGCTCTTCCTCCACGCAGCCGAGCTTTTCGGCGAGGCACTTGCGGATGTCCTCGCAGGCGGCGAACACGGCACTGCCGGTGGAGCTCGCGCCCCACGACCCTCCCGAACCCGGCCCCGGCGGCAGGTCGGTGTCGCCGAGGACGGTGGTGACGCTCTGCATCGGCTGCCCCAGCATTTCCGCCGCGACCTGCGCCAGCACCGTGTAGGTGCCGGTGCCGATATCGGTCATGTCGCTCTCGATGCGGACGCCCCCGGCACTCAGCGTCACGATCGCCTCGGCCTCGGCCAGCATGTTGACGCGGGCGGCGCTCGACATGCCGAGCCCGATCAGCCATTCGCCGTCACGGGTGGAGCGGGGCACCGGGTTGCGGCGCTGCCAGTCGAACAGCTTGGCGCCGCGATCGAGCGCGCTCGCCAGCATGTGGCTCGAAAACGGCTTGTCGCCCTCGGGATCCGTCTCGGGAATGTTGCGCTTGCGCAGCTCGACCGGATCGATGCCGGCCTTGATCGCCAGTTCGTCCATGGCGGTTTCCAGCACCGTCATGCCGATCGCTTCGCCGGGCGCGCGCACCGAGCCGGCGCAGGTGAGGTTCAGCCGCACGATCTCGTGGACGATCTCGCGGTTCTTGGCTGCATAGAGAAAGTGAGTGGCCTGCGTGACCGGCTCGGAGAATTTCTCGCCCGGCAATTGCGAGACCAGCGCCGCGTGACCGATCCCGGTCAGGCGGCCCTCGGCATCGGCGGCGAGGCGAACCCGCTGCCGGCTTTCCGAGCGGCGCATGGTGGTTTCGAACACCTGCCGGCGCGACAGCGCCAGCGCCACCGGCCGGCCGACGGCCCTGGCCGCGATCGATGCCGCCACCGCGTCATGGGCGATGCCGAGCTTGGAGCCGAAGCCGCCGCCGACATAGGGCGCCAGGATGCGGACGTTCTCCGGCTTGATGCCGAGCGCGTCGGCCAGTTCGTTGCGGTTGTATTTGAGCATCTGGCAGCTTGCGCGCACCGTCAGCCGGTCGCCGTCCCAGCTTGCGATGGCCGCATGCGGCTCCATCGGCGCGCTGGAATGGCCGGGCGTGCGATAGACCTCGTCGATGCTGAACGCCGCCGCGCCCATGGCCTGGTCGAGATCGCCCTGCGAGGTCTGCTTGCCCTTGGGGCGTTCGTGCTCCAGCGTTTCGGCTTCGGGGTCGAGCACCGCGTCGGCGGCCTCGGTCTCCACCACGAGCTGCTGCGCCGCATGGCGCGCCTGCTCGAAGCTTTCCGCCACCACCACGGCCAGCGGCTGGCCGATGTAGAAGATTTTCCGGGGACCCTGCACCGGCGCCTTGTTGGCGGTGCCCTGCGCGGGATTGCGCAGCAGGCGGTCGTCGTCGATCACCGCGAGCACGCCGTCCATCGCCTCGACCGGCGCCTTGTCGATGCGGGTCACCGTGCCGCGCGAGATGGCCGCGCGCACCAGCACCGCATGGCACAGGCCCTCGACCGGCCATTCATGCGCATAGACCGCCTTTCCCGACACCTTGAGCGCACCCTCGCTGCGGTCGAGCGGCTCGCCGATCACGCCCTGCGCCATCGCATCCAGGCGGTTGCGGCGATCGGGTGCGTCCATCTTCACATGCGCGGTCATTGGCTCTCTTCCGTGGCTTGCTTCAGGGTTGCGATGATGGTCCGGCGCAACAGCGGGATCTTGAAATCATTGCCGCCCTGGCCCCTGGCCTCGCCCAGGACTTCGTCGGCAAAGGCTTCAAACAGCTTCTCTGAGGGGCGTTCGCCCGCCAGCATCAGCTCGGCGTGGTGATTGCGCCAGGGACGCGGCGCGACGCCGCCGAAGGCGAGCGCGGCGCTGCCGATGGTGCCGTTCTCGACGGCGACCACGGCCGCTGCCGAGACGAGGGCGAAGGCATAGGAGGCGCGGTCGCGGACCTTGCGGTAGATTTGCGTCGCCTTCACCGGCGCCGGCAGCACCACGCCGGTGATCAGGTCCCCGGGTTCGAGCACGGTCTCGATATGGGGCGTGTCGCCCGGCAGGCGGTAGAAATCCGACAGCGGCACGGAGCGGGTGATGCCCTCGACCGTCTCGATCTCGACGCCGGCATCGAGCGCCTGCATGGCCACGGCCATGTCGCTCGGATGGGTGGCGATGCAGTGATCGCTGGCGCCCAGGATCGCGTGGAGCCGCGTGGCGCCGCCGATCGCCGAACAGCCGCTGCCCGGCTCCCGCTTGTTGCAGGGCGCGGAGGTGTCGTAGAAATAGTAGCAGCGCGTCCGCTGCAGCAGGTTGCCGCCGGTGGTGGCCTTGTTGCGGAGCTGGCCGCTCGCGCCGGCCAGGAGCGCGCGCGACAGGAGCGGATAGTCGCGGCGGACCCGCTCGTCGGCGGCGAGGTCGCTGTTGGTCACCAGCGCGCCGATGCGCAGGCCGCCGATCGGCAGGGAGGCACATTCCGCGAGATCGAGCCGGTTGATGTCGACGAGGCGGGTCGGCGCCATCACTTCGAGCTTCATGAGATCCAGCAGGTTGGTGCCGCCGGCGATGAAGGCGCTGCCTTCGGCGCGGGCCTGGCGGGTGGCCTCCGGCAGACCCGACGGGCGGACATAGTCGAACGGCCTCATGACGACGCCTCCGATGCGGAGCGGATCGCCGCGACGATGTTGGGATAGCAGGCGCAACGGCAGAGATTGCCGCTCATCCGCTCGCTGATCTCCTCGTCGCTGAGGCGCGGCTTGCCGTCGAGCGAGTCCGAAACGTGGCTGGGCCAGCCGGCCTTGACCTCTTCAAGCATGGCGGTGGCGGAGCAGATCTGCCCCGGCGTGCAGTAGCCGCACTGGAAACCGTCCTCGCTCATGAAGGCCTGCTGCAGGGCCGACAGATCTTCTTCCGAACCGATGCCCTCGATGGTGACGATCTCATCGCCGTCATGCATGCAGGCGAGAGTCAGGCAGGAATTGATCCGCCTGCCGTTGACCAGCACCGTGCAGGCGCCGCACTGGCCGTGGTCGCAGCCCTTCTTGGCGCCGGTGAGGCCCAGATGCTGGCGCAGGGCGTCGAGCAGGGTGGTGCGCTGGTCGGCGTTGAGCGCGTAGGTATGGCCGTTGATGGTGAGGTCTGTCTGCATCGGGTGATCAGGCTCCGCTTGCGGGTGCAATGAGGTCCATCACGCGCCGGAGGATCCGGCGCTCCGATCGGACCGCGTAGAAAATGTAATCCGCGATCGGCGCAAAGGTTCCAGAAAAGGACAGCATGCCGCGTGGACCCGCCTCCCCGCCAAGGGCTGCGGACCGTCGGGAAGGTACCGTCTATCCGATGAATACGGGGCTTTCGGCGAGCAACTCGGCAACTGGCCGGCCGTCGTCGAGCGCGGTGTCCTGCCACCACGCCGAATCGGGCACGCATTTCTCGCCGCCCAGCAGCGCTTCGGCGCATCTCAGCATCACCACGCAGGTCACGCTTTCCGCTCCCAGGCTGCGGCGGAAGGCGAGAACGTGTCCGGCTCGGACGCCCTGCACGCCGACCGGCTCGTAGCCGCCCTCGGCAAACAGCGCCGGATTGGCCCTGCGCCGTTCCAGCAGGTCGCGGATCAGCGCGAGCTTGCCGCCGCCCTGAAGGCCGGGCGCGGATTTTTCCGGATCATCGAGCGCCGCCTGGCGCAGGCCGTAGTCAACCGGCCGGCGGTTGTCGGGATCGACGAGGCTGAAGTCGGCCAGTTCGCATCCCTGATAGAGGTCCGGCATGCCTGGAACGGTGCAACGCAGCGCCGTCTGCACCAGCATGTTGGCGCGGGTCGCGCCGGCGGTATGGGCGACGAAGGCCTCGATGTCGGCCAGGAAATCCGCGGCACGGGCGGGGTCGAGCAGATGCAGCACCAGCTTTTCGCAGGCGGCCTCATAGGCCTCGTCCGGCGCTTCCCAGGAGGAGCGCAGCTTGGCCTCGCGCAGCGCCTTCTGCTGCCAGGCGATGATGCGCCCGGCAAAGGCCGTGAGCCCGGCGCGGTCGCCTGCGGCCAGGCCGGGCGACCAGGCGCCGAAGAGGGTCTGGAACAGCATGGAGCGGTCGGCCGGATCCACCTGAAGCGCCCGGTCGCCGGCAAGCCGGTCCCAGCGGGTGATCCGCTCGCGCCAGGCGTCGGGGATCTCGCTCAGCACGGCGAGCCGGGCGCGGACATCCTCGCCGCGCTTGTGGTCATGGGTGGCGGTGGCGAGCATGGCGCGCGGGAAATCGCGGGCGCGGGCCACCATCGCCTGATGGAACTCCGCTACCGGCATGGAAAACCGCGCCGCGTCGAAGCCGACATCGGCGCGGGAGAGGAGAGCACCGTAGCGATAGAAGGCGGTGTCCTCGACGGATTTTGCCGCGATCGGCGCCGAGAGCTGCTGGAAGCGCTGCACCGCCGTGGCGGCAAGGCCGGGATCGCCCGGCCCCTCGCCCGCCAGCCAGGCGAGCACATGGTCGACCACCATCGCCTCGCCGGGCGGGGTGAAGCGGGCGGCGCGCCTGCGCACCGTCTCGCGGACACGGGCGTCCTCGGCCGGGGCGCTCTGGCCGTCGCCATAGGTGCGATAGACGGGAAACACCCACAGCATGCGCCGGATCGCCCGGCGCAGCATGGCACGGGTGAGGCCCGAGCTCTCGTCGCCGGAGGCGGCAAGGGCTGTGAAGGCCGTGACGCAGGCCTCCATTTGTCCGTCGAAGGCCCAGTCGAGCATGTCCTGGCGGGCGGCGAGTTCCTCCTCGTGGAAATCGAGCTCGCGGCCGCTGAAATCCCACCAGAGTTCGGCCAGCGGCTTTTCGCCGTCGGGCGCGTGCAGCAGGGCCGACGCCTGTTCCATGAAATCATAGCCCGAAGTGCCGTCGACGCCCCAGTCGGTCGCAAGCGCCTCGCCCGGTCCGAGGATCTTCTCGATGACGACATAGGCAGGTCCCTGCGGCACGCCGGCGGGACGCCCGATGGCGTCGAGCCGCTGCCTGAGCGTGCGGCAATAACCCGCCGGATCGGTCAGCCCGTCGACATGGTCGATGCGGACGCCATCGATCAGGCCCTCGGCATAGAGCCGGAAATAGAGTGCATGGGTGGCCTCGAACACCGCCTCGTCCTCGATCCGGAGCCCCGCAAGCTCGGTGATGGTGAAGAAGCGGCGCCAGTTGAGGTCGTCATCGGCGGTCCGCCACCACGCGATCTGGTAATGCTGGCGCGCGAGCAGTTCCGACAGATCCGCGCCGCCTTCCGCGCGGGCAGCCGCATGATCCTCGGGCCGGAGCGGCAGGCGCTGTTCGCCGTAAAGCACGAGCGCCGGCTCGTCGCCGTCAGCGTCGATGCCGATGTCGCCCGCGGCCAGGGCCTGGGGCAGCGGCGCGCCGAGCAGCGGCAGCAGCAGCTTGCGGCTCCAGTCGATGCCGAAGAAGTTCGCGTAGCGGCTCTCAGGACCATTGCGGAGCACGTCGTTCCACCAGGCGTTCCCGCCGCCGGCGACGCCCATGTGATTGGGCACGATGTCGATGATCAGGCCCATGCCGCGGGCGCGGAGCGCCGCGACCAGGCTGCGCAGGCCCTCTTCGCCGCCAAGTTCGGGGTTGATCCGCGTCGCATCCACGACGTCATAGCCGTGGGTCGAGCCGCTGCGCGCGGTGGTGACCGGCGAGGCGTAGACATGGCTGATGCCGAGCCGGTCGAGATAGGGAACCAGCGCCTCGGCGTCGGCGAAAGTGAAATCCCTGTGGAACTGGAAGCGGTAGCTGGCGCGCGGCGTCATCGGGGTCTCGCTTTGTCTGAGTCTGGTCGCCGGAGCGGCGCCGGCTCGACGCGGCCCCTGTCGAGCGGGCGCGGCCCGCTCGGCGCGGTGTCGAGCCGGGCCTTGGCGAGCCGGTCGATCCTTGCCTTCACCCTCTCCTCACCGAGCAGAGCTTCGGTGCGCCCGGGCATGCGGCGGCGCCAGTTGGGATGCTCGTCGATGGTGCCCGGCAGGTTCGGCTGCTCGACCAGGCCCAGCACATCCTCGAGCGGAATGATCGCCAGCTCGCAGGCGGTCGCGCCGACATGGGCAATCGCAGCGTCGGCGAAGGCATCGGTCTCACTGGGATCCGGCACGGGTCCCGACACGGTGCCGGCTTCCAGGAAATCCTGCCACATCAGCACGCGGTCGCGGGACCGCGCGGCGCGGTCGGCGGCCTCGTCGGGGGCGCGGGAGCTGCGTCCCAGCCGCCAGGTCCAGTCGATGTCGCGTCCGCGCCACCAGCCGGCCGCCGTCGGCAGGTCATGGGTGCCGGTCATCGCCGCTGCCTGCGGGTCCCACTCGCCGGGCGGCGTGAAGGCGCCGTCCTCGTCGCGCTCGAACCAGAGCACGCGCATGCCCAGCACCTCGCGCGCCGCCATCCGCTCGCGCAGGCCTGCGGGCACGGTGCCGAGGTCCTCGCCGATGACGATGGCGCGGGCGCGGTGGGATTCGATGGCGAGGATGCGCAGCATGTCCTCGAGCGGGTAGGTGAGATAGGCGCCCTGGTCCGCGGTCTCGCCCTGCGGCACCACCCAGAGCCGGCTGAGGCCGAGCGCATGGTCGATGCGGATGCCGCCGGCATGGTCGAGCCCGGCGCGCAGCGTAGCGATGAAGGGATCGAAGCCGGTGCGCCTCAGCGCCACCGGCGAGAAGCCGGTGATGCCCCAGTTCTGGCCGTCGGGGCCGAGAACGTCGGGCGGCGCGCCCACCGACACGCCGGTGAGCAGTTCCTCGGGGCGGCTCCAGGCATGGCTGCCGCCGGGATCCATGCCGACCGCAAGATCCGAGATCAGGCCGACGGCCATGCCGGCGCTGGTGGCGGCCTTCTGCGCCGTGTCGAGGCTGATCTTGGCGAGCCACTGGCCGAAGACGAAGAAGTCCACCTCCGCGGCATGGCTCGCGGCGAAGTCCGCCACCGCCGGCCCCGAGGCGTCATGGAACTCCGTCGGCCAGTCCTGCCAGCCGGTCGCGCCGAGGCCAAAGAAATGGGCGTGCAGCGCGTCGAACACCGCATGCTGCTCCAGCGCGGCCC
>NZ_JRJG01000175.1 GCF_000759435.1 Hoeflea sp. BAL378
GGCTCTGACCCGGATAGGCCGACCAGAGCGGCTGGTTCGACCCGGGACCCTCGGCGCGCGGGCCGTAGCCGCGCGGATCGTAGGCGCGCGCGTCGAAAGCACGAGGGTCCTGGACGCGCGGATCATGGGCGTAGGAGTCGTGAGCCGGAAGAGGCGCGGGATAAGAGCCGCTCGCCTGCGGGACGGGCTGCGGCGCGAAGGGCTGTGCGCCATAGGGCTCGGCATATCCGGTCTGTCCGTAGCCCGGATACGCCGCCGCATGCGCGACATGGCCCGGAGCGGGCGCATAGGCCCCTTGCACCGGTCCGGCTGGGCTGAAGCCCGGAATGTGCGGCTGGCCGGGCTGGGCCGGGCGGAAGCCTGCATCGGCGGGCTGGGGATAGAACGGCGCGGGCTGGCGGTACATGGGCGTGGTCTCGTGCTCGGCGGCGGGAGCCGGGCGGGGCTCGGCCGCGGGGGGCGTGGCAA
>NZ_JRJG01000176.1 GCF_000759435.1 Hoeflea sp. BAL378
TTGTAACTTGAATTCCGCCGCGTGTGATATTGTGTATCCCGCGGTGGCGGATGGAAGACCGAACCACCTTTGGGCCAGCAAGCCCGTGGGAGAGCCAGGGTCTCCGTCCGCCGTTCCATCGAACCCGAACAGTCGCCAGGGCCGCTTGAGCAAGCAAAGTCCGTTTAGGCAAGGATGGGATAAGATGGATATCATCGTTGGAATTGATGTCTCGAAGGATCGTCTGGATGTGCATGTCACGCCGTCGGGCGACAGCTTCTTCGTTTGCAATGACCATGCCGGGATCGATGGCCTGTTGACGCGGCTCGCCGGCCTCGGCGCCGATGTGGTGGCGCTCGAAGCCACCGGCGGCTACGAGACCCTGGCGGTGGCGGGGCTTTCGGGCGCCGGCCTCGCCGTCATCGTCGTCAATCCGGCGCAGGTGCGCGCCTACGCCAATGCGCTCGGCCGCAGGGCCAAGACCGATCCGATCGATGCGGCGGTGATCGCAGCCTTCGTGGCCGCGACCAAGCCTGAGATCCGGCCGCTGCGGGATGCCGAAACCCAGGCCTTGCAAGAGCTTGTGGCGCGTCGGCGGCAGATCGTGCAGATGATCACGGCCGAGGAGAACCGGGATCGCATGGTGCTGGCAGGGCAGGCGAGGAAAAGCATCAAGCGGCTGCTTGTCGCTCTCAGGCGGGAACTGAAAAGCCTTGATGCCGACCTTGACGACCACATCCGCAAGTCACCGGTGTGGCGGGTGCGCGAGACGCTGCTGATCTCGGTGCCTGGTGTCGGGCCGATAATCGCCCGCACGCTTCTGGCCGAGATGCCGGAACTGGGCACGCTCGACCGGCGGCAGATCGCATCGCTGGCGGGACTTGCGCCCTGGACCCGGCAATCGGGCAAATGGAAAGGCAAGAGCTTCATCGGCGGCGGCCGGGGCAAGGTGCGGGCTGCCCTGTTCATGGCAGCCCTCGTC
Organism: Hoeflea sp. BAL378; assembly: GCF_000759435.1. Classification (GTDB taxonomy): domain Bacteria; phylum Pseudomonadota; class Alphaproteobacteria; order Rhizobiales; family Rhizobiaceae; genus Hoeflea. The sequence goes on from NZ_JRJG01000176.1 coordinate 962, forward strand.
GCCAGCCGTCACAACCCCGTGCTCAAGGCGTTCAGGGACCGCCTCGTCGAAAGCGGAAAACCCAAGATCGTCGCAATCGTGGCCACCATGCGAAAACTGCTCACCATCCTCAACGCCATCATCCGGGACGAAAAACCATGGCAAAACGCTTGACCAGCAAGACAGTCGCTCTCCCC
>NZ_JRJG01000177.1 GCF_000759435.1 Hoeflea sp. BAL378
TCGGCCATCCGGTGATGCAGGCCGAGGCCAGTTGGCGCGTCGCCCATATTCTTTCGGGCGTGGAGGCGCCGCAATCGGCGCCACGCATCGCCATCGCCTACAAGACCGGCACCTCCTACGGCTACCGCGACGCCTGGGCGGTAGGGTTCGACGGCCGCTACGTGCTGGGCGTCTGGGTCGGCCGCCCGGATGCCGCGCCCATTCCCGGCCTGTCGGGGATCACCACAGCGGCGCCTCTGCTGTTCGAGGCCTTCGCCCGTACCGGTCTCGAGCGCGTGGCCTTCCCGCCGGCGCCGCACGGCCTGGTCGAGCGGCCGCGCCGCGACCTGCCGTTCGCGCTGAGGAAATTCAAGTCCGGCGACGAGCCCGCCGCGGCCGTGGCGGGCGGATCCCTGCCGCCGCGCATCGTCTATCCGCCGCAGGGCGCGCGCGTCGCGCTCGGGACCGGCGGTTCGGGCAGGATGATGCCGCTGGTCATCAAGCTGCAGGGCGGGGTCGCGCCCTACCGGCTGATCGCCAACGGACTGCCGCTGCCAAAGCCCACGCGCCGGCGCGAATTGAACTGGAAGCCCGACAGCGAGGGCGCCTCGACGCTCACGGTGATGGACGCCGAAGGCCGGGCGGCGAGCGTCAGCGTCTTCATCGACGCCGACTGACCGCCGGGGCGGGGACAGCCTGGCGGCCTCAGTCCGCGGCCCGGTTCATCGCCGCGAACACCATCTCACGCAGCCGCGCCGCGATCGCGCTGATGATGGTGGTCCGGTGCGAGATCAGGAAATAGGGGCTGACGATGATCTTCTCCTCCGGATCCACGGTCACCAGCCCGCCCGAATGGCCGTTGGAGGCCAGGAGCGCCGCGACCTGGCGCGGGATGGGCGCGATCGCGTCCGAGGAGGCGAGATAGGCGATCATCACCAGCATCGAGGTGGTGTTGACGATGTCGCGCGGCAGCGCCACGCCGGCGGAGACGAACACCGATTCCACCGCCTGCCTCAGCGGCGTGTGCGGCGCTTGGGTGATCCACTCATGCCCGGCAAGGCCTGCGAGCGGCGCCGCCGGCCGCGACGCCAGCGGATGGCCGGCGCGCATCAGGAAGCAGATGTCCTCGTGCCGGCCGCGTCGCACCTCGAGCTGGTGCTTGTCGTAGCCCGGCGGGATGCGCGACAGCACGAAATCATACTCGCCGCGGAACAGGCCCTCGACCAGCACGTCGCTGGGGGCGACATCGACATGGATGTCGGCGCCGGTCGCCGTCTTCTTGAGCTCCTGGATCGCCGGCACGACGAAGGCCACCGCCCCGTCCGTGACCGAGCCGACGCGGGCGGTGCCGGCGAGGCCTTCGCTCAGCGATCGGATCTCGTTGAGCGTCTGGTCGAGCCCGTTGAGCAGGTTGGAGCCGTTGCGGATCAGCGTCAGCCCGACCTGGGTCGGCGTCATGCCCTTGGGATGGCGCTCGAACACTGCCCCGCCGACGCTGCGCTCGATGGCGGCCAGCATGCGGGACGCCGCCGGCTGCGAGATCGACAGTTGCTCGGCCGCGAGCGCCAGTTGCCCGGTCTCGTGGATGGCCTCGATGAGCCGGAAGTCCTTGAGCTGGAGGCTGCGTGCGGTCTGGTGCATCTCCGAGTTATCAATTTTGGTATGCACTTTGTCAATCTATTCATTTGAAATGCATCCGCAACAGCCCTTAACTGGCGGCGGGTTCGTTTGGATCCCTTTTGCCAGCGGGTGCAGCCTCTGAGGAGGGGGTGCGGCCGGTCTGGCCTTGTCTCGGGAGGACTTGATGAGAAAGCTTACTTCACTTCTAGCTGCCGTAGCGCTTGGCGCCGGCCTGATCTCCGTGCCTGTGATGGCGCAGGACAAGGGCACCGTCGGCATCGCCATGCCGACCAAATCGTCCGCGCGCTGGATTTCCGACGGCAATTCGATGGTCGAGCAGTTCACCGCCGCGGGCTACGCGACCGATCTGCAATATGCCGAGGACGACATTCCCAACCAGCTCGCCCAGATCGAGAACATGATCACCAAGGGCGTCAATGTGCTGGTCATCGCCGCCATCGACGGCACCACGCTGTCCAACGCGCTCGAAAACGCCGCAGCTTCCGGCATCAAGGTGATCGCCTATGACCGGCTGATCCGCGAAAGCGGCAATGTCGACTATTACGCCACCTTCGACAATTTCAAGGTCGGCGTGCAGCAGGCCTCGTCGCTGGTCAAGGGTCTCGAGGAACGCTTCGGCGAAGGTCCGTACAATGTCGAGCTGTTCGGCGGCTCGCCCGACGACAACAACGCCTTCTTCTTCTACAACGGCGCCATGAGCGTGCTGCAGCCGCTGATCGATTCCGGCAAGGTCGTGATCGTCTCCGGCCAGACCGGCATGGACAAGGTCGGCACGCTGCGCTGGGACGGCGCTGTCGCCCAGGCGCGCATGGACAACCTCCTGTCCGCCCACTACACCGACAAGCAGGTGCACGGCGTGCTGTCGCCCTATGACGGGTTGTCGATCGGCATCCTGTCCTCGCTCAAGGGCGTGGGCTACGGCACCGGCGATCTGAAGATGCCGATCGTCACCGGCCAGGACGCCGAAGTGCCCTCGGTCAAGTCGATCCTCGCCGACGAGCAGTATTCGACCGTGTTCAAGGACACCCGCGAACTCGCGCGCGTGACCGTCGGCATGGTCGACGCGCTGCTGCAGGGCGGCACGCCGGAGATCAACGACACCTCGACCTATGACAACGGCGTCAAGGTGGTGGAATCCTATCTGCTCGAGCCGGTCTCGGTCGACAAGAGCAACTGGGAACAGATCCTGATCGGTTCCGGCTACTACACGATGGATCAGATCAAGTAATCCAGTCCGCGCAACCCGCCTGTCGAACTGCCCGCGCTGTAACGAGCGCGGGCAGGGGCCTGTACCCGAATTCCGCGGAAACCGAGATCGAGCCATGAAGCCTCTTCTGGAGATGCGCTCCATAACCAAGACCTTCCCGGGGGTGAAAGCCCTCAACGCGGTGAGCCTCACCGTCATGGAAGGGGAAATCCATGCGCTGGTGGGCGAGAACGGCGCGGGCAAATCCACCTTGATGAAGGTTCTCTCGGGCGTCTATCCGGCCGGCTCCTACGAGGGCGAGATCCATTACGACGGCAGGCTGGCCCAATTCTCCGGCATCCGCCAGAGCGAGGCCGTGGGCATCATCATCATCCACCAGGAACTGGCGCTGGTGCCGCTGCTGTCGATCGCCGAGAACCTGTTCATCGGCAATGAATGCGCGAGCCGCGGCAAGGTCGACTGGCACGAGACATTCCAGCGCACCGAGGCGCTGTTGAAGAAGGTCGGGCTGTCGGAAGCGCCCGGCACTCTGGTCGACCGCATCGGCGTGGGCAAGCAGCAGCTTGTCGAGATCGCCAAGGCGCTGTCCAAGGATGTCCGGCTGCTGATCCTCGACGAGCCGACCTCGGCGCTGTCCGAAAAGGACAGCCAGAAGCTGCTCGACCTGCTCATCGAGCTCAAGGCGCAAGGGGTGACCTCGATCATCATCAGCCACAAATTGAACGAGGTGCGCTCCATCGCCGACCGGGTCACGGTGATCCGCGACGGCGCCACCATTTCGACGCTCGACGCCCGGGGGGCGGAGATCACCGAGGACCGGATCATCCGCGACATGGTGGGCCGCGACATGGCGCAGCGCTTTCCGGCGCGCGAAAGCAATCCCGGCGACGTGCTGATGGAGGTGCGCGACTGGAACGTCTGGCATCCCGAGCACACCGAGCGCCAGGTGATCCGCAACGCGGGCCTCAATGTGCGCGCCGGTGAGGTGGTCGGCATCGCCGGCCTGATGGGGTCGGGCCGCACCGAACTCGCCATGAGCATCTTCGGCAAGAGCTACGGGCGAAGGATCTCGGGCGAGGTGCTGATCGAGGGCTCGCCCGTCGACGTGTCGACCGTCGACCGGGCCATCGCCGCGGGCCTCGCCTATGTCACCGAGGACCGCAAGAAACTGGGGCTGGTCCTGGACGAGACCATCCAGCGCAACATCACGCTCGCCAACCTGCCCAAGGTCTCGAATTACGGCGTGATTTCGGAAGCCCAGGAGATCCGGATCGCGGAAGGGTACCGCAAGGCGATCAACATCCGCACGCCCGGCGTGTTCCAGAAGGTGGTCAACCTGTCGGGCGGCAACCAGCAGAAGGTGGTGCTGTCGAAATGGCTGTTCGCCGATCCCAGGGTGCTGATCCTCGACGAGCCGACGCGCGGCATCGACGTCGGCGCCAAATACGAGATCTACGGAATCATCAACCAGCTTGTCGCCGACGGCAGGGGCGTGTTGATGATCTCGTCCGAACTGCCGGAACTCCTGGGCATGTGCGACCGGATTTATGTAATGAATGAAGGCGCCCTGGTTGGCGAGCTCTCCGCCGCCGACGCAAGCCAGGAGCGCATCATGTCCTTCATCGTGAGGAGCTAGGGCAATGGCCACCGATACCGCAGAGACCACTGAAGGCGCGCGAGACCGCTCGGTCAGCCATTATCTGGCCAACCATCTGCGCGACTACGGCATGGTGCTGGCGCTGATCGCCATCATGGCCTTCTTCCAGTTCACCACCAACGGCACGCTGCTGCGCCCGGTCAACATCACCAACCTGTTCCTGCAGAACAGCTACATCATCATCATGGCGCTTGGCATGCTGCTGGTCATCGTCGCCGGCCACATCGATCTCTCGGTGGGCTCGGTCGTCGGCTTCGTCGGCGCGCTCGCCGCGGTGATGATGGTCGAGTGGGGCTGGTCGATCTACCTCACCATCCCCGCCTGCCTGCTGGTCGGCATCCTCATCGGCGCGGCGCAGGGCTACTGGATCGCCTATTGGCGGATTCCGTCCTTCATCGTCACGCTTGCCGGCATGCTGGTCTTCCGCGGCGCCTCGCTGTGGCTGCTCGAGGGCCAGTCGGTGGGACCGTTCCCGCGCGAGTTCCAGGCGCTGTCGACCGGCTTCATCCCGGATCTGCTGCCCTTCATCAAGGATATGTTCGGCTTCGAGCGGATGAACGGCTTCGCCGTCGTCACCGGCATCGTCATCGCCGGGCTGATCATCTGGATGGGGCTGCAGTCGCGCGCCCGCAACCGCGCCTATGGCATGGTGGCCGAGCCGATGGTCTTCTTCGTGGTGCGCAACCTCCTGGTCGCCGGCGCGATCGTGTTCGTGTCCTACAAGCTCGCCACCTTCCGCGGCCTGCCCAACGTGCTGATCACCATGGGCATCCTCACCATCGTCTATGCGTTCCTCACCGAATCCACCACGCTCGGCCGCCGCGTCTATGCGCTGGGCGGGAACGAGAAGGCCGCCAAGCTCTCGGGTATCCGCACCGAGCGGCTGACCTTCCTGACCTTCGTCAACATGGGCATGCTTGCGGCCCTTGCCGGGCTGATCTTCGCCGCGCGGCTGAACACGGCCACGCCCAAGGCCGGCGTCTCCTTCGAGCTCGACGTGATCGCCGCGGTCTTCATCGGCGGCGCCTCGATGTCGGGCGGGGTCGGCAAGATCATCGGCGCCGTCGTCGGCGCCTTCATCATGGGCGTGATGAACAACGGCATGTCGATCATGGGAATCGGCATCGACTACCAGCAGGTCATCAAGGGCCTGGTGCTGCTCGCGGCCGTGATCTTCGATGTGTACAACAAGAACAAACAGAGCTGAACCAACATGGAAAGCCGCGCGCCCATCAACCGGCCGACGGCTTCGGAGTTAAGATGACCTTCACACCCGCACAATGGCCAAGACGACTGCGCTCCCAGGAATGGTTCGGCGGCTCCGGCCGCGACCAGATCTATCATCGCGGCTGGATGAAGAACCAGGGTTTCCCGCACGACATGTTCGACGGGCGCCCGGTGATCGGCATCCTCAACACCTGGTCGGAGCTCACGCCCTGCAACGCGCATCTGCGCGATCTTGCCGAGCGGGTGAAGAACGGCGTGCTGGAGGCCGGCGGCTTCCCCGTGGAAGTGCCGGTGCTTTCCGCCTCCGAAAGCAGCTTCCGGCCCACCGCGATGATGTTCCGCAACCTCGCGGCGCTTGCGGTGGAGGAGACCATCCGCGGCCAGCCGATGGACGGGTGCGTGCTGCTGGTGGGCTGCGACAAGACCACGCCGAGCCTCTTGATGGGCGCGGCCTCGACCGATCTGCCGTCGATCGTGGTGACCGGCGGACCGATGCTCAACGGCTATTTCCGCGGCGAGCGGGTCGGCTCGGGCACGCATCTGTGGAAGTTCTCCGAAGCCGTCAAGGCGGGCGAGATGTCGGCCGAGGATTTCCTCGAGGCGGAAGCCTCGATGTCGCGCTCGGCGGGCTCGTGCAACACCATGGGCACCGCCTCCACCATGGCCTCGATGGCCGAGGCGCTGGGCATGGCGCTGTCGGGCAACGCAGCGATCCCCGCGGTCGACAGCCGCCGCCGGGTGATGGCGCAGATGTCCGGCCGCCGCATCGTCCAGATGGTCAAGGATGACCTGAAGCCGTCGGATGTGATGACAAGGCAGGCCTTCGAGAACGCCATCCGCACCAATGGCGCCATCGGCGGCTCGACCAACGCGGTCATCCATCTGCTCGCCATGGCCGGCCGCGTCGGCGTTGACCTGACGCTCGACGACTGGGACCGCTGCGGCCGCGACGTGGCGACCATCGTCAACCTGATGCCGTCGGGCAAATACCTGATGGAGGAATTCTTCTATGCCGGCGGCCTGCCGGTGGTGCTCAAGCGTCTGGGCGAGGCGGGGCTCCTGCACAAGGAGGCGCTCACGGTCTCGGGCGAGACCATGTGGGACCAGGTCAAGCATGTCGTCAACCACAACGAGGATGTCATCCTGCCGGTCGAGAAAGCGCTGACGGCGCAGGGCGGCATCGCCGTGCTGCGCGGCAACCTCGCCCCCAGGGGCGCGGTGATCAAGCCCTCGGCCGCTTCGCCGCATCTCCTGAAGCATCGCGGCCGCGCTGTCGTGTTCGAGGACATCGACGACTACAAGGCCAAGATCAACGACGACGCGCTCGACATCGACGAGAGCTGCGTGATGGTGCTCAAGAACTGCGGGCCGAAGGGCTATCCCGGCATGGCCGAGGTCGGCAATATGGGACTGCCGCCGAAGGTGCTGAAAAAGGGCATCACCGACATGGTGCGGATTTCCGATGCGCGCATGTCCGGCACCGCCTATGGCACCGTGATCCTGCACACCGCGCCCGAAGCCGCCGAAGGCGGGCCGCTGGCGGTGGTCCGCGACGGCGATTTCATCGAGCTCGACGTGGCCGCGCGCAGCATCCGTCTCGACATTTCCGACGACGAGCTGGCGGCGCGGCTCAAGCACTGGACGCCCCCGGCCGACAAGCCGGCGTCCGGCTATGCCTGGCTGCACCAGACCCACATCCAGGGCGCCGACACCGGCGCGGACCTCGATTTCCTGGTCGGATGCCGCGGCGCGCCGGTCGGAAAGGATTCGCACTGATGGCGCTCAAGATCGCCCTTGCCGGAATCGGCAAAATCGCCCGCGACCAGCATATCCCGGCGATCGCGGCTTCGCCCGACTGGGAGCTGGCCGCGACCGTCTCGCGCCACGCGAGCGTCGACGGGGTGCCCTCCTACGACGATTTCACCGCCATGCTCGCGGCGCGGCCGGACATCGAGGTCGTGTCTCTGTGCATGCCGCCGGTGCCGCGGTTCGACTACGCCAGGGCCGCGATCGCGGCCGGTCGCCACGTAATGCTCGAGAAGCCGCCCGGCGCGACGCTGAGCGAGTGCCACGCGCTCGAGGCCATGGCGCGCCAGGCGGGCGTGTCGATCTACGCCACCTGGCATTCGCGCGAGGCGGCGATGGTGTCCACGGCGAAAACTTGGCTCGCGGGCAAGCGGCTGGAAAGCCTGGTGGTGACCTGGAAGGAAGACGTGCGCAAATGGCATCCGGGCCAGACCTGGATCTGGCAGGCGGGCGGTCTCGGCGTCTTCGATCCGGGCATCAACGCTTTGTCGATCGTCACCGAGATCCTGCCCGACCCGATCCACGTGACTGCATCCGACCTCTTCATCCCGGAAAACTGCGAGACGCCGATCGCCGCCCATATCGCCTTTGCCCATCCGTACGGAGCCAAGGTCAGCGCCGAGTTCGACTTCCGCAAGGAGGGCGACCAGTTCTGGAATATCGAGATCACCACCGCAGAGGGCAGCCTGGTGCTGTCCGAAGGCGGCGCCGCGCTTGCCATCGACGGCGTGGTCCAGTCCGCCACCGCGGCCGGCGCGGCGCTCACCGGCGAATATCCGCGGCTCTACGCCAACATGGCGCGGCTGGTGCGGGCAGGGGGTGTCGACATGGATCTGGCGCCGATGGCGCATGTCGCCGACGCCTTCGTCCTGGGCCGCCGGATCCCCGTCGAGCCCTTCATCGAATGAAGCCGATTAGCCGGCTTACGACCCGCGCGCCGCGGCATCAGCCGCCATCCCGCGGCAGACAGCAGCGACCGCCTGAAAGGACCACACCATGAAACAACCGCTCGCCAACATTCTCCCCGTGGCGCCGACGCCGTTTCACCCCGACGGACGGGTCGACGAGGACGGCATGCGCCGGGTGATCGACTGCATGATCGACCAGGGCGTCGACGCGATCTGCATCCTCGCCAATTATTCGGAGCAGTTCCTGCTCTCGGACGAGGAGCGCACGCTCCTGATGCGGCTGAGCCTCGAACATGCGGCCGGCCGGGTGCCGGTGATCGTCACCACCAGCCATTTCTCCACCCAGATCGCCACCGAGCGGGCGAAGCTCGCCCAGTCGATGGGCGCCTCGATGATCATGATGATGCCGCCCTATCACGGCTCCGGCCTCTATCCCGCGCCGCAGGGGATCTTCGAGCACTTCGAGGCGGTCAACAGGGCCATCTCGATACCCGTCATGGTGCAGGACGCGCCGCTGTCGGGCGTGACCCTGCCGGTCGAGCTCCTGGCGCGGCTCGCCCGCGAACTCGAGAACGTCTCCTATTTCAAGATCGAGTGCCCCTTCGCCGCCGACAAGCTCGCGGCGCTGATCGAGGCCGCGGGCGAGCACATCCTCGGGCCGTTCGACGGCGAGGAGGCGGTGACGCTGCTGGCCGACCTCGACGCCGGGGCGACGGGCACCATGACCTCGGCGATGTTCCCGGAGAAGATCCGGCCGATCGTTGTCGAGCACAGGGCCGGCAACACCGCCGCGGCGCTCGAGCAATGGCAAAAATGCCTGCCGCTCATCAATCATGAGAACCGCCAGTGTGGACTCCGCGCCGCAAAGGTGATTTTCAAGGAGGGCGGCGTGATCAGGAGCGATCACGTCCGCCATCCGCTCAAGCCGATGTCCGAGCGCACAAGGAGCCGGCTGTTGCAGCTTGCCCGCGATCTCGACGTCATGGCCCTGAAATGGGGCAAATAGACGGGTCCACGGACTGATCCGATACACTCTTCAAGAATGGGAATGCCAGACATGATCACCGGAAAGCACCTGATCGCGGGCCAGTGGGTTGAGGGAGACACCACCTTCAGCTCCCAGCCGGCCCATGGCCCGGCCGCCGACTACGCCCAGGGCACGAAGGCGCATATCGACGCCGCCGCGACGGCCGCCGAAGAGGCCTTCTGGAGCTACGGCTATTCCAGCGCCGAGATCCGGGCGGGGTTCCTCACCGCCATCGCCGACGAGCTCGAGGCGCGCGGCGAGGCGCTGACCGCGACGGGCACCGCCGAGACGGGCCTGCCCGAAGCCCGGCTCAACGGCGAGCGCGGCCGCACCACCGGCCAGTTGCGCCTGTTCGCCAGCCATATTCTCGACGGCGCCTATCTCGACCGCCGTCACGACAAGGCGCTGCCCGACCGCACGCCGCCGCGCCCCGACATCAAGATGGTGGAGCGCCCGGTGGGTCCGGTCGGCGTGTTCGGCGCATCCAATTTCCCGCTGGCCTTTTCGACCGCGGGCGGCGACACCGCCTCCGCTCTGGCCGCGGGCTGCCCGGTGGTGGTCAAGGGCCACCCCGCCCATCCCGGAACCGCCGAGATCGTCGCCCAGGCGATCCATGCCGCGATCAAGACCTGCGGCGTGCACGAAGGCGTCTTTTCGCTGGTCCAGTCCAACAGCCGCGAGGCCGGCGAGGCGCTCGTCACCCATCCGCTGATCCAGGCCATCGGCTTCACCGGATCGCTCGGGGCGGGCAGGGCGCTGTTCGACCTCTGCGCGGCGCGACCGACGCCGATCCCCTTTTATGGCGAACTGGGTTCGATCAACCCGATGTTCCTGCTGCCCCACGCGCTCAAGGCGCGCGGCGCCGAGATCGCGAAGGGCTGGGCCGGCTCGCTGACCATGGGGGCAGGGCAGTTCTGCACCAATCCCGGCGTCGTCATCGCGCTCAAGGGCGCGGACGCGCAGGCCTTCGCCGCGGCCGCGGGCGAAGCGCTCGCGAGCGTCAGCGCCCAGACCATGCTCACCGACGGCATCGCCGCGGCCTACCGCTCGGGACGCGAGGCCGTCGCCCGGACCGCAGGCGTCGAGGAACTGCTCGCCGCCGCCTGCGAGGGCCGCAACGCCGCGCCCTATCTCTACCGGGTCGCGGGCAGGGACTGGCTCGATGCCCGCGTGCTCGCCGAAGAGGTGTTCGGCCCGCTCGGGATCATCGTCGAGGCCGAGGATTTCGCCCAAATGAAGGCGATCGCGCTCGGACTGCACGGCCAGCTCACCTGCACGCTGCAGATGGAGGACGCCGATCTCGGTCACGCAAGGGAGCTGATGCCGGTCCTCGAGCGCAAAGCCGGGCGGCTGCTCGCCAACGGTTTCCCGACCGGCGTCGAAGTCTGCGACGCCATGGTCCATGGCGGCCCCTATCCGGCCTCGACCAATTTCGGCGCCACCTCGGTGGGAACGCTCGCCATCCGCCGCTTCATCCGGCCGGTGAGCTACCAGAACATGCCCGACGATCTGCTGCCGCTGGAACTGCGCTAGCCATCGCGCGGGCGCCTGTCTCAATCCGGGATTTCCCGGTGGGCCGTCGGCGTCACCCGGTCGCCCAAGGGCGGCCGGGCACGGTCGTGAACGAACAGGACGAGGTCCCCATTGCGCCAGTGTTGTGGCGGAACACTTGCGGTGACGCTGTATTCCAAGTTCAGTCGTCTTCAGATATTTGAAAAGATCAGTATCAAAAAATATTGATTCAGATCTGCGAGAAATACTCCCGATACATGTATCATTTCTCTAAAATTTTACACATCTATGCTTGCCGCGATCCCCGCCGCACGGCCGGATTTCCCGGGAAACGCGCGATCCAAATCCCATAAAGGCATGAATAGATATACATTTCCGTTAACCACGGATTAAATATGTCGTCCGCGGCATGAATTGATATGCCGACGGCGTTCAGCAGTATTGTTGGCAAAATTCGGACTGGTTAAAGCCTGGTAAAAATCATGGGAGTTTGTCATGACTGAAGACCGCGGCCTGTACCTTTCCGACACCATCGGCGACGACGGCCGGCTCGATATCGGCGCCGATCCGGTGCTGATGGCCCAGGCCGACACCGGTCAGGAGGCCGGCGCCGCCCCGGCCGCGGCTTCATCCATGGAATTCGTGCCGGACAGCGACAACAGGGTCACGCTCGGCGCCGATGTCAGTCTCGAGGAGATCCGGCTCGACGGCGACGACCTGCTGCTGATCCAGCCGGACGGCACCCAGGTGAGGGTCATCGGCGGCGCGCTCAATCTTCCCACCTTCATCATCGGCGACATCGAGATCCCGCAGGACGTGCTGGTGGCGGCCCTCAACACCAACGGCTTCAACGTCGCCGCCGGACCGGGAAACACCGTGTCCGTCTCCGCGCAGGCGCCGACCGGCTCGGGCGGCGACTTCCAGGATTCGAGCGGCGCCTCGCTTCAGGGCGACGGCGCCCCGACCCTGGCCCTGCTCGGCGACAGCGCCCTGGGGTCCGGGGATCAGGCGGGCGAGGGCGGTCTGCAGGATCCCGGCAACATTGCCGCCAGATTGACCGGCGGCGGCATCGTCACCGGCGCAGTTGTCGAGAGCGCCGATGTGCCGGGCGGCGTGGACGCCGACCCGTTTGCCGCGACCGGTGCCGTGACGTTCTTTGATCCGGATTTCGGCGAAACGCGCCAGGCGGACGTGTCGGCGCGCGCGGTCGTCTCCCAGCAACTGAATGGCGGCGGGAGCCTGACCACGGCGCAACTGCAGGGCCTGCTCGACGGCTTCGCGCTCGACACAGCCGGCGGCGTCACCGTCGAATCGACCTCGGCCGCGGGCGGAACCATCAACTGGACCTATGCCCTCGCCAATGGCGCGCTGGATTTTCTCGGCGCGGGCGAGACCGTCACCCTGTCCTTCGATGTGCGGATCAGGGACGGCATTTTCTCAACCACCCAGACCGTGACCCTCACGGTGACCGGCACGAACGACGCCCCGGTGATCACCTCGCGGGTCCAGTCGGGCCTGGTTGACGAGACCGCGGATGTCCCTGGCGGCCTGGACGCCGATCCGGCCTCCGTCAGCGGCACGATCAGCTTCTCGGACGTCGACCTGTCCGACGATCCCTCGGCCAGCCATGACGGCGGCACGGTCACCGGCGTCACTCTCGCCAATGGCTCTGCGCTGACCGCGGCCCAGGTCGCCGCGCTCAAGGCCGGATTCTCGCTCGCCGACGCGGCGCTGTCGAATTTCTCGTCCGTCACGGGCGCCGGCTCCACCGGCTGGACCTACCAGATCGCCAATGGCGCCGCCGATTTCCTCGGCGCCGCCGACAGCGTCCAGCTCACCTTCCGGGTCACCATCAACGACCAGCGCGGCGGCACGATCGCCCAGGACGTGGTGATCACGGTGACCGGCACCAACGACGTCCCCGTGGTCGCCGCCGGCGACGTGACCGGCGGCGTGACCGAGCGGGTGACGCCCGCGGGCGACATCACCGACACCGGCACCATCGCCTTCACCGACGTGGATCTCAGCGACACGCACACGATCAATCCGGCGATTGCCGCCTCGACCGGCGCGCTGGGGACACTCACCGCGAGCGTGACTTCCGACACCACCGGCACCGGCACGGGCGGCGTGATTAGCTGGAATTACCGCGTGACAGCCTCGGCGGTCGAGTATCTCGCCGCGGGCGAAACCAAGATCGAGACCTTCACGATCACTTTGAGCGACGGCCGCGGCGGCACGGTCGAGCGCACTATCTCGGTCACCATCACCGGCACCAACGACGTCCCGCTCGTGGCATCGGAAGACGTGACCGGCGCGGTCACGGAACAGGTAACGCCGGCGTGGAACCTTACCGACAGCGGCACGATTGCCTTCACCGACGTGGATCTCGGCGACACGCATACGATCAATCCGGCGATTGCCGCCTCGACCGGCGCTTTGGGCGCGCTCACGGCGAGCGTGACTTCCGACACCACCGGCACCGGCACGGGCGGGATCATCAGCTGGAGCTACAGCGTCGCGGCCTCGGCCGTGGAATATCTGGCTCTCAATGAGACCAAGGTCGAGACCTTCACGATCACCCTGAGCGATGGCCGCGGCGGCACGGTCGAGCGCACCATTTCGGTGACCATCACCGGTACCAACGATGTCCCGGTTGTTGCTTCTGAAGACGTGACCGGCGCGGTCACGGAACAAGTGACGCCCGCGGGGAATCTCACCGACAGCGGCACCATCGCCTTCACCGATGTCGATCTTCTCGACATTCACACCGTCCTCCCGGGCATCGTCGCCTCGAACGGCGCTTTGGGGACACTCACCGCAAACGTCACCACGGACACCACCGGCACCGGCACGGGCGGCGTGATCGGCTGGAGCTACAGCGTCGCCGCTTCTGCGGTGGAGTATCTGGCTCTCAACGAGACGAAGATCGAGACCTTCACGATCACCCTGAGCGATGGCCGCGGCGGCACCGTCGAGCGCACGATTTCGGTGACCATCACCGGTACCAATGACGTGCCGGTCGTCGCGGCTGGAGACGTGACCGGCGCGGTCACCGAACAGGTGACGCCGGCAGGGAATCTCACCGACAGCGGCACCATCGCCTTCACCGATGTCGATCTCAGCGACACCCACACCGTCTTGCCTGGTATCGTCGCCTCGAACGGCGCACTCGGCGCGTTGACGGCAAACGTTACCGTCGACACCACAGGCACCGGAACCGGCGGCGTGATCAGCTGGAGCTACAGCGTCGCGGCTTCGGCCGTGGAATACCTGGCCCTCAACGAGACCAAGGTCGAGACGTTCACGATCACCCTGAGCGACGGCCGCGGCGGCACGGTCGAGCGCACCATCTCGGTTACCATCACCGGCACCAACGATGTGCCGCTCGTGGCATCGGAAGACG
>NZ_JRJG01000178.1 GCF_000759435.1 Hoeflea sp. BAL378
CACCCATCTCGCCTATGTCGTTACCGGCGACGACGAGGTCGACGCCACCAGCCGCTCGGGGCTCGACAGCCTGGCCGCCTATCTCGCCGCGCGCACCGCGCTCGAACCGGGCGCCGCCGTGGGCGTCGACATCGAGACCGACCAGCTCTCGCTCTACCCGCTGATCTACTGGCCGATGAGCACGGACGCCGATCTGCCCACCCCGGGCGCCGTCAGCCGCATCGACGCCTACATGAAGAGCGGCGGCACGGTGCTGTTCGACACCCGCGACCGCATCGCCGAACTCGGCGGCGGCTCCAGCGACCTCACGGTCAGGCTGCAGCAGATCCTCTCCGACCTCGACATCCCGCCGCTGGAGCCCGTGCCTGCCGACCACGTGCTGACCAAGTCCTTCTACCTGCTCGAGACCTTCCCGGGCCGCTATTCGGACGGGCCGCTGTGGGTAGAGGCGACGCCGCAGACGGGCGACAATCCGGCCGAGCGCCCGGCCCGCGCCGGCGACGGCGTCTCCTCGATCCTGATCACCGGCAACGACATGGCCGCCGCCTGGGCCGTGGACGATGGCGGATTTCCGCTGTTTTCCACCGTCCCACCCGATCCCTGGCAGCGCGAATACGCCTTCCGCGCCGGCGTCAACATCGTGATGTACATGCTCACCGGCAACTACAAGGCCGACCAGGTGCACATTCCGGCGCTGCTCGAACGGCTGGGACAATGACATGACCCTGGGATTCGATCCGTTCCTGCCGCTGCCCTTCCTGCTGGCGATCGCCGCTGTGGCGGTGCTGCTCGTCGGCTGGGCCATCCTCAAGCGCATGCGCGGCGCCGCACTCCGCGCGTTGGCGCTCGCGGCCCTGGTGCTGGCGCTGGCCAATCCGGTGGCCAATTTCGAGGACCGCGAACCGGTCACCAGCGTGGTCGCCGTCGTCGTCGACAAGAGCCCGAGCCAGATGGGCCCGGACCGCAGGGCGCGCACCGACGCGGCGCTCGCCGCCCTGACAGAGCGGCTCGCCCGCTACCCGGCCTTCGAGACCCGGATCATCGAGGCGGTGACCGATCCCGACGCCCAGTCGCCCTCGACCCGGCTGTTCGAGGCGCTGGCCTCGGGCATCCGCGACGTGCCCAGTTCGCGGTTGGCCGGCGCCGTGATGATCACCGACGGCCAGGTGCATGATGTGCCGGATTCGCTCGCGGGCCTCGGCCTCGACGCGCCGCTGCACGGGCTGATCGTCGGCGACGAGGGCGAGGTCGACCGCCGCGTCGACGTGGTGCGCAGCCCCCGCTTCGGCATTGTCGGCGAGGACCAGGAGATCGTCTACCGCGTCAACGAGGATGGCGCCGCTTCCCCCGGCCCGGTGTCGGTGACGGTGCGTGTTAATGGCGAGGAAGTCTCCACCGAAAGCGCGATGTCCGGCGAGGAGAGCTCGTTCTATCTCAACCTGCCGCGCGGCGGCGAGAACATCATCGAATTCGCCGTCGATCCGCTCGCGGGCGAGGTCACCACCGCCAACAACCACGCCGTCACCTTGATCGAGGGCATCCGCGAGAACCTGCGCGTGCTGCTGGTGTCGGGCGCGCCCCATGCCGGCGAACGGGCCTGGCGCAACCTGCTCAAATCCGACGCCTCGGTGGACCTGGTGCATTTCACCATCCTGCGCCCGCCGGAAAAACAGGACGGCACGCCGATCTCGGAACTGTCGCTGATCGCCTTTCCGACGCGCGAACTGTTCGTCGAGAAGATCGACGAGTTCGACCTGATCATCTTCGACCGCTACCAGAACCGCGGCGTGCTGCCGGTGCTCTATTACGATTACATCGCCCAATATGTCGAGGACGGCGGCGCGCTGCTGGTCGCGGCCGGGCCGGAACTCGCGGGCATGGAATCCATCGCCGAGACGCCGCTGGCGCCGGCGCTTCCGGCGATGCCGACAGGCGAGATCACCGACGCCGGCTACTATCCGCGCCTCTCCGACGACGGCAAGCGCCATCCGGTGACCCGCACCCTGCCCGGCGGCGAAAGCGAGCCTCCCGCCTGGGGCCGCTGGTTCCGCACCGTCGGCGTGGGCGACACCGTCGGCGACACCGTGATGCGCGGCTCCGACGGCGCGCCGCTGCTGGTGCTCAACCGCTACGGCGAAGGCCGGGTGGCGATGCTGCTCTCCGACCACGGCTGGCTGTGGGCGCGCGGCTTCGAGGGCGGCGGCCCGCATGTGGCGCTCTACCGGCGCATCGCCCACTGGCTGATGAAGGAACCCTCGCTCGAGGAAGAGGCGCTGCGCGCCACCGCCAAGGGCCGGACGCTGGTGGTCGAGCGCCAGACCATGGGCGACGCCGCCGATCCCGCCACCATCACCCTGCCCTCGGGCGAAACCCGCGAGCTCGTGCTGAGCCAGGCCGAGGACGGCCTGTTCCGCGCGGAGCTGACGCTCGACGAGCCCGGCCTGGTGGAGGTCACCTCCGGCGACCTGCGCGCGCTCGCCCATGTTGGCGCCGTCGACGCGCCCGAGTTCCGCGCCACCGTGTCGACCACCGAAGTCATCGGCCCGGTCTCGGAGGAAAGCGGCGGTCTGACCGTGCGCGTCAATGCCGAGGCCTCCAACCTGCCGCAGATCCTGCCCACCCGCTCGGCGTCGGTAAACGCCGGGGACCGCATGGGGCTGCGCGCCAGCAATGAAAGCGTGCTCAAGGGCGTGCGCTCGCTGCCGCTGTTCGGCGGCTTCCTGGGCCTGGCGCTCCTGATCCTGGCGCTCGGCGCCACCTGGTTCCGCGAAGGCCGCTGAAACGGCAAAGGGGGAAACCGCAATGGCCTCCCCCTTCGTGTTCAAGCCGGTGCGAGGCCTGAGAAAGCGTCCGCTTATCCGGCCTTCGACAGGATTTCGTCGTCGCTGAAATAGCTCATCTGGTCTTCGGCCCAGGCCTTGATGCCGTAGCGCTCGACCGTCTCGCGCAGCATCTTCATGCGCTGCCGGCGCTCTTCCTCGGGCATCGCCAGCGCCTGTTCGATCGCCGTGTCCATGGACCGGTGCGAGAACGGGTTGGTGATCACCGCGGAGGAGAGTTCGACCGACGCGCCGGCGAATTCCGACAGCACCAGCACGCCGTCGCCGTCGACGCGGGCTGCGGCGTATTCCTTGCAGACCAGGTTCATGCCGTCGGCCAGCGGCGTGATCCAGCAGACATCGGCGAGCTGGTAGTAGGCGACAAGGTCCTTGAACGGGATCGCCGTCGAGATCAGCGCCACCGGCTGCCATTCGAACGAGCCGAAGGTGCCGTTGATGCGGCCCGCGACCTGTTCGATCTCGCCCTGGATCTCCTCATAGGCCGCCATCGAGCGGTTGGCGCCGACTGAGACATGCATCAGCCGCACCTTGCCGTGCAGTTCGGGCCGCGCATGCAGCAGCCGCTCGTAGCTTTCGAGCTGCTGGACGCCGCCCTTGGTGTAGTCGGTGCGGCCGACCGAGAGGATGAGCTGGCAATCGCCCAGTTCCGCGCGGATGGCGACCGCGCTCTCGCGGGTCTCCTCGCAGGACGCCCGTTCCTGGATATAGTCCCAGTCGATGCCCACCGGCGAACTCGAGATCCTTATCTTGCGTCCCTTGTACATCACCGCTTCAGGCACCCGCCGGTCCGACATCGCCGTGCCTTCCCAGATGAAATCCGGGTTCACGTCCTTGCGGATCACCGGACCGACTTCGAGAAGGCTCTGGGCGACATGAACGAAGTTGACCGCGTAGCGGGGAATATGGAAGCCAACCACGTCGCAGGCGAGCAGGCTCTCGACGATCTCGCGCCGCCACGGCAGCACGTTGAACATGTCGGCGGCGGGAAACGGCGTGTGGTGGAAGAAGGAGATCCGCACGTCGGGCCTGAGCTTCCTGAGATAGCCCGGCACGAGCCAGAGATTGTAGTCATGCACCCAGACCACGGCGCCGGGTGCCGCTTCGGCGGCGGCCGCCTCGGCGAAGGCCCAGTTGACCTCGCGGAACGTCGGCCAGTCGACCGGGTCGTAATTGTAGCGTTCCTTGAACGAATGCAGGATCGGCCAGAAGGCTTCCTTCGAGGTGATGTGGTAGAAGCTCGACACCTGGTCGGGCGTCAGCGGCAGGCGCGTGACCGAATATTTGCCGTAGGAGTCCTCGATCTCGATGACCCGCTCGAAATCCGGATTGGCGGCGTCGTCGGCGAGCTTCCAGGCCACCCAGGCGCCCTTGTCGACCCGGCCGAAGAAGCCCTTCAGCGTCGGCACGATGCCGTTCGGGCTCTTGTTCTCCTTGAAGACGATCTTCCCGTCTTCCTCAACCTCTTCATAGGGTTGGCGGTGGTAGACGATGACGAGATCACTGGCCATGGGTTCAATATCCTTCCGGTAGGTCATGCATGCCGAGGGCGCGGATCGCCTCCAGGATGCCCGCGGCGCCGTGAGCCTTTGCCATGTGCAGGTGCTCAAGATGCGCCACGCGGTCGATCAGCGCGGGTTCCGAATTGCCGACTGCGACGGCGGGAAGCCCGCATTCGAGCATCGACAGGTCGTTGAGCGTGTCGCCGGCGCAGAGCACGCGCTCGGGCCTGATCGCCAGGTGCTCGACCAGGCGACGCAGCGACGGCCCCTTGCTCACCCCGTCGGGCAGGACATCGAAGAACCTGTTGTCGGAAATCAGCCAGTCATGCCCCATCTCCCGCACGATCTCGCAGGCGGAGGCATCGAAGCTCTGCTGGTCGATGTCGTAGCTGACGCGGTAGCGGAAGTCGGTCGGCTGCAGGGTCAGGCCGGGATGGCCGTCGAGCCGCGCCCGCACCCTGTCGCCTGCATTGCCCCACCTGGCGGCAATCTCTTCCTCGAGATGCGCGATCGGCGCCACGCCCGTCTCCGGCGACACCGTGGCGATGGTGGTGCCGACGTCGCCCACGGCGTAATCGGGCCACGGCACGCCGCGCTCGCGGCAGAGGTCGCCGATGAACTGGGGATCCCGGCCGGTGACGAAGATCAGCCCGATGGTCGCGCGGTTGTCCTCGATCCAGCCGTAGAGACGTTGCCGGTCCTCGTCGCTGCCGCCGAGAAACGTTCCGTCGAGATCTGTCGCCAGCACGAAGGCGCGGCCTTCCAGTCCGGTCCTTGTGGTCTCTGCCCCCGTCACATCACTGCCCCCTCTTGAATTGCACTTGGATGATCGATCGAGATCGTCAGCCCCCGGCGCTCGCCCTCGATCGGCCGCGACCACAGCTCTGCGAAGGTCTGCCGCACGTCGGCCCCCCGGTGCAGGATCCGGAACACGCTTTCGCAGATCGGCATGCGGATGTTCATCCGCCGCGCCAGGTCCATCACCGAGACCGAGTTGACCTCGCCCTCGACCACGACCGGCTTGCCGTCGAAGCAGTGCGAGCGCGGGATGCCCTTGCCGAGCTGGACGCCGAGCGACATGTTGCGCGAGGTCTGCGACGAGCAGGTGAGTGTGAGATCCCCCGCGCCGGCAAGCCCGGTCACGGTCTCGCGGCGGCCGCCGAACACATCGGCCAGCGTCTTCATCTCGTCCATGCCGCGCACGATCAGCGCCGCGCGGGTGTTTTCGGCATAGCCCGCGCCCGTCATCATGCCGCAGGCAATGGCGATCACGTTCTTGACCGCACCGCTGACTTCGACGCCGACGAGATCGTCGGAAATATAGGGCCGGAAGAAATCCGACCCGAGCGACAGCGCCAGCCGTGCGGCGGGGCTCGATGCTGTGTCGAGCCGGTCGGCATAGGAGAACTGGAAGGCGATGGTGGCAGCGGTCAGGTGGCCAAGCGCGGTCTCGGTGGCGAAGGTCGGACCCGACAGCGCGCCGATCTGATGGCCGGGCAGGATCTCGGCGGCCACCTCGCTCAACAGATAGCCCGTGCCCGCCTCGATGCCCTTGGCGCAGAGCGCGACCGGAACGCCAGCACCCAGATGCGGCCGCATCTGCCGGCAGATCTCGCGCAGGGTGCGCGAGGGCGTGACCAGAAGCACGGCCTCGGCGCCGTCCAGCGCCGCGGCCAGGTCGGCGGTGGCCTCAATCCCTTCGGGCAAGGGAATGCCCGGCAGGTATTTCGGATTTTCGTTGCTTCTGTTGATTGCCTCGACGACTGACGCGTCACGTCCCCAGATCGCCGTTTGCCGGCCGGCGCGACGGGCCACGCTGGCCAACGCGGTTCCCCACGACCCGGCGCCGACAACGCAAATCTTGCTGTAGGGAAGTGGCGGAGAAGACAGGTCTTCGGCTTGTGTGCCTAGATAAGTCATATCGATTTAAGTACGGCTTTCAGCGCTGCATTGCAACCTCTTGATTGCTGCAATGCAATAAAATCGTCTGAAACCGACATAAAGTGTTCAAAACCGGTCGGGTGTCCTCGCGCCGGTTTCGGGCTGTTCAGCCCAGGAATCGGTGTCCGTTGGCCTCCAGAAGCGCCATGGATCGGTCGAGGTCGCGCTCACTGAGCAGCAGATGCTCGCCGTCAAAGGTGCATACGACAAACACGCCGATGTGGTCATCCGACAAGGGCGCGATAAGGGCACTGACGATCCCCGTCGCATCGAACGCGAACGGGCCCACTGTCCTCAGGCAGGCCCAGCCCCTGTCCGATTGAATGTGGCCCGGAATCCGGTCTTGAAGGCAGACGACCGTGATTTCGTCATCGGCCCGGATGAGCGCCCAGAACCCTTCTCCGCCTGCCCATGCGGGCGGAGCTGCCTGCGGATCAAGTCGCGCTATGCCATAGGAACCGGGCACCACTTTCAAGGTCAGCGAAACGGCCATATCGACACCCTGCCTGTTCTGGACCGCGAAGGATCGCTCAGAGCTTGCGGTCGCGGTGACGGATTTCGCCGCTGAGCGCCAGCGCCTCGACGCCGCCGAAGCAGACCGCCAGCAGCCGGCGCGGATCGAACGGTCCGGGCATCGTCATCGCCCCTGGGGTGGTCGGACGGAAGCCGAGCGGCGCGTAATAGGGCGGGTCGCCCACCAGCAGCACCATCTCGCTGCCGGCCTTCTGAGCCGCCGCCAGCGCGATCCGGACCAGTTCGCGGCCGATGCCGAGACTCTTGTGCGACGGACGCACGGCGAGCGGGCCGAGCAGATGCCCGGAATTTACGCCCACGATGACCGGCGTCATCCGCACCGAGGCGATGGTCTCGCCGCGGTCGGCGGCGACGAAGGAGAGCCGCCGGTCATGCGGCCCCTGCTCGCGCACCCGTTCGGACGAGCGGACGAAGCGGCCCGGGCCGAAGGCTTCGTCGTTGATGTGCTTTATGGCCGCGTCATGGGACGCGTCTTCGGTGAGAAAGACAAGATCAGGGTGGAACATCGTGGATTTCCGGATGAGACGACAAGACATGATGGATCGCGCGCGAAAGCGCGGTGGCAGTCTTTTCAGCGTCGTCGCAAGGCCGTGGCAGGCATCCGGTTTTCCTTCATGTGATCCGCCATTAGCAAAGCCCGGGGCCGTCGTCCAATGCAAAACGCACCGTTCACCCCCATTTCCTTCGCTTTTCCGGATTTCCGTCTTATGTGTCACATCAAAGGAGAACGATCATGGGAATGCTGGTAGATGGCGTCTGGAAGGACGTCTGGTATGACACGAAATCGACGGGCGGCCATTTCAAGCGCTCGGAAAGCGCTTTCCGCAACTGGGTGACCGCCGACGGTTCGCCCGGACCTTCGGGCGACGGCGGGTTCAAGGCGGAGGCCGGGCGCTACCACCTCTATGTCTCGCTTGCCTGTCCCTGGGCGCACCGCACGCTGATCTTCCGCAAGCTCAAGGGCCTGGAAGAGGCGATCTCGCTGTCTATCGTCGATTACCACATGGGCGAGAACGGCTGGGAGTTCCGCGGCCGCGACGGCGGCACGGAAGATCATATCGGCGGCAAGGACTACCTCTGGCAGGTCTATGTCGCGGCCAAGCCTGATTATTCGGGCCGGGTGACGGTGCCCGCGCTATGGGACAAGCAGACGAACACCATCGTCTCCAACGAGTCGGCGGAAATCATCCGCATGTTCAACTCCGCCTTCGAAGGCATCGCCAAGCCCGGCCCGGACTTCTATCCCGAGGATCTGCGCGAGGAGATCGACGAGATCAATGCGCTGGTCTACGACAAGATCAACAACGGCGTCTACAAGGCGGGCTTCGCCACCAGGCAGGACGCCTATGAGGAGCACGTGACCGAGCTGTTCGACGCGCTTGACACGGTCGAACGGCGCCTGACCCGCACCCGCTATCTGACCGGCGACAGCATCACCGAAGCCGACTGGCGGCTGTTCACCACGCTGGTGCGGTTCGACCCGGTCTATGTCGGCCACTTCAAGTGCAACATCCGCCGCATCGCCGACTATCCGGCGCTGTCGGGCTACCTGCGCGAACTCTACCAGGTGCCGGGCGTCGCCGGGACCGTCAATCTCGAGCACATCAAGCGCCATTATTACGGCAGCCACGACACCATCAACCCCACCGGCATCGTGCCGGTCGGCCCCGAACTCGACCTGCTCGCCCCGCATGGCCGCGACGGGCTCGACAAGGCTGCCTGAACTTTCCCGCGCGTCGGTGAAACCAATTGGCCCGGCGCGCGTTAATGGTCTGAAGGTCGCAAGACCACGGCGCATTCAGGCGCTGCATGTATCAGAAGCGCGGGCCTCCAGACCGCCTTCCACGAAAAAGGCGCTCCCCTTCGGGA
>NZ_JRJG01000179.1 GCF_000759435.1 Hoeflea sp. BAL378
CTAATAGCTCGATCGGCTTGATCGTTCTCATTGATCAATGCTCATCAAACAAGTTTGATGATCTGTTTTGTCCTGACGCTGTCGCGATCTTCGATCGCTGCGCTCCGGACGGGCCGCGCCACGAGGCGCGACGGCCGCTTGGCCTTGCGGAGCTCGCGCTCCGTGTCCGAAACCAAAACAAAGACGTGTTCAAGACTTCAAAGGGTTAGCCGCCCGCCAGCTTCTCAATCAACTTGCATGTGTCGCCA
>NZ_JRJG01000180.1 GCF_000759435.1 Hoeflea sp. BAL378
AGAGCGGCAGCCTCCGCTGCGCCGATGACGCCGGCGCCCCAGGCCTCGCAGCTCACCATCCCCGGGGAAGCCGCCTTCGAGGACGCGCGTGCGCTCGCCGCCGGAGCATCCTCGATCGCCGAATTGCGCGCCGCGCTCGACGGCTTCACCGGCTGCAATCTGCGCCACAGCGCCAAGACGCTGGTGTTCGCCGACGGCAATCCCGAGGCCCAAGTGATGTTCATCGGCGAGGCCCCGGGCCGCGAGGAGGACATCCAGGGCGCGCCCTTCGTGGGCCGCGCCGGGCAATTGCTCGACCGCATGCTCGCCGCCATCGGGCTTGACCGCGACACCGCCTACATCACCAACATGATCCCCTGGCGGCCGCCCGGCAACCGCACGCCCGCGCCGCACGAGATCGAGCTCTGCCGCCCGTTCATCGAGCGGCATGTCGAGCTCGCGGCGCCCAGGATCGTCGTCATGCTCGGCAATGTCGCCAGCAAGGCGCTGCTCGGCACCGACAAGGGGATCCTGTCGCTCAGGGGCACCTGGATGGAGTACACCGCGGGCGGCAGCCCGATCCCGGCGCTGCCGACGCTGCACCCGGCCTATCTGCTGCGCAACCCCGCGCAGAAGCGGCTGGCCTGGGCGGATCTTCTGTCGCTGCAGGACCGGATCGAGCGGCTCGGCTCCGCCTCGCGGGCCGACTAGAAGTCCCTCGCCGGAGCGCGGGGGCGCGAAATCATCCGCCCGCGTCGCATTCCGGCTGTCCTGTCGCAATCCGGCATGACATTGTCAGGGCGAATGATTCATGCACACGGGCCTTGCGTCTTCCGGATATCGCCGGATTTCGGGCGGGCCCTGTTTCGATGCCAGGGAAGCCACCATGATCCAGTCCATTCGATCGGTGGCGTCGTTGCTGATTTCGACCTTCTTCCTGCTCGCCGCGATGGGCCTGTCGGGCTACCTGATCCCGGTCCGCGCCGTGGCCGAAGGCTGGTCGACCTTCGCCATCTCGCTGATCGCCACCGGCTACGCCATCGCCTTCACCGCCAGTTGCGTGATCACGCCGCGGCTGGTGCTCAAGGTCGGCCATGTGCGCGTGTTCGGCGCGCTGACGACGATCATGGCGATGTCGTTCCTGCTGCACTCGCTGATCGTGCATCCCGCCGCCTGGGTGCTCACCCGGGCGCTGGCCGGGTTCTCCATCGCCGGCGCCTACATGATCATCGAAAGCTGGCTCAACGAGAAGGTCAGCAATGAAAACCGCGGCGCGCTGTTTTCGGTCTACATGGTGGTGAGCATGACGGCGGTCATGGTGGGACAATACATCGTCCCCTTCGGCGATCCCTCCGGCCCGACGCTGTTCATGATCTGCGCGCTTGTCTGTTCGCTCGCGGTGATGCCCACGGCGCTGTCGGGGGCACAGTCGCCGCAGCCGCTCACCCAGGTGAAGTTCGACATTCCCGGGCTCTACCGGCGCTCGCCGGCGGCGGTGGTGGGAACCCTGCTCGCGGGCCTGATCGCCAGCGCCTGGGGCGGGCTCGGGCCGGTCTACGCGACCCAGCTCGGGCTGTCGACGACCGAGGGCGCCTCGATGCTGGCCATCGCCATGATCGGCGGGGCGATCTTCCAGTATCCGCTGGGCCGCGCCTCGGACCGGATGGACCGGCGCAAGGTGATGATCTTCGCGGGCTTCATCGGCATCGCCGCCTGCGCGGTCACGGTGGCCTTCGGGGTGGAGAACCGCATCGTCTTCTTCGCCGGAATGCTGTGCCTAGGCACCGTGCTGTTTCCGATCTATTCGCTCAACGTGGCGCATGCCAACGACCACGCCAAGCCCGACGAGTTCGTCGAGGTTTCGAGCGGGCTGATGCTGACCTATGGCGGGGCCACCATGGTGGGGCCGCTGATCACGGGCGCGGCGATGGACCGGTTCGGCCCACACGCGCTGTTCGTGACCATTGCGCTGAGTTTCGCCGCCTATTCGGCGCATGCGGCCTGGCGCATCAGCCGCCGCGAGCAGCCGTCCGAGGAGATGCGCTCGGACTTCCTGCCGATGGCGGCGCTGCCCGACCTGACCCCGCAGACCGCCGAACTCGACCCCCGCTCCGACCCCGCCTATGGCGAGGAGACGGAAGAGGAGGCGGACGAGATCTCGGCCCGGCGGTAGCAGCCGGCGCCTTTGAAGCTCCGTCTGGTCGTTCAGGGAACAGACAGCCAGCACTTCCCCGGTCGGGGGCTGGATCCTCGGGGACGCCTGCCGCGGGCGCCCTACCCCTGCGGAGTGACCAGCTTGCGCTGTGCCTTGCGTTCGAGGCCGAGCGCGTGTTCGCGCAGGATGACGAACAGGCCGGCGCCGATCACGATGAAGGTGCCGATCAGCATCGACCAGCTCGGAATGTCGCCGAAGACGACATAGCCGATGGCGATGCCGAGCACGATCGAGGTGTATTCGAACGGCGCGATGGTCGAGACATCGGCGTGGCGGTAGCTCTGGGTCAGGAGGATCTGCCCCAGACCGCCGCAGAAGCCGGCGAGCGCCATCATCGACAGGGTCCGCCAATCGGGGATGATCCAGCCGAAGGGCAGCGAGGCCAGCGACAGCACCGTCGCCATCAGCGAGAAATAGAGCACGATGGTCGGCGTGCGTTCGGTCAGCACCAGCTTGCGCACCAGGATCATCGCCGTGGCGCCGAGCGCGGCGGAGGCAAGCACGCCGGCCGCGCCCAGCGCTTCCTGCGAGCCGAAGCCCTCGGAGAACAGGCTGAGCCGCGGCCAGGAGATGATCAGCACGCCGCCGAGACCGACGACGACCGCCGACCAGCGGAAGATGCGCACGGTCTCGCCCAGGAACAGCGCGGCGAACACCACGGCGATCAGCGGCATGGCGTAGCCGATGGCGATAGCGTCGGGCAGCGGCAGCCGCATGATGCCGTAAAAGCCCAGGCCCATGGCGATGACGCCGATCAGGCCCCGGCGCACATGCGACATCGGGCTGTTGGTGCGCCAGGCGGTGTCGAGCTGGCCGCGCAGCGCCAGGAAGACGAGGATCGGGAAAATCGCGAAGAGGGAGCGCAGGAACACGATCTGCCCGGCGGGCATGCCTTCGCCCGAGGCCTTGATCAGCGTCGACATCGAGACAAACACGGCGACGGAGGCAACCTTGAGGGCGATGCCTATCATCGGGGAACCGGTCGGCGTGGCAGAGGGTGGCTGCGATTCCGCCTGAACGGCGGCTTCCGGGGTGGGATCTGGCACCTGTTCTCTTTCATGCTCCGGTCCCGCGCGGCGCGAGCCTGGCGGATCCGGTCTGGGGCGGTCGGCGGTCATGACAACCGTTCGGGGCAACGATAACCGGTTGACCGGCGATCGTCCGATCAAAAAAGCTGATGGACGCCCCGCGTCGCGCTGATGCGACCCGGCCGCACGGCCGGGCCGGTCGCGCGGCGGCTCAGCCGTTGAGCGCGTCCCAGATGCGTTGCGGCGTCGCCGGCATGTCGATGTGACGCACGCCCTTTGCCCGGTCGAGCGCATCGATGAGCGCGTTCATCACCGCCGGGCAGGCGCCGATGGTGCCCGCCTCGCCCGCGCCCTTGATCCCCATGGCGTTGGTGGTCGAGGGCACGTTGCGGGTCTCGAAATCGAAGAAGGGCACGCTGTCGGCGCGCGGCACGGCGTAATCCATGAAGCTCGCGGTCAGGAGCTGGCCGTCCTGAGAATAGATCACGCCCTCGCTCAGGCACTGGCCGATGCCCTGGACGACGCCGCCATGCACCTGGCCCAGGAGCAGCACCGGGTTCACGGTCATGCCGAAATCATCGACGATGGTGTAGCGCACCACCTCGACATGGCCGGTCTCCGGATCGATCTCGATCTCGCAGACATGGGTGCCGTTGGGATAGGTCGCCTCGTCCTGGACCACGTCGGCAAGGCCGGTGCGGTCCTCGTCGGATTTCGCCGCGCGGGCGAGGTCGGCGTAGCTCAGCACCCGGTCGGTGCCGACGATGCGGGCGGAGCCGTCGACCAGCTCGATGTCGGCGGCGGAGGCCTCGAGTTCGTCGGCGGCGATCTTCTTCATCTTCTCGGCCAGCACTTCGGAGGCCGCGGCGACCGAGACGCCGCCGAGCGGGATCGAGCGCGAGCCGCCGGTGCCGCCGCCCTTGGCGAGCTCGGCCGTGTCCCCCTGGCGCACGGTGATCTTGTCGAAATCGATGCCGATGTGATCGGCCACGAACTGGCTGTAGGCGGTGGCGTGGCCCTGGCCGTTGGTCTGGGTGCCGATATAAAGCGTGATGCCACCGTCGGGGTCGAGTGTCAGCCTGGCGGGCTCGGAGCCCGCGAAGGCGCAGGCCTCGATATAGACCGCGGTGCCGAAACCGCGCAGCCTTCCGCGGCTCTCGGCCTCGCGGACGCGCTCGGGAAATCCGGCAAAATCGGCCTTCTCCAGCGCGCGGGTCATGTGGCCGTCGAATTCGCCGACGTCGTAGTTGCGCCCGCCTTGCGTGAGATAGGGGAACTGCTCGGGACGGATGAAATTGCGGCGCCTGAGCTCCGCCACCGGCATCCCCATCTCGCGCGCCGCCGCATCGATCAGCCGCTCGATCAGGAAGGCGGCCTCGGGGCGGCCGGCGCCGCGATAGGCGTCGACCGGGACCGTGTGCGTGTAGACGCCGCGCAGCTTGAAATCGAGGTTCTGGATGTCGTAGACGCCGGTCGCCATCGAGCCGCCGAAGGTCGGCACATAGGGGCCGAACTGGCTCAGATAGGCGCCCATATTGGCGAGCAGGTCGATCTTCAGCCCGAGGATGCGCCCGTCGCGGTCCATCGCCAGCGAGGCGGTGACCTGGTGGTCGCGGCCATGGGCGTCGGCCAGGAAATGCTCGGTGCGGTCGGCCACCCATTTGACCGGGCGGTTGAGCTGGCGCGCCGCTTCGAGCGACAGCGGGTATTCCCGGTAGTTGAAGGACTTGGTGCCGAAGCCGCCGCCGACATCGCGGGTGACGACGCGGAAATCCTCGAGATCCATCCGGAAGACATCGTTGGCGAGCGTCCGGCGGATCGAGTGAACCCCCTGCGAGCCGAGCGTCAGGGTGAATTTCCCGGCCGCATCGTCCCATTCGGCGAGGCAGGCGCGGGTCTCCATGTAGTTGGTCACAAGCCGGTTGTTGACGAAGCTGATCGTGGTGACGCGATCGGCTCCGGCGAAGGCCGCGTTCGTCGCCGCTTCGTCGCCGACATGGTAGAGATAGGCCTGGTTGGTCCCCAGATCCGGCCAGACCAGCGGAACGCCGTCGTCGAGCGCGGTGGCGAGATCGGCGTGCGCCTCGGCGAATTCCCACTTGATGTCGATGAGCTCGGAGGCGTCCCGCGCCTGCTCGAGCGTCTCGGCGACGATGAAGGCCACCGCGTCGCCGACATGGCGGACCTCGCCGTCGCACAGAAGCGGCGTGTGCTTGAGCGCATGGCGGCTGCCGTCGGGTTGCTTCACCGGCGCCAGGCACATCACCGGCCCGAGATGGGCGACATCGGCGGCGGTGAGCACCAGATGCACGCCCGGCGCGGCGCGGGCGGCGTCGAGATCGTTGATGACGAAGCGCGCCGCGGCATGGGCCGAGCGCAGCACGAAGCCACGCAGCTCGCCCTTGGCCCTGATGTCGTCGGTGAAGGCGCCCTCGCCGCGCACCAGCTTCGGATCTTCCTTGCGCAACGCGGATGCGCCCACGCCGAATTTTGGTGTCGCGATGTTCATGGCAGGTCCTGGGGCTGGATTGCTTTCGAGCCGCGCGCGACTCTGAGCTTCAACTTAATGGCGGGGGCGGAAATGTCGAGAGGGCGGCGGCCCGCGGG
>NZ_JRJG01000181.1:0-2500 GCF_000759435.1 Hoeflea sp. BAL378
GATGAGCATTGATCAATGAGAACGATCAAGCCGATCGAGCTATTAGTACTGGTAAGCTTCACACGTTACCGCGCTTCCACACCCAGCCTATCAACGTGGTAGTCTTCCACGACTCTCAGGGAATACTCGTTTTTGGGTTGGTTTCCCGCTTAGATGCCTTCAGCGGTTATCCATTCCGTATATAGCTACCCTGCTATGCCGTTGGCACGACAACAGGTCCACCAGAGATACGTCCACCCCGGTCCTCTCGTACTAGGGGCAGATCCCATCAATATTCCTACACCCACGGCAGATAGGGACCGAACTGTCTCACGACGTTCTGAACCCAGCTCACGTACCGCTTTAATTGGCGAACAGCCAAACCCTTGGGACCTGCTCCAGCCCCAGGATGCGATGAGCCGACATCGAGGTGCCAAACAACCCCGTCGATATGGACTCTTGGGGGTCATCAGCCTGTTATCCCCGGCGTACCTTTTATCCGTTGAGCGATGGCCCTTCCACGCGGGACCACCGGATCACTATGACCGACTTTCGTCTCTGCTCGACTTGTCAGTCTCGCAGTCAGGCAGGCTTATGCCATTGCACTCGACGACCGATTTCCGACCGGTCTGAGCCTACCATCGCGCGCCTCCGTTACTCTTTCGGAGGCGACCGCCCCAGTCAAACTACCCACCATACACTGTCCCGGACCCGGATGACGGGCCGCGGTTAGACATCCACGAAGATAAGGGTGGTATTTCAAGGATGGCTCCACGCGAGCTGGCGCCCACGCTTCAAAGCCTACCACCTATCCTACACATGCCTTGGCGAATGCCAGTGTAAAGCTATAGTAAAGGTGCACGGGGTCTTTCCGTCTGACCGCAGGAACCCCGCATCTTCACGGGGAATTCAATTTCACTGAGTCTGCGTTGGAGACAGCGGGGAAGTCGTTACGCCATTCGTGCAGGTCGGAACTTACCCGACAAGGAATTTCGCTACCTTAGGACCGTTATAGTTACGGCCGCCGTTTACTGGGGCTTCGATTCAAAGCTTGCACCTCTCCTCTTAACCTTCCAGCACCGGGCAGGCGTCAGGCCCTATACGTCGTCTTGCGACTTCGCAGAGCCCTGTGTTTTTGATAAACAGTCGCTACCCCCTGGTCTGTGCCACCCCTTTCCACTTGCGTAAAAAGAGGTCACGCTTCTTCCGAAGTTACGCGTGCAATTTGCCGAGTTCCTTCAACGCAGTTCTCTCAAGCGCCTTGGTATTCTCTACCTGACCACCTGTGTCGGTTTCGGGTACGGTCTATACGGTGGAGCTATTTCCTGGAACCTCTTCGCCGCACCTCCAATCCAATAAGGAGATACGACACACGAGATCCGTCACTACCACCAGGCCCACGAATATTAACGTGGTTCCCATCGACTACGCCTTTCGGCCTCGCCTTAGGGGCCGGCTCACCCTGCTCAGATTAACTTTAAGCAGGAACCCTTGGTCTTTCGGCGAGGGAGTCTCTCACTCCCTTTATCGTTACTCATGTCAACATTCGCACTTCTGATATCTCCAGGAGCCCTCACGGGTCTCCCTTCACAGACTTACAGAACGCTCCGCTACCACGTACACTTGCGTGCACATCCTCAGCTTCGGTGCATGGCTTTAGCCCCGGTACATTTTCGGCGCAAGACCCCTTATTTAGACCAGTGAGCTGTTACGCTTTCTTTAAATGATGGCTGCTTCTAAGCCAACATCCTGGTTGTTTTGGGAGTCTCACATCCTTTCCCACTTAGCCATGACTTGGGGACCTTAGCTGGAGGTCAGGGTTGTTTCCCTTTTCACGACGGACGTTAGCACCCGCCGTGTGTCTGCCGACTAGTACTCCTCGGTATTCGGAGTTTGGTTAGGATCAGTAAGACGGTGAGTCCCCATAGCCCATCCAGTGCTCTACCCCCGAGGGTATTCGGTCGACGCTCTACCTAAATAGATTTCGCGGAGAACCAGCTATCTCCGAGTTTGATTGGCCTTTCACCCCTAACCACAAGTCATCCCAATCTATTGCAACAGATGCGGGTTCGGTCCTCCAGTTGGTGTTACCCAACCTTCAACCTGCTCATGGCTAGATCACTCGGTTTCGGGTCTAATGCAACAAACTAGTCGCCCTATTAAGACTCGCTTTCGCTGCGCCTACACCTATCGGCTTAAGCTTGCTTGCTGCACTAAGTCGTTGACCCATTATACAAAAGGTACGCCGTCAGGCTTTCGCCCTCCGACTGCTTGTAGGCATCCGGTTTCAGGAACTATTTCACTCCCCTTGTCGGGGTGCTTTTCACCTTTCCCTCACGGTACTTGTTCGCTATCGGTCATGCACGAGTACTTAGGCTTGGAGGGTGGTCCCCCCACGTTCAGACAGGATTTCACGTGTCCCGCCTTACTCTAGGACATGACTAAGGATTACGTGTACGGGGCTATCACCCGCTACGGCCGAACTTTCCAGATCGTTCCACTTTACTTAACCATGCCACTG
>NZ_JRJG01000182.1 GCF_000759435.1 Hoeflea sp. BAL378
CCAAGGCCGCCGAGGCCCGCGCCCAGGTCGTGCTCGCCGCCATGCGCGAGCAGGGCACGGTCACCGACAGCGAAATCGCCACCGCGCTGACCAGCCCGCAGGTGCGCGCCAAGAGCTACTGGACCGGGTCCGAGAACTATGTCGCCGATATGGTCATGCAGCGGCTGCCCGACCTCGTCGGCGCCATCACCGAGGATCTCGTGGTTGAAACCACCATCGATTTCGAGCTGCAGCGCGAGGCCGAAAAGGTGTTGCGCACGGCGCTTGAGGACAACGGCGCCAAGTTCGGCATCGGCCAGGGCGCCCTGGTCTCGCTCGACGGCACCGGCGCCGTCCGGGCGCTCATCGGCGGCCGCGAATACGCCACCAGCCAGTTCGACCGCGCCACCGATGCGCTGCGCCAGCCCGGCTCCGCCTTCAAGCCCTTTGTCTACACGGCCGCGCTCGAACAGGGCCGCACGCCGCTGTCGGTGCGCAACGACGCGCCGGTCCGGATCGGCAAGTGGACACCGGAAAACTATGACGGCAAATACCGTGGCGAGGTGACGCTGTCGGACGCTCTCGCCCATTCGCTCAACACGGTGGCGGCGCAGCTTGTCATGGAAGTGGGTCCCAAGACCGTGGTGCAGACCGCCCATCGCCTCGGCATCGAGGCGCCGCTCCAGGCCAATGCCTCGATCGCGCTCGGCACCTCCGAGGTCACGCTGATGGAGCTGACCGGCGCCTATGCGCCGTTCATGAACGGCGGCTACAAGGCCACGCCGCATGTCATCCGCCGGGTCTCCACCCAGGACGGCAAGGTGCTCTACGAGAATGCCTACGACAATCCGCCGCGGGTCATCGATCCGGCGATTGCGGCGATGATGAACCGCATGCTGGTGCGGGTCGTCGAGGAGGGAACCGGCCGCAAGGCGCGGCTCGACGGCTGGCCGGCGGCCGGCAAGACCGGGACCACCCAGTCCTACCGCGACGCGCTGTTCGTGGGCTACACCGCCAATCTCGTGACCGGCGTCTGGTTCGG
>NZ_JRJG01000183.1 GCF_000759435.1 Hoeflea sp. BAL378
TGTCGTCCTACGACTTCCCCGGCGACGACATTCCGATCGTCAAGGGCTCGGCTCTGGTTGCCCTGAACGATGGCGACAAGGCCATGGGCGAAGACGCAATCCGCGCGCTGATGGCGGCCGTCGACGAATACATCCCGACGCCCGAGCGTCCGATCAACATGCCGTTCCTGATGCCGATCGAGGATGTGTTCTCGATCTCGGGCCGCGGCACGGTCGTGACCGGCCGCGTCGAGCGCGGCGTCGTCA
>NZ_JRJG01000184.1 GCF_000759435.1 Hoeflea sp. BAL378
GTTGGCGCCGCGGGCAGGGGGGCGGCGCTCGGGAGGGGCGCGGCGGGAGCCGGGGCGGGGTCGGCGTAAGGCGCCCGGGCCGGATCGGGGATCAGCCCGCGCAGGATCAGGAGCCCCTCGACCGAAGGATCGCCGAGGCTCATGAGCGTCGCGATCGCCTGCGGCGAGAGATCGGAGCGGCGGGCGGCGGCGCGGGCATGCGGCGCGCCCTTGCGCGCCACCGCGCGGGCCAGCGTGCTTTCCTTGAGCAGCGGATAATGGGCGATGAACGGGGCGGCGATGGCGATCGGCTCGTTGACGAGCATGTCGGCCACGTCGTCGGGCAGGCGCTTGAGCCGCGACAGGGCCGCGGACGCCGTGCGCCGCACCTCCGGGCTCGCGGCCGCGTAGAGCGGCATGAACAGGCGGGAGAAACGGGCGAGATCGCCCCGCGTCGGGCGGTCGAGACATTCGAGGCCGCTGATGGCCGCCATCAGCACCTGATCCTTGCGGTGGGCCGGATCGGGCCGTTCGAGATCGCGGAAATTGTCGGACACGGGAACACCTGACTGAAACGCAACGGGACACTTGCGGCAACTTATCCCAAAAGCGTTAGCGAGCTGTTAACCAAACCGTGGCTTGATGGCGATCAATAAGGAGAAGTGTGTCGAGCGTATTTCCTGGTCCACTGCGTGGGAGTCCGAATATGGCGACAATAGTGACCTTTGACACAGCCCGATGCCGGCGGCCGCTGGACGCGCGCGCCGGCCGCCCCGCAGGGGGCGGAGAGGCCAAGATCCTGCTCTTCACCGGCGTTCGTCGCGAGACGCTGAAGGCGCTGACGGCGCCATCCGCGCCGCGCCATCACCCGCCGATGTTCCACGATCCCGCGCCCGACAAGCCCGGCGGCAAGAAACCCCGCCGCGGCAAGGCCGGGTAGGGACTGGCGCCTCACGGAGCCTCCGCCGGCACCCTTCGCCCTTATGCGGCAAAAGGGGATGCGCGGTTCAAGAAGCCCACAGACGCCCAACCTCCCCCTTGAGGGGGTCCGAAGGACGGGTCGAGACCCGTGGCTCGACCCTGAGGAGAGACAAGCGCAGCGCAGGCGATCCGGGTGGGGGTAGATGCGGGCAACAGTGACCCCCACCCGGCTCTGTCGCGCTCCGCGCGCCAATCGCCGACCTCCCCTCAAGGGGGAGGTGGGGCGCCCGGCCAGAGCTCCGGGGACAGGCATCCGGTCTCGACCGGTCCTTCGGCCCACAATTGAGACATCAGCCGCCGGTGACGAGCGAAAGACCGGCGCTATTTCAGCTTGTGCATCGCCAGCAGCTTCATGATGGCGTTTTCGTAATAGGTCTCGGTGATGCCCTTGCGCACCTTGCGCAGGAAGTATTTCTCGAACGCCACCTTGGCCAGGTGCACCCACATGCCTTCGCCGGCCCAGTTGACGTTGCGCGGCGGGTTCTGCGGCTGCGCCAGGAAGGCCACGCCGCGGTCGCCGAAATCGGCCAGGCAGAAGGCGTTCCAGGTGGCCTGTTCGGCGGGCTCGCCGCCGGCGAGCAGCGCCTTGATGTTCTTGGCCGTGGCCAAGACCATGCTTTCGATCATGTAGCCGGTCTTGGGCACGCCGGTGGGGACCGGTGTCTGCTCCAGCGGCGGGATGGCGATGGCCACGCCGATGCCGAAGATGTTGGGATATTTCGGGTTGCGCTGGTGCTTGTCGACCAGGATGAAGCCGCGCGGATTGGTGAGCCCCTCGATGCCGCGGACGGCGGCGATGCCGCGGAACGCCGGCAGCATCATCGAATATTTGAACTCGAGCTGGTGCTTCCTCTTTTCCGTGCCGTCGTCGTTGAGCTCGGACACGTCCATGCGCCCGGCCTCGACCTTCTCCACCTTGGCATTGGTGATCCAGCGGACGCTGCGGTCGCGCAGCTCGTGCTCAAGCATGCCCTTGGTGTCGCCGACGCCGCCCAGGCCCAGATGGCCGATATAGGGCTCGGCGGTGACGAAGGTCATCGGCACCCGGTCGCGCAGCTTGCGCGAACGCAGCTCCTTTTCCAGGATCATCAGATATTCATAGGCCGGGCCGTAGCAGGACGCGCCCTGGGCGGCGCCGACCACGATCGGGCCGGGATCCTTGCAGAACTCCTCGAAGGCGACATTGGCCTGCTCGGCATGTTCGAGCGTGCAGACCGACTGGGTGTGGCCTTCCGGGCCGAGCCCCTCGATCTCGTCGAAGGCGAGCTCCGGGCCGGTGGCGATCACCAGATAGTCGTAGCCGACCGAGGAGCCGTCCTCCATCTCGATGCGGTTCTCCTCCGGGTGCAGCTTGCGCGCCGCGCCGTGCACGAAATCGATGCCGTGCTTCTGCATCAGCGGCTCAAGCTCGACGGTGATGTCCTTCTTCGTGCGCCAGCCCACGCCAACCCACGGGTTGGACGGAGTGAAATGGAAGCTCCGGGTCTTGCTCACCAGGGTGACGCGGTGCTTGTTCCCGAGCTCGGCCTTGAGGTCGTAGACCATCGAAATGCCGCCAAGTCCCGCGCCCAGGACCACGATATTCGCCTTGTTCATGCCCTTCACCTCCATTTGCCGGACTGCGGTCCGTCCTCACATATGTAAAACTACTTATATGAATGTGGCGGCAAGCCGCATTGATGGAGATCAATCGCCGCCGCAACCGCCCGCGGCGGCCCGGGGGACGGTCACATAACAATCGCGAAGCCGGTCTACACTCGCGCGCGTCAGGGTCGACCCCGCCATTTGCCATCGCCAGGAGATTCGCATGGACGCCATTCCCGCGCCGCAGCCGTTCGACCAGAGACGCAGACTGCTCGCCGTTCAGCTCATGAGCGTGGCGGCCCTCGCGGGTCTGGTGGTTTCGCGTCCGCTGTGGAGCGAAACCTCCTGGATCCATGAGGCGATGGAGGTGACCGGCGTGGGGCTGATCCTGGTGTGCATGTTCGGCAGGCTGTGGAGCATTCTCTATGTCGGCAGCCGCAAGAACAGCGAACTCGTCACCTCCGGGCCCTATTCGATCACCCGCAACCCGCTCTATCTGTTTTCGACCATCGGCGTCTTCGGCGTCGGCCTGGTGTTCGGGACGGTGCTGGTGGCGCTGGTGCTCGGGTGGCTGAGCTATCTGGTATTTTCGCTCACGGCGCAAAGGGAAGCGGCGTATCTCCGCGGAAAGTTCGGCCCCGCCTACCTGGCCTACGAAGCCTCGACGCCGGCCTTCTGGCCCGATCCGCGGCTCTACCACCAGCCCGACGAGATGGTGTTTTCGCCCGCCGCGCTGAAACGCACCTTTGTCGATGCGCTCTATTTCCTGCTGATGTTTCCGCTGATCGAGGGCGTCGAGTATCTCCAGACCGGCGGATATCTGCCGACGCTGCTCTGGCTTCCCTGAGCCCGCAGCGGCGGGCGCCGGGGCCGGAGGGGGCCGGTTCAGGCCGCCGCGCCGGGGCCGATCAGGCCGGGTCGATCCTGAGGCTCGAGCAGAGGGCGTCGGCGAGGAAGGCGCGGGCGGCGGGTTCCTGGCTCGGCAGCGGGGCGATGGCGCGCAGCGCCACATAGCCTTGCGGCCGCTGCAGTTCGACCAGGACGCTGCGCTCGAGCGCTTGCGGCATGGCGCGGCGCATCTGCAGCATCTGCGCCGGGGTGACGAAGGCGATGTCGACATCCTCGCCGATCGAGGAGCGGTCGTTCATCGAGAAGGTCTCGTTCGACGACGTGTCGTAGGCCGACACGGTCCACATCGCCACATCGCCCGAGGCGATGATCCTCACCGGCGCGTTGGAAATCTCGAAATGGCATACGGCGGTGCGGATGCCGGGGTCATCGTTGAAGAGCCCGGTCGGGTTGGGCTCGTTGGCGAGCGAATAGAACCGGTTCTGCGCGCCCATCGCCCGGACGCGGGTCCAGGCGTCCTTGCCGGTCCACAGCGGCAAGGCGAGGATGACGACGATGTGGACGATGGCCGCGCCGACAAGGCCGATGGCGATGGCAAGGAGCACGCTACGCATCGCGGCAGCCGATCCGCGTGATCGCCGGCATGTCGAGATCCACCATGCTGGCCGAGGCCGCCGTCGGCGTGTCGATCAGCGTCAGGATGAAGCTCACCTCCGCCGCGGTGTCGAGCCGGATCCAGTTGCCGGGCTCGGGCGTCGCATTGACCTTGATGCTGAAGGTGCCGTCGGTGCGCCTGAGCGTGGTCCAGGAATTGAGAGTGTCGGGAAAGCCCGGCGGGGCGATCACCGGGGCGCCGCCGGCATCGGCGACCCTGAGCGTCCAGAAACGCGCCGGCGGCGTCGTCCCGGAGATTTCATAGGCGCAGCGGCCCGACAGCGCCGCGCCGGTCTCGTCAGCGAGCGCGGTGAACACCAGGCCCTCGGCCCGGCCGAGCAGGATGTGGCCGTCGCCGGCGCGGTGCGCCCGGGCGAAGGGATCGGCGCTCGCGGTCTGCAATTCGGGATAGGCGCTCCAGGCGCCGAGTTCGATCGCCCCGAAGCCGGAGGTGGCCTTGAGCATCCGCGCCGCCGACCAGGCGCCGCCGCCAAAGGCGATCGCCAGCGTGAGAAGAACCAGGGCAGGCAGGCGGAACACGGGCGGAAAATTCCTTCGTCACTGCTGCGCGGCGCGGGCCGCGCGGGATGCGTCAAACCGGCGAGATGAAATCCGCACCGCGCCGGGCCCGGGGGGCCCAGCCGGACGCGACGCGCCGTCCCAAAATCCTGTTTTCATGACCCCATTCCCAGCCCGCCGTATGGCCCCGGACGCCCGCTTCCCGGGCGGCCTCGAAACCGGGTCATGCCTTATCACCGTTCGAGGGTGATGGGAACAAGCGCCGGCGATGTTTGGAGGGGGGCGGCGGCCAGGCGCTCGGACGCGCCCAGCGGCTTGGCGCGGTCGAACTGTTCGCTCAGGCCGCGCAGCACATCGCTGGTTTCGCGGTTGAGCACGCGCGGCCGCTGCAGTTGCGGCAGCACATTGCCGTCGGCGTCGGTGGCGGAACTGGCGACCAGCGGCGTGGCCTTGGGCTCGGGCAGCGGGTTTTCGACGCCGGGAATGGCCCTGAGCTCGATGCCCTGGTGCGCATAGTCCATCACCCGCTTGAAGGTCATCGCCGGCAGCGAGCCGCCGGTCATCCGGTTGGACGAGGTGTAGTCGTCATTGCCGAACCAGACCGCGGCGGTAAAATTGCCGGTAAAGCCGCAGAACCAGGCGTCGCGATAGGCCTGCGTCGTGCCGGTCTTGCCGCCGGTGAGCACGCCGTCGACGGCGGCGCGGCGGGCGGTGCCGACATAGGGAACGCGGGTCAGCATCTGGTTCATGTAGTTGCCGGCGTCCTCCGACAGCACCCGCTCGGCCGGCGGCTCGTCGCGGGCGAAATCATAGAGCACGTCGCCGGCGTAATTGAGGATCTGGGTGATGCCGTGGCGGCGCGACTGGTAGCCGCCGGCGGGAAACACCGCATAGGCCGTGGCCTGGTCGAGCACGGTGACCTCGGACGTGCCGATGGGGATGGTGACGTCGCGTCGGATCGGCGTCTCGACGCCGAATTTCTTGGCCATCGCCATGATCTGCCCGATCGGATCCTCGCCGAGCTTCTCCTTGGCGAGGCGGACGGGAATGGTGTTGATCGAGCGGGCGAGCGCGGTCTTGATGTCGATGCGGCCGGAATAGCCGCCCGAATAGTTGCGCGGGTTCCAGTTGCCCCAGTGGATCGGCGCGTCGACGATCGGGCTGTCGGGCGTCATGCCTTTTTCCATGGCCAGCGAATAGGTGTAGACCTTGAACGAGGAGCCGGGCTGCCTGAGCGCCCGGGTGGCGCGGTTGAACTGGCTTTCGCCGTAGTCGCGGCCGCCGACCATGGCGCGCACGGCGCCGCCGTTCTCGATCAGCACCAGCGCCGCCTGGCTGGCGCGGTAGCGTTCGCCGTCCTGTCTAAGGCTGGTTTCGACCGCTGCGTCGGCGGCTTCCTGCATGCCCGGGTCGATGGTGGTGCGCACGATCAGCGAATGCTGCGGGAAGCCGCCGGCGATGCGCTTGACCTCGTCGAAGGCCCAGTCGAGGAAATAGTCCGGCGCGTCGTGGTCGCCGCGGTCGATGACGCTCGCCGGATTGCGCCGCGCGCCGATCACCTGGCCCTCGGTCATCAGATTGCCCTGGACCAGGTTGGACAGAACCTCGTTGGCGCGCGCTCGCGCCGCGGGCAGGTTGATGTGCGGCGCATAGCGCGCCGGCGCCTTGAACAGGCCCGCGAGCATCGCGGCCTCGGCGATCGAGACCTCGGTGATGTCCTTGCCGAAATAGAACTGCGCCGCGGCCGCTGCGCCGAAGGTGCCGCCGCCCATATAGGCGCGATCGAGATAGAGCCGGAGGATCTCCTTCTTGGGCACGTTGGCCTCGAGCCAGAAGGCGAGGAAGGCCTCCTTGACCTTGCGCTCGAGCGTGCGCTCGTTGGTCAGGAACAGGTTCTTGGCCAATTGCTGGGTGATGGTGGAGCCGCCCTGGACCACCGAATTGGCCTTGACGTTCTCGGTCATGGCGCGGACCAGGCCGAGGAAATCGATGCCGAAATGCTCGAAGAAGCGCCGGTCCTCGGTGGCCAGCACCGCCTTGACGAAGTGATCGGGCAACTGGTCGACGGGAACCGAATCCTCATGGATGATGCCGCGATGGCCGATCTCGTTGCCGTAGCGGTCGAGGAAGGTGACGGCGAAATCGTCGCGCGCCTGCCAGTTGCCCGAGGTCTCCTCGAAGGCCGGCAGCGCCAGCGCGAGCAGCAGCACGAAGCCGGCGGTGCCGGCGTTCATGCCTTCGCCGGCGATCTCGAACACGGCCTTCCAGGCGCCGCGGGTGCGGAAGCGGCGGAAGAAGATGGTGATCTCTTCCCAGATCTCGCCCGCGCGGAATCCGGCGTTCCAGATCGAGGAATCGATCCAGGAATCGATGCGGAGCAAGAAGTTGGAGCGCTTGCGCGGCCGGTTTTCCTGATTAAATGGGTCTTGCACGGGTCTCGATCCATTGCGGGCGGGCTCGACGCGCCGTCGCGTGTTGAGATGGGCGGCGTGACGGCCGCGGTTTTCGCCCCTGTGGCCTATGCTTTTGGCCGATTTTCCGCCAAAGGACAAGATGCGCGCTCCCCGGAGCGCCGATGGAATGCAAATAAGGATAATGGCCATGGGTGAGAAGCCCTTCTGGATCACCAAGCGGCTCGACGAGATGAACGCGCGCGAATGGGAAAGCCTGTGCGACGGCTGCGGCCGCTGCTGCCTCAACAAGCTCGAGGACTGGGACACCGGCGAGATCGCCTGGACCTCCATCGCCTGCCGCCTGCTCGACGGCGAGAGCTGCCGCTGCAAGGACTACGCCAACCGGCAGGCCACCGTGCCCGACTGCATCGGCCTCACCCCGGACCAGGTCGAGACCATCACCTGGCTGCCGCCCACCTGCGGCTACCGCCTGGTGGCCGAGGGCGCCGATCTCTACTGGTGGCATCCGCTGGTGTCGGGCGATCCGGAGACGGTGCACGAGGCGGGCGTCTCGGTGCGCGGCCGGACGCTGAGCGAGGCCGATATTCCGGTTGAGGATTTCGAGGATTACCTGGTCGAATGGCCGGGCGAGGAGCCGTAGGCGCCGGCCTTGGGCAGGAAGAAGATCATCAGCGCGAGAGCAATCGGGATCATCACGAAGAAGCCGTAGATCTGATACATCATCATCGACGGGATGAAGACCGGAAACAGCCACACGATCCAGAGCACCAGCCGGGACCCCAGCGCGAGATCGCGGCTCAGCGCCAGCCAGACGGCGGCAAGCGCGATGGCCGGTCCGTCATAGGTATAGCCGTAGGGGGTAGCGATGAGCGCCATGAGTGCGGTGAGGATGATGCGGTCGGTCTCCGGCATCCGGCCGGGGCCTGGCCGCCAGATCCGGAAGGTGACTGCGATGGCGAGGAGGGCGGTGGCGATCTGCGCGCCATAGGCGAGCGCGAGCGGGCCGCCGAGCGCCCGGACGGCGATGAACACGGTCATCGCCTGGGTGTGATAGTGCTGCGGAAACGGCGCTTCCAGGATCGACACCATCAGCGGCGTGGTGACCGCGCGGAACTCCGCCCAGACAGAAAACCCGAACATGAGCCCGGTGGCGGCAAACAGCCCGACCGCGACGACGCCGGCCGAGAAGATCGCCCGCCAGTGGCCGGCGGCAAGCCAGGCGACCGGGATTAGGATGCCCAGATGCGGCTTGAGCGTGAGGATGCCGGCGAAGACGCCCGCGAGCAGCGGCCGCCTCGGCGCGAGCGCCAGCGCGGCGATCATCAACGCGGCGGTGAAGGCGCCGTTCTGGCCGAAAAACGCGTTCTGCAGCACCACCGGGCTCACCACCAGCAGCAGCCGCGGGACGGGCGGGATCGGCAGGCAGGTGAGCGCGGCATAGAGGGCAAGCGCGCCGGCGAACGTCCAGAGCACATAGGCGAGCGGCAGCGGCAGCGCCGAAAGCGGCGCGCCGACGAGCAGCATCGACGGCGGGTAGCTCCATTCGTGGTCGGGCAGGGTGGCGCCATATATCGCCCGCATCGCCTCCCGGTAGGCGTCCGGATCGAACAGCACCGCCACCTCGCCCGACACGGCCAGCCGCGAGCCGAACCAGAGATTGAGGAAATCCCAGTAGGGCGTCTTGAGCGAGCCGATCGACAGGCCCTCGTGGGTGAAGGTCCACAAAGACACATAGGATTTGACGCCGAACGCCAGGCTGAGGGCGAAGAGCAGCAGCAGGAGGATCTTGGCTTGTCTGGCCATGGCCGAGGCTCACGCTTGGTTTGGGATCCGGGACGTCTGCCCCGACCATGCCGGATGTTCCTGTCCCCAGGCTGACGGCGCGGCGGGGCGGGAAGGCCGGGGTCGGGGGAAAATATCCTCTGCAGGGAACAATCCGGCCCTTTGCGGGTTGAAGTCCCATGATTTCAAACGGAGGCTGTACCCCATGCTTGAATGGATCCTGATTTTGCTCATCGTCGCCGCGGTCGCGGGCCTGCTCGGTTTCGGCCGGCTGTCGGGCGCCGCCATGACCGGCGCGAAAATTCTGATCGGCATCGTGCTGGTGCTGTTCCTGCTTGCCGTGCTCGGCATCATCGCCATCTTCTAGCCTCTGAGTCCGCCCTTCCTCCCCCCAGGGTTGAAGCACCACCTCGAAGCCGCCGGAGCCAGCTCTGGCGGTTTTTTTGTGCGGCGGGGAAGGGGCGGTGGGACAGTTTGCGCCGTCGGATTGCATAGCGGTTTCAATGCCCTAGAAGGGGCAGTGGCCAAAGTGCGTTCGATCCATTTTGTGCAGGTCACGCGACGGATTTTCCGCGTCATGGCATGAGGCGTGTCGCCACCGGCCGGGCGAAATGGAAAAAATTCTCCCATTGATAGGAAAATAATCCTTGACGGCGTGACGGCGCTTTGATAGGGTTATGTCATCGTCACAGTGGTGCGCCGGAAACGGGGCGGGCCGGCCGGGAGGCTGGTTTCTGTGGACATGGATAGGATGTGCGCCAGGCGCCCGTGGTTTGTCCCGGGCGCTTTTTTGATGGCCTGACCGGGCCGACTTCAGGAAATTGCGAGGCTGGGATGACCGGGAGCTTTGATGCTGGCGGGCGCGGGATGCTGTCAGCGATCGCGGACCTGGGGTCCGGGCAGGCCCCCGCGCTTGCGCCGGAGCGCGAGGCGGAGCTGATCGACCGGCTGGTCGGGATGGTGCTGGCGCTCGAGCCGATCGAGCACAAGCAGTACGGAGCGGGCGATGGAGAGGCGGAGGCGCGTGGACCCGCGGACCGGTTCGCGGATGCGGGCGCGAGTGCGCCTGCCGATGCGCCGCCCGCCGGAAGCGAGGCGGCCGCGCCGCCGACGCTTGTCGCCGAGAGCACGCGGCGGATGCTGGCGCAGATGCGCGCGGTGCTGGACCGCGAGGCGGCACGGCTGGGCGTCGATGGCGCCGAGGGCAAGGCGGCGGTCGACCAGGTGTCGCTCATTGCCCGCACGCTCGAGAAGATCGACCAGATGGAGCGGCTGATTGCCGAGGACCAGGCCCGCACGACCGCGCGGACGCTCACGCCCGACGAGCGCGAGGAGATGCGCCGGACCGTGCGGCAGCTCATCCTCGCCGCCGCCGAGCGGCTGGCAGCGGAACGGCGGGCGGAGCCTGGCGCGGACGCGGGCGCCGGGATGGCGGAGATGGCTGAACGCCCGGCGGAGACGTGACGGGTCCGGACGATCCGGCTGTGGGCGAAACGGTGCAGGAATGGAACGCGGTGCATCATTCTCCTCCGTCA
Organism: Hoeflea sp. BAL378; assembly: GCF_000759435.1. GTDB lineage: Bacteria > Pseudomonadota > Alphaproteobacteria > Rhizobiales > Rhizobiaceae > Hoeflea. The sequence goes on from NZ_JRJG01000184.1 coordinate 10,298, forward strand.
CGCCGGACCCCGATCGGGTGTCCGGCGGCGCGCAAGAGACTTTGGTCTGAAGACGAGGCCGAGAGGCGGAGTCTTTCGCCGCGCGGACGCGCGGTGGCTGGATCCCGGATCAGGTCCGGGATGACGGGGCGGAGAGGCCGGAGCCAGGACGGTTTCGGCATCCCGGGCGGCGGCCGGAAGCGGGGGTGCGTTCCGGCAGACGCCGGACACGGGCACCCCGGACAGCAGCTTGAACAGAATTGTCCCCGGACAAACGGTTGGCGGAAGGGCGCGGCATGATCCTGCGGTCGATGAGCGTGGCCCTGCAGTGCGGGGTGTCGGGACGCCCGATGCCCTATCCGAGGCGGTGGGTCCATGTGCTGATGGCGGGGTCACGCCAAGGCCTGCGCGCCGGACGGGCGGCGGAGGAAACCGGCGGCGCCGGCGGCGCGAGCGGCTTCGTCGCACCGGAAAGGCTTGCGGCGGAGCGGCGTCTGACCTTGGCGGCCGGGGTGCCGGCGCTCCAAGGCCATGGGGCCGCGGGCGATCTGACGGGTCCGGCCGGCGTCGATGATCTGACAGGCGGCAGCGCACAGGCGGGCCCGACCGGCATGACCGGCGTGTTGATCGTCGCCGGTGCGCCGGCGTTGACGGGGGGCTTGGGGCTGAGCGCGGCTTTCGACACCGATGAGGTGCGGGACCGGGAAGTCGCGAGCGTCGAGGACCTGGTGACGGCGCATGTCGGGCGGTTCGACGACCGGGCGCTGATCGCCCATTCCCGCGACTGGCGGCTCATGGCGCGGCCGGAGCAATTGCCGCCGGAGGGAGACTGGCGCACATGGCTGCTGATGGGCGGGCGCGGCTCGGGCAAGACCCGAGCCGGGGCCGAATGGGTGCATGGGCTTGCCTCGGGCGAGATGCCCGGGCTGGGGCGTGATGGCCGCATCGCGCTGGTGGCGAAGACCTTTGGCGATGCCCGCGAGGTGATGGTCGACGGCATGTCGGGCATTCTCGGCGTGGCGCGCGACGGGCGTCCGCTCTACGAGGCGACGCGGCGCCGGCTGGTGTGGCCCTCGGGCGCGGTGGCGCAGATGTTCTCTTCGGAAGATCCGGAAAGCCTGCGCGGGCCGCAATTCGACCTCGCCTGGTGCGACGAGCTCGGCAAATGGCGCCATGCGCGGGAGACCTGGGACATGCTGCAGTTCGCGCTCAGGCTCGGCGCCGCGCCGAGGCAACTGGTGACGACGACGCCCAGGGCCACGCCGCTGATGCTGGCGCTGGTGAAAGACCCCGCCACGCGGGTGACGCGGATCCGCACCGAGGACAATGCGGCGCACCTGGCGGCGGGGTTTCTGGACGCGATCCGGGCGCGCTATGGCGGCACGCGGCTGGGGCGGCA
>NZ_JRJG01000185.1 GCF_000759435.1 Hoeflea sp. BAL378
ATTTTGGTTGCGGGGGCAGGATTTGAACCTGCGACCTTCAGGTTATGAGCCTGACGAGCTACCGGGCTGCTCCACCCCGCGACATGCCTTGGAAGTGTCCAAGGCGGAAAGGCAAAACGGGCCGCGAGAGCGACCCGTGAGTGTGTCCTGAGTTCGTATTTGAGAAGATGATCGATATGTTGCGCTTTGCAGACCTGGCAGCGACCTACTCTCCCGCGTCTTAAGACGAAGTACCATCGGCGCTGGGGCGTTTCACGGCCGTGTTCGGAATGGGAACGGGTGCAGCCGCCCCGCCATGACCACCAGGTCGGCAAAGCGCAACATTGCATGTGGCGACACATGCAAGTTGATTGAGAAGCTGGCGGGCGGCTAACCC
>NZ_JRJG01000186.1 GCF_000759435.1 Hoeflea sp. BAL378
GGCGTCGGCCGTCTGGTGGATGCGGACATGAACGAGGAATCGACCCGCCTGAAGGCCCTGCAGACCCAGCAGCAGCTCGGCATCCAGTCGCTCTCGATCGCCAACTCGAGCTCGCAGAACATCCTGTCGCTGTTCCGTTAAGCAGCGCTACCGGCCCCATCCGGGGCTGACCGACACCGAACGCCGGGGAGCAATCCCCGGCGTTTTTTTTGATCTGCGAGAATATTTAGAAACTTACCGGGGCGGTTAAATGTTCGGTAACCATGATAAGGCATTAATGACCCTATTGAAATGACGGGTCGTTGATCGGAAGCAACCGGGAACGACGAGCATGATGCTTTGCCGTCGTTGCCGGTATTAAAACCCGGTATGTCCCGTGTAATTTCCTGTCTAAAGGGACGCCACCATGACAAGCATCATGACAAATGCCTCAGCGATGTCTGCGTTGCAGACACTTCGCTCGATCAACTCCGACATGGAGATGACTCAGAACCGTATTTCTTCGGGTTACAAGGTTGATACTGCCGCAGACAACTCGGCCTATTGGTCCATTGCGACCACCATGCGTTCCGACAACAAGGCGCTCGGCACCGTGCAGG
>NZ_JRJG01000187.1 GCF_000759435.1 Hoeflea sp. BAL378
GCCGTCACGGTATAGGTCGTGATCGCAGAGCCGCCCGTGCTGGCCGGCGCGGTGAAGGAGACTGTCGCCTCCGCGTTCCCGGCCGTCGCGGTGCCGATCACCGGCGCGCCGGGAAGGACGGCGGCCACGGCCAGCGTATAGGCTGCCGATCCGGTGACGCTGTTGGCGTCGGTGGCGGTGATGGTGAAGGCGGCATTGCCGCCGGTGGTCGGTGTGCCGGTGATGGCGCCGGTCGAGGTGTTGAGGCTCAAGCCGGCAGGAAGCGTTCCGGCGGTGATGGCATAGGTATAGGGGGCGGTGCCGCCCGAGGCCGTGACCGCCTGGCCATAGGCCGTGCCAACGGTCGCCGCCGTCAGCGCGCCGGCGGCGGGCGAGAAGGCGA
>NZ_JRJG01000188.1 GCF_000759435.1 Hoeflea sp. BAL378
GATTCCGGCGCGGCCGCGGGGGGTGGCGTCAGGCGGCCTGGCGGAGCGCCGACTTTTCCTGGGCGAAGGCCCAGGAGAGCCAGGGCAGGAGCGCCTCGAGATCGGCGGTCTCGACGGTGGCGCCGCACCAGATGCGAAGGCCCGCCGGTGCATCGCGATAGGCGCCGATGTCGAAGGCCACGCCTTCCTTGTCGAGCCGGGTCACCATGGCTTTCGCGAAGGCGGCCTGGGTGTCGGGGGCGAGCGCCGTCACTTCCGGGTCGGCGATGACCAGGCAGACCGAGGTGTTGGACCGGGTCTCGTCGACCTTGGCGAGGTTGGCGATCCAGTCGTTTTCGGCGACGAAACGGTGCAGCACATTGGCATTGGCGTCGGCGCGGGCGATCAGGCCCTTGAGGCCGCCAACGGACTTCGCCCAGGTGAGCGCGTCGAGATAGTCCTCGACGCAGAGCATCGACGGGGTGTTGATGGTCTCGCCAGTGAAGATGCCCTCGATCAGCTTGCCGCCCTTGGTCATGCGGAAGATCTTGGGCAGCGGCCAGGCGGGAACGTAGCTTTCGAGCCGCGCGACGGCGCGCGGCGAGAGGATCAGCATGCCGTGCGCGCCCTCGCCGCCCAGCACCTTCTGCCAGGAGAAGGTGACGACGTCGAGCTTGGCGAAATCGAGATCCTGCGCAAACGCCGCCGAGGTGGCGTCGCAGATGGTGAGGCCCTCGCGGTCGGCGGGGATGAAATCGGCGTTGGGGACGCGCACGCCGGAGGTGGTGCCGTTCCAGGTGAAGACCACGTCGCGGCCGAAATCGATCTGTGCCAGGTCGGGCAGCTCGCCATAGGGCGCGGTGATCTTGCGGGTATCAGTGAGCTTGAGCTGCTTGACCACATCGGTGATCCAGCCCTCGCCAAAGCTTTCCCAGGCGACCATGTCGACGCCGCGGGCGCCCAGCATCGACCACAGCGCCATCTCGACGGCGCCGGTGTCGGACGCCGGCACGATGCCGATGCGGTAGTCGGCCGGTACGCCGAGAATCTCGCGAGTGAGGTCGATGGCCTGGCCGAGTTTGGATTTGCCGATCTTGGCCCGGTGCGAGCGGCCGAGCGCGGCATCGGCAAGGGCTTCAGGCGTCCAACCGGGACGCTTGGCGCAGGGACCAGAAGAAAAACGGGGATTTGCCGGACGCAGGTCCGGCTTGGCAACGGTCGTCATAAGGCTATCCTTCCAGATAGTGGCCCCTCGTTGGGGAGGGGTGGCCCACTGACGGGGTTAATCCCGTGCCGATCCGAAGTCAAGCGGGACAATGCGCTGCACCATGAAAAAGGGGGCGGTGAAATGCCGCCCCCTCGATCGCGATCTTGGTGCGCTCAGCCTACCACAGCGAGTAGCGCAGGCCGACGCGGACCTCGTGCTTCTCGAAGCCATTGTCGTTGGCCTGGGCGCCGGTGGCGCCGGCCGCGGCGGTGGCCGCGTCATAGCCGAACTGCGGGCCGTCCTTGATCTTGGAGTATTTGTAGCCGAGATCGAGCTTGAGATCCTTGGTGATGTCGTAGGACATGCCGGCCATCAGCGCATAGGTGAAGCGCCAGCTCTCCTGGCCCGGGCTTGTGGTGGTGGTGGCGGCGCCGCAGCCCACGCCGACGCAGCGGCTGACGCTGCTGAGCCCGTCCCAGGTGACCCGCGTCACGCCGGCGCCGGCGCCGACATAGGGGGTGAAGCCGGAGAAGGTGCCGAGATCGAGATAGGCATTGGCCAGGAAGCCGTACTGCTTGAAGGCCTGCGTGTCGGTGCTGGTGCAGCCTGTCCCGGCGGGTGCGCCGCCGCAGGGGCTGGCGGAGCTGGTGGCCCCGGCGAAGCTGCCCTTGGTGTAGTCGAAGGTGA
>NZ_JRJG01000189.1 GCF_000759435.1 Hoeflea sp. BAL378
GCGACCACCATGCGTTCCGACAACAAGGCGCTCGGCACCGTGCAGGACGCCCTCGGTCTTGGCGCCGCCAAGGTCGACGTCGCCTATACCGGCATGGAATCGGCCATCGACGTGGTGTCCGAAATCAAGGCAAAGCTGGTCGCGGCCCGCGAGCCGGGCGTTGACAAGACCAAGATCGACAAGGAACTGACCGAGCTCAAGAACCAGCTCGTCTCGATCTCCGAATCGGCATCGTTCTCCGGCGAGAACTGGCTCAACAACACCTCGACCGCCGCTTCCGGCACCAAGAACATCGTCGGCGGCTTCAACCGTGACTCGGCCGGCCTGGTGACCCTCACCACGCTGGGCGTGAACACCACCTCGACCACGCTGATCGGCGC
>NZ_JRJG01000190.1 GCF_000759435.1 Hoeflea sp. BAL378
CGGCGCCGGTGATCTCCGAGGTCTCGCCGAAGCAGCCATAGATGCCTTCGGGGAGAAGCTTGTCATACATGTTGCCGACCGTCGGGCAGGAGCCGAGCCCCGTCGTGGTGTCGCTCTCGCCGCATTTGGTCGAGATCCAGAGCTCGGAGATCGAGCATTCCTCGCGCTGCAGCTCGGAGGCGAAGTGGACATATTCCTTGGCCACGCGCGAGGCGTTCATGATGGTCTTCAGATCGCCGTTCTGCTCGATCGAGAAGCCGGTGACCGGCTTGCCGGTGGCGGCAATCCCGTCGACGATCTTCTTGGTCCAGCCCGGCTCGATGCCGATCACCACCACGGCGGCCACGTTCGGGTTCGAGCCGGTGCCGATCATGGTGCGGAAATGCAGATCCAGGTCCTCGCCGAACTGCAGCCTTCCATAGGCGTGCGGCAGCGCCAGCGTGCCCTTGATGTTGTTGGCGACCGCCTCGC
>NZ_JRJG01000191.1 GCF_000759435.1 Hoeflea sp. BAL378
ACCGAAATGGGCACCCTGCGCACCTACACCGAGCTGCGCTTCCAGTGGGACACCAACGACACCGTCGCTGGCTACACCAATGACAACGAGTTCTCGGTCAACTTCGCCTGGATCCAGCTCGGCGGCCTCCGCATCGGTAAGGACGAATCGTTCTTCACCACCTGGACCGGTTATGCTGGCGCAGTCATCAACGACGGCAACTACGGCCCGTTCGACACCAACCTGATCAGCTACACCTACAATGGCGGCGCTTTCC
>NZ_JRJG01000192.1 GCF_000759435.1 Hoeflea sp. BAL378
CGGTCACGGAACAGGTGACGCCGGCGGGCAACCTCACCGACAGCGGGACCATCGCCTTCACCGATGTCGATCTCCTCGACACGCACACGATCCTCCCGGGCATCGTCGTCTCGAACGGCGCTTTGGGGACACTCACCGCTAGCGTGACTTCCGACACCACGGGCACCGGCACAGGCGGCGTGATCGGCTGGAGCTATCGCGTGGCGGCCTCGGCGGTCGAATATCTCGCCGAAGGCGAAACCAAGGTCGAGACCTTCACGATCACCCTGAGCGACGGCCGCGGCGGCAGCGTGGAACGCACCATCTCGGTCACCATCACCGGCACCAATGATGCGCCCGTGCTGGCCATTACCCAGCCGCTGGCGGTCACCGAGGCCACCGATGCCCGCGCCCAGGACATCACGCCCGTCTCCGGCAGCCTGTCGGTGACCGATGCGGACATCGGCGACACGCTGACGGCCTCGGTCAACGGGTCTCCGACGCTGGTCTGGAGCGGCGGGACGCTGTCGCCGCAGCAGGTGATCGACCTGACCGCGGCCCTTGCGGCCGGCAGGCTGACGCTGACGCCCAACACCTCCAATGGCGGCCTGCAAACGCTGGCCTATTCCTGGGATCCGTCCGCCTCCAATCTCGATTTCCTGGCCGCGGGCCAGACCCTGACCGTGAGCTACGCGATCTCCGTCTCCGACGGCAGGGCCAACTCCGCCGTGCAGCCGCTCACCTTCACCATCACCGGCACCAATGACGCGCCGGTGGCGGTCATGGACAGCGGCGGCATGACCGAGGACGACGGCTTCCGCATCTTCGATGTCAGGGCCAACGACACGCTCGACCCCGACGCGGGCGCCAGCAATGCGGTGACGATCGGAAGCCTCAGCTTCTCCGGGCTTCCCGCCGGCATCGACGCCAGCGACGTCGCTGTCACAGTGACGGCGGACAACCAGATCAGGGTGGAGCTGCTCGGCTCCGAATGGAACCAGATGTTCAACGGCCAGACCGGCCACATCTTCATCAACTACCGGCTTTACGGAGACAACGGCCAGTTCTCGAGCAACCAGCTGCTGGTGCAGGTCTCCGGGACCAACGACGCGCCGGTGCTCAATACGGTCATCGATCCGGCGATCACCATCGCCGAGGATTCGGTTCTGCCCGGCGCGGGCGGCGGCACGCTGGTCTCGGCGCTCGTCGGCCGGGTCGGCGGCGGCGGGCTCGACAACGTCACCGACGACAGTTTCCTCACCGGCATCGCCATCACCGGACAGAACACCGCCAACGGCGTCTGGTACTATTCGGTCGACGACGGGGCGCACTGGAGCGTGATCGGCGCGGTCTCCGACAGCAACGCGCTGACGCTGCGGCCGGAGGCGCGCGTCGTCTTCGTGTCCAATGCCAATTACAACGGCGTCATCGCCGACGCGCTGACGATCCGCGCCTGGGACGGCACCGGCGGCGCCAACGGCTCCTACTTCAACACCACCGTCAATGGCGGCACGAGCGGCTATTCGACCGCCACCGACACCGTCAGCCTGACGGTCACGCCGGTCAATGACGCCCCGGTCGTGGCCACCGCGGACGTGACCGGCGCGGTCACCGAACAGGTGACGCCGGTCGGGAACATCACCGACAGCGGCACGATTGCCTTTACCGATGTCGACATGACGGACATCCATTCGATCAATCCGGCGATTGTCGCCTCGAACGGCGCACTCGGCGCGTTGACCGCCAACGTCACCACGGACACCACCGGCACCGGCACGGGCGGCGTGATCACCTGGAACTACACCGTCGCCGCTTCTGCCGTGGAGTATCTGGCTCTAAACGAGACGAAGGTCGAGACCTTCACCATCACCCTCGACGACGGCCATGGCGGCACGGTCGCGCGCACCATCTCGGTCACCATCACCGGCACCAATGATGTGCCGCTCGTTGCGTCAGCAGATGTGACCGGCGCGGTCACGGAACAGGTGACGCCGGCGGGCAACCTCACCGACAGCGG
>NZ_JRJG01000193.1 GCF_000759435.1 Hoeflea sp. BAL378
TATATTTGCCCCGGTGATCGCCGACGCCGCATCGGTCGCGAGGAACGACACGACGGCAGCCACTTCGTCCGCCCTGACCATCCTTCCCAGCGCCGAATAGGCCGCCATCCGCGCCGGATCGCGCAGGCCCTGGTCGATATAGGCCTGGAGCGCCGGCGTCAGTGTGTAGCCAGGGGAAACGGCATTGACCCGGACATTGCCTCGGCCCCATTCCACCGCCAGCGACCGCGTCATCGCAATGACGGCGGCCTTGGCAGGTCCATAGGCATGCAGCGGCATGGCGCGCATGCCGGTGATCGAGGCGATATTGACGATGCTGCCTCCCTCCGCCGCAAGCATTTGCCGTGCGAAGGCGCAGCAGCAGAGATATGTGCCGCGCTGGTCGATCCGGACCACATCGTCCCAAAGCGAAAGCGGCAGCGACTCCGGCGGCAGCGGCGACTGGATGATCCCGGCGCTGTTGACCAGAATGCCAACCGGCCCGTGCGCGCGCAGGATCTCCTCCGAAACCCTCTCAATAGCCTCGGGGTCACCGACGTCGAGCGTGACGGACACGCCGCCGAGGGAGTCCGCGACCGCCTTGGCCGACGCTTCATTGATATCGGCGATCACCACTTGGGCCCCCGCGGCGGCCAGCGTGCGCGCGCACGCCTCGCCGATGCCGCTGGCGCCCCCCGTAATCACGGCAAGCCTCTGTCCCATGGTCTGTCCTCTTCAAGAAGGTCCTTGTGACGCTGTCCACCGCTTTGCCGAATGCGTCGCGGGGGTCCGACCTCCGGTGACGCCGGAGGTCGGATGATCCGGAAAACCGCGGCACTATTCCTCGGCGCTCATCCGCCGCAGGTCGCGGTTCCGGCGAACGGCGCCGAAAAGCCCGACCAGCAGCAAGACAAAAGTGATGCCCATCAATGTTCCGCTGATGGGGCTGCTGATGAAGATCGCCGGATCGCCGCGCGAAATCAGCATTGCGCGACGGAATTCCTCCTCCAGCATCGGGCCGAGGACGAAGCCCAGAATGAAGGGCGCAGGCGGAAAATCGAGCAACCGCAGGCAATAGGCCAGCGCACCCAGCAGACCGACAATCAGCACCTCGAAATCGTTCAGCCCGACCGTGTAGACGCCGACACAGCAGAAGGTGAGGATCGCCGGATACAGGACGTGATACGGCATGGAGAGCAATTTGACCCAGATCCCGATCAAGGGAATGTTCAAGATCAGGAGCATGATGTTTCCGACCCAGAAGCTCATGATCAGGCCCCAGAACAGATCGGGCTGTTCAACCACCAGCCGCGGTCCGGGCGTGATGCCGTGAATGATCAGCACCCCGAGAATGACCGCCATCGTCGCACTGCCCGGCACGCCCAGGGTGAGCGACGGGATGAAGGCGGTCTGGTCCGCGGCATTGTTGGCGGCTTCGGGCGCCACCAGCCCCTCGATGGCCCCGGTCCCGAAGCGGGACGGATCCTTGTTCACCCGCTTCTCCACCGCATAGGCCATGAACGACGCAACGGTGCCGCCGATCCCCGGCAGGGTTCCGCAGAAGGCACCCAGCCCGCCGCCGCGCAGCATCGGCATCCATGACCGGCGCGTGTCGTCCCTGGTCGGCAACATCGAGCGGAGCGTCACCTTCTCCTTGTCGTGACGGCCCGAACTGCCGCTGCGGATGCTGACGATCACCTCGGAGATCCCGAACAGCCCCATCGCCACCGCCACGATGCTGATCCCGTCGGCGAGGCCGGGAATCCCGAAGTTGAACCGCTCCACGCCCGTATAAAGATCCGTTCCGACCGTCCCGAACAGGATCCCCATCACCACCATCGCCATTCCCTTCAGGACCGACCCGTCGGAAAGGGTGGTGGCGGCGATCAATCCCAGCAGCATCAGCGCGAAATACTCTGCCGCGCCGAAACTGAACGCGATCATCACGATCAATGGGGACACCAGGATGGTGAGGATGATGCCGATGCTGCCCCCGAAAAAGGAGGCTATCGACGTCATGAACAGGGCGATTCCGGCGCGCCCGGTCTTCGACATCGCATAGCCCTCGATGCAGGTCACCGCGGAGGATGGGGTGCCGGGAATGTTGAGAAGGATGGCCGCGGTCGATCCGCCATAGGCCGTACCGTAATAAATGCCGGCGAGCATGATGATCGCCGGCGTGGCATCGAGGTGAAACGTGACCGGAAAAAGCAGCGAGACCGCCGTGAGCGCGCCGATTCCGGGCATCACGCCGAGCGCGGTGCCGAGCATGACTCCGATCATGCAATAATAGAGATTGACCGGCATCAATGCCGTCGCGAGTCCCAGCTCAAGGCTGGCAAGGAGGCCGTTGAAATCCATCAGTAAGGCCACTTCGCGAGTTCGAGGGTCAGGCCGAGGCCAAGGATGAAAATCACAGCGCAACTGATCGACAGGCCGACTGCCAGCAACAGCTTGCCGGTCCAGCTCAGTCGCTTCTCGGGAACCGTCGCGATGACGACCAGCGCCACGATCGAGGGCACGAGTCCGAAAGGTTCGATCAGCATGCTGAACGCGATCACGCTGAGAACGACGGCCGCGAAGGGCACGAGTTCGAACTGCGGCAGCGTTCCCTCGCGCCTGAGCGCGGGAATGCCGATCAGCACGCCAAACACCACCAGCAGGGCGCCGAGAACCGTCGGAAACGCCCCTGGCCCCGGTTGCCTGATGCTGCCAAGCGCATAATGCGACCATGCGTAAAGGGCGGAAGAGCCGCCCAGCAGAATGAGGACCAGACTGCTGGCCAGATCCTTGAAGTCGCGGTCTCCCAAAATGAACCCTCCCTTATTGTTCTCATGTGGCCAGCGCACCGGGATTTCCCGATGCACCCTCCTCGGCCCTGTTTTTGATAGACCACCACCATTCCGGTTTGGAAGACATTATGGTTATGCCAATATAGGACGAATGGCATAGCGTGCGGCTGCGATACCGGTTTTACGCATATAGCATCCCCCCGACGCGCGACCGGCGCCCCGGCCGATGGCGGCAGAGGCCTCTGATAAGATAGTGTTTTTCGAGTATTCGAAGCCGAAGGCCTAGCACTATTCCGATTTGCGATTGTCGGTTCCACCTGTCTCTCCCTAGCATCCCCCGGACGCCGCGAAAGCTCAGGGAGGTGCGCAATGGGGCTGACGATGGTCGAGAAAATCATGTCCCGGCGAAACGTCGCGGCAACAAAGGTGCGGGCGGGCGACTTCATGACCGCGCGGATCGACGGCGCCATGTGCCACTACCAGTTCATGGAAATCCACCGCATGGCGGTGGAAGCGGGCTTTGCCGAAGGCCTGCCAAGGATATGGGACCCGGAGCGGTTCTTTCTCCTGGTCGATCATCACCAACCGGCGCTGAGCCAGAGTTACGCGGACGAGAACGTCAAGATCCGGGCCGAGGTCAAGCGTCTGGGCGTGAGGCATTTCCACGACGCGGAACCCGGCATCGCCCATCAGATGATGACCGATTACGGCTATGTGCGCCCCGGCGAACTGGTCGTCGGCAATGATTCCCACACCACCGCCTATGGCGCCCTGAACGCGCTCAGCTCGGGGATCACGCGCGGCGACATGCTGCACGTGCTGCTCTTCGGCGAAGTGTGGTTCCAGGTTCCGCCCACCATCCGGATCCGGCTCGAGGGCAAGCGGCGCAACCATCCGATCGCCAAGGACATCGTGCTCTGGCTCGCCGGCCTTTACGGCGACGACTTCGCCCAGAGCGCCTCGCTGGAATTCACCGGATCGCTGATCCCGACGCTCGGCATGGATGAGCGGTTCTGCCTGGCCACGCAAAGCCTGGAGCTTGGCGCAAAATTCGCGCTTCTCCCCTTTGACGAAACGACCGCGGCGTTTCTGGAGGGCCGGACCGACCAGCCCTATGAGCCGGTCGCCGCGGACCCGGATGCGGTGTATGAGCGCGAGATCACGGTCGACGTCGACGCAATGCCCTTCGTGGTCGCCCGGCCTCACCGTTTCGACAATGTCTGCCCGATCGGCGAGGCGGCGGGCATCAGGATCGACCAGGCGCAGATCGGCTCCTGCGCCAACGGCCGCTTCGATGACATCGAGATCGCGGCGCGGATGCTGCGCGGCAGGAAGGTCGCCAAGGGAGTGCGCTTCCTGATCTCGCCCGCGTCCCAGCAGGTCTATCTTCAATGCGCCAAGGCGGGCCTGATCGAGGACCTGCTCGAAGCCGGCGTCCAGATCGTCACGCCAGGATGCGGCATCTGCCAGCCCAAGGTCGGCTACCTGGCGGACGGCGAACGCTGCATCACCGCCACCACGCGCAATTTCCGCGGACGCAAGGGAAGCCTTGAGGCGGAGATCTATCTCGCCGGGCCGCTCAGCGTTGCCGCTGCCGCGGTCGCGGGCGAAATCATCGATCCCAGGGAGGTGTTCGATGAACTATGACCTCAACACGCCGATCCGGGGGCGCATCTGGAAATTCGGTGATTCCGTCGATTCCGACTCGATAAATCCGTACTATCTTTTCCCGACGATGGAGGAGTTGAAGCTGCACACGCTCGAAGCCTTTCGCCCGGAATTTCCGCGCGAGGTGGAGCGGGGCGACATCATCGTCGCCGGACGCAATTTCGGCTGCGGGTCGCACCGCCCCGGCCTGGTGCTGCGAGAGGTCGGCGTCGCAGCGATCGTCGTTGAATCCGCCGCGCGGCTGTTCCTGCGCAACAATATCGCCCTGCCGCTGCCGATCTTCATCGTCCCCGGCGTGACCGCGTTGATCGAGGATCACCAGACGATGGAAATCGACTATGCCGCGGGAATCGTCCGCAACGCCGCGACCGGCGAAATCCTGCCTTTGCGGAAATATCCCGCGATGATCGAGGACATCTTCCTGAGCGGCGGCCTGCCCAGCCTCGCCCGGCAACGCTACCTTCGCGAAACCGGCCATTAGGCCAAAGCCGCCTGCAGGCTAAGGACGGCGCAGTTTCTCCGCCATCCTAAAAAACCCCATCCGGTCGAGGATGCTCATGAGCTGGATGACAAAGCCGTTGACCAGGAACGCCCGGACCAGTTGGAACATCACCACGAAGGCCACATCCAGGTGCATCGCCTGCGCCGTTACCGCCATTTCCGGCAAGCCGCCCGGCGCGACGGCCAGCACCGAGGTCGCCAGATCGCCGTGGGTCAGCACCGCCAGCAGGGACCCGGACCCGAACAGCAAAGCGATCATGGCGAAGGCGGCAAACACCGAGACAAGCGCGATCCGGACCAGTTTGGATATAATGTCCCGGCGAAACCGGGCCCCGATCGCCACGCCCAGCAGAAACTGCGCGGCATGAACCAGCTCCGGATGCATCGCGCCCGAGACCAGCCCGGCGGCCGAAGCGCTGCCGGACCCGATCATCGCGCCGATCATCCAGTAATTGGAGAACCTGAGATACTTGGCGGCGACGACGCCCGCCAGCCCGGCGCAAAGCAGCAGCCCCATCCCGGCCGCCGGCAGATAGTGCGCCGGCAGGCCGACCGATGATCGGTCGGCCGTCCCCAGCGCCAGCACGACGGGCGGCAGCACGAGGACCACGATCGCCACGCGCAGCGCCTGGCAAAGGGCCACCGGCTCTCCGCGCGCACCGACAGATCCGGCGACATTGGCCATTTCGGCAAGCCCTCCCGGCATCATCGCGAAATAGGCCGTCCGCGGATCGAGCCGCGCGAAGCGCACGAGGATCAGGCTCGCGACCGAGCCAGCGCACATTCCGAGGAGGCCGAGCCCGATCATCAGGGGGATCAGCGGCGCCAGCGCCACCAGCGCAACGCCGGTCAGGCGGAGCCCGACGGAACATCCGATGGTCCACTGCCCGATCCGCTGGCCGATCCGCGGGTACCAGAAGCCGAAGCCGGAAAGCGACAGGATCGCAGCGGTGACCATCGGCCCGAGGATCCAGGCCAGCGGGATCCGCAGCCAGTCCGCCGCGGCTCCGCCCGCAATGCACAGCAAAGCGGCGAGCATGGTGCGCAGCCCCAGCCCTATCGCAGGTGCGCCGGGCATCACCGGTCCGCCCCCGCCGGACGCCGGTGCCCGGCCATCGCGCCGCCGGTCATAGCCGGATGATCCCGACGCCATCCTCTATCGCGACCGTGACGCCGAACGGTTCCGAAAGGCGCTGAATCCGGGTGAGAATCCGTTCGGCGTTGCCCGCGTCGGCGCGCCGCGGCCGCCCTTCGGTGCGTGGATGGCCGGCCTTGCCGGTGGGGCGCAGGATCGCTGCCTCCCGATCGGCATTGCGACCGGTTTCGACGGGATGGAGCCGGATTTCCCGCACCCCTTTCTCATCCATTGTGAGCCGCACCAGCGCTGAACTCCACCACACCTCGCGAGCCGCCTCCATTCCGGGGTGCA
>NZ_JRJG01000194.1 GCF_000759435.1 Hoeflea sp. BAL378
CTCGACGGCCTGCTTGCCGGCGGATCGGTCGAGGCCAACCTCCGGCGCGGCATTGCGCTGGCGCGGCTGACGGCCGGCGTGCGCGGCCCGGTGGTCGGCGATTTGTCGCCCGCCCTGCTTGCCAGCACCCTCGCAGCCATGCCACAGCCCGCGTCAATCCCCGTTTGAAAGCCAGGAGCCCCGCATGACCGGATCCATCACCATCGAGACCACCGGCGAGGTCGCCGCAGCGCTGGGCGAAGGCCGCCCCGTGGTGGCGCTCGAATCCACCATCATCACCCACGGCATGCCCTGGCCGGGCAACCGCGACATGGCGCTTGAGGTCGAGGCCGCGATCCGCTCCGAGGGCGCCGTGCCCGCCACCATCGCGGTGATCGATGGCCGGCTGCATGCCGGGCTCGACGAGGCTTCCATCACAGCACTGGCCCAGGCGAAAGACGTGATGAAACTGTCGCGCGCCGACCTCGCCTTCGCGATTTCCGAAGGCCGCACCGGCGCCACCACGGTGGCGGCCACCATGATGGCGGCGCATCTGGCTGGCATATCCGTGTTCGCCACCGGCGGCATCGGCGGCGTGCACCGCGGCGCGGAAACCAGCTTCGACATTTCCGCCGATCTCGACGAGCTCGCCCGCACCCCGGTGATCGTCGTCTCGGCCGGCGCCAAGGCGATCCTCGACATCCCGAAGACGCTCGAGGCGCTCGAGACCCGCGGCGTGCCGGTGGTGGCCTTCGGCCAGGACGAGATGCCCGCCTTCTGGTCGCGCAATTCGGGCCTGAGGGCCCCCTTGCGGCTCGACGACGCCGGCGCCATCGCCCGTTTCGAGACCACCCGCCGGGCGCTTGGCGTCCATGGCGGCATGCTGATCGCCAACCCGGTGCCGGAGGACGAGGAAATCCCGGCCGCCGAAATCAACCGCCATATCGAGGCGGCGCTCGAGGCGGCGCGGGCGCGGGGCGTCGAGGGCAAGGCGGTCACGCCCTTCCTGCTCAGCGAGATCCTCAAGCTCACGGACGGCGCAAGCCTCAAGACCAACATCGCCCTGGTGCTCAACAACGCCCGGCTCGCCGCCCGCATCGCCGTGGCGCTGACATGAACCGCCGCTAGCATCGGTCCCGGACGACATGCGACCCCGGCCCGGCCAACCCTGAAAAGGACACCTCGATGAAGCCCACCCGACGCACCGGCAGCGTCTTCGAACGCGCCGAAGCCGCCTTCAAATCCGCCACCACGAAGCCGGCCGAGCCGGCACCAAAGCCGGCCGCCGTGCCCGAGGGCAAGGAAATGGTCTCGCTCCGCATCGACCGCGCCGTGCTCGAGCATTTCCAGAACGACGGCCCCGGCTGGCAGGACCGCATCAACACGGCGCTGCGCGCGGCTGCAGGGCTCGACGGCAAGTAGACCCGCTTCCGGCGGGCGCGAGGACGGGCGAAGACCATCCGTCTCCGTCATGCCGGGCTTGACCGGCATGACGGACATCGAGGGCGCCAAGGCCTCACACCGTCCCATCCGGCAAGCACCCGCAGCCCCACCCCGAAACGGAAAGACCCGGCGGCTTGCGCCGCCGGGTCTGATGTTGCCTCAGACGTCTGGTTTCGCCGCCGCTCAGCTCAGCGGCGAAATCTGGATTTCCACGCGGCGGTTGGCGGCGCGGCCGGCATCGGTGCCGTTGTCGGCGATCGGCTGGCTTTCGCCGAAGCCCTGGGTGTAGAAGCGGCGCGGATCGTTGCCCTGCGAGATCAGGTAGCTCGATACCGACTGCGCGCGCTGCTGCGAGAGCGTCAGGTTGTGGCTGTCCGACCCGGTCGAATCGGTGTGGCCGGCGACGTCGACCAGCGAGCGGTTGAACTTCTGCAAGACCAGCGCCACGGAATTGAGCGTCGGGTAGAATTCGGGCTTCACCGCCGACTGGTCGGTGTCAAAGGTGATGTTGGACGGCATGTTGAGGATGATCCGGTCGCCCACGCGCGTCACCGACACGCCGGTGCCCTGCAACTGCGCGCGCAACTGGTTTTCCTGCTGGTCCATGTAGCCGCCGACCGCGCCGCCGGCGAGCGCGCCGATGCCGGCGCCGATCAGCGCGTTCCTGCGGTCGTCGCCGCCCGCGAGCGTGCCCAGCGCCGCGCCGCCCAGTGCGCCCAGCGCCGCGCCGCCGGCAAGGTTGGAAACCTTCTGCTGGCCGGTATAGGGATCGGTCGTGCAGGCGGAAACGAACACGGCGGCCAGCGCCGCGATGAGGATTTTCGATTTCATGAGGGCCCCTCTTGGAATATGGAAATGCGAACCTTAGCGGAAAATGCGGCAGGATGATGAAGACAGACTTGCCGTCAAACTATCCGAGCCGGGTTCGATTGCAAGCGGCCGGCCGCCGCCCCATGACCGCCGACCCTGCGCGCGCCTCTCTCCGGCCCTTGACCGCACCGCCCCGGCTTGCGCAAATGGGGCAGGACCTCAACAGCAGGACACCCGGTTTCATCCCGTGATCGACCTTCGTCCGGACATTGTATTTGTGATCGATGGCGTCCTCTGGCGCGATTTCCTGGCGCTGCGCGACGAGTGCGGCGACGCCTTGACCAACCGGTTCTACGACGAGTGCGTCTGGCAGACGCGCCAGGCCATTCGCGCCGGCGACCCCGCGCTGGCGCTGCACTGGCAGCGCTTGCGGCGCTTCGCCGAGGCCTACAGCGTCTCCTGGGTAAGCGCGGTCGAGGTCGACGGAGAACTGATCCGCGAGGAGCCGAAATCCTCGGCCCTGCGCTATCCGGAGGATGACGCGCTCACGCGCATCGAGTTCGGCCCGGAGCGATCGTAAAGCCGGTCCGGGCCGACAGGAATTGACGGGCATCGTCAGGAGCGTTGACGGACCCGTGCCGGGGCCTTTTCCACCGGCAGCCACAGGCTACCTGTTCGACGAGGTGAGCAACTTGTAGCCGGCGAAGACAAAGAACAGGCCGAGCGCACCCTCCACCCAGGACCGGAAGCGCACCAGCAGCGACCGCACCGGCGCCGCCGACAGAAGCAGCGCATAGGCCACGTGGCCGACGAAGGAATTCAGCCAGGCAAGCAGGACGAACAGCACGATCACCGGCGCAGGCGCATGGCCGACGCCGCCGACCGCGGCGATCGCCAACCAGAAGGCGATCGCCTTCGGGTTGGTCACCTGAAGCAGAAATCCTCCGAAGGCGGTCTGCACCGCGCTTTTCCTGGCCACCGCCTGCACTTCGAGCGGCGGCGGGTTCACCGCCCTGGAAAACGCCTTGTATGCCAGCCACAACAGATAAAGCCCGCCGAGGATCCGCATCACCGTCATCGCATGGGCGATCTCGGCCAACAGGATGGCGATGCCCAGGACCACCGACCCGGCAAGCACGATGGAGCCGCAGGAAATGCCGAAGGCCGTCATCAGGGCCGGCCCCCGGCCGCGCGCCGTGGCGACGCCCAGGATGAGCATGACACTGGGACCGGGCGACAGCACCCCCACGGTCTGGATCGACAGGGCGAGGAGAATCTGCGGCAAATATTCGGCTATCATGGCGCGGCTCTTGGGAAGGTCGGGGGACTGGATGTTCGATCTTCGTTCCAGGCGCCGCGCGATGTCAATCGACAAGAAGCGCAGCTCAAACACTGCTGACATTTTCGGGTCGCCCACCGGTCAGCCCTGCAGGCGTTCGCTGAAACACGACGCGGACCATCGCCTCATGACGGACAGCCGGGAACGGTTGACTTCCCACCCGAGCGTCGGACCGGACCCCAGGAATCCGGAAGCAAAGGCATGCTCTCGCCGACCGGCCCCTATTCGTCCAGCATCTCGCGCACGGCGGTCGCAAGCTGCTTCAAGGAGAACGGCTTGGCCAGGAAGCCGAATTTGGCGTCGGCGGGGAGATTGCGGGCGAACGCATCCTCGGCGTAGCCCGAGACGAAGATGAACTTCATGTCGGGATAGTCCTTGCGCAGTTCGGTGAGCAGCGTCGGCCCGTCCATCTCCGGCATCACCACGTCGGAGACGACGATGTCGACGCGGCCGTCGAGTTCCTTGAGCACCTCGAGCGCCTCTACCCCGGTTCCGGCCTCGTGCACCTCGTAGCCGCGGGCTTCCAGCATGCGCTTGCCGCCGCGGCGCACCGCCTCCTCGTCCTCGACCAGGAGCACGACGGCCGAGCCGCCGGTCAGGTCCTCGGGCCCGTCGGCGGCGATCTTGGCCTGCCTGGCGGCCCCCGCCTCGAGCGCCGCCGCGGCTTCCGCGGCCGCCTGCGCCTTCTCGGCCTCGTCCTCGACATGACGCGGCAGGTAGATGCGGAAAATGGTGCCCTTGCCCACTTCGGACTCGGGATAGATGTAGCCGCCCGACTGCTTGATGATGCCATAGACCATCGACAGGCCGAGCCCGGTGCCCTTGCCCACATCCTTGGTGGTGAAGAACGGCTCAAAGATCTTTTCCATCACCTCGGGCGGAATCCCGGTGCCCTCGTCGGCGATCTCGATGAGCACGTAATCGCCCACATCCATGCCGCGATGGTTGAGCCGGGCGATTTCCTGAGCCTCGACATTGCGGGTGCGGATGGTGATCGCCCCGCCCTCGGGCATGGCGTCGCGGGCGTTGACGGCGAGATTGATCAGCACCTGCTCGAACTGGCCGAGATCGGTCTTGACCGGCCACAGGTCGCGGCCGAATTCGAGCTCGAGCTTGACGTTCGACCCGGTCAGCCGGTCGACCAGCATCCTGAGATCCCCGATCACGTCGGTCATCGACAGCACGGTGGGCCGCATGGTCTGCTTGCGCGAGAACGCCAGCAACTGGCGCACCAGCACGGCTGCGCGGTTGGCGTTGCGCTTGATCTCGATGAGGTCGGCGAAGCTCGAATCGGACGGCCTCAGCGACATCAGGAGATGGTCGGCCGACAGAAGGATCGCGGTCAGCACATTGTTGAAGTCGTGGGCGATGCCGCCGGCGAGCGTGCCCACCGCGTTCATCTTCTGGGTCTGCGCCATCTGCGCCTCAAGCGCCTTCTGCTCGGTCGTTTCCACCGCATAGATGATCGCGGCCTCTTCCGGCGTCTCTTCCGAATGCTCGATCACCGCATTGACGTAGAAGCGGAAATGCCGCTCGTCATTGTCGGCGCGGCGGCTGTCGATCGGCGCGATCGTGCCCTGCTTGTCCGCAGCCTCGTTGAGCGCCTCCTGGAAGGCCTTGCGGTCGTCCTCGCGCAGCATGGTTTCGAGCAGCGTGCCACGCTCCATGTCGTCGCGCGTCACCAGGCCGTGAAACATCTGCAGGAACGGACCGTTGGTCCTGAGGATCTTTCCGCGCGCATCCACCGAGGCGATCGCCATCGGCGTGTTGTTGAAGAAGCGGGTGAAGCGCATCTCGGCGCTCGCCGCGTCATGGGCACCGGTGCCGCCCTCCTCGCGGCTGATGACGATGGTGCGGCTTTCGCCGGGCGATCCGTCGCGCGTGGCCGTCACCCGGTGCACCAGCCGGACCGGCAGGCTCTGGCCGTTGGATTTCAGGAGATCGAGATCGAGTTGCGCCGTGCGGTTGAGCCCCGGCTCGGCCTGCACCGATTCCACCAGCGCCATGCCCGCGCCCGCCACCAGGTCGCGCAGCATGATCTTCCCCGGCGAAAACGCGGTTAGGTCGATGCCCAGCCAGTCGGCGAGCGTGGCGTTGAGATAGACGATCTCGCCGCCGCGGCCGGCCGAGAAGAACCCCACCGGCGCATGGTCGAGATAATTGATGGCGTTCTGCAGTTCCTTGAACACCAGCTCCTGCTCGGTGCGCTCATGGCTGATGTCGGACAATTGCCAGGCCATCAGCTTGCCGTCGCCCTCGCCGGGGGCGATCGGCCGGCCCCTGAGCCGGTACCAGTGCCCCGCCCCGCCGCTGTCCCGCGCCGCGCCCAGCGGCTGGGTCATGCGGAATTCCTCCTGCCCCTCGTGGCCGTTGCGCATGGCGTTGGTCAGCCGGTAGACGGCTTCGGCGGATTCGCGGTGGCGCGAGAGAATGGCCTCGATCGACTGCACGTCGCTGGCGCTGGTCGAGCCGGTCAGCACGCCATAGGCATGGTTGGCGTAGATCACCCGGTCCTTCTCGTCGGTGACGAGCGTGCCTTCGGGATGGGTGTCGATGAAGGCGCGCGCCAGCGGGTCGGCCGTGGCCTTGGGCATCACCGTCACGAAGCCGATCACGGTGGAGACCAGGAAGAAGATGCCCACCACCGCCATCACGCCGAGAATGCCCAGCATCACGTCGTTGTTGAGCCGGTCCTTGAACAGAAAGAACACGATCGACGCGCCGATCATCACCACGGCGAGGAAAACCAGCCTCGACACCGAGCGCGGTTTCGCGCTTCTGTCGACAAGCGCCGCCGGGGTTGAAGCCGCAGGGGTCTTTTCCGTCATGAATCGCTCTTTCGTCCCGCCACCGATCCGTCCGGTTTGAATCATATTCCGCCCCTGATGGAAAGCCCAAAGCCCGACATACCGGCGCGCATTGCCGCTTTGCGGCGCAATTCGCCGGCGGCTGTATCCCCAAAGCACCCAAAGCAGGCCGCGATCGGCAGGTTGAGCGGGAAAACCGCCCTCAACGGCTTGTGATCACCGTCAAAAAAACGTCAAATACAGTTCGATCGCGTCCGGATCGGGCGAATTGCACGGCCCGGACGCAGGACCAGGATACTTAGGGGAGGACACCGGATGCCCGACACACTCTTTGGCGGCCAGGGCGCGACCCTGCTCACGGCCATTGTCATCGTCGCGGTGGCGCTTCTGGCGCTGGTCGGCGTCTTCTGGCTGATCCGCGCCCGCGCC
>NZ_JRJG01000195.1 GCF_000759435.1 Hoeflea sp. BAL378
GGCGGCATCGCCGCGCGCGCGCTGGCGGCGAGCCAGGCTTCGCGCGCCGCGGCGCGGCCCGCGCCGGACTATCTGTCGGGCCTCAATCCCGAACAGGCCGATGCGGTGGAATCGATCGACGGCCCGGTTCTGGTGCTGGCCGGCGCCGGCACCGGCAAGACCCGCGTTCTGACCACCCGCATCGCCCATATCCTCAATCTGGGCCTGGCCTTCCCCTCGCAGATCCTCTCGGTCACCTTCACCAACAAGGCCGCGCGCGAGATGAAGGAGCGAGTCGGCGTGCTGGTCGGCGGGGCAGTCGAGGGCATGCCCTGGATGGGCACCTTCCACTCGATCGGCGTCAAGCTTCTGCGCCGCCACGCCGAACTCGCGGGCCTGCGCTCGGATTTCACCATTTTGGACACCGACGACGTCATCCGCCTCTGCAAGCAGTTGATCCAGGCCGAAGGCATCGACGACAAGCGCTGGCCGGCGCGCCAGTTCGCGCAGATGATCGACGGCTGGAAGAACAAGGGCCTCGGCCCCGCCGAGATCCCCGAGGGCGACAGCCGCGGCTTCGCCAACGGCAAGGGCAGGGCGCTCTACACCGCCTACCAGAACCGGCTGCAGACGCTCAACGCCGCCGATTTCGGCGATCTTCTCTGCCTGCCGATCCGCATCTTCCGCGCCCATCCGGACGTGCTGAAGGAATACCAGAAGAAGTTCCGCTTCATCCTGGTCGACGAGTACCAGGACACCAACACCGCGCAATATATGTGGCTGAGGCTGCTTGCCCAGCGCCCGCCAGGCGAACGGCCGAACCTCTGCTGCGTCGGCGACGACGACCAGTCGATCTATGGCTGGCGCGGCGCCGAGGTGGAAAACATCCTGCGCTTCGAAAAGGATTTCCCCGGCGCGAAAGTCATCCGGCTCGAGCGCAACTACCGCTCCACCGAACATATCCTCGGCGCCGCCGGCCACCTCATCGCCCACAATGAGGGCCGGCTCGGCAAGACCCTGTTCACCGAGCAGTCCGACCCGGAGCACCAACGCGTGCAGGTGCACGCCGCCTGGGATTCGGAGGAGGAGGCCCGCGCCGTGGGCGAGGAGATCGAGCAGGCGCAATTGAAGGGCCGGGCGCTCAACGACATGGCGATCCTGGTCCGCGCCTCGTTCCAGATGCGCGAGTTCGAGGAGCGCTTCGTCACGCTGGGGCTCAACTACCGCGTCATCGGCGGCCCGCGCTTCTACGAGCGCCAGGAAATCCGCGATGCGATGGCGTATCTCCGCGTCGTCAGCCAGCCCGCGGACGATCTGGCCTTCGAGCGCATCGTCAATGTGCCCAAGCGGGGCCTGGGCGAGGCGGCGGTGCGGCAGATCCACGATGTCGCCCGCGGCCGCGGCGTGCCGATGCTGGCCGCCGCCCGCGACCTCGTGCTGACCGACGAGCTGAAACCCAAGCCGCGCAAGGCGCTGTCGGACGTGGTCGAGATGTTCGCCCGCTGGCAGGGCCTGATGGAGACCAAGCCCGGCCACGAGCTGGCCGAGACGATCCTCGAGGAATCCGGCTACACCGAGATGTGGCAGAACGACCGCGCCGCCGACGCGCCGACCCGGCTCGAGAACCTCAAGGAACTGGTCGAGACCATCTCCGGCTTCGAGTCGCTGCGCGCCTTCCTAGAGCACGTGGCGCTGGTGATGGACACCGAGAACAATCCCGATCTCGACGCCGTCTCGATCATGACGCTGCACTCGGCCAAGGGGCTCGAATTCGAGACCGTGTTCCTGCCCGGCTGGGAAGAAGGCCTGTTCCCGCACCAGCGCGCGCTCGACGAGGGCGGCCGCTCGGGGCTCGAGGAAGAGCGGCGGCTCGCCTATGTGGGCCTCACCAGGGCCAAGCGCTTCTGCCACATCTGGTTCGTCTCCAACCGCCGCATCCACGGCCTGTGGCAGTCGACACTGCCCTCACGGTTCCTCGACGAACTGCCCGAGGCCCATGTCGAGGTGGCCGACATGGACACGGGCTATGGCGGCTACGGCCGCGGCGGCCGCTTCGGCGCGTCGGGCGGCCAGTCCGGCGGCCCCTACGGCGCCTCGCGCTTCGACAAGGCCGAGCCGTTCGCGGGCAACTACAACACGCCGGGCTGGAAACGGGCGCAAGCCAACAAGACCGACGCGGCGCGGGACAACTGGGGCACCCGCTCCGGCCACGCCGTCGAACGCATCGCCTACGGCGAATCCGGCCCCCGCGGCGCCACCATCGAAGGCGAACTCGTCGCCCGCTCCACCGGCACGGAGTCCGCCTACACCGTCGGCGACCGCGTCTTCCACCTCAAATTCGGCAACGGCAACATTGCCTCGATCGACGGCAACAAGCTCACCATCGATTTCGACAAGGCGGGGCAGAAAAGGGTGCTGGACGGGTTTGTGGAGAGGGTGGGGTAGGTAGGCGCGCGGCGTCAAGCGGGGTTATCTAAGCAGATTTACCAACCTGCCGCGCAATCCGCTCCCGCACGATCGCCTTCAGCGCATCCATCACCGCGCGCACCCTGGGCACGGCGCGCAGGCGTTCGTGGGTGACGAGCCAGATCTCGGCTGCCGGCGGCACCGGCGGGCGGAAGCAGTGGACGAGCTCGGGATCGCCGGCGGCGATGAATTCGGAGTAAAAACCGATGCCGAGGCCGTTGCGCACGCTGGCAAACACCGCCGGCACGGTATTCTGCCGCAGCAGCAGCGCCTCGGGCGGGAAGTGCTGTTGCGCCCAGTCGAAGATCGGCCGGCCGCGCACATGGCTGTCAATGCCGATCAGCGCGTGGCCTGACAATTCGTCTAGGCTTTTGGGCACGCCGTTGCGCTCGCCATAGGCCCGCGAGCAGTAGAGGCTCCAGTAATCCTCCACCAGCTTGAGGCCGACGAGGCCCGGGTCGGTCGGCGCGGGTGCCGCGCGCAGCGCCACGTCGGCCTCGCCCTGGGCGAGATCCCGCAGCAGGGTGCTGGCATCCACCTCCAGCCGCACGCCCGGATGCGCCTGCTTCAGCCGCATCGTCAGGTCCGGCAGCAGGAGATTGGCCAGCACGTCGTTGGTGGTGAAGCGCACCGTGCCCGAGATCTCGCGGGAAAGGCTGCCGACCGCGCCCGCAAAGGCGTCCACCGCCTGGCGCACGGCCTCCGCGGGCGCAATCAGCGCCGCCCCCATCTCCGTCGTCACATAGCCCGTGCGGCGCTTGTCGAAGAGCTGGATCCCGAGGTCCGCCTCGAGTGCCGCGACGCGCCGGGAGACCGTGCTCTGGCTGACCTTCAGCGCCTTGGAGGCCGACAGGGTGGACCCGGTCTCGGCGACCGCCAGCAGGAAACGCAGATCATCGACATTGATGGGTCCCGTCACGTTATGCAAATCCGGTGAACATCGCGGCAAAAACGGTGTTTGAAGCAGATGAGCCGACAATCTACACGGCTTTCATTGCCCGCGAAACGTCGTCGCGGGCCGAAAACCACATGCTTCAACCCGATACCTGAAGGAGAAAGCCATGCGCCAGCCGCTTGTGCCCGCCAATACCCGTATCCTCAATCCTTTCAACAGGGAGACCTTCGTCTTCACCCATCCCTACGAGGGCGGCCCGAGCAGCCGCATGGATGTGGTGCTGGGCAAGGGCGGCTCCGGCGGCGGCAATGCCGTGGCCCACATCCATCCCGGCACCGACGAGATCTTCACCGTCCACAGCGGGTGCGTCATGGTGATGATCGACGGCAAGGAACATTTGGCCCACGAAGGCCAGTCGATCACCGTGCCGAAGGGCGCCAGCCATTTCTTCCGCAACGCGTTCGATGGCGAGACCCATCTGACGGTGACCTTCGTCACAGCCCAAGAGCATCTGCGGTTCTTCCTCAACCTCGCCCGCTGGACCGCGGAGCATCCGGACTATTTCAAGCCGGACGGCGCGGTGAAGCTGCTGCCGATCGCGCTGGCGCTCAATGCCTTCCCGGACCATCTCTACATCTCGGCCCTGCCGGTCTGGCTGCAGAAGGCGATGGGTGTTGCGCTGGCGCCGGTGGCCCGGCTGATGGGCTACCGCCTGGCGATGGCGCCGGCAGGCAAGGCCGACCGCCGGGCGAACGCGACGGCAGTCGCCGCGTGACGGCGGCGCATGTCGAAGACAGGCGAAGCGGAGCCGCCAACCGGTTCGGCCCCGCCCGTCGCTCGCGCAGGGACCGGCAAGGAAGCGAAGCTTCCCGAAGGCCCGCGGGCCCGAACCGGGAATACCAAACGCGTTCCCCCTTGCCCCTCCCGCAAGAACCGTCCCATAAGTCCCTTGCTCGATCAGCATGAACGCCCGATGAACCCCCCGTTCAAGCCGCGTTCAACCGGGCTGCGGCACAAAGTTGCCATTGCTCCATGGACGCACAAGGGAACAGGCCCATGAAACATTTGATCCGCAGCCTTCTCGCCCTCAGTCTCCTGGTTGCTTCGCAGGCAGCCGCCAAGGCCGAGGAAATCCTTCTGCAGTCGGTGCAGTCGGGCATGTATGTCACGGTCGTCAACGGCACCCTGGCCGCGGCGGCGCCGGGGCCGCGCGGCGCGAGCCGCTTCGACACGGTGCGGCTCGAAGGCGACCGGGTGGCGTTCCGCGACCTGCGCTCGGGCAGCTATGTCCGCGCCGGGGTCGGGGAAGGCGCGTTCCTGGCTGCGGGCAGCCCGCATATCCGCGGCTGGGAGACTTTCGAGCTGGTCCGCATTCGCGGCGACAAGCTGGCGCTGCGCTCGGTCGGGAACGGAAACTATGTCCGCGCCGGCGTCGGCCGCGACTCCCTGCTTGCCGCCAGCTCCGGCCGCGCCGCCGGCTGGGAGCAGTTCCGCTTCGTCAACCCGCGCGACGCCCAGGCCGCAAACAACAACGCCGGCAACCAGCCGGGCGCCGGCCAGGGCGGCAATCGCGGCGGGCCCGATCTCGACGATCTCTTCGGCAATTACCGCATCACCCACATCGCCGCCGGCAACGGCTTCCTGGTGCGGCTCGGCCGCGAGCTCGGCAACCGGTCGACCCTGTCGATCGACGACCGCGGCACGGTGCGCGCCAGCGTCGGCTGCAACTCCATTTCGATGCGGGTGTCGGTGCGCGACGGCCGCGTCCGCGCCGAAGGTCCGGCGATCTCCACCAAGATGCTGTGCCAGGGCCAGGGCCAGGCGGCGGCCGAAGCCGCCATCATCGACGCCCTCTCGTCCGCCCGCCGGGTCGACCGCGACGGCCGCACGGTGACCTTCAGGGACGCGAGCGGCGCGGACCTCCTCAAGCTGCGCCGCGGCTAGAGGCGCGCCGTCCTCCCGGCGCTCGACAGACCTGCGCCGAACCCTATGCCCGAACTCGAATGCTTCCTGTCCTGACCGGACGGGAACCCGAAGCCCCGGGTCGCGTTGTTGCACAGCGCGGCCTGAACATCCCGCCACCGGTTGGCCCTTGACCCGACCGGTGGCCGGTGCTCTGGTCTTCCTGAACCCAAGGAATTCGTCATGTCCGATACAGACAGAGCCGTCCGTCCCCGCCGTTTCCTAGGACTTGCCGGTGCGAGCCTGCTCGCGGCGGTGGCGCTGGGCGGCTGCGAGGTCACCGAGGCCAGCGGCAACAACTACAATTCCGGCCCCGTCTGCCCGATGGTCTACGATCCGGTCTGCGCCGAGCGGCGCGGCGAGGAGCGCACCTTTCCCAATGCCTGCGAGGCCCGGGCCGAGAACTGGCGCGTGATCTCCTCCGGCCAGTGCCGCGGCGGAAGCTATGGCGACTATCGCCCCGACCGCCGCGATTATCGCGGCCGTGACGACCGGGGCCGGGACTCTCGCGGCCCAGAGGAACGCAACCCCTATTACCGCGACCGCCGCGACCGCGGCCGCGACTACCGCAACCCCGACTATCGCAATCCGGACTACCGCAACGGCCAGCCCGATTTCGAGCGGCCGCGCTTCGACAATCCGCCCACGCGCGATCCGCGCAGCAGGCCGCGCACCCCGCCGGACCAGAACGAGCCGCCGACCTATCAGCCGCCGGTCCAGCCGGTCCAGCCGGTGACGCCACCGCCGCCCCCGCCGGGCGCCTGCGCGCGGGGCGAGGGCCAGGTCTGCGGCCAGGTCGGCAGCAAGGCCCAGTGGTTCAGGAACGTGTGCGATATGGAAAGCGCGGGCGGCATCCAGGTGTCGAACGGCACCTGCCTGGGCGGCAACCGCTAGCCAGCCCGGGTCGTGCGAACGGCGGCAGGCGGTGGCGCTTCGGTGTCCCGCCGCCTCCGCCGCCTTCAGCAATTCTTAGCAGGTCCGCATTAGGCTCGGGCGCAGTTCCGATTGCGAGAAGCCGAGCGCCGACCTACGATGAATGTCGAGAAGATCTTCCAGATACGGTCTATGAAGCGGGTCTACCAGCTTGCTGCGATCACCACCCTGTTCGCCGTTTTCATCCCGGTCTTCACCTTCGCGATACCCTTTGCCTTCCTGGGACCGCGATATCTCAATTTCTTTGCCATCGCCGTGTTCCCGGCGGCTCTGATCCCGCTCTTCATCACACCGCCGATCGCGTTCATCGTGCTCAACCTGTTCCGGGTGCAGACGCTGACGATCGAGAAGGTGGACGAATATGTCCGCTTCGACGCCCTCACCGGCGTTCTCACCCGCGCCTATCTGCTTGGCAAGGCGCGGGAAATCCTGCCCAAGGGCGGAGCATTCCTGATGGTGGACGCCGATCACTTCAAGGCGGTGAACGACACCTATGGACACGACGTCGGCGACGAGGCGCTCAAGCGCATCGCCGAGGTGCTGCGCAAGGCGCTGAGCACTGACGCGCTGATCGGACGGCTGGGCGGCGAAGAGTTCGGTGTCTTCCTTCCCGGCGCCGATGACGCCGCGGCGGCGAAGGCCGCCCAGGATCTGTGCGAGACCATGCGGACGGAAGGGCGGACCATCGCCGGCCAGCAGCTCAACCTGACGATCAGCATCGGCGGCGCGCTGCACCAGACGTCGCAGACGCTCGAAAAGACGATGAAGCTGGCCGACACTGCGCTCTACCAGGCCAAGCGCACCGGCCGTGACCGCTATTTTATCGCCGGCGCCACCGACACCATGCCCGCCCTGATCCTCAAGACCAGCATGGCCAAGTAAGCCGGGGGCGTCAGCCCGCCATCAGCAGGAGCCCGTGGCCCAGGATGCCGACCACCAGCACGAGCTGGGCCAGGAACGACAGGCCGAAGCCGCCGCCGCGCTGCCACCGGGGCGCATCTTCCTGAATGAAGTGCCAGGCATGCAGCCCGCGTCCGACGGTGAAGACCAGGCCCAGCCCGTGGGCGGCCATCGCCGGCATGCCCAGCAGGGCGGCCACCAGCATCAGCACGAAGAACATCGGCATGTTTTCGACCGCATTGGCGTGGCCGCGCATGATGCGGGTGAGGTGCTTGACCCCGCCGTCGCCGATCGAGACCTTGTGCTTGCCACGCAACCGGCCGGTCTCCATCGAGATCCAGAACAGGATCGCCATGTTGAGCGCCGCGTAAATCCCCACGGCCGCGAGGGCCGGCGTCAGAACTTCCATCATCGTCTCCATCAGGCTGCGCCTCCGGACGGCGGCGCGATCGTCGGGTTATAGCGCCGGCGCCGCCCGCGACAAGCGGTTTCGTCGGGGCCGGGCGGGCGGCGTGCCGCGGGGTGCGGCCCGGCTCAGCGGTGCTCTTCCTCGCTGGCGGCGATCAGGCGCCGGTTGAAGTGGCTCAGCGCCTCCACCTGCTCGGCCCAGGCGAGGATGCGTCCGTCGCTTTCGGCCACCACCGGCATGCGCCGGTGACCGCCGGTGTCGAAGGCCCTGAGCGCGACCTCCAGCGT
Organism: Hoeflea sp. BAL378; assembly: GCF_000759435.1. Lineage (GTDB taxonomy): Bacteria > Pseudomonadota > Alphaproteobacteria > Rhizobiales > Rhizobiaceae > Hoeflea. Next base: position 7,832 of record NZ_JRJG01000195.1, read on the forward strand.
GTCGGTGGGCCTGAGCGCGGCGATGCCGAGCTCGGCGTCGAAATATTCGGGCTCGGCGTCGTCCGCGGGCAGCGTCATGAAGTCCATCACCCGCACATTGCGCAGCACCGCCCGGTGCGCCCCGTCCTGGACGAACAGGCCGCGCATTTCCAGTTGCCACTGGAAATAGGAATGGCCGTGCAGCGCCTGGGTGATCCCGTGGGCGATCGCCACGGTGAGCAGCAGCGCGATCGACAGCGCGTAGCCGCCGGTGAGCTCGAACACGATCACCGTGGTCGAGATCGGCGCGCCCAGCACCGCGCCCGCCACCGCCCCCATGCCGAGGATCGAATAGAGCGCCGGGCTGGAGGCGAGGTCGGGGAAGGCCCAGGCGGCGATGATGCCGAAGGCGCCGCCAGTCATGGCGCCGAGATAGAGCGCCGGCGAGAAGATGCCGCCGCCGAAGCGCGCGGCGAGCGTGATCGCGGTAGCGAGCGTCTTGACCACGATCAGCGTCAGCATCAGCATCAGCGGCAACTGGCCCCACAGCGCCATGTCGGTGGTCTCGTAGCCGACGCCGAGGATGTGCGGAAAGGCGATGCCCATCAGCCCGACGACGATGCCGCCGCAGATCGGCAGCGCCCAGAGCGGGATCGTCGTCCGCCGCGCCACATATTCGGCGGCGAACAGCACGAACTGGAACACGACGGCGACCACGGCGCAGACCACGCCCAGCAGCGCGAACGCCGGAAACTCGAAATAGGAGGTGACCTGGTAGCCCGGCACGATGAAGGCCGCCGCCTCGCCGAACCAGCCGCGCGAGACGATCGCGCCGATCGACGAGGAGATCACGATCGGCACGAAGGCCCGCATCGCGTAGTGGCCGAGGATCACCTCGTGGGCGAACAGCACGCCGGCGATCGGCGCGTTGAAGCTTGCCGAAATCGCCGAGGCGACGCCGGCGGCGAGCAGCGTGCGGCGCGACCAGTCGGGCAGCGAGAAGCGCTCCCCCACCGCGCTGGCGAGCGTCGCCCCGAGGTGGATCACCGGCCCTTCGCGGCCGGCGCTGGCGCCCGAGCCGAGCGAGAACACGGTGGCGAGCGCGCTGACGACGCCCTCGCGCAGGCTGAGCCTCCGGCCGGCGATCGCCCGCGCCTCGATCACGTCG
>NZ_JRJG01000196.1 GCF_000759435.1 Hoeflea sp. BAL378
GCGTCATCGACGAGATCGCCTTCCAGACCAACCTGCTCGCGCTCAACGCCGGCGTCGAGGCCGCCCGCGCCGGCGAGGCCGGCCGCGGCTTCGCCGTCGTCGCCCAGGAGGTGCGCGAGCTCGCCGGCCGCTCCGCCACCGCCGCCAAGGAGATCAAGAGCCTCATTGCCGCGTCCGGCGAGGAGGTCCGCTCCGGCGTCTCCCTCGTGGGCGAGACCGGCGAGGCCATCACCCGCATCATCGCCCGCATAGAGGACATCTCCTCCCACGTCGCCGCCATGGCCACCGCCAGCCACGAACAGGCCACGGGCCTCGGCCAGGTCAATGCCGCCGTCGGCCAGATGGACCAGATGACCCAGCAGAACGCCGCCATGGTCGAACAGACCAACGCCTCGAGCCACACGCTGGCCCAGGAGGCCGCCCAGCTCTCGGCGCTCGTCGCCAACTTCCGCCTGGATGCCGAGGAAGCCCGCCGCACCGCCCCCAGCCGCGCCGCCTGAGCCTCCGCGGCTCTCCCTTCTCCCCGGGGGAGAAGGTGGCCCGAAGGGCCGGATGAGGGGGGCGGCATCCCAGGAGCCCCACCTCCCCCTTGAGGGAGTCCGACGGACGGGTCGAGCCCCGCGGCTCGACCCTGCGGAGAGACAAGTGAAGCAGGCGATCCGGGCGGGGGTAATCGGGGTTCGCTGCGCCCACGACCCCCACCCTCAATCCCTCCCCTCAAGGGGGAAGGAGGGGATGGCGCAGTGCCCGCCGCTCTCCCTTCTCCCCCCGGGGAGAAGGTGGCTCGAAGGGCCGGATGAGGGGGGCGGCCCAGCCCGCGGATGCCGATTGCCTCCGGCGCGATCTCGCCCCCGCAAGGGCGGCGATCGGCGCGGAGCACCCTCCCGGGAACCATCGCCGGCCTTGCGGGTTGAGCCCGAAAGGAGAGCCCCATGACCCCCAGGCCAGACAGCGCCCCCAAGCCAGGCAAGCAACCGACGGACAAGCAGCCGAAGACGCCGGCCCACGCCGGCTCCGATGTCTCCGACCCCCATCCCGGCAGCGTCTCCGACGGAACCCACCCGGAGGCCGACGAGAGCAAGTCGGGGGACTGACGCAGCGGTCGCCGAAGCCGGCGGAGGAGGAGGCCGCTCAGTCCCGCTTCGCTCCCTTCATCGCCTCGGTGATCTTGACCGTCTCGACGCTCACCCGCGTCACCCGCATGAGCAGGTCGATCACGTGGTCCTTGTAGTCGGCGAAGCGGTAGGTGTTGAACTTCGCGCGGATGGTCGGGTCCTTCGGCGTCTTTTCCTTGTACTGGTCGAGGATCCAGTCGAGCGCCGAGCGGTTGCCGAGCCGGTAGCTCTAGACTTCGGCCGGAATGCCCGTCAATTGCGTCTCGCTGTCGAGCCTTATCGTGCCGGTGTCATGGTCGGATTTGAGCATCGCCTTGGGGGCCACGCCGCCCGCACGCGCCCGTTCATCGGGCTCGTCGATGCGTGTCAGCGGCCACGGCTCGACCGCCTATAGCCGACATGCAGCGCCATCAGCCGCTCGCCCCATGCGGCCCAGGCCCAGAAGTCGGGATAGAACGGAATGCGCGGAAACTCGCGCTTCAGGTTGATCGCGTATTTTTCCCGGTACACCGGATCGTGCAGCACGCCATAGACGTAATGGAAGATGTCGTCCTTGCTGAGGGCGCGGCCCTGGCGCTGCGGCCCTCCCTTCTCCCCCCGGGGAGAAGGTGCCGGCGAAGCCGGCGGATGAGGGGGCGCCCCGCCCGCCGCACCCCCCGCATCCGTCTCGTCGCTGCGCGCCGATCCACCTTCTCCCACGAGGGGAGAAGGAAGGCCCTTCCCATAGGCCTCCCGGAACCGCTTCAGCGCCCATTCGGTGATGTTGTTGAGCTTCTCGCCATCGTTTGGAAACTGTGCGCGCTTCCTGCCTAGTGGAATCGCGAAACTATTGCTTTGCAATGGTGAAAGTTCAACCCGTTGATGACATTGCTGAGCCCATAATCTAAGCGGCAGTTTCCGTTCTTGGACGAGGTTGAAATAATAATGCTATCGATCGACCAGCCATTGGAATGATTTACTAATCATTTTCCATCGTGCTAGAGGTAAACGTCTAGCGTAGAAAGAAATTGAGGCGCTCATGGTCAAGAAGCATATTAAAGGAAACGGAACTTCTCGCATTCGGTTCATTATGATTGAAGCGGAAATGCCTGAGGGCGACCTAACGCAGATCGCCAACGCTATACAGAACGCGCTGCGACCAGCCTCCGTAAGCGGACCGAAGTTACCGAAGACGCCAGTGCAGATCATCGGTTTGAATGAACAAGATGACGACGATGAGGAGGTAGTTGACGCGTCGGTTGAGGAGGATGACGCAACTTCAGTTGGGCGAGTGCTTAAGGCCGCGGCTTCAAAGCCACGTCGTCCTGCTAAGCGGAAAGTGGTAGATATTGAACTTTCGAATGAGATTTCGCTAAAATCCTATACTGAGAATTACCCTCCGAAGAATGATCAAGATCGCTACCTTGTAGTCGTTGCGTTCCTCTGCGAGCACCGAAAGGAAATTGAAGGTGTAAACGCAGATCATGTTTACACTTGCTTCCGCAAGTTGGAATGGCCAACCGGATCCAAAGATTTTGGGCAACCACTCAGGAACTTGAAATTGAATCAACTTCTGGATCCGGGACCCGGTCGCGGAACTTATGTGATCAACCACATAGGGATCGACAAAGTGCATAAACTTGCAGAGGGATAAACTGGAAGGTCTACACGAGTTCGCAGGATCTATTAGTGGGTTTCATTCGAAATCCGCAGTAGATCAACTGTTGCTGCTTGGTTGGTTCTTAGAGGCAGTCGAAGGCAAGCCCTGCTTCACGGTCTTGGATATTCGTGCGGCGTTTAAGAAGGCAGGCATTGAACCGCCAAACGTTAGTCAGTACCTTAATCGCCTCAAGAATAAGAAGCCACCGCAGGTGGTCAAGTCGGGCTCCGGTTTCCGGCTAGCCGGGGCAGTTCGGCGCAATATGGACACTAAGGTAGGCCACAGCCCCTCGGTTGTTGCCATATCTAAGTTATTGTCTGAGCTGCCGGCTAAGGTACCGAATGTAGCCGAACGTGATTTCCTGAACGAGGCTTTGAGTTGCTATAAGGTGAAAGCGTACCGGGCAGCAATCGTGATGACATGGAACCTTGCCTATGATCACCTAATGAGCTGGTTGCTAGTGGATTCTTCACGACTGGACAAACTAAATGACGGAATCAAAAAGCGATTTCCCAAGCTAAGCGTCGTAGTCGCAGCCCGCGATGACTTCGATGAGTTAAAGGAAAGCCAAGTAATAGACGCTTGTAGGACTGCAAGATTGCTGAATAAGAGCGTGATCGAGATTCTTGAATCTAAGTTGAAAAGGCGTAACATGGTTGCGCACCCTTCGACCGTTGTCGTAACTCAATCACAGGCGGATGACGCTATTACAGATTTAGTTAATAACGTCGTACTTACACTTATAAGATAGAAAAAATTACTATAAATCAATATGAAGTATTTTTTCGCCGAAATTTATTTACAAAAATTGAGTTGCTTATCTGGATGGTTGGAGATCTGCGCCGCATTGGCCCGGATCGCCGCGTAATAGGGCTCGAGCGTCTTCAGCGTCTCCTTCTTCACCGCCCCGGTGAAGAAGGCGCCCTCGAGCTTGTAGAGCTCCTTGGCGATGTTGTTCTCGCGGTGAAAATCGCTCTCGTTGAACACATGCGCGAAGATCTCCTCGGTGAGGATGTGCTGGATCAGCATCTCCCGCACGTCGGCCTCCGCAAGCGTCGGGTTCACGGTCTCCTTGACGTGCTCCAGAAACCGCGTGGCCTCGGTCTGGAACTCGGCATTGGCCTGATAGGCGTCGTTGATCTTGTCGCGCAGCGCATCGAGCACATGCGGCAGGTCGGCCTTGAACAGTTCCACCGCCTTGCGGAACTCGGCGATCTCCTGCCGTTCGTAGCCGAAGAACAGGTTGAGCAGCTTGAGCAGGTTCTCCGTGTCCGCCATCTTGCAGCGGAACGCCTCCTGCCGGTGCTGGATCAGCACCGCCTCGTGGCTGTTCTCGAAGATGATGTTGTCCTGCGGATAGCCGCGTGAGAGCTTCTTGGCGATCTCGTCGTCGAGATCGTCCTTGGTGTCCTTGGCTTCCCAGAAGCCGAGCGGCACCCGGAGGTCATGCAGGATGGTGCCGTCGGGGTAGACCTTGGTCTTCTGCCCGGTGGAATATTCAAGCTCGGCCACGAACAGCAGGTTGTTCTGCCGCGCCCAGGCTTTCAAGAGATCCTTGAACGCCTCGCGCACGGTCTGCTCGTTGAGCGACCCCGACAGCTTCCTCAACCGGTCGAGATCGTTCAGAAACTGCTGGACAAGTTGCTGGCTCATGATTCCCCCGGGAAAACTCCCCCCACCGTTGAACCAGCTTTCGCCTGCCACCTCAAGGGGAAGGCGCCGTCGTCCCCTCATCCGTCTCGGCGCTTTCGCGCCGATCCACCTTGTAACTTGAATTCCGCCGCGTGTGATATTGTGTATCCCGC
>NZ_JRJG01000197.1 GCF_000759435.1 Hoeflea sp. BAL378
TCGCCGGCCTCGCGCCCGGGCAGGACTGGCCGCTGCACCTGGCCGCGGGCGGCTGGATCCTGGCCTTCGGCGGCTTCGCCGTGATCTATTTCCCGATCCTGGCGCGTCCGAAGCTCGGCCCCAAGCTCGCCACCGGGCAGGTGGCGGCGCGATGAACGGCTGGGGCGAGTTCATCGCCGCCTATGGCCTGTTCCTCGCCTCGCACGCCATCCCGGTGAGGCCGCCGGTCAAGCCCTATCTCACCGCGCGGCTGGGCAAGGCGGGATTCTCGCTGGCCTATTCGGTCCTGTCGATCGCGGTGCTGGTCTGGCTGATCATGGCCGCGGGCCGCGCGCCCTATGTCGAGATCTCGCCGCGCGCGCCTTGGCAGGCGCTTGTGACGCTGGTCGCGATGATCGCCGCCTGCATGATCCTGGCGCTGGCTGCGTTCCGGCCCAATCCGTTTTCCTTCGGCGGCCGGCGCAACGCGGATTTCGATCCGGCGCGGCCGGGGATCGTTGGCTGGCTCAGGCATCCGTTTCTGGCGGCGCTGGCGCTCTGGGCGGCCGGCCATGCCGCGCCCAATGGCGATCTCGCCCATGGGATCCTGTTCGGCGGCTTCGCGCTGTTCGCGCTTCTCGACATGCGGCTCATCGACCGGCGGCGCAAGCGCGAGATGGGCGCCGATCGCTGGCTGGAGCTCCGGCAGGCGGCGCGCGAGGGACGAAGCCTTGCTCCGGATGCCGCGGCAATCGCCCGTCTCACGGCGGGCCTGGTTCTGCTATGCGTGCTGATCTGGCTGCACCCGCACGTCATCGGGCTCGATCCGCTGGCCTGGTAGAGCCGCGCCTCGCCTCAGTCTTGCTCGGGCTTGAGCTTGGCCGCCTGCCACAGCGCTTCCATCTCGTCGAGCGTGGCGCCGGCGGGCGTCTTGCCCTGGTCTGCCAATCCGGCCTCCACCGCCGCGAAGCGGGTGCGGAACTTTGTGTTGGTCGCGCGCAGCGCGTCCTCGGGGTCGGTCTTCAGGTGCCGGGCGAGATTGGCGACGGCGAAGATGACGTCGCCCAGTTCTCCCGCCGCCTTTTCGGTCTCGCCGCTGGCGATCTCCGCGCGCAGTTCGGCGATTTCTTCCTCGATCTTGTCGAGCACGGGGCCGGCGGCGCCCCAGTCGAAGCCGACCCGGCTGGCCGCCTCCTGCAGTTTCAACGCCTCCATCAGCGCGGGCAGCGCGCGCGGCACGCCGGTGAGCTGTCCGGGCGTTTCAGCCTCGGGCAACCCGCGCGCGGCACGGCGGGCCGCACGGTCGGCCTTTTCCCCGGCCTTGATCTCGGCCCATTGCGCCTTGACCTTGTCGGGCGTGTCGGCGTCGGAACGCTCGAACACATGCGGGTGGCGGCGGATCATCTTGCGGGTGATCGCCTCGACCACGTCCTCGAAGCTGAACAGATCCTGCTCCTCGGCCATGCGGGCATGGAACACCACCTGCAGCAGCAAATCGCCCAGTTCGTCGCAGAGATCCTCGGGATCGTTGCGCTCGATGGCGTCGGCGACCTCGTAGGCCTCCTCGATCGTGTAGGGCTTGATCGAGGCGAAATCCTGCTTGATGTCCCAGGGGCAGCCGGTTTGCGGGTGCCGGAGCGCCGCCATGATCTCGATGAGGCCGGAAATGTCGCGTGATGGTTTCATCCGTCGAGCTTAGCCGAGCCGCGCGGGGCCTGCGACCGGTTCGCCCAGGGCGGGCGGGTTGTCCACAGCTCTATCGCGGGAGCCGTAGGCGTCGCGGCGCGGAGTCCAGCCTGACGCAAGCCATGGACCTTATGAACCATGGTACATATATCATAAATTTGATATTTAACCCTTTGTTAACCTTGGAGACTGCGAATTGGAAATACGCTCTGAAATTTATTCAGACTATTTCTACAACAATGGCATCCGCTCTCCGGACCAGGCCAGGTCCGCGGACGACTCCTCGTTGCGCGTCTTTCAACAGGTGACTGTCTATTATGATTCCCCCAAGGCGCCATCAGGGACTGAGCCGGGAAAACCCAGCGTTCAGGGCAATCTTACTTTCGGGGAAGACGGAACATACGCCCTGTCCTACAACGGCACCGTTCCGGTCGAAGTAAAAAGCGCCCCAAGAGAGCCACGCACCAAGAAAGACGCCGGGATCAAGCCGTTCGACGGCTTGCTTGACCTGCTCGGACACTAATCGGCGGTGGGTGCCTGATCGAGGGGCGGATCAGTTGAGCGGGATGGCGTTGTCGTCCTTGCCCGCCTGATAGGCATTGGACAGGTCGGCGTAGCGGGCGCGGATGCGGTTGGCCTGGTCGAGCAAGGTCCGGGCCTCATCCTCAGCAAGACCTGCCATGATGTCGAAGATGCCGCGGCCGCGCCAGAAGGCGTTGTCGTGGTTGTAGCCACCCGGCTCGAGCCCAAAAACCTCCTTGAGCATCTTGAGATCGTGCGGAATGGCAAAGCTGTCGCGCGAATCCTGGTGGCTGAAGAAATAGAAGAAATTGTCGAACCCGGCCCAGGCGATCGCCGACATGCACATGGTGCAGGGCTCGTGCGTCGACAGGAAGATCATGTCCCGGGTCCGCTCCTGACTGGAGACCGGTGCTTCGTAGAAGCATTTGAGAAGATGCACCTCGCCGTGCCACAGCGGGTTCTCGGTCTCGCGGTTGGTCTGCGCCATCACCAGGGACAGGTCCGACTTGCGCAGGAGTGCTGCGCCGAACACCTTGTTGCCTTCTGCCACGCCCTTGTCGGTCAAGGGCAGGATGTCGTGCTCCATCACGTCGAGCAGTCGTCCGGCCAGTTCCGCGTTTTCGGTGATCGTCATGTCCGTTCCAGTCCAGTCCAGTCCGCCCGCATGAGCGGGGAGCGCGTCGCGGTTGCGCATTCTCCATATCCGGCTTTCAGGGGTAAAAGAATATCCGTCTGCCCGGTTTGGCAAATCTTTGTTCCTTCATTTGTTTCGTCTTTCTCCTGAAAATGGCGCCAACTCAGGAGTTGCATCTTCATGTCTACGCGAAATGCGCAGCTAACCACATTTCCCGCTTTCGTGCGGGTCGACGCGAGAAAGGTCGCGATTTTCGGAAACGGCGCGGAAGCCGCGGCCAAGGCGCGGCTTGTCGCCAACACGACGGCCGACATCTCGGTCTATGCCGATGCGCCCGAAGCCGAACTCACCGACAGCCTGTCGCGCCTGGGGCTTGAGCCCTTGCCGGGCGCCTATTCCGCTGCGCAGATGGACGGCGCGACGCTGGTGTTCGCCGCCACCGGCGACGCGGCGCTGGACCGGAAGATCGTCGCCGATGCCCGCGCCCGCCGCATTCCGGCGAACGCCGTCGACCAGCCCGAGTTCTGCGATTTCCTTACGCCGGCGCTGGTCAACCGCGCGCCCGTGGCGATCGCCATCGGCACCGAAGGGGCAGGGCCGGTCCTGGCGCAGATGATCCGCGCCCGCATCGACCAGATGCTCTCGCCCTCGCTCGGCACGCTCGCACGGCTTGCCCAGGACTACCGCGTCGCCGTCGACCGGCTGCTGCCGCGCGGCGTGGCGCGTCGGGTGTTCTGGCGCCGCTTTTTCGAGGCCGATGTCGCCACCCATGTCGCACATAACGAGATCTCGCTCGCCCGCCGCGCCGCCACCCGCATGCTGCGCGGTCGCGAGCCGGTGCCCGGCCACATCTGGCTGGTGGGCGCCGGCCCCGGCGCCGAGGACCTGCTGACCCTGCGCGCGCAGCGCGCGATGATGGAAGCCGACGCGATCGTCTATGACGCGCTGGTGCCCGAAACCGTGGTGGCGCTCGGCCGCCGCGACGCCGAGCGGATTTCGGTCGGCAAGCGCAAGGGCTGCCATTCCAAGAGCCAGGCCGACATCAACCAGTTGCTGGTCCAGCTCGGCCGCGAGGGCAAGCGCGTCGTCCGGCTCAAATCCGGCGATCCGCTGGTGTTCGGCCGCGCCGGCGAGGAAATGGCCGCACTCAGGGACGCAGGCGTCTCCTTCGAGATCGTGCCGGGCATCACCTCGGCGCTCGCCGCCGCCGCCGATTTCGAACTGCCGCTGACGCTGCGCGGCGTGGCCTCGTCGCTGGTGTTCACCACGGGGCATGACCTGACCGGCGCGGCACTGCCCGACTGGGCGCGGCTCGCCGTCTCCGGCGCGACGCTGTGCGTCTATATGGGCCGGACGGTCGCCGCCAGCGTCGCCACGCGGCTGATCGAGGCGGGGCTGCCCGCCGACATGACGGTCGCCATCGTCGAGAACGCCTCGCGGGCTGACCGACGCCTGTTCCACGGCACGCTCGCCGACCTGCCGGCGCTCGAGCACCGCACCGAACTGTCGGGACCGGTGATGGTGGTGATCGGCGACGCCGTCGCCGGCGCAAATTTCGACCACTCGACCCCGATCGCCGAGGGACAGAGCGACGCTGCCCCCGCCCGCACCCGATCCACCCAGACCCAAGCCGCCTGAGGAGGCCATCATGAAAACCGCCCCGTTCAAGACCAGGGTTCTCACCGCAAACCGCCTCTCCGACGGCGTCTCCGTCTGGCTCGGCGCCAGTGGCGAGTGGGTGCTGTCGATCAGGGACGCGTTTCTCGCGCGCCATGACGAGGCCGTCTCGGCGATCGAAGCCGCCGGCGCGCAGGCGCTGGCCGACAACCGCGTCGTCGACGTCAATGTCATCGAGGTCGAGGAAACGCCCACAGGCCCGCGGCCCTACCGGCTGCGCGAGCGTATCCGCGCGGAGGGTCCCTCCATCGACTACGCGCCGGTTGCCTCCGCCCGGGTCTCCCAGGCCGCATAAGGATTGAACGATGTACCGTTACGATGAATTCGACCACGCCTTCGTGGCCCAGCGCGTCAGCCAGTTCAGCGACCAGGTCGCGCGCAGGCTCAAGGGCGAGATCTCCGAGGATGCGTTCAAGCCGCTCAGGCTGATGAACGGCGTCTATCTGCAGCTCCATGCCTACATGCTGCGCGTGGCCGTGCCCTACGGCACGCTGAACAGCCGGCAGATGCACAAGCTCGCCCATATCGCCCGGACTTATGACCGCGGCTACGGCCATTTCACCACGCGCCAGAACATCCAGTACAACTGGCCGGCGCTCAAGGACATGCCGGCGATCCTCGAGGAGCTGGCCGAAGTCGAGATGCATGCGATCCAGACCTCGGGCAACTGCATCCGCAATGTGACCGCCGATCATTTCGCGGGTGCTGCCGCCGACGAGGTCGCCGATCCCAGGCCCTATGCCGAGATCCTGCGGCAGTGGTCGTCGGTGCATCCGGAATTCTCGTTCCTGCCGCGCAAGTTCAAGATCGCGGTCACCGCATCCGAGCGCGACCGCGCCGCGATCCAGGTGCACGACATCGGCCTGCAGCTCAAGAAAGACGGCGAAGGCCGGCTGGGGTTTGCCGTCTGGATCGGCGGCGGGCAGGGGCGTACGCCCATTTTGGCCAAGAAGGTCAATGACTTCCTGCCGGAAGCTGATCTTCTGTCTTATGTGACGGCGATCATGCGGGTCTACAATCTGCACGGCCGCCGCGACAACAAGTACAAGGCGCGCATCAAGATCCTGGTGCACGAGACCGGCGTCGAGAAGCTCAGCGCCGAGATCGAAGCCGAATGGATGCACCTCAAGGACGGCGAACTGACGCTGCCCGAAGCCGACATCGCCGCGATCAACGCCTATTTCGCCCCGCCCGCACTCGGTGCGCGCGCCGAGGGCTGGGGAGAGCTGGCCGCCTGGAAGAAGTCGGATCCGGATTTCGCCTCCTGGGTCGGGCGCAACGTGGCGCCGCACCGGCATCCCGACTACGGCATGGTGACGATTTCGCTCAAGCCGATCGGCGGCATTCCCGGCGACGCCTCGGCCGACCAGATGGACGCCGTGGCGCGGCTGGCGGTCGAATTCGGCCATGACGAGATCCGCGTCACCCACGAGCAGAACCTGGTTCTGCCGCATGTGGCGCTGGCCGATCTCGAGCCGCTCTACCGGGCCCTGGTGGCCGAGGGACTGGCCACCGCCAATGCGGGGCTCATCACCGACATCATCGCCTGCCCGGGGCTGGATTATTGCGCGCTGGCGAACGCGCGCTCGATCCCCGTCGCGCAGGAGATTTCCAAGCGCTTCGGCGACGCGGCGCGGCAGGCCGAGATCGGCGATCTCAAGATCAAGATCTCGGGCTGCATCAATGCCTGCGGCCACCACCATGTCGGCCATATCGGCATTCTGGGTGTCGAGAAGAAGGGCGCGGAACTCTACCAGATCTCGCTCGGCGGATCGGGAGACGAGAACGCCTCGATCGGCCAGATCACCGGCCGCGGCTTCGAGCCCGACCAGGTCACCGACGCGATCGAGACCATTGTCGACACCTATCTGGCCCTGAGGACCGGCGCCGAAGAGACCTTCATCGCGTGCTACCGCCGCATCGGCGCCGACCCGTTCAAGGCGGCGCTCTATGGCGGCGAAGCCCAGGCCGCCTGAGCCAAGACCCGGAGACTGATTTTCATGACCGTAATCTGGACGAAGAACGGGATCGTCGATAACGACCCCTGGACCGCCGACGGCGCGGAGCAGGGGCCGAAGCTGCTGCCGCTCTCCGAAGCCCTGGAGCATGCCCAGGACAACGCGCCCTTCGGCGTGGTGCTGCAGCCCGCCGACGATGTCGCGACATTGGCGCCGATCCTCGGCCGGGTGGCGATCATCGCGCTCACCTTTCCCGCTTTCGGTGACGGGCGCGGCTTCTCCCAGGCCGCGTTGATCCGTCAGCGGCTGGGCTATGAGGGCGAGCTGCGCGCTGTGGGCGCCGTGCTGCTCGACCAGATCCCGCTGATGCTCAGGACCGGCTTCGACAGTTTCGAGGTCAGCCATGCGCCCACCATCGAGCGGCTCAAGCAGAACCGCCTGCCGGGCATCGACCTGCACTACCAGCCCTCCGTCGACCGGACGGAAGCCGGGCAGGGCTATAGCTGGCGCCGCGCCGCCATCGTCAACGGCTGACCGGGGAGCCTCTTTCATGCACATTCATGTCACCGACCAGTCGGGAACCCGCCACACGCTCGAAGCGCTCGAAGGCTTCCGGGTGATGGAGATCATTCGCGACTGGGGCCTCGACATCAAGGCCGAGTGCGGCGGCGCCTGCGCCTGCGCCACCTGCCATGTCCATGTCGCACCGGACTGGACCGGCAAGCTCTATCCGATCGAGGCCGAGGAAGAGGACATGCTCGACCAGGCCTTCGACGTGCGCGACAATTCGCGGCTCTCCTGCCAGCTCCTGATGAGCGAGGAGCTCGACGGTCTCGAAGTGACGCTGGCGCCCGGAACCGAACGCCGGGACCGCGACGCGGCCTGACGCCGCCCTCTCGGCGCAAACCCGACATCGCGGCGTCGCTGGCGCTGCTTGCGCGAGGCGGGCCGCCTGTGCGAGCCTGCCCGTCATGATCGACAAGCTCGAATTCTTCATTGTGCTGGCGCGGGAACGGCATTTCGGCCGGGCGGCCGAGGAATGCGGCGTCACCCAGCCGACGCTGTCGGCCTCGCTCAAGCAGCTCGAGGAGCAACTGGGCGTGGTTCTGGTGCAGCGCGGCTCGCGCTTCCAGGGCTTGACGCCGGAAGGCCAGCGGGTGCTGGAATGGGCGCGGCGCATCGTCGGCGACGCCCGCACCATGCGCGAGGAAATGAAGGCCGCGCGCCGCGGCCTGTCGGGCCACGCCCGCATCGCGGTGATTCCCACGGCCACCTACATGGTCACCGACCTGACCGTCGCCTTCACCGAGAAACACCCGGCCGTGACGCTGTCGGTGACCTCCTGCACCAGCTACCAGGTGCTGTCGCAACTCGAGAACTTCGAGATCGACGTCGGCATCAGCTATCTCGAGAACGAGCCCACGGGCCGCGTCGCCACGGTGCCGCTCTATGCCGAGCGCTACCAGCTCATCACCTCGGCCGGACAGACTTTCGCCGACCGGGACAAGGTGACCTGGGCCGAGGTCGCCACCCTGCCGCTCTGCCTGCTCACGCCCGACATGCAGAACCGGCGGATCATCAACCATCACCTGGCCGAAGCCGGCGCCACCGCCAAGCCGACGCTCGAATCCAATTCGATGATCGTGCTGTTCTCCCACATCCGCACCGGCAAATGGGCCTCGATCATGCCGGTCAACCTGGCCGAAACCCTGGGCTTCGGCGAGGACATCAAGTCCATCCCCATCGTCGAGCCCGACGCGTCCCACATCGTCGGGATGATCGCAGCACCCCGCGAGCCGCACACGCCGATCGTCTCGGCGATGCTGCACGAGGCCCGGGTGTTCGCCCAGACGCTCGCGCAACGATAGATTTTTTCTATCGCACAACGAATGTGCTGCATTGATTCAAGGGCTTGTTGCCTGTCAATGGAGGCTGCCGTCATGCCGCTGGAGGAGCATCGCATGGATTCACGCCACCTGGACGCCGAGATTGCGGCCCGCACCGAAGCCATCGTCGGGCGGTTGAAGCCGCTCGAAGGCCCGCTTCTGCCGATCCTGCACGATATCCAGGCCGAATTCGGCTATGTGCCGCAGGCGGCGCTTCCGGCGATCGCGCAGGGGCTCAACCTGTCGCGGGCCGAAGTGCATGGCGTCGTGAGCTTCTATCACGACTTCCGCGAGACGCCGGCCGGACGCCATGTGATCAAGGTCTGCCGTTCAGAGGCCTGCCAGTCGATGGGCGGCGAAGCGCTGGCCGACCGGCTGCTCGGCCTGCTCGGGCTCGACTGGCATGAGACCAGCGCCGACGGCGCGGTGACCATAGAGCCTGTCTATTGCCTCGGCCTGTGCGCCTGCGCGCCGGCGGCGATGGTCGACGGCGAGCTCATCGGCCGGCTGGACGAGGACGCGGTCAGGGATCTGGCGCAGGCGGTGCGGGCATGAGCGTGAAGATTTTCATTCCCGGCGATTCCGGCGCGATCGCAGTGGGCGCCGACAGGCTGGCCACGCGCATGGCCGTTGCGCTCGCGGAGCGCGGTCTCAGCGCAGAGATCGTGCGCAACGGGTCGCGCGGGCTCTACTGGCTCGAACCGATGATTGAAGTCGAAGCGGCGGGCGGCAGGGTCGCCTACGGCCCGGTCAAGACGTCGGACGTCGATGGCCTGCTCAACGCCGGGCTTCTTGAAGGCGGCGCCCACCCGCTGTCGCTCGGCCTGACCGAAGAGATTCCGTTCCTCAAGCGCCAGACCCGGCTCACCTTCGCCCGCTGCGGCGTCATCGATCCGCTGTCGCTCGACGACTACCGTGCCCATGGCGGGCTCAAGGGACTGGAAAAGGCGGTCGCCATGACGCCCGAGGCGATCGTGGCGCAGGTCACGCTATCCGGCCTGCGCGGCCGCGGCGGCGCCGGCTTCCCGACCGGCATCAAGTGGAAGACGGTGCTCGAGGCCGAAGGTGCGCAGAAATACATCGTCTGCAACGCCGACGAGGGCGATTCGGGCACCTTCTCCGACCGCATGATCATGGAGGGCGATCCCTTCGTGCTGATCGAGGGCATGGTGATCGCCGGCCTCGCCACCGGCGCGACCAAAGGCTATGTCTACACAAGGTCGGAATATCCCCACGCCATCCGGGTGATGACGCGGGCGATCGAAATCGCCAGAAAGAACGCCATTCTGGGAGCATCTGTTCTCGGCTCCGGCCACGCCTTCGACATGGAAGTCCGCGTCGGCGCGGGCGCCTATGTCTGCGGCGAGGAAACGGCGCTCTTGGAAAGCCTCGAAGGCCGCCGCGGCGTGGTTCGCGCCAAGCCGCCGCTGCCCGCGCACAAGGGCTTCCTCGGGCGGCCGACGGTGGTCAACAACCTGATCTCGCTCGCCACCGTGCCGGTGATCCTGGACCGGGGCGGCGAATATTACCGCGATTTCGGCATGGGCCGCTCGCGCGGCACGATTCCGGTGCAGATCACCGGCAATGTCAGACATGGCGGCCTGTTCGAGGCGGCCTTCGGCATGACGCTCGGCGAACTGGTCGACGACATCGGCGGCGGCACCGCGAGCGGTCGCCCGGTCAAGGCGGTGCAGGTCGGCGGCCCGCTCGGCGCCTATTTCCCGCGCGCGCTGTTCGACACGCCGTTCGACTACGAGGCCTTCACCGCGAAACACGGGCTGATAGGCCATGCCGGCATCGTCGTCTTCGACGACACCGCCGACATGCTCAAGCAGGCGCGTTTCGCCTTCGAATTCTGCGCCATCGAGAGCTGCGGCAAGTGCACGCCCTGCCGCATCGGCTCGACCCGCGGCGTCGAGGTGATCGACCGGATCGCAGCCGGCATCGAGCCCGAGAAGCAGAAGGACCTGGTCACCGATCTGTGCAACACGATGAAGTTCGGCTCGCTCTGCGCGCTGGGCGGCTTCACCTCCTACCCGGTGATGAGCGCGCTCACGCATTTCCCCGACGACTTCCAGCCGAAACACCTGGCGGAGGCGGCCGAATGAGCGACACCGGCAAGGTCAAGGGACCGGCCTCCTATTTTCCGTCGATCATCAAGACCTACGGAAAGCCGATCGAGCACTGGCAGGAGATCATCCGCGCCCAGGACGGCATGACGCACATGCAGATCGTCAATTTTCTCAAGGCCACCCACCAGTTGGGCCATGGCCACGCCAATGCGCTGGTGGCGGCGACGCTGGCCGAGCGCAAGCCATAGGCCGAGTTGAGCATTCACCGTCCGGCCTCGGGCCGCGGCGGAACGAGTTTTTGGAGGAAACCATGTCCCTGATCCAGGAAATCGACTACGGCACGCCGGCCTCCAGGGCCGAGAAGACCGTGCGCCTCGTCATCGACGGCACGACGATCGACGTGCCCGAGGGCACCTCGGTGATGCGCGCCTCGATGGAGGCCGGCATCAAGGTGCCGAAACTCTGCGCCACCGACATGGTCGACGCCTTCGGCTCCTGCCGGCTCTGTCTGGTCGAGATCGAAGGCCGCAACGGCACACCTGCCTCCTGCACCACGCCGGTGGCGGAAGGCATGGTGGTCCACACCCAGACCGGGCGGCTCAAGGACATCCGCCGCGGCGTGATGGAGCTCTACATTTCAGACCATCCGCTCGACTGCCTGACCTGCGCCGCCAATGGCGACTGCGAGCTGCAGGACATGGCCGGCGCGGTGGGCCTGCGCGACGTGCGCTACGGTTACGAGGGCCACAATCACGTCAAGGCCCGCGACAATGGCGAGGCCAATCCGCGCTACATGGCCAAGGATGAATCGAACCCCTATTTCACCTATGACCCGGCCAAGTGCATCGTCTGCTCGCGCTGCGTGCGCGCCTGCGAGGAAGTGCAGGGGACCTTCGCGCTCACCATCGAGGGCAGGGGTTTTGACAGCCGCGTCTCGCCCGGCATGCATGAGAGCTTCATGAATTCCGAATGCGTGTCCTGCGGCGCCTGCGTGCAGGCCTGCCCGACGGCGACGCTCACCGAAAAGTCGGTGATCGCCATCGGCCAGCCCGAGCATTCGGTGGTCACCACCTGCGCCTATTGCGGCGTCGGCTGCTCGTTCAAGGCGGAGATGCGCGGCGAGGAAGTGGTGCGCATGGTGCCGTGGAAGGACGGCAAGGCCAATCGCGGCCACTCCTGCGTCAAGGGCCGCTTCGCCTGGGGCTACGCCACCCACAAGGACCGGATCCTCAACCCGATGGTGCGCGAGAAGATCACCGATCCCTGGCGGGAAGTCACGTGGGACGAGGCCTTCGCCCATGTCGCCAAGGAATTCCGCCGCATCCAATACCAGTACGGCAAGGGCGCCATCGGCGGCATCACCTCGTCGCGCTGCACCAATGAGGAGACCTTCCTGGTGCAGAAGCTGGTGCGCGCCGGCTTCGGCAACAACAATGTCGACACCTGCGCCCGCGTCTGCCATTCGCCGACCGGCTACGGTCTCGGCAAGGCCTTCGGCACCTCGGCCGGCACCCAGGATTTCGATTCCGTCGAGCACACCGACGTCGTCATCCTGATCGGCGCCAACCCGACGGACGGCCATCCGGTGTTCGCCTCGCGGCTGAAGAAACGGCTGCGCCAGGGCGCCAAGCTGATCGTCATCGATCCGCGCCGCATCGACCTGGTGCGCTCGGCCCATGTGGAGGCGAGCCATCATCTGCCGCTCAAGCCCGGCACCAATGTCGCGGTGCTGACGGCGCTCGCCCATGTGATCGTCACCGAGGGCCTGTTCGACGAGGCCTTCATCCGCGAGCGCTGCGACTGGTCGGAATTCGAGGACTGGGCGAGCTTCGTCGCCGAACCGGCGCATTCGCCGGAAGCCACGGAGCAATTCACCGGCGTGCCGGCGGAAGAGGTGCGCGGCGCCGCCCGTCTCTACGCCCGCGGCGGCAATGGCGCGATCTATTACGGGCTTGGCGTGACCGAGCACAGCCAGGGCTCGACCACGGTGATGGCGATCGCCAACCTCGCCATGGTCACCGGCAATATCGGCCGTCCCGGCGTCGGCGTGAACCCGCTGCGCGGCCAGAACAATGTGCAGGGCGCCTGCGACATGGGCTCGTTCCCGCACGAACTGCCCGGCTACCGGCACATTTCCGGCGCCGAAGTCCGCGACGTGTTCGAGAAGCTCTGGGGCGTGGAGCTGAACCCGGAACCGGGCCTGCGCATCCCCAACATGCTCGACGCCGCCGTCGACGGCACCTTCCGCGGCATCTACATCCAGGGCGAGGACATCCTCCAGTCCGATCCCGACACCAGGCATGTGCAGGCGGGGCTCGCGGCGATGGAATGCGTCGTCGTGCACGACCTGTTCCTCAACGAGACCGCCAATTACGCCCATGTGTTCCTGCCGGGCTCGACCTTCCTCGAGAAGGACGGCACCTTCACCAATGCCGAACGCCGCATCAACCGCGTGCGCAAGGTGATGAGCCCCAAGAATGGGCTCGCCGACTGGGAAGTGACGCTGAAGCTCGCGCAGGCGATGGGGCTCAACTGGGCCTATAGCCATCCGTCCCAGATCATGGACGAGATCGCGCTCACCACGCCGAGCTTCGCCAGCGTCAGCTACAAGCTGCTGGAAGAGAAGGGCTCGGTGCAGTGGCCCTGCAACGAGGCGCGCCCCGACGGCACGCCGGTGATGCATCTCGACGGCTTCGTGCGCGGCAAGGGCAAGTTCATCCGCACCGAATATGTGGCGACCGACGAGCGCTCCGGCCCGCGCTTCCCGCTGCTGCTCACCACCGGCCGGATCCTGAGCCAGTACAATGTCGGCGCGCAGACGCGGCGCACCGACAACGTTGCCTGGCACGCCGAGGACCTGCTCGAGATCCATCCGCACGACGCCGAGCAGCGCGGCATCCGCGACGGCGACCTGGTCAAGCTCGCCAGCCGCTCGGGCGAGACGGCGCTGAGGGCGAAGATCACCGAGCGGGTGGCGCCGGGCGTGGTCTACACCACGTTCCATCATCCCGGCACCCAGGCCAATGTGATCACCACCGACTACACCGACTGGGCCACCAACTGCCCGGAATACAAGGTGACCGCGGTGCAGGTGTCCCCGTCGAACGGGCCGACCGTCTGGCAGCGCGAGTATGACGCGCAGGCCGCCCAATCCCGCCGGATCGCCACTGAAGCGGCGCTCGAGCCGGCCGAATAGGCGGCGGAAAGCGGAGAGGGCCCCGATGGCGCACGTCAATCCCCGCCTGGCCATGGCCTCCCGGATCGCGGTCCGGGGCGGGGTGGCCACGCCCGGGCACCGGGCGCTGCCCGAGGAGGTGCCGGTGGCGCTGTCCTTCGGCGGCACCACGCAGGCGGTGATGATGGCGACGCCCGCGGATCTCGAGGATTTCGGCATCGGATTTGCGCTGTCGGAGGCCATCGCGCGCTCGTCCGCCGACATTGTCTCGCTCGAGATTGTCGAGGCGGACCAGGGCTATGACGTGCAGATGCAGCTTGCGGGCGACGTGCAGACGGCGTTCTCCGCCCGCCGCCGCAAAATGGCGGGCCCGGTGGGCTGCGGGCTTTGCGGCATCGAATCGATCGAGGAAGCGCTTCGGGATCTGCCCGGACGCGCGCACGTGACGCTCGGCTTCAGCGCCGAGGACGTGCGCGAGGCGGTTCGCTCGCTGTCGGTGCATCAGAAGCTGAGGGCCGAGACCGGGGCGGTGCATGCCGCCGGGTTCTACAGGCCGGGCGAGGGCATCGTCCTCGTGCGCGAGGATGTCGGCCGTCACAATGCGCTCGACAAGCTGATCGGCGCCATCGCGCGGGCCGGGCTTGATGCAGCAGACGGCGCCCTCGTCATCACCAGCCGGGTGTCGGTCGACATGGTGCAGAAGGCGGTGATCGCCGGCACCGGGCTGCTGATCTCGGTCTCGGCGCCCACGGCACTGGCGGTGAGGACCGCGGAAGCCGCCGGGCTCACGCTGGTGGGCATCGCCCGCGGCGCGGATTTCGAGATTTTCACCCGGGCGGACCGGATCAACCAAGGACGGACAAGCGATGTCGCCTGACAAGCTCAGATACCAGGCCAACCAGATCGCCACCTTCTTCGCCTCCCAGCCGGAGGAAGAGCAGGTCGAGGGCGTGGCCGACCACATCAACAAGTTCTGGGATCCGCGCATGCGGCGGCAATTGTTCGAAATCGCGGATCAGAGCACCGAGGGCTTCAAGCCGATGGTGGTGGCGGCGCTGGCGAAGATCCGCCGGCCGGAGTCCGTGGCCGGCTGAGGCCCGGCCGGTCGGAACCCCGCTTCAGGCCTCCAGCGCCTGCGCCACGGCCGCGCCGGCGAGGCGGGCGGAGGCGAGCAGGCGGTCGAGGCCGTATCCGTTGCGGGCCTTGGCCGAGAGCCCGGCCATGGTGGTGCTGACAAAGTCCGTCAAAGCGTCGGCCTGCTGCGGGTGACGGGCGGCGATGTAGTCGCGGATCGCGGCCTCGGCGGCGACCTGGTATGCGCAGGCGGCCTGCCGCGCGTCGGGATCGGTCGAACGGCTGCCTTCGATCACCAGACAGCCCGTCGCGACCGGGTCGGCGGCGTAATGGCGTGCGGCCTCCTCGAGCAGGGCCGCCAGGCATTCGGCCACCGGTCGGTCGGGCAGCAGCACTTCCTCAAGCGCAATCGCGCCGGTGCAGGCGTACCGGTCGAGCACGCGGGCGTAGAGGCCCGCCTTGTTGCCGAAGGCGGCGTAGAAGCTGGGCGGATTGATGCCGAGCGCCTCGGTGACGTCGGCGACGCCGACGGCGTCGTAGCCGCGCGCGTGAAACAGGTCCTGGGCGGTCGCGACGGCCTCGTCCGCATCGAAACGACGGGGCCGGCCGCGCGGCCGGATGTTTTTTGTAGTAGTCATTACATATTGCCTTGACGGTCCTCCGGGAAGTGTTATGTAGCGCATATTACATAATAACTCAAGGAGGGCCTGTGATGGCCGCGTTTGAAGGAAAATCGGTACTGGTTCTCGGCGGCAGCCGGGGCATAGGGGCGGCCATCGTCCGGCGCTTTGCGGCGGAGGGGGCGAACGTCGCCTTCAGCTATGGCGGTTCGCGGGAGGCCGCCGAGCACCTGGCGGAAGAAACCGGCGGCACCGCGGTTCAGGCCGACAGCGCCGACCGCGACGCGGTGATCGCGCGGGTGCGCGACAGCGGGCCGCTGGACGTGCTGGTGGTGAATGCCGGGATCGCCCTGTTCGGCGACGCGCTGGAGCAGGATCCCGACGCGATCGACCGGCTGTTCCGGATCAATGTCCACGCGCCCTACCACGCCTCCGTCGAGGCGGCGCGGCAGATGCCCGAGGGCGGACGGATCGTCATCATCGGCTCGGTGAACGGCGACCGGATGCCGGTCCCGGGGATGGCGTCCTATGCGCTGAGCAAGTCGGCGCTGCAGGGGCTCGCGCGGGGACTGGCGCGCGATTTCGGTCCGCGCGGGATCACCATCAATGTCGTGCAGCCCGGGCCGATCGACACGGATGCAAATCCGGCGGAGGGGCCGATGAAGGATCTGATGCACGGCTTCATGGCCATCAAGCGCCATGGACGGCCGGAGGAAGTGGCAGGCATGGTCGCCTGGCTGGCCGGTCCCGAGGCCGGCTTCGTCACCGGCGCGATGCACACGATCGACGGCGCCTTCGGCGCCTGACCATAGGAACATCCGGGCCGCTGGTTATCCGGCGGCCCGGCCATATTAATCCGACAGGCCTGAGCACTTGCGCGACCCGGCCCGCCGGATCGCCACTTTACTCAGCGCGGCCTCAACAACCAGACGCTCTCCCGTGCAGGCTCGCCCTTCATTCCACCGGCTACGGCGACGCTCGCCAGGGATACCGGGTCATGGTGGGCGCCGTAATTGCGGTGAACTTCCACGCTGTCGACCGAAAATGGCGGGCCATCAAAAAGCGTCTGCTCATATTCGAAGGTGACGAGAAGTTGCGGCGCGGATCCGGTGATCCAGGCAACATGCGAGGCGTATCTGCCTCGCATCGAGTCCGGCAGCGCGACCAGGGCCGCGCGGTCATACACCGCATCGATGGGGCCGAGGATATCCGGGGTGAGCGCGAAGATATCGCCCACGAAAATGTCGATGTCCGGGGCGCTGTAGCGGGTGAGGTCTCTCAGATCGGTGACGACCGGCTCCACCCCAAGCCGGGCGAACAGGTCCCGGATCGCGAGTTCACTCAGTTCCGCGCCGGCGACACGGTGGCCGTGGTAGAGCAGCCAGTCGATGTCGAGCGTCTTGCCGCACAGGGGAACGAACACGCGGCCACCCTCCGGAACGCCAAGGGCGGGGAAATGTGCCACCAGCAGCGGATTGGGTTCGCTCGCGTGAAACCCGATCCGGCCGGTTTCCCAGCGCTCGTGCCAGAAACTGTGTTCCATTCGCTCCCCTCTCACATAAACAGCCGCCACAGCAGCGGCAGCAGCACCGCCGTCGCCAGCGCATTCAGCCCCATCGCCAGCCCCGAGAACGCGCCTGAGAGTTCGCTCGCTTCCAGCGCCCGCGCCGTGCCGATGCCGTGGCTTGCCGTTCCCATGGCCAGGCCCCGGGCGCGCCCATCTTTCACGCCGATCAGCGTCAGCAGCGGAGGGCCGAGGACGGCGCCGAGTATCCCGGTCAGGATCACCATCACGGCGGTGAGCGAGGGCAGGCCGCCGAGTTGCTCGGTGATGCCCATGGCGACCGGCGCGGTCACGGATTTGGGCGCGAGCGACATCAGCGTCTCGCGGCTGGCGCCCAGCAGCCAGCCGAGGCCGACCGCGGTGATCATCGCGGTGAGCGAGCCACAGAGCAGGCTCGCGACCAGCGCCAGGGCCGAGCGGCGGACGCGGTCGAACTGGCGGTAGAGCGGCACGGCCAGCGCCACGGTGGCGGGGCCGAGCAGGAAATGCACGAACTGCGCGCCTTCGAAATAGGTCTCGTAGCTGGTGCCGCTCAGCATCAGCAATCCCACCACGAGGATCACCGCGGTAAGCACCGGATTGAGAAACGGCTTGTGACCGGAACGGCTGTAGGCCCAGGTTCCGGCCTGGAACGCCGCCAGCGTGAGCGTGAGGAACAGCAGCGGGCTGGCGCTGAGATAGACCCAGACTTCGGAAATGTCAGCCATTGTCCGCGCTCCCGCCGGCGTCGGCACCGGGGCGGGCCAGCCGGTTCATCACCAGGGCGGTCACGGCGATGGTCGCCAGCGTCGAGCCGATGACCGCCACCGAAATCGGCAGCCAGTCCTGGCCGATCAGCCCCAGATGCGCCATCACGCCGACGCCGGCGGGCACGAACAGCAGCGCCAGGTTTCGGAGCAGCGCGTCGGCCACGGCGCCGATCTGGTCGGGAACGGAGCCCTTGACGACCAGCAGAGCGAAGAGGATCACCATGCCGGCCACCGGGCCCGGAACGGGAAGACCCAGGAACCGGGTGACCAGTTCGCCGGCGAGTTGGCAGCTCAGGATCAGGGTGAGGGCGGAGAGCATGGGCGACCTGTGGACCAAGAGACATCGGGTGAGGCGAGTGTGGCAGATTCTGGACGCCCGCCCCAGCCTGTTTGCGCGAAACGCGCCCGGGCCGGACAGACCCGGTCCCGCCCGCGATCCGGGCTGAGTGGCGCAAAAGCCACGGCATTGAAGATTCCGGCGTCCGGATGAGCCGGGGGACGGGCAAGATGCTCCCTTCCGGCCGCGGCGGTTGCTATCGAAGCGGCTCGATCGCAGTGCTCCCTCGAGGTTGATTTTGCCTAAGTAATCGCCGGTCTCAGTCCAGCTTAACCCGCAATTGCCCGTCAGCACCCCGCTGCCGGCGCTTTCATTGTGTTCATCGGGTGGCGGCAAGAGACCGGCTTGGCAATGTCCCCTGCGCGCCCGGTCTCTTTCACCCTCTGATGGGCCGTGAACGGATCCGCTGCCCCTCCGCCCTCGCCACGCCGCGCCCGCACGGGCTTTCTCCTGCACCATCCTGGTGGACTTCCGAACGGAAGACCAAGCCATCATGTGCAAGACACTTCGGGTCCGCTGGACCCTCATTCCCCAGACTGCGCCCCAACCCTGGATCGCCTGCAGCGGCTGCGGCGGACCCAGGCCCTTCCGCTGCAGCGGCAAGATCCGGCTCAATGCCAACGGCCGCAGGCTCGACGCCTGGCTCATCTACAGATGCCTGGCCTGCGACAAGACCTGGAACCGGCCGGTGTTCGAGCGGCAGAACGTCCGCGCCATCGATCCGCGCTTGCTCGAGGCGCTTCAGTCCAACGATCCGGACTGGATCCGGACCCTGGCCTTCGATGTCGAGGCGCTGAGGCGCAAGGCGCACCGCGTCGATGAATTTCCCGACTGTGCGATCGACAAGGAGATCCTCGAGGAGCCGCCCGGCTGGACCAGCCTGCGGATCGAGCTCGCGGCGCCGTCGCCGGTCGACCTGCGGCTTGACCGCCTCATGGCGGCAGAACTGAAGATCCCGCGGGCGCGGCTCAAGGCGCTGCACGAAAGCGGCAGTCTGCGGACAGAGCCCGAGGGCATGCTGCGGCGGCGGATCAGGAGCGGCACTCTTGTGGTGGTCGACCTCTCCGCCGAGGATCGACGGATGCCCTGCTGGAGGGAATGGGCGACGGTCGATCCGACTTAGGCGAACCGTGAAGGCCCGGGATCCCGGCCTTCACGATTTCCCGGTCACGACAGCGCGCCGATGCCGGCGGCGAGCACGAGATAGCGGCCGATCTTGCCGATCGAGACGAGGGCCAGGAACCGCCACAGCGGCTCGCGCATGATGCCGGCGGCGAGCGTCAGCGGATCGCCGATGATCGGCACCCAGGCAAGCAGCAGCGACCAGTAGCCGAAGCGCCGGTAGCTCGCCTGCGCGCGCGCAAGCTGCGCCTCGCTTGCCGGGAACCATTTTTTCGTCCGGAACCGCTCGACGCCTCGGCCGATCAGCCAGTTGACGACGGAGCCCAGTATATTGCCGAGGCTCGCCACAGCGACGAGTGCCGCCACCGGCTGGCCGCCGGCGAGGATCAGCCCGGTGAGCACGCTTTCCGACTGCGCCGGGATCAGCGTCGCGGCCAGCAGGGCCGCAAGGAACAGGCTGCCATAGGCGGCAAGATCGATCATGTTCCGGACACCCCAGAAAGACGGCGCGGCATTTCCCGCCGGTCCTGCCTACAGGGCTACGGCCGGGAAGGGAACACGGCTTGGGCCGATGCCTGCGCCGCCGGCTTAACCCGGCATGCGCGCGAAGGACGGCAGCGCGGGATCGATCCGGTCCCAGGCCTGGCCGCGGCTTGCGTAAGTGAGCGCTTGCGGATTGAAAAGGGCGGGATCGTCGAGGCTGGCGGCTGTCACCGAAAACAGCTCCGGCATGGCGGCAAAGGTGAGGTAGACCGGCGTTCCGCAGGTGGGGCAGAAGGCGTGGATCTTGTCGTTGCCGCTGTCGGCGGCGACGCGCCAGGTCGCCGCTTCCCCGGTCACGGTCACGTCTGCGCGCCGGGGAAAGGTGAGATAGGAGCCGTGGCCGGTGCCGCTGCGCCGCTGGCAATCGCGGCACTGGCAGTGGTTCTGGAAGACAGGCGCGGCGCGGGTTTCATAGCGGATCGCGCCGCAGGCGCAGCCGCCGCTCAAAGATGTGCTCATGGTGGGCCTCACAAGGACGGTGCGGGTTGGGGCAGAGGCTCAGGCCGCCTTCGGCTTGGCGAAGACGTCGATCGGCGTGCCGGTTTCGAGGAAGGACTTGAGGCTCGACAGCACCACCGGCCAGCCCTTGGAAATGCCGTTGGCCATGCCGCTGCCGGCTTCGAGCTCGTCATGGCTGACGGTGAGGCGGACCATGTCGTCATAGTCGACGATGTCGAAGGTGACGCGGCTGCGGGCGTCCGGATCGGCGGCCTGGGAGGCGTTGGCCCAGCTTATGACGAGGCGCGACGGCGGCGAGATCTCGAGGACTTCGCCCACCAGTTCGACCGTGCGCGCGTCATTGGCGCGGACATGCTGCCATTGGGAACCCGTCTGCCAGTCGGAGACGTTCTCGTGGCCCCAGTAGCGCCGGGCGATGTCGGGCCTTGTGATGGCCTCGAACACTTTCTCGGGCGTCGAGCGGATATAGGTCACATAGACGAAGCTGGTGGTCTCTCTGGGCATGTCAGTCTCCTTCGAGTTCCTGTTTGAGGTCGTGCAGCAGGGTGAGGCGCTGATGCTCGAACTTGCGCACCCAGCGCTCGTAGACGTCGTGCAGCGGCACGGGGTTGATGAAATGCAGTTTCTCGCGGCCGCGCCTGACCGTGCTGATCAGGTTGGCGTCCTCGAGGAGCCCCAGATGCTGCGTCGCCGACTGCCGCGCCATGGCGAGGCCCTCGCAGAGCTGCCCCAGCGTCTGGCCGTTTTTCTCGCACAACAGATCGAGCAGCTTGCGCCGCGTCGGATCGGCCAGCGCCTTGAACACCTTGTCCGCGTCATCCATCCGGTCATCCCTTGCCGAGAGTAATATGCAGGCATTTACCTGCATGTTAAGCCCAGCCTTCATGCGCACCGAAAGTTCACCGGCCGGGGCGGTTTCCCGCCAAGGGCGCGAGGCCAGGGAGCGGACCGTTTTGCATGCAGTTTCAGCAGGTTAACAGGGCAGGGCGGTTCGCCTTTCATGCATTTACATAGCATGCTATTTGTTATTGAATAGCCTGCTATCTAATGCTACAAGGTGCCATGAGCTTTGACAAAACCCGATCGGCCGGCGTTCTCGCCAGCGAGCTTGCCCGGCTTTACGGTGCCGGGCTGCAGCGCCGGCTGACGCCGCTCGGCCTGTCGGCGGCGCAGTTCCTGGTGCTGAGCGAATTGTGGGCCGAGGACGGCCAGACCCAGCGCCGGCTCACCGAACGGGTCGGCGTCGAGCAGGCGACCATGGCCAACACGCTTGCGCGGATGGAGCGCGACCGGCTGATCATGCGCACGCCGCATCCCGATGACCGGCGCTCGCAGATCGTGACGCTGACGGATGCGGCGCGGGCGCTCGAGGCCGCGGCCGTCGCGGCCGCCTCCGACGTCAATCGGGCGGTGATCGAGGGGCTGCCCGCGGCCGAACGGGAGCTGTTCCTGAGCATGCTGGGACGCATCGTCCAGGCGATGCGCGGGGGCGATGGAAAGGCTGAGGCGTAATTGCCCGATCCCGCGCCATCAAGGGTTTCACCGGCCCGAAAAACGGGGTAGGGACGCCTTGTGCCTGGTGGCGCGCGCGAGTCTCGCGCCACGTCTCGTCTGAAGCCTGTCAGGAGCCGTTTTCATGGACAATATGCGCGGCATCATTCTGATGGTGCTCGGAATGGCCGGGTTTGCCGCCGAGGACATGTTCATCAAGCTCGCCGCGTCCGGATTGCCGGTGGGGCAGATCCTTGTGGTTCTCGGATTTTGCGGCGCCCTGATCTTCACCCTCTATGCCCGCCTCAACGGCACCAGCGTGATCTCGCGCGGGTTCTTTCATCCCGCGGTGGTGGTGCGGAACATCACCGAAATGGTTGGCGGGCTGTGCTTCGTCACCGGGCTCACGCTGATCCCGCTGGCGACGCTGACGACGATCCTGCAGGCGACGCCGCTGCTGGTGACCATGGGCGCGGCGCTGGTGCTGGGCGAGGCCGTCGGCTGGCGGCGGTGGACGGCGATCCTGATCGGCTTCGGCGGGGTGCTGCTGGTCATCCGGCCGGGCTTCGAGGGGTTCGAGCCGGCGGCGTTGTGGGGCGTGGCGGCCGTTATCGGCCTGGCGGTGCGGGACCTGGCAAGCCGCAAGGTGCCCAAATCCATCTCCTCGCTGCAGCTCTCCGCCTGGGGCTTCTTTGCCGTCGGCGTCTCGGGCGCCGTGCTGCTCGGCGTCACCGGCGGCGCCGCGGTTCCGAGCCTGCGCGAGGCGGGCTATCTCGCCGGCGCGATTTCGGTGGGCGTGGGCGCCTACTGGGCGCTGACGGAGGCCACGCGCATCGGCGACATCGGCGTGGTGACCCCGTTCCGCTATTCGCGGCTGGTGTTCTCCACCTTCATCGGCATGCTGGTCTTCGCTGAATTCCCCGACGGCTTCACGCTCCTGGGCGCCTGCATCATCATCGCCACCGGCGTCTACACGATCATGCGGGAGCGCAAGCGCCGGAGGCTGGCCGCGGCCGAGGTTCGCGCCGCCTCCGCCGCCGGAACCGTGCTCTGACGGGCAGGGCGCGGACAGCCGGCGCCGGCCGGTCCGTCGGCGGCTAGGGCTGCCCGTAGCGGGCTTCCAGATGGGCGATGAAGAAGGCCGGGTTGAGCTCCTCGCCGGTGGCATCCTTCAGGATCTCAGGCGTCGATCCGGTCGAGGCCTTCGTCCAGATATTGTCGCGCCGCCAGGCGTTGACCGCGCCGAAATCGCCGGCCGCGATCTCAGCGTCGACATCCGGGTTGACCTTCAGGATCGCCGCCCATTGCTGCGCCGCCATCAGCGCGCCCAGCGTATAGGACGGGAAATAGCCGAAGGCGCCCGAGGGCCAGTGCACATCCTGCATCGGGCCGTTCTTCGGATCGTCGAGCGTGGAGATGCCGAGCGACGCCTGCATGCGCGCGTCCCAGGCTTCCGGAAGCTCCTTGACCTCGAGCCGGCCGGACAGCAGGTCCTGTTCCAGCTCGTAACGCAGGATGACATGCAGCGGGTAGGTGACCTCGTCGGCGTCGACCCGGATCTTGCCGCGCCGGACCTGGTGCACATGCGGCAGCAGGTCCTCGATGGTCCAGCTTTCCCTGAGATGGGCGTCGACCAGCGGCAGCGCGAAGCGCCAGAAGGCCGGGTTGCGGCCGATCTGCTTTTCGACGAACAGGCTCTGGCTTTCGTGCAGCGACATGCCGCGCGCCTTGCCCGAGGGCCAGTGGCCCCAGTCCTTGGGCAGGTTCTGCTCGTAGAGCCCGTGGCCGGTCTCGTGCAGGATGCCCATCAGCGCGGGCAGGAATTCGTCGGTGCGGTAGCGCGTGGTCATGCGCACGTCGGTGGGCACGCCGCCGCAGAACGGGTGGTCGGACACCGACAGGCTGCCGTGGTTCATGTCGAAGCCCACCGCCTTCATCATCTCGAGCCCGAGCGCCTTCTGCCGCTCCACCGGATAGTCGCCCGACAGGGGCCTGAGCGGTCGCAGCGCCTGACGCTGCTCCTGAACGTCGAGCGCCCTGGGCACGAAATCGACCAGGAACGCCTTGAGCTCGGCGAAGACCGGCGTGATGGTGGCGGTGCGGTTGCCCGGGTCGTACTGCTCCATCAGCGCGTCATAGGGCGCAAGCCCGAGCACGTCTGCGCGCATCGCCGCTTCCTCGCGCATCTGCGCGACCACGCCTTCGAGCGCCGGCAGGAAGGTCGTCCAGTCGCCCTGGGGCCGCGTGGCGCGCCACAATTGCTCGGAGCGCATCGAGGTGCGCATCTTGCGCTCGACGAAATCGGAGGGCAGGCAGGTCATGTTGATGTAGCTGCGCTCGAGCTCGCCGACGGCGATCGCCTGTTCGGCGCTCAGCGCCTCGGCCTTGGCGGCCTCGATCCAGTCGCGCACCCTGGGGTCGGTCGCCTGGCGGTGATACATGCCCGACAGCGTCGCCATCGCCTCGGCGCGGGCTTCGCCGCCGCCCGGCGCCATGTTGGTTGCCTCATCGGTGCCGAGGATCGACAGCGCGTGATCGAGCGCGCCGAGCGCGCGGCAGTGATCGTCTAGCTTGGCGAAGGACATGCGGGAAGACTCCGGGGGAAGATGCACCAGTTCCGAGATAGGCCAAGCAGCCGGGGGCCGCAAGGGCGAAGCCGCGCCGGCGGTCGCGCGTGCGTCCTGGCGCCGTCAGGAATGGTCAATCCAAAGATTGCATAAGATGGATTATGGAACTGATGGATAAAAATTCCATGCACCATAAGGATCTTCCCAAACCCTGAGAAGTTCAAGCGAATTATGGCTCTGCTGGCCTTTGTGCTAGCGCAGCGCGAGATTGCGCCGGACCATCGATCGCTGGCAAGTGTATTGCCGCGCGGAATGTGATTTAGTCCGTCGGGACGCGCTGCGCGGAGATCGGCCGGCGGCGCACCGACGCGTGAGAGATGAGGATGACATGCTCGAAGGATTGCGGATTGTCGAGATCGAGGCGCTGGGCCCGGCGCCGTTCGCCTGCATGATGCTGGCCGATCTCGGCGCCGAAGTGATCGTCGTGCACCGCAGGAACGGCCGCCCGGCACCGGGCATGCCGGAGCGCTCGGTGATCGACCGCGGCAAGCGCTCGATAGAACTCGATCTGAAATCGCCCGATGACATCGCAGTGCTCCGGAAACTCGTGCGCCGGTCCGAGGCGCTGGTCGAGGGTTTCCGTCCGGGCGTCATGGAGCGGCTCGGTCTCGGGCCGGCCGATCTCGCACAGATCAACCCGGACCTGGTCTATGGACGGATGACCGGCTGGGGCCAGAGCGGCCCGCGCGCGCTCACCGCCGGCCATGACCTCAATTACGTCTCGCTGTCGGGCGCCGCCTGGTATGCCAGCAATCCGGGCGAGCCGCCGTTCACGCCGCCAACGTTGGTGGGCGACATCGGCGGCGGCGCGCTCTACCTGGTGGCGGGAATCCTCGCCGGCGTGATGGCGGCGCGCGCGGGCCGCGGCGGCACGGTGGTGGATGCGGCCATCGTCGACGGATCGGCGCACATGATGAACCTGTTGATGGCGCTGAGGCAGACCGGCGGGCTTTCGATGGCGCGCGGGAAAAGCCTGCTCGACGGCCCGCCCTGGAGCCGCTGCTATGCCTGTGCCGACGGCGGCTTCCTCTCGGTGCAATGCCTGGAGCCGAAATTCTACGCCGAGTTCCTCGCCCGCCTAGGGCTGGACGACGACGAGAATTTCACCGCGCAGTTCGATGCGAAGGCCTGGCCGCGGCAGACGGCGCTGATGGCGGGGATCTTCGCGCGCGAGCCGCGCGCCCACTGGGAGACGCTGTTTGCCGGATCGGATGCCTGCGTGGCCCCTGCCCTTGATCCGCTCCAGTCCGCGGCCGAGCCGCACATGGCCGCACGCGGCGTCTGGCGGATGGACGACGGCGTGCTGCAGGCTGCGCCCGCGCCGCGGTTTTCGACCGAGCCGGTCTCTTCTCCACGGCCGTTTCCCGCACGCGGCGAGCACACGGAGGCGATCCTGGCGTGGCTCGAGGCTGATGCATGAGGCTGGATGGTGTCTGCTATGCCGCGCCTCCTGTGCGGCCGGATTCAGGACCCCGGTCGATGGCTTGACTTGCGGCCCGCACCGGTCGGCGGTTGACGAAGGACAGCCTCAGCCCTGTGCCCGCACGTCGATGATCTCGGCCTGGATCGCACTGGCCAGCGCCTGCGGGTCGACGCGGAAGACGCTGTCGGGGCGGCCGGCGGCGGCCCAGACTTCGCCATGCGACAGAAGCATCCGGTCCATGTAGACGGCAATCGGCTTGAGATGGCCGATCGGCGCCACGCCGCCGATGGCGAAGCCGGTCTCGTCGCGCACCCGGCGCGCGTCGCAGCGCGTGAAGGAAAGATTGTAGGTGGCTGATATGTAATCCATATCGGCATTGTGCGCGCCGGAGACCAGCATCAGGTTGAGCTGTCCGGTGGCGCTGTTCTCGAACACCAGCGACTTGACGATCTGGCTCACGTCGCAGCCCGCGGCTTCGGCCGCTTCCTCGGCGGTGCGGGTCGATTGCGCCATCTTGAGGATGCGGATGTCGAGGCCCGCCCCGGCCGCGGCATCCTTCACCCGCGCCATGCTGGACCCGGCCGGAATGAGGTCCGGCGTCATTTCGGTCACACTCTCGCTCATGATGTCAGCTCCACGTCAAAGGTCAATCCGTCATAGCCAGGCTCGACCCGATCCGGCGTCTCCGCAAGCACGGTGTCGTAATCGAGCGGCACATGCATATGGGTCAGGATCGCGCGCCCGGGATTGAGCTTGTCGATCCACCACAGCGCCTGGTCGATCGACAGATGGCTCGGGTGCGGCTTGTACTGCAGCGAGTCGATGATCAGCACGTCGAGATCCTGCAACCGGTCGATGGTCGCGCGCGGAAAGTCGCTCACGTCGCAGCAATAGGCCACGCCGCCGATCCTGAAGCCGAGCGATCGGATCGAGCCGTGGATCTGCTCGAGCGGCTGCACCTCGACGGTTCCGCCGGCGCCGGTTACCCGGATCGGCTCGTCGAAGCCGTTGATCAGCATCGGCCGGGTGATCGGCGGGTATTCGCTGCCCGCGGGCGTCTCCAGGCAATAGCCGAAGCCGGCGCGGATGCGCGCCATGGTCTCGGGATCGGCATGGATCGGAATGCGCATGCGCTGCGACAAGGCGAAGCCGCGCAGATCGTCGATGCCGTGGACATGGTCGGCGTGGGAATGGGTGTAGAGCACCGCGTCGATCCTGCTGACGCGGTTGGCGATCATCTGCTCGCGGAAATCCGGGCCGGTGTCGACGGCGATCACGGTCTCGCCGCCGTCGGCGCCGATCTGCCGGATCAGCAAGGCGGCGCGGCTGCGCCGGTTCTTCGGGTTGGCCGGATCGCAGGCGCCCCAGTCGCCATTGACGCGCGGAACGCCCGGCGACGAGGCGCAGCCCAGGATGGTGAACTGGCGGCGAACCGGCTCGGTCACAGCGCCGGCATCTTGGAGAAGCAGCGGAAGGCGTTCTCGGTCGTGATGCGGGCCATCTCCTCATAGGAGACGCCCTTGACCTCGGCCAGGACTTCCGCGGTGTTGACCACATAGGACGGCTCGTTGCGCTTGCCGCGCCAGCGCTTGGGCGCCAGATAGGGCGCGTCGGTCTCCACCAGCAGCCGGTCCATCGGCACGGTCGCGGCGATGTCGCGCAACTCGGTCGATTTGGGGAAGGTCAGGATGCCCGAAAACGAGACATAGCCGCCGAGCGCCACGCCGGTATCGGCGAGCGCCTGGCCCGCGGAAAAGCAGTGCAGGATGAAGGGGAAGGCCCCCTTCCCCGTTTCCTCGGTGAGGATCGCGGCCATGTCCGCGTCGGCGCTGCGGCTGTGAATGACCAGCGGCAGCCCGGTCCGCCGTGCGGCGTCAATATGGCGGCGGAATCCGGTCTGCTGGTCCTCGGGCTTCTGCGTGTCGTAGAAATAGTCGAGCCCGGCCTCGCCGATCGCCACCACCTTGGCATTGGCTTCGGCAAGCGCCACCAGTTCGTCCGCCGTCACGTCGAGTTCGTCGCCGGCATTGTTGGGATGGGTGCCGACCGAGCAGAACACGCTCGGATAACGTTCCGTCAGGGCCAGAAGCCTGTCGAGATTGCGCACCCGGGTCGAGATCGTCACCATCTGCCTGACGCCCGCCGCATGGGCGCGCGCCACCAGTTCGTCGCGTTCCGCGTCGAAATCGGGGAAATCCAGATGGCAATGGGTGTCGATCAGCATGCGTCAGGCTTCCTCGGGCGCCACGTAACGCGGGAACACCGGCTCGGGCTTGTCGATCGGCGTGCCTGCGGCGAGCCGCCCGCCCTCGCCCAGCGCCTTGAAGTCCCGGCGGTCCGCGGGAACGGCCATCAGGTTGAGCAGCTTGCCCGCCGATTGCGGCATGAACGGCAGCAGCAGAATGGCGATCTGGCGCACGGTTTCCGCCGTCACGTAGAGCACGGTTTCCATGCGCGCCGGGTCGGTCCTCTTCAGCGACCAGGGCTCCTGGCCGGCGAAATAGCGGTCGCCGTCGGCGACGACGTCGATGATCGCGGCCAGCGCCTTATGGATCTGGAAATTCGCCATGTCGGCGCGCGCGGTGTCGATCACGGCGTCCACGGTGGCCAACAGCGCCCTGTCCTCATCGCTCAGCGGGCCGGGAGCCGGCATCTTGCCGTCGCAGTTCTTGTTGATCATCGACAGCGAGCGGCTGGCGAGATTGCCGATGCCGTTGGCGAGATCCGAATTGATCCGTGTGGCGATGGTCTCCGGGCTGTAGCTGCCATCCTGCCCGAACGGCACTTCGCGCATGAAGAAATAGCGCACCTGATCGAGCCCGTAGGCGTCGATCAGCGCGAAGGGATCGACCACGTTGCCGATCGATTTGGACATTTTCTCGCCCTTGACCAGCAGGAAGCCGTGGGCAAACACCTTGGCCGGGAGCGCAAGGCCCGCCGACATCAGGAAGGCCGGCCAGTAGACGGCGTGGAAGCGGACGATGTCCTTGCCGATCATGTGGATGGCGGGCCAGTAGTTCCATTTCGCCGCCGTCTCGTCGGGAAAGCCCGCTGCGGTGATGTAGTTGGTGAGCGCGTCGACCCAGACATACATCACATGCTTGTCGTTTCCGGGCACCGGAACGCCCCAGTCGAAGGTGGTGCGCGAAATCGACAGGTCCCTGAGACCGGACTTGACGAAGCTCGCCACCTCGTTGCGTCGCTCGGTGGGCGCCACGAAATCCGGATTGGTTTCATAGAGCTCCAGAAGCTTGTCGCCATAGGCCGAGAGGCGGAAATAGTAGCTTTCCTCCTCCACCCATTCGACCGGCGAGCCGAGCGGCTCGCGGCGGATGCCGTCTTCGCCGAGCGTCGTCTCGGCCTCGTCGAAATAGGCCTCCTGGCGGACCGAATACCAGCCGCCGTAATTGCCGAGATAGATGTCGCCATTGGCCTCCATCCGCCGCCACAATTCCTGCACGGAGCGCTTGTGGCGCTCTTCGGTCGTGCGGATGAAATCGTCGTTGGAGCAGTCGAGCCGCGCCAGCATGTCGCGAAAGACGGCCGAATTCTTGTCGGCGAGCTGTATGGGCGTGATCCCCTCCTGCTCGGCGGTCTGCTGCATCTTCTGGCCGTGCTCGTCGGTGCCGGAAAGGAAGAACACGTCCTTGCCGTCCAGCCGCTGGAACCGGGCCATCACATCGGTGGCGATCGCCGTGTAGGCGTGGCCGATATGCGGCACCCCGTTGGGATAGAAGATCGGTGTGGTGATGTAATAGCGCTCGGTGCTCATGATAGCCTTCAACTGCAGTATCGAGGTCAGGACCGCCAATCTGATCCCTGTCCGCAGCCGTCATAAGCGATAAAGCCGCGCGATGCCATGCCTTCCTCTAGCCAAAAAACAGGGAAAAGGCGTGCAGCACCGTCTGCTTGCGGTCGAGATTATAGGCCGCGGCGGTGGCGAAATGATCCCTGAGCGCGACGGACAGCCGGGCCAGCCGGTCGGCCTGGGCAAGATCGCCCGAAGCGCCCGCGTCCCGGGCCATGGCCTGGACCCGGTCGACGGCGAATTCGGTGAAGAACTGGTAGGCCACGTCGCGGTCGCGGGCGGCGAGCGTTTCCGCGAGCGCATAGATCGGCTCGCGGTTGCCGAGCCTGCCGCGCTCGATGATGTCGACAAAGGCCTCGGCGATGTCGACGCCGCCATAGTTCCTGAGAAGCAGGGCGCGCGCGACACTGCCTTCGGACAGCGCGACGATGGAATCGGAGCGGCCGGAGGCGGCGCCGAGATGGGCGAGCGCCAGGTCGAGATCCTCGGGCGACAGCGGCTCGAGCCTCAACGACAGGCAGCGCGAGCGGATGGTGGGCAGAAGCCGGCCCGGTGTGTGCGACAGCACCAGGAACAGCGAACGCTTCGGCGGCTCCTCGAGGATCTTGAGGATGGCGTTGGCGGCATTGCGGTTCAGATCGTCGGCCGGGTCGATGATGGCGATGCGCCAGTTGCCGGTGCCAGAGGTCTGGTTGAAGAACTTGCCGGCGCGGCGCACCTCGTCGACGGTGATGACCGACTTGGCCTTGCCGGTCTTCTCGTCCACCGGCCGCGACAGGTGCAGCACATTGTGCGAGGCGCCGCTGGCCATCTGCCGGCTCACCGTATCATTGGGATCGGGATCGGCGATACGTTCGGGCGCGCTCAGCGGATCGGGATGGGTGAGCACGTGATGGGCGAAGCGGAAGGCGAGCGTCGCCTTGCCGATTCCCTCGGCGCCCTCGATCAGGATCGCATGGTGCATGCGCCCGGAGCGGTAGGCGGTGGCGAGGAATTCCTGGGCGGCGTCATGGCCAAAGAGCGCGGTGTTGGTTTCGGGCGGGATCGCGCCTTCCAGCAAGCCCGGCTGCTCGCCATTCATGCCTTTCCGTCCTGCGCCGAGCGGCCGGCCGCCTGGCCCTCCAGCAACGGCTCCACCGCGGCCAGGACCGCCAGCGCCACGGCGTCCTGAGACTGGCTGGCATCGATCAGCAGGCAGCGATCGGGCTCGGTCCGGGTCAGGTCGATGAAGGCCTGGCGGCGCTTCTCGTGGGTGGCGAGTTCTTCCTTCTCGAACCGGTCGGGCGCGGCATGCTTGCCTTCGCGCGCCTTGGCGCGGCGCAGGCCGGCTTCGGCCGGCAGGTCGAGCACCAGCGTGAGGTCCGGAACCATGCCGTTGACGGCGATGCGCTCGAGATTGCGGACGAATTGCGGCTCGAGATTGCCGGTCACGCCCTGGTAGACGCGGCTTGAATCCATGAACCGGTCGCACAGCACGATCGCGCCTTCCTGAACCGCGGGACGGATGACCTCTTCCACGTGGTCGCTGCGCGCGGCGGCGAACAGGACCGCCTCCATGCGCACGCCGAATTCCTCCGCGGCGCCCGACAGCAGCACATGCCGCACCGCCTCGGCGCCGACCGACCCGCCGGGCTCGCGGGTGACCAGCACATCAAATCCGCGGCGGCGCAGGACGCCGGCCAGCCGGTGGATCTGGGTCGATTTGCCGACCCCCTCCCCGCCCTCGAATGTTATGAAGCGCCCTGTGCTTTTCGTCACGCCGTGTTTCCCGGCCTCCTCGGCCGCTATCCGCGCCCGGAAGCCTGTTGGTCCGTTGCCCCGGATGATCCGGTGTCCACCTAACTAGAACATTTCAGATGACAATTGAACGCTTGCCCGGCAAGTTATAGCCAGAATTGCGCAAGTTCGATGAATGCATCGAGCGCCTGGCTGTACAAAGGCCCCTTGTCGACGCTGTCGACAACATAGAGCGGCGTTTCCTGCGACAGCGTCTCGCCGATGAAGACCTTGAGGACGCCGACCTGGGTTCCGGCCTCGAGCGGCGCGCGCAGCGGCCAGCGGTAGGTGATTCGCGCCGTGAGCCGGTCCGGATTGGTGATCGGCACGAGAATGTCGACGGCGCCGCGGGCCTTGACGATGGCACTCGTCGCGCCGCCATAGACGCTGAGGTCGCCGATCGTCTCGTCCTTGGCGAACAGGGTCTTGGTCTCGAAGGCGCGGATGCCCCATTCGAGCATCTTGCGCGATTCCTCGGCGCGCTCGGCCTCGCTCGCCAGTCCGCTCATCGCCAGGAACAGCCGCCGCCCGTCGCGCTTGATGGAGGCGACGATGCCGTAGCCCGATTCCTCGGTGAAGCCGGTCTTCATGCCGTCGACGCCGATATCGAGCCCCAGCAGCGGATTGCGGTTGCGCTGCAGGATCTTGTTCCAGGTGAAATCCTTCTGCGAATAGTAGCGGTAGAACTCCGGATAGGTGGTCTGGATGTGGCGGGCGAGTATCACCAGGTCCTTCATCGTCCCCTTGGAATCGGGATGCGGCAAGCCGTTGGAATTGCCGAACACGGACTGGGTCAGGCCGATCTCGCGGGCGCGCTCGGTCATCAGCCGGGCAAAATTCTCCTCCGACCCGGCCATGCCCTCGGCGATGATGATGCAGCCGTCATTGGCCGATTGCACCACCACGCCCTGGATCAGGTCCTCGAGCCGGATGGAGGAATTGAGCTCGGCGAACATGGTCGAGGTCCGCGACGCGGCGCCGCCAGTGCGCCAGGCGTTTTCGGAGACCTGGAACGTGTCGTCGAGACTGAGCCGGCCGGTGCTGATGGCGTTGAACACCACCTCCATGGTCATCAGCTTGGCCAGCGACGCCGGCGGCACCAGATCGTTCTCGTTCTTGGCGAACAGCACGGTGCCGGTCTCGGCGTCGATCATGTAGGCCTGCTGCGCCCGGGTCTCGAAAAGCTGCGCCCGCGCGGCGCCGGCGGCGCCGCACGCCAGGAGCGCAAAGGCGAAGAACAGGCGGGTGAGGACCAACCGGGCCATTGATGTCATCCATTGAAGAGGAAACCGGACTGCGCCGAACCTAGCAATCTAGCCGGGCAGGATCAATGCCGTGCAAGAACTGATCGCCGGCGGCCCTGCCGGAGCGGCGGCGGGGGCGCGGATGCCCGGGCCAGCCGGTCAGCGGCGCTCGGCGCCCGTCCCGAGAACGGCCGCGAAGGGCTCGGTCTTGATCACCCTGCCGCCCCAGAACGCCAGTCCGACGTCGTAGAGGCCTGTGTCCGGGTCGGTCCCGGCATCCTTGAGCGCCGCCATCGGAACGCCGAAGGACGGACGGTCCTGCAGCACCGGGCCGATCTCGGGCAGCGTGAAACCGGGCGGAACGTCGGACGCGAAGGCATTGGCCGTGCCGGAGGCCGACGGCTGGAACGCCACGGTGGCGACGGCGGCGGGCGGAGCCATGCCGGCCGGGGCGGGACTCACCCCCGGCAGGGCCTCGTCGACCGTATTCATGGCCATCATGACGCCGGTGGCGATCACTCCGCCGGCCGGTTCGGCACCGCCGCCGGGACGGTAGCTCGCCATCAGGAAACTGGTGTCGTCGCCCTCGACCGGCGCACGGCCGATATATTCGACCCGAACCGCGGCGACGCCTTCCTTCTTCATGTCCAGGAGTGCTGCCGCCTGGTTGGAGACGTCGATGATGCGGCCATGGGCGTAGGGGCCGCGGTCATTGACGCGGACGACGACCGAATTGCCGTTCTTCTTGTTGGTGACGCGGGCATAGCTCGGCAGCGGAAAGGTCGGATGGGCGGCGGAGAGGTGGAACTGGTCGTAGATCTCGCCATTGGCGGTCAGGCGGCCATGGAAATTGGGGCCATACCAGGAAGCAAGCCCGGCCTTGTCGTAATTGGGGTCTTCCTTGGGCGTGTACCATTTGCCCCGGACCCGGTAGGGCTTGCCGACCATGTCGCGGCCGCCGCCCTTTTTCGGGCGCTTGGCGGTGGTGATCCGCGGGCTCGCCGCCACGCCGTATTCGGCGACGGAAAACTTGGTCTTGGTGTTGATGTGCGAGGTGTCCGATTTGGAGCCGGACGTGGATCCGCAGCCTGTCACAGCCGCCGCAAGGACGAGCGCCGCCGACAGCCTGAGCGCAAGGCGAAGCCCTGCCCCGGTTTGCTTGATAGTTCCGTGTCCCACACCGCTACTCGATACTCTGGCGGTCGCCAATGTGGCCTGGCAGTATGTCCCCTGCAAAGCCGTCCCCTTCGATCTATGCGTTCGATGTCCTAATCGCGGGTTTAAATCGGCCCGCAACATGGCGAAATTGCGATAGCCTGTCCCGATCGGGCCGCCAACCCGACTTTATGGTGAAAAAACAGTGAATTCTCAGCCTTCGATCCGCGCCGTGCCGCTGCGGCCGTCGTCGCGCACCCAGTCGAGCGACCGTTCGCCGGTCTTCTTGATTCGGAAGCAACTGGGCTTTCCGTCATACCAGGTCGGCCATTGCTGGCACAGGTTCTCGCCCTCGACCCACCAGCGCCCGGTCTCCTTGGGCTGCAGGAACTTGCCCAGGCCCAGCGCCGTGCCGTCGCCGGTGACCGCGCCCGAGCGCTTGTAGCTCAAGGGAAACTCGCCGCCGAAGGGCGTGGCGAGATAGACGCGCTTGCCGTTGACGAACTGCTTGAGCTCGCTGCCGGTGAGCTGTTCGGCGCTGGCCGGCAGGGGAAGGCCGAAGGCGAGCAAAAGGGCGGCGGTGGCGGCGGAGGGGATCTTGGCAAACATCGGGCGTCTCCGGTTGGCGATCATGCCTGGGTGATACGCTTTCACCTGCCATTTGGTTTCATCGGGGGCCGATTTTCCGTCGGCGCCGCCGTTCTCCCTGCCGTCCCCGCCCCGGGAATGGTCCAAACGCCGCCCCGGGAGCCGCGGCGTCCGACAGTTCCGCGGCCCGGCTCCAGGGCCTGCGCGAGGGTGCGGCCGCCGGCAGGCGGAGCGGGTGGCTGAGGCCCGCCGCGCCAGGGCCTGCCGGGGCGAAACAAGTTGACGCCACGCAGCCCGCGGCGCTAAAAGCGCGCCAGCCGCATCGGGACCCCCTCCTCCGCGCCTCGCGCCGGACCGGAGGACCGGACCATGACATGTCCCGATCACCCGGAGGGGTGGCCGAGCGGTTTAAGGCACCGGTCTTGAAAACCGGCGTGCGGGAGACCGTACCGTGGGTTCGAATCCCACCCCCTCCGCCACGATCCGAATGGACCTCAGATCGAACCGCCAGCGTGGGACTGACGCTCTGCCGGGTCGGGCGGCGCTGGCAGCTCGCGCCCTGTCGCAGCTCGACGATGACGCGGTGTTCAGCCTGCGTCCGGAACGGCGGTGGCCCGTTCAAGGGACAAGGTTCGGCTGGATAGTCCCGCTGAAATCACGATCCCGACGAAGAGCAGCATGGACGCCAGCGTCGCCAGGGAGCCTGCCACGGCGAGGCCCTCGCCGCGGCCGCGGACCGCAAGGGCGATGCCCGGCACCATTGTCCATAGGCCCAGCGTCGCCAGGACAAAGTGAACCTTCCCCGCGCGCCATTCCGCGACGTCTGCGCGCGCATGGTAGAACAGGGCATAGAGCCCCATCGAGACCCATCCGACCAGGTTCAGGTGGGCGTGGGCAGAGGCGAGCGTATGATCGCCGGAGGCCGCCATTCCGATCCCGAGGAACATGCCGGCGGTGACGTAGATGGTGGCCGAGAGAAAGAACCAGTAGGACAAACCGCGCATGTCGCGTCTCCTGTGTGTGGGGAATGGGACGCCCGGCCCAGGGTCGGGGCCGGGCGCATGTCTCAGGCCGCCCTTGCGGCGGATATCGCGGGCACGAACCGCAGACCGAACCGGGCTGCGATCTCGTCCACATCCGACATGGCGGCATCCTGAGCCGCGGCGAAGAAGCCTTCGAAGCCGCCCGGCGTGACGATCACCATCAGACGCCCGGTGGTGCTGCCGACGTTCTGGAAGCGGTGCGGGACGCCGCGCGGGAGCAGGATGCAGCCGCCTTCGCTGAGTTCGCTCGACGTGTCGCCACATACGAAGAGAAAGCGGCCCGAAAGAACGCGGAAGAACTCTTCCTCGCGCTCGTGAACATGGAGCGGAGGCCCTTCGCCCGCAGGCATGTCGACTTCGAGCACACCGTAGGTCCCGCCGGTGTCATCGGCGGTCATTCGGATCAGGTGAGGGCCGAAACCGAAGGCCATCTGGCCTGCTCCAGCTTCGGAAACGACGGCATTTGTGAAGGTTTGCATGACTTGATCTCCTTTGTGATTTGATGGCCGTGAGATATCATCGAACCCTGGTGGCGATAATTCAGGCCATCCGACATCACTGTTCGGATCATTTGACAGATGAAAACGAGTGACCCGCTGAGCGGCATTGCGGTCTTTCTTGCGGTCGCCCGGCACCTGAGCTTCAGCCGCGCCGCCGAGATCCTCGGGATGTCGCGCCCGACAGTCAGTGCACAGGTCGATCAACTGGAGCGCCGGATCGGGGTGCGGCTCCTGCACCGGTCGACCCGCCATCTCACTCTGACGGAAGCCGGGCAGGCCTTCTTCGGAGGGCTCTCGGACATCGACGAGATCGTGGCGACCGCTGAACGCGCCGCCATCCATCATCAGGAGGCCCCCGCCGGCACGATCAACCTCGCGGCGCCGCCAGATCTCGGCGTCACGCATCTGACCCCGATGATCGCCCGGTTTCTGGCCGAGAACCCGGAGATCGACATCCGGCTTCACCTGGCAAACGAGGCGATCAACCTGATCGAGCAGAAGGTCGATCTTGCCATTCGCGGAAGGATCGAGGTCGACGAGAGCCTGATCACCCGCAAGCTCGGAGCGTCGCCGATCTTCCTTTGCGCGTCGCCCGACTACATCGCACGCCATGGTGCGCCGGAGCTTCCCGAAGAGTTGGAAACTCACCGTTGCCTGCATTTCGCGGGCCTGAGGTGGGGGCGCCATTGGCGCTTGCACAGGGGTGAAGAGGTCCGTCAGGTCCGCATTGCGCCCTGCTTCGAGGTGAACGACGGGCAAAGTCTGGGCATGGCGGCCGTGCAGGGCATGGGAATCACGCTCCTTCCTGCGTTCATCGTCGGTCCTCATCTGCGGTCGGGTCGGCTTGTACCGGTGCTGGAGGATTGGAAAGTCACCGAAGTTCCATTGCACGCGGTCTATCCCGACAACCGGCTGATTGCGCAGAAGGTGAAGAAATTCGTGTCCTTCCTGGCTGCGGAGTTCCGGCGCGATGTCGACCTCGGCGGCAGTGATCCGATCGGGGGAAAGAGTTAGTTCTGCAGCGGCGCAGCTTGATCGTAGTCCGGCGGCGCCGGCAGGAGCCGGCGCTGAAGATCCTGTCTACCTCAAGAAGATCAACGCCATGCCGGTCACGACCAAAGCGGCGCCCGCCCAGGCGCCCGGGGCGGGCGCCTGGGCCGTCTTCAGCCACAGCATGGGCAGGATGATCACCGGCGTCGTCGCCGACAGCGTCGAGACGATGCCGACCTTCCCGCCGGAAAGCGCGAAGAGCAGCAGGGTCATGCCGAAAGCCAGGGCAATGATGCCCGTCAGGGCGGTCTGGAGGAACACCGTCCTCGTCAACGGCCCCTTTGGCCGGACCGCCGCCAGCGGCAGCCGGGTGAGCGCGGTCAGGCCCACGGCGGCGACCGTCACCCGGAGCATCGAGGCTGCCAGGGGGTCGATCCCGGTCGCCATCACCGGTCGCGCGATCAGCGAGCCCACGGCCTGGCTCACGGCCGCCAGCAGGCCGACGAGGATGCCGAGCCAAAGCGGCCCCTTCACCGCCTCCCACTGGTGGGACTGCGACTTGCGCTGTCCGAAGAGGATCGCCAAGAGAACCCCGCCGACCGTGAACGCGATACCGATGACGGCGATTCCCGACAGACGCTCGCCGAGCACGACCCATCCAAGCACGGCGGCGATGGGCGCGTTGAGCGCGAACAGAATGCCCGCGCGCCTCGGTCCGAGCCGGTTGAGGCAGGTGAACAGCATGGTGTCGCCCACGAAGATGCCGATGAACCCCGAGAGCATCAGCGGCCACAGCACCTCGGGCTGCAGCTCCCGCCATGTGCCCGACGCAACAACATAGACGCCGAGCAGGCAGGCCACGAAGATCTGCCGCGTCCGGTTGAACGCGAGCGCGCCGAGATGCCCGGCCGGGGCGGCCGCGAGGATGCCGGTAAGCGCCCAGCAGGCGGCGGCAGCCACGGCCGCGACTTCGTAGATCAGCATCACATCCTCGGACTGCCGGAAACGGGACCATGTCATGCGGTGGCCACCAGCGAGCCGGCAGCCCTGAAGAGGGGCCGGCGGCAGTCCGGTCTTTTCGGGCAACCCCGCTTGGGACCTCGCCTGGAGAGCGACCCCTGCATAAGAACTTTGCGGGCAAAAGTCGATCTGGCCCCGGGACAAAACAAACACAGAGCCGCGCCACGGCCCCGCTCAAGCGGCACGACTGACGCTGCGACCGGGGTCCGGCGGGAGGCCGCACCGGTCATCGCGGCGCGACGGGAGCTGTGCTAGGGTGAGTCCCACCCCAGATGTCCGGAAGGGTTTCTCCATGGCCAACGAACCGCGCGCTCCCCGCCTCGCCGTGCTCATCGACGCCGACAATGCCTCGGCCAGGATCGTCGACGGCCTGTTCGACGAGATCGCCAAGATCGGCGAAGCCAGCGTACGGCGCATCTATGGCGATTTCTCCAGTTCGAGATCGAAGGCCTGGATCGATGTCCTGGCGCGTCATGCCATCATCCCGCAGCAGCAGTTCGCCTACACGACCGGCAAGAACGCCTCCGACATCACCCTGGTGATCGATGCGATGGACCTGTTGCACAGCGGCCGCTTCGACGGCTTCTGCCTGGTCTCGTCC
Organism: Hoeflea sp. BAL378; assembly: GCF_000759435.1. Lineage (GTDB taxonomy): Bacteria > Pseudomonadota > Alphaproteobacteria > Rhizobiales > Rhizobiaceae > Hoeflea. The sequence goes on from NZ_JRJG01000197.1 coordinate 38,324, forward strand.
GACAGCGACTTCACCCGGCTCGCCGCCCGCATCCGCGAACAGGGCGTCGACGTGTTCGGGTTCGGCGAGCAGAAGACCCCGGAGAGCTTCCGCCAGGCATGCCGGCGCTTCACCTACACCGAGAACCTGCTTCCCGACGCGCCGGCCAATGCGGAGGCCGAAGACGGCAAGGCCAAGCCGCTTCAGGCGCCCAGCGCGGCCACGCCGATCATCAGGCGCGTGCTCGACCAGATGGAGACGGAGGACGGCTGGGCGCCGCTGGGCGCGGTCGGAACCCAGCTCGCCAACCTGTCGTCCGATTTCGATCCGCGCAATTTCGGCTTCCGGAAGCTCAGCGACCTGATCCGCAAGACCAATGCCTTCGAGATCGACCATTCCGACGGCCGCGCCGTGCGCATCCGCAAAAAGCCGGCCTCGTCGAAAGCGGCGTCCAAGCAGAAATAACCGCTCCCGGCCTTCCCGTCCGTCGCCACCCCGGCTCTATGCCGGAGTGGCGGGTCGACATCGCGCCGTTCCCAACTCACCCGTTGCCTTGCGCCGCCCTGCCCCACGGCGGCGGTGGTCCCGCCCGGCGGGATGCGCCGGGCGCGGCCCTGCCGCGGTCAGACGGGATGGCCCGACGACGTCGGCTCGTCGTCGACCAGGATCCTGAGCGCATCCATGCCGTGCACCGGGGGGAGTTCGGCGATGCGCACGAAATCGGCCGCACCGGCTGCCCCGTCGATGTCGACTTCCAGGAAGCCCTGGCCGATATGGACATAAGTGGCCGCATCGGATCCGCTGGCCGTCTTGGAGGCCAGGAGCGCCGAGAGATCGACCATGTTGTCCTCGCCGAAGCTGTAGTCGGCGATCAGGTCCCTGATTCCGCCGGCCCCGAGGGCGTCCGACAGGGCCGAGGCGTCGAAGACAAAGGTATCGGCCCCTGCCCCGCCCGCGCCGCCAGCCACCGCCGGTCCATCCGTGCCGGTGAAGGGTCCGAGATCGAGCCCGAAGAAGTCTCCGGTCGACCCGTCGGCCGTCTCGTAAACGCCCTCGGCGAACACGCGCTGCCCGTCGACACCGTAACTCGTGGCATGGGCGTCGAGACGGATCGCGGCAACGCCCGCTTCGGCGAGCCCGATGAGTTCGCCGGCGCCGCTGACGCCGTCGCCATTGGCGTCGATCCAGAGCTGCACATCGCCGAACCGCGCGTCATGGGCGTCGAACCGGGCGTCGCGGTTGCTGTCGAGCGATGCCAGCGCTTCGAGCGACGTGGCGAAATCCCCGCCGTTGAAATCGAGCGAGAAGACCTCGTTGCCGCCTTCGATGGCGCCGGACCGGTCCAGGTCGGCCACCAGCAGACCATCGCCGCCGGAAGGCCAGGCGATCGAATCCGCCACGCCGTCGTGATCGAGATCGAAACTCGCCCCGGTGAAGTGAAGCCCGTCGCCATTCAGATCGAGGACGATCGGGTCCATCGCGGCCGCAATCACGGTCGCCAGATTGCCAAGGCCGGTCACACCCCGGAGCTCGATCAGGATGTCGTTCGCCGCATTCGGTGTTTCTCCGACCTGCTGGTAGACGAAGGTGCGGTTGAAGCCCAAATAGTTCGCCGTAAAGGCTACGAGCGTTCCTGCGGCGCCGATATCGTTGCGACCGAGATAGTCGACCACGGCGGCGACCGCTTGGCCGCTGTCGAGCGTCAGGGCGATGAAGGGCGAAGCTGCATCGGAAAACTCGATGGCGCCGCCGCTCAGGATCCTGTGGGCGCCGACTTCATTGCCGGATCCGTTGACGTAGCGGATTACGGAATCGGTGCCGTTGACGATCGGCCCGTTGACCGTCGCCACCTGGGGCGCGACCGCGAAATCGAGCCGGTCGACGCTCCCGTCGAAATCGGTGATGATGTCGTAGCCTGAAATGGAGCCCTGGTTACCACTCGCAGAGGTCAAGGTAAGTGCGGTGTCCCCTGCACCATAGAGGAAGCGATCGGCACCTTGGCCCCCGGTGATAAAGTCTGCCTCCGCTCCTCCGATTATGTAGTCGTTCATGCCGGTGCCGGTGATCGAATCGGTGCCGCCAAATCCAAAAATGACGGCTGCGGTGGGCAGCGTGGTTGCATTGAGCATATCGCTGATGTTCGATCCGCGAGACAGGGAAAACGGCACGACGGAGCCTCCCACGCCATCGGTGAAATTCACCGGCACCGAGGTGGAGGAAGTTGCTGCAGTCATGGTCACCGTGTGCTGGCCGAGGCCGAAACTCGTGCCCAGGGCATCCGCGGCGATCGAGGGCGAAATTGTGATACCGCCGGAATCCGAAGCGGTGATGGTGAAGCCGATCGATGTCGCCGTCACCTTGAGATTGGACACTGCCGGCGCGGTGCTGACGCCCTGCACATTGACGGTCACGGTGGCCGTCGAGGTTCCGCCGTTGCCGTCGCTGATCGTGTAGGTGAAGGTGTCGGTCTGCGCCTGGCCCGTGCTCAGCAACTGCAGGGACGCCGAGGTCCTTGCGTCATAGGTGATCTGTCCCGCATTCAGGGAGACCGTGGCGCCCGCGGTGCTGGTCGCGGAAACCGAGAGAATGTGCGCGGGCGCGTTCGCATCATTGGCGAGCAGCCAGCTTTCCGCGAAGGTGAACGGCGCATCCTCGGTGATGGCGGCGTAGGTCCGGCCATCCAAGCCGCCGGCTTCGGCCATGTAGCCGATCGCCGGCAATCCGCTGTTGCTTGCGTCGATGTCGTTCCAGTTGTTGTTGGCATCGGTGGCGAGGTAGTTCTCCGCCCCGCCATAGCCGGACACATTGCCCGGATTGGCGGAAGACCAGTTGGTGAACGCGCCGTTCTGGGCCGCGCCGCCGGGGCCGCCGATCCAGAACACCTGCCCGGCCTCCGGCCCGGTCACCCAGCGCCAGGTGCCTTCGCTGGCCTCGTCCGAACCGCCGAGATGGATGCGGCCGCCCGCCAGCGAGTCGATCAACGCGTCCTCCGCGCCGCTGGTGCTGGTCGCCAGGTAGGACTGCCCGACGATCTGGCCGGCGGCGCTGGTGACGGCGCCGGACCAGACCGTGTCGGTCGCCACATATTTGTAGATATGGCCGTTATTCGCGAACCAGGTCCAGCCATTGGGCACCGGATCGATGACGTCGTTGCCGGCGACCGCCAGCGGCGTCTCGGATTGCGCCGTCACGTTGACCACGCTCGTGGCCGAGACCGTGCCGCCGTCGCCGTCGGCCACCGTGATCGTCAGCGTGCGTGACGCAGTGGGCGTGTTCGAGGCGTTGGCGTAGGTCAGGTTCTGGATCAGCGCATCGACCACCGCGGGCGTGGCGAAGGCATTGAACGAGATGGTGAGCGGGTTCGCTCCTGAGCCGCCCGACAGGTTTCCGATATACTGACCGTTGTAGCTGACCTGGCTGCCCGCCATGGTGAAGACACCGCCCAGATTGAGCCCGATCGTATCCTCGCCCGCGACAAAACCCGAGACGGTGAGCGTCCCGCCGGCCAGATTGGCGCTGTCGACATCGGCGAAGACGACATTGGCGTCGATGATCTGCGGCGCGGCGTTGACGGTATTCTCGAGGAAGGTGACGCCGTCGAGGCCGGTGAGCGTCGGGTTGTCGTTGACCGGTGTCACCGTCACCGCAAACTCCCGGCTGAAGCTCGCGACGTCGCTTACCGCGCCGGTCGACAACGTCGCCGTGTCCGTGACGGTCGCAGTCAGCGTCAGGTTGAAGGCGCCGTTCGCATTGGCCGCCGCCTGGAAGGTCAGGGTCGCGAGGTTCCAGCCGAGCACCGAGATCGCCGCGCCGATCGAGACCACGCTGTTGGTCCCGTCCGAGATCGTCGCTCCGGCGGGCACGCCGGAGAGCGTCAGCGCAGTCAGCGTCTCCGAGCCGTCGGTGTCGGTCAACACCGCCGAGACGGGAATGCCGATCGCGGCATCTTCATTGCCGCTCGCTCCCGCAGGAAGCTGGAAGCGGCGGTGCTCGATATCGGCCCCATCCTGGTCCCAGACCGCCACGAGCGTTCCGTCGTTCATGACCGCGACCTGCGAGCCACCAAAGAACCCATAGGTGAATTGTTCTCCTGCAATGTCGGCGTTGATCCTGAACTCGCCGCCGAGGCGGACGCCGTCGCTCGTATAGCGCTGCGCATAGATGCCGAAATCGTCGCCGTCCTGATTGAGCGACGACCAGGTCACGACATAGCCGCCATCGACCGCCACCACGGAGGAGTGTTGCTGATGGGACGCCGTCTCGGTGTTGACCCGCGTCTCGCCGCCCAGGGCGACGCCGTCGCTCGTATAGCGTTGCTGAAAGATGTCGTAGCCGCTGCCGTTTAGATCGAAGGACGACCAGGTCACGACATAGCCGCCGTCGATCCCCGCCACAGCGGAGTAGTCCTGACTGCCCGCCGTCGTGGTGTTGACCCTCGTCTCAACACCCTGGGCGACGCCGTTGCTGTCATAGCGCTGCGCATAGATGCCATAGCTGTCGCCGTCCTGACCCAGGGACGACCAGGTCACGACATAGCCGCCGGCGATCCCCGCCACCGAGGAGTAGGTCTGCGCGCTGGCCGTCGTGGTGTTGACCTGTGTCTCAACGCCTTGCGGCGTGCCGTCGTTCGCGTAGCGCTGCGCATAGATGCCCCAGGTGCTGCTGTCCTGACCGGAGGACGACCAGGTCACGACATAGCCGCCGGCGATCGACGCCACGGCGGAATAGGCCTGGCTGTTGTCCGTTACAGTGTTGACCTGCGTCTCACCGCCGAGGGGCGTGCCGTCAGTCGCATAGCGCTGCGAATGGATATTGTAGCTGCTGATGCTCCCGGCGTCCGACATCCAGGTCACGACATAGCCGCCGTCGATCGCCGCCACGGAGGAATATTGCTGCAGTCCTGCCGTCGTGGTGTTGACCCGCGTCTCTCCGCCTTGCGGCGTGCCGTCGCTCGCGTAGCGCTGCGCATAGATGCCGAAGTCGTCGCCGTCCTGACCCAGGGACGACCAGGTCACGACATAGCCGCCGTCGATCGCCGCTACGGACGCGAATCGCTGCGTTCCTGCCGTCGTGGCGTTGACGACGACATCGCCCGAGAGCGCCTCGGGGTCGACGGCGCCCGCCGCCGGCACCGTCAGCGCGGGCGCATCGGCCACGGGCGCCACGTCGATGGAGATGGTGGCGGCGGCTGAGTCGAGGGTGCCGTCACTGGCGACGAACTGGAACGAGGCCGTGCCCGCAAAGTTGGCGTGCGGGACGAAGGTGAAGGCGCCGGTATTGGCGTCAAAGCTGGTCACCGTGCCGCCGACCACCGAGTTGGCGACCAGCGCGTAGGTCAGCGGATCGGAATTGCCGTCCGTGCCCGTGACCGCGCCGCTGAGCGGGGTATCTTCATTGATGGTGTAGAGATTGGCCAGCGCGACCGGCGTTGCGTTGTCGCTTTCCGCCGTCACGTTGACCACGCTGGTGGCCGACACCGTGCCGCCATCGCCGTCGGTCACGGTGATGGTCAGGGTGCGCGACGCCGTCGGCGTGTCCGACGAATTGGCATAGGTCAGGTTCTGGATCAGCGCGTCGACCGCCCCGGGCGTGGCGTTGGCGTTGAACGTGACAACCAGACTGTTCGCCCCGCTGCCGCCGGCGAAGGTTCCGATCACCGTGCCGCCGTAAAGCACATTGGCGCCGCTGAGCGTGATGTTGCCGGCGCCCGCGCCCTGGTTGCGGATGCCGATCGTGTCCTGCCCGGCGATGAAGCCGGAGACGGTCAGCGTCCCGCCGGCCAGATTGGCGCTGTCGACATCGGCGAAGACGACATTGGCGTCGATGATCTGCGGCGCGGCGTTGACGGTATTCTCGAGGAAGGTGACGCCGTTGAGGCCCGTCAGCGTCGGGTTGTCGTTGATGCCATGCACCTCAATCCGGACCGGTATGCGCGAGCCATCAACGGTGACGGCGGTCACCGTGTCGATCAAATTTGCACCGGTGCCAAGTGCCTGAACGTTCGCCGCGCCGTTCGGGATGCTGTAGGTCCAGGCGCCGTTGGTGCCGAGCGTAAAGGTGCCGCCCTGAGCCGTGGTCGTCGTCTGCGCAACGAATGCCACATCCGCAGGCTCGGCGTCGTTGACCACCACGGTGCCGGACGCAACGAGGTTGCCGCTGCCATTGACGCCTGCGTCCTCCGTCAGCACGGCCGTCCGGTCGCCGGAGAATACGCCGACGCGGTCGATGAAGGTCGTGGCGTCGCCGGAGGTCTGGCCGGCAAAATGCAGCGTGTGGGTGCCCGCCGTCGCTATCGTGAAGCTGACGGTGACGTCGCCCCAGACATTGACCGTCGGCGTGAAACTGCCAACCTCGACGTTGTCGACAAACACCTTGATCGGGTTCGAGCCGAGATAGGCATTGCGGCCGGCAGCCTGAAACGTCAGCGAGTACGCGCCGGCATCCAGCTCCATGGTCTGGGTCATCGACGAAGTGCCTTGGATGAAGGCCGTCCGCCCACCATTTGTGGTTGTCGGCGCAATGAAGCCACTGCCGTTGTTCTGAAGGCCGCTGCCGCTTCCCGGAGCACCGGTGAAAATCCAGTACGGATTGGACGGCGCATAGACGTAACCGGGAGCCCCGACATTCGTCGTTTCAAAGCCGCCGTCGCCCAGACCGTTGTGGACGTTGCGCACCGCGATGACGAAGTCCTGCTCGCTGCCGAGAGTTCCGTCGCTGGCGCGGACCCGGATCGTGTGCGATGTCGCCTGCTCGTAGTCGATCGCGCCGGCCACGGTGACGATGCCGGTCACCGCGTCGATGGCGAACCTGCCGCCGGCGTCGTTGACCAGCGTGTAGGTGATGTTGGCGCTGTCGACATCGGACGCGTTCACCGTGATGCCGACGACGGTCCCGACGGGTGCATTCTCCACGACACTGTTGGCGGCAGGATTGATGTCGACAGGCGTCGTCGGCGCATCGTTGGCGGCGGCAACAGTGAGGGAGACGGTCACCGTGTTGCCGTCCAGCGTGCCATCGTTGACGGTGTAGGTGAAGCTGTCCAGGCCGGCATAGTTTGCCGTGGGCGTGTAGGTGAAGCTGCCGTCGTCGTTGAGCACCACCAGGCCATGGGCCGCGTTGGTGACAAGCACCGCACGCAGCGGATCGTTGTTGCCGTCGGTGTCGTTGGCCAGCACGCCCTGTGCGGGCGCCACCACCAGCGGGGTGTCTTCAGTGGTCGTATAGCTGTCCGCCACGGCGACCGGCCCGACATTGTGAACGACAATGGACGAATCCAGGCCGGTGAACGTGCCGGAATTCCCGGCCCGGTCGGTGGCCGATAGCGACAGGGTGATCGTCGTGCCGGTGAGGCCGGTCAGATCGGCAGTGAACGAGCCATTGCCGGTGACCGCGACCTGGACGCTGGTCGTGCCGTCCGAGAAGGTGGCTGTGGCGCTGGCCAGATCGGCGGGCAGGCCAGCGATGGTGAAGCCGACCGCGGCGAGTTCCGCCGGAACGAGACGCCCGTCGCCATCGGTGATCGTGGCCAGGACCCCGCCCGACAGCGAGAAATGACGGGAGGCGATGTCGTTCGTTCCCGAGGACGTGTCGGTATAGACCGCGACCACGGAGCCGTCGGGCAGAAGCGCGAGGCCGTCACGGCCGGTGCCGCCAACAACCTGGTTCCCCGTCGTCGCATCGCTGACCCGGAATTCGCCATTGACCGGATTACCGGCCGCGTCGAAACGCTGGGCGTAGGTGCCCCAGCCGTTGCCGTCCTGCCCGCTCGAAGACCAGGCGATCAGGTAGCCGCCATCGCCAAGGGCAACCGCCTGAGGCGATCCTTGAGCATTGGCTGTGGTGGTGTTCACCTGCCGGGCCGTGCCGATCGCCGTGCCGTCGCTTGCAAACATCTGGACGAAGATTTCGGACGTTCCATTGCCGCCGCTGGTGAGGTTTCCGCCCCAGGCGACGATGAAGTTGCCGTTGTTGAGGATCGTGACGTCGAGGCCTGACGTCTCATTGCCGGTGAGCCCCTGCGCATCGACGGTCGCGGTGGCGACCAAAGCACCGTTGGCGCCGAAGATTTTCATCTGCACGGAGGAGGTCTGGTCCACCCAGGCGGTAACCCAACCGCCGCCTGGCAAGGCGTCGGTTTCCATGCCTCCCCCGAAACTGGTCGCGATGGTGACCAGCGAGCCGTCCGCCACCCCGGCGTTTGTGTATCTCTGGGCAACGACGTTGCTGCCGCTTTGCGCCGAGACCACGAAGCCGCCGCCGTCGAGGGCGGCAATCGAGACGGAGCCGACGCCGGTCACTCCGGGAATCGAGAACTCGGAGACGACCGTCGCGCCGGTGGCCGGGTTGAGGATCTTGATGCCGGTGACGCCGCCGCCGTTCCAGTTGTACCAGGCGACGGCGATGTTGCCATTGCTCAGCACGCTCGCCGAGGCCGTCCACTGGTGGATCGCGGTCACGTCGTTGATCTGGAATTCGTTGCCGCGGGCCGTGCCGTCGGCATTGTAGAGACGCCCGACGATCTCCCAGGAGTCCGCCACGCCCTGCTGGCTTTCCCAATAGACGAAATAGCCGCCGTCGTTGAGGCTGACCACGCCCGGGTTTTCCTGCCGGTTGTTAATCGTCTGGTTGACGCGGACCTGATTGGAAAAACTATCGACGGCCAGCAGTTGCGTATCGATCGTCACCGCCAGGGGCCCCGAGGCGGCGCTGGTGTTGCCGGCCTGATCGGTGGCATAGGCCACGAGGGAGTGCACGCCGTGGGCAAGCGCCGAGAGGGTGATCGCCACGGTCCCGTCTGCCCCCACGGTGCCGGATCCCACCAGGGTAGCGCCGTCATAGATCGCCACCAGCGCGCCGATCTCGCCGGCGACGGTCAGCGTCGGCGTCGTGTCGTTGGTGATATCGTCGGTGTCGCTGACGCCCGAGTCCGAGCCGGAGACGAGGTCGAGCAAGGGCGCCGCCGGCGCGGCAAGATCGGCGGTGAAGCCACCATTCGCCGTCGAAATGTTGCCGGCCGCGTCGACCGCCGTGATGACGAAGCTGTTCAGCCCGTGGACTGCGGTCAGCGACGCCGTCCAGATATTGCCGCCCGAAAGGGTGGCGGCGACGCCGCCGATGGTGACGCTGGCGGCGCCGGTGATGGAGACCGAGACGGTCACGCCGCCCGCGGCTTCGGAGATGTTGACGGTCGTGTCGCCGCCCGAGACGCCTTCGATGACCGGCGCGCCGATCACCGGAGCCAGCGTGTCGATGGTGGCTCCGCCGGTGGTCGTCATCGCCGAGGCAGGCACCTGCAGATTGCCGGCAAGGTCCCTGGCGCCGGAGACAGTGAAGGTCACCGCGCCGAGTTCGACATTGGCGTCGGCGATCAGGTAGCTCACCACATAGGTGGTGGCCGAGGTCCATCGCCCGGATGCATTGGTCAGGGTGCTGGCCGCGTTCGAGGTGACGGTCGGCGCGACGCTCTGGTCCATCGCTTCGCTGAACGTGATGGTCAGCGTGGCGACCGGGTCCGCTCCACCTGCAATTGCATCGGTGATCACGCTCGGGGTCAGGGACAGCGAAGTCACCGACGGCGGCAGATCGTCGACGCCGCGCACGGTGACGGTGACCTGGCTCTGGGTCCCGTCATTGCTGGTGACGGTCAGATGCTCGACCAGGCTGTCGCCGGCGCCGAGGCCGTGGACCAGCGGATTGGCATTGGAGATGGTGTAGGTCCAGTTGCCGTCGGTGCCGAGCACGAAGCGCCCGCCGGAGGCGGTGACGATGTCCTGGGCAATGAAGGACGCGGGACCATCGGCGTCGTTGACCTGCAGCGTTCCCGATGCCACCACGTCGCCGGCAGTCCCCACGCCTTCCAGCACTTCGCGCGCGACATCGCCGGAGATGACGGCCGCGTCGGCGACCGGGCTGATCGTCATTTGGATGATCACGGTTCTGCTGGCGGTGCTGCCGCCCACGGTTTCCTCCGATGTGGCGGTGACGGTCAGGTCGAAGGCGCCGTTGTAGTCGGCAGGCGGCGTCATTGTCACGGTGCCGGCGTTGAGCGCGGCGATGTCGGCCGCCTGGTCGAACACCCAGGTCGCGCCGACCTGGTGGCCAAGCGAGAAGGTTGCGCCGGCCGGATAACCCGCGAGCACCACCGAGACCAGGGATTCCGAGCCGTCTGTATCGGCGAGCTCGACCGAAAAGGATCTCAGCGGAACCACGGTGTCTTCGGGCGTAGATGCCGGATCGGCGGGGACAACGGTGATCACCGGCGCGTCCGCCACCGGCGCCACGTCGATGGTGACGGTGCCCGTGTCGGTGCCCGCGCCGTTGCTGATCGTGTAGGTGAAGCTCGCCTGGCCGGAGAAATTGGCGGCCGGAGTGAAGGTGATCACGCCTGCGTTGAGCGAGACCGTGCCGTTCACCGCATTCGAGACGCCGGTGATCGTCAGCGGCAGCCCGCCGGCCGGATTCGTGTCGTTGCCTGTGAGATCCGCGATCGTGAAGATCCGCACGTCGTCTTCATTGATCGCGAAGGAATCGTTGGCCGCCGTGGGTGCTTCGGGAACGTCGGTGACCGTGACATGGATGCGCTGGATGTCCGTGCCGCCCAGGCCGTCGGACACCTGCACGTCGATCGTGTAGACATTGTCGAGGTCGGCATCGGCCGGCGCCTCGAAATTGGGCGCGGCGATGAAACTCAGCACGCCGGTCACCGCATCGATGGTGAAGCGGGCGAAGTCCGTGCCCGAAGTCGACAGGATCGAATACTGCGCCGCGCCGCCGTCTATGTCGGAGGACGCAACCGTGGTCACCGCCGTGGTGTTCTCCGCGACCGTGACCGCGGCAACCGCCCCGCCCCCGTTGGAGGTGATCGTCGGGTTGTCATTGACCGGTGTGACCGTCAGGCTGACGGTGTCGGTGGCGGTCGAATAGCCGGTCGTGCCGCCATTGACGGTGGTGTTGAAGTAGGAGCCGTTGGCGCCGCCGGTGCCGTCCCAGGCCCGGATCGTCAGCGCGTCGGCGATGACGCCGTTGTAATTGGCATTGGACACGAAGACGACGCGCGCCTCCGGCCGCAGCGTCAGCGCGTTGCTGTCGGAGACCGCGCCGATCACGCTCCAGTGCGCCCCGTTGTCGACCGAATAGTACCAGACGCCGTTGGCGGTGTTCTGGCCGGTAATGGCGATGCCGGTCAGGAAACTGTCGTCGGTGACGTTGTCGAGCCCGCCGCCGCCGACCCGGCCGACGAGCGCCGAGACCAGCGTGCCGCCGCCCGCGCCGGGCAGAACCGAATCCTCGGCGATGGTGATCGCCGGATCGATGACCGTATTGAGCACCGGCGCGTCGTTGGTCCCGGAGACCTGCACCAGCAGCTGGTTGCTCGAGAACTGGCCGTTGTCTCCGTAAAGCCGGTAGTTGATGAAGATGTGGCCGGTCTGGCCGTTGAACATCTGGTTCCATTCGGAGCCGAGCAGCTCCACCCTGATCTGGTTGTCCGCCGTCACTGTGACAGCGACGTCGCTGGCGTCGATGCCGGCGGGAAGCCCGGAGAAGCTGAGGCTTCCGATCGTCACCGCATTGCTGGCGCCCGCGTCGGGGTCGAGCGTGTCGTTGGCCCTGACATCGAAGATGCGGAAGCCGTCGTCCTCGGTCATGCCGCCGCTGTCCATGACCGCCACCGGCGCGTCATTGGTGCCGGTGATGGTGAAGGTGAGCGGCTGCACGGCGGAGTTGGCCCTGCCGTCGGAGACGGAGATCGCGTAGCTCACGGTCAGGGTCTGGCCCGCGGCCAGGAAATCGAGATTGGAGGCGGACGGATCCCAGGAATAGGCCAGCGTTTGCAGGCCGCCATTGGAGGTGTTGGGCGTCAGCGTCAGCCTGCCGGCCGCAAGGGCCGCGGTCAGGTCGATCACCTGCTGCGGCGACAGCGTCCCGCCGCTCCAGACCAGCGTCGGAGACCCGTTGACCGAGGCCGTCAGCGTGTCGCCGATGTCCGCATCGGTCACCGACAGGCTGCCGGAGACGGGCGCGATGTCCTGGGCGCGGGCATCGGCGGCCTCGGTGACCGCCAGCGGCTGGGTGATGGCCAGCACGGGCGCATCGTTGGTGCCGGTGATGGTGACCGAGATGGTGCGCTCGACGGTGCCGCCGCGGCCGTCGCTCAGCGTAATCGTGAAGGTCTCGACCCTGGTTTCGCCTTCGGCGAGATATTCCACGGCCGAGGCCGCCACGCGATAGCTCCAGCCGATCACGCCGCCCGTGCCGGTGCCGGTGGTGTCCGTGGTGACATTGGCCGTGAGTGTCCCCAAAGCGCCGTTCGAGGCTACGATGCCAGGCAAGACGGTGTGGATATCGAGAAGATCGACGTCGGTGAAGGCGATCGTGCCGCTGTCGGTGAGGTTGCCCGCCGGCGTCACCTGTTCCGTGACCGCGCCGGTGACGTCATCTGAGGCAACGACCGGCACGTCATTGGTGCCGGTGATGGTCACCGAGATGGTGCGCTCGACGGTGCCGCCGCGGCCGTCGCTCAGGGTGATCGTGAAGGTCTCGACCTTGGTCTCATTGAGGGCCAGGTATTCCACGGCCGAAGCCGCGACACCGTAGCTCCAGCTGATCACGCCGCCCGTGCCCGTGCCGGTGGTGTCCGTTGTGACGTTTGCCGTCAACGCGCCGAGTGCGCCATTCGAGGCGACGATACCCGGGAGGACGGTATGGATGTCGAGGAGGTCGACATCGGTGAAGGCGATCGTGCCGCTGTCGGTGAGATTGCCCG
>NZ_JRJG01000198.1 GCF_000759435.1 Hoeflea sp. BAL378
CGCCTCGGCTTCCGCGATCGCCGCCTTGACCAGCCGGTCGTCGAGCGGACGGCCGCCGGAATGGCGCACGTTCTTGAGCACCTGCGGCACCGGTTCGAACCGGCGGCAGACTTCCGACACCGGGCGTCCCATGCGCTGCACGCAGGCCATCACCTGCAGCGCCGCGACCAGGCCGTCGCCGGTGGTGGCGAAATCCGACAGCACGATGTGGCCCGACTGTTCGCCGCCGACATTGAAGCCGTGCTTGCGCATGTGCTCGACGACGTAGCGGTCGCCGACCTTGGTGCGGGCCAGCGACAGGCCGATGCCGCCGAGGAAGCGCTCGAGGCCGAGATTGGACATGACGGTGGCGACGATGCCGTCGCCGCGCAACTGCTGCTCGGCGGCCCAGGATTCGGCGATGAGCGCCATCAACTGGTCGCCGTCGATCACCGCGCCGGTCTCGTCGACGATCAGCACGCGGTCGGCGTCACCGTCGAGCGCAATGCCGATGTCGGCGCGCACTTCGTGGACCTTGCGCGACAGCGCCACCGGATGGGTCGAGCCGCAATTGAGATTGATGTTGGTGCCGTTCGGCTCCTCGCCGATGGCGATCACGTCGGCGCCCAGTTCCCACAGCGCCGCGGGAGCGACCTTGTAGCCCGCGCCGTTGGCGCAATCGACGACGACCCGCATGCCCGACAAAGTGATGTCCTTGGGCAGCGTGCGCTTGGCGAATTCGATGTAGCGGTCATGCACGCCGTCGATGCGCTTGGCGCGGCCGATCGCGTCGGGACGCGCGAGCTGCAGATGGATGTCTTCATCCATCAGTTCCTCGATGCGCTTTTCGAGCTCGTCCGAGAGCTTGAAGCCGTCGGGGCCGAACAGCTTGATGCCGTTGTCCTGATAGGGATTGTGCGAGGCCGAGATCATCACGCCGATATCGGCGCGCAGCGAGCGCGTGAGCATGGCGACCGCGGGCGTCGGGATCGGCCCGAGCAGGAACACGTCGACGCCGGCCGCGGTGAAGCCCGCCACCAGTGCGTTCTCGATCATGTAACCCGACAGCCGCGTGTCCTTGCCGATGACGACGCGGTGGCGGTGATCGCCGTTGCGGAAGAGATTGCCGACCGCGATGCCGACACGCATCGCCAGATCCGGCGTCATCGGCGCCTTGTTTGCCTGACCCCGAATTCCGTCGGTGCCAAAATATCGCCTAATCATGGAGCCCCCCGAACCAGTCTGGTCCTGTAGAATGATGTCCCACAGTCTAATTCCCCAAAACGGTACTATAATACAATCAGATTTTGTTACAATTCATTGCAATACACACAAACAGCCGCCCGGAGGCGGCTGCTCTGTTGCTTGGCGTGATCGGCGGCAACGGCCTATTGCGGCTGCGGCTCCATGCCGGGATCGGGCTCGTCGCCCTTCTTGCCCGCGCCGCCCTTCTTGGCGCCGGCGGTCGGCACCGCGGTGCCGCGGCTGGGCGGCGTGTCGTCGCCGGTATCGCGCATCGGCTTCTCGCCGCGGATCAGGGCGTTGATTTCCTCACCGGTCAAGGTCTCGTATTCGAGCAGGCCTTCGGCAATGGCGATGAAGGCCTTCTTCTTCTTGGTGAGGATCGTGCGCGCCTCGTCATAGGCCTGGTCGATCAGGCGGCGGATCTCGCTGTCGATCTTCTGGGCGGTCGATTCCGACACGTTCTTCTGCTGCGCCACGGAATGGCCCAGGAACACTTCCTGCTGGTTCTCGCCATAGGCGACCTGGCCGAGCTCGTCGGAGAAGCCCCATTCGGTCACCATCGCGCGGGCGAGCTTGGTCGCCTGGACGATGTCGGACGAGGCGCCCGAAGTGATGTTCTCCTTGCCGAAGGTCAGTTCCTCGGCGACGCGGCCGCCCATCATGATGGCGAGGCGCGAGATCATCCACTTGTAGCTCATCGAGTAGCGGGCGCCCTCGGGCAACTGCATCACCATGCCCAGCGCGCGACCGCGCGGGATGATCGTCGCCTTGTGCACCGGGTCGGCGGCGGCGACATTGAGCGCGACCACGGCGTGGCCGGCCTCGTGATAGGCGGTGAGCTTCTTTTCTTCCTGGGTCATGGCGGTCGAGCGGCGCTCGGCCCCCATCATCACCTTGTCCTTGGCGTCCTCGAACTCGGCCATCGTCACCAGCCGCTTGTTGCGGCGGGCGGCGAGAAGCGCGCCTTCGTTGACGAGGTTCATCAGGTCCGCGCCGGAGAAGCCGGGCGTGCCGCGGGCCAGCACCTTGAGGTCGACATTCGGGGCCATCGGCACGTTGCGCACATGCACCTTGAGGATCTTCTCGCGGCCGTTGACGTCGGGCAGCGGCACCACGACCTGGCGGTCGAAGCGGCCCGGACGCATCAGCGCGGGGTCGAGCACGTCGGGACGGTTGGTGGCGGCGATCAGGATGATGCCTTCATTGGCCTCGAAGCCGTCCATTTCGACCAGCAACTGGTTGAGCGTCTGCTCGCGCTCGTCATTGCCGCCGCCGAGACCGGCGCCGCGATGGCGGCCGACGGCGTCGATTTCGTCGATGAAGATGATGCAGGGCGCGTTCTTCTTGGCCTGCTCGAACATGTCGCGCACGCGGCTGGCGCCGACGCCGACAAACATTTCGACGAAGTCAGAACCGGAAATGGTGAAGAACGGCACATTGGCTTCGCCGGCCACCGCGCGTGCGGTCAGCGTCTTGCCGGTGCCGGGAGGGCCCACGAGCAGCACGCCGCGCGGGATCTTGCCGCCCAGCCGCTGGAACTTCTGCGGATCACGCAAGAACTCGACGATTTCCTCGAGATCTTGCTTGGCCTCATCGACGCCCGCCACATCGGCGAAGGTGACGCGGCCATGCGCCTCGGTGAGCAGCTTGGCCTTCGACTTGCCGAACCCCATTGCGCCGCGCGAGCCGCCCTGCATCTGCCGCATGAAGAAGATCCAGACGCCGAGGATGAGCAGGATTGGCAGCCAGGAGATCAGATATCCGACCAGCGTGTTGGAGCTGTCAACTTCCGGCCGGGCGGTGATCGTCACGTCGCGGTCATTGAGGCGCTGGATGAGGCCCGGATCGCCCGGCGAATAGGTCTGGAATCCCGTGGCGGCGTCGGTGTAGTTGCCGGAGATGCGGTCGCCGACGATGGTGACGTCGCGGACGCGTCCGGAATCGACATCCTTGAGGAACTGCGAATAGGCGATGTCGCGCCCGGTGGTCCGTTCGGCAGGACTCTGGAACATGTTGAACAATGCGATCAACAGGAGCGCGATGATTGCCCAGAGGGCGAAGTTGCGGAAGTTGGGATTCATGCTCGTCCTCGGAGATCATGGCCTGCGGCCACCGGCGCAAACCGGATTTCGATACTTGACTTACAACATAGGAGCCCTGCGCTGCCTTGCCAAGGCTGAAGGCGGTGTTTGTCATCGAAGTTTGACACTGTCGGCGACCGCTTCAGCCTTTCAAAACGCCCAGGGACAGGGCGGCAACGGCCGGGACCCCGCCAAACCCGCCAGCGCCTGCGCCAGCGGCAGCTCGTAGACCGGCAGGATGCGCGAGGCGCGGCCGGTTAACCGTCGGCACAGAAATCCGCCGGCGACCCCGTTTTCAGCGCTCCACTCCCGCTGTCTTCCCGCCAAAACCCGGCCAAACCATGGCGCAACGCCGCTTTGCCCGCCGCCTTCGACGTGCAGCGGCGTTTTCCCGTCGAGATTGCGGATGCTGTAGCGGCCGTCCCATACGCCGGTCCCTCCCGGCTCCAGGCTGAGCCTGTCGAGCCCGCGCCGCTCGCGGCCGATCAGCAGGTCCGCGTCCCGGCGCCGGATCAGGGTCCGTCCCAGGGTGACGGCCCTGCCCTGCCCCTGGTCGAAAGCGGGGCCGGTCCAGCCGTCCACCGCCGCCCGCAGCGTCGCTTTGCCGCGCCTGTCGAGCCGGCGCCCGGCGCCGCCGCTGAGATC
>NZ_JRJG01000199.1 GCF_000759435.1 Hoeflea sp. BAL378
GCGGCCTCGCGGGCGCTTTTGGGCATCATGTAGGCGAGCGAGACCAAGGCGCCCGCAACCGCGCCGGCAATCCGCACGGCAAGCCAGGCCGGCTCGGGTTCCATGCCCTGCATCGTCCCGCCTCCTTCCTTCTCCCGCCGCGCGTCTTGCCAAACTGAGTCAAGACGCTCGGAACCTGAATCCGCTTCAGCCCGCAACACGCTGATATCCCACGGCTTCCCGCTTTTCCTCGTCGCTGAGGAAATCGGCCGCGCCAAGCCGCGCCCACAGCGCGTCGCGCTCGGCCGAGAGCCCCGGCAGCCGGTCGGCGTCGTACTCCACCTTCAGTCCGGCGCCATAGACCGGCTGCAGCCAGGCGGTCAGCGCTTGCGCCGTGCGCCCCACCAGCGGCAGCACGGTCAACCTGCAGAAGGCGCGGTTGGCCTCCTGGTAATTGGCGTAGGTGAGGTCGCCGGGGATGCCCAAGAGCATCGGCGGCACGCCGAGCGCCAAGGCAATGTCGCGCGCCGCCCCGTTGCGCGCCTCGATGAAATCCATGTCGCGGGGCGTGAGCCCCATCGCCTTCCAGTCGAGCCCGCCCTCGAGCAGCATCGGCCGCCCGGCGCGCCGCGCGCCCTGGTAGCCGTCCTCGAGTTCGGCTTTCAGCCGCTCGTATTGCTCAGGCGTCAAATTGCCGCCGTCCTTGGGCTGGTAGACCAGCGCGCCCGACGGCCGGGCGGAATTGTCGAGAAGCGCCTTGTTCCAGCTCATCGCCGAATTGTGCAGATCGAGCGCCATCAGCGCCGCCTCCAGCGGGGCGAATCCCAGATGATCGTCGAGCGGATGAAACAGCTTCAGGTGCAACAACCCCGGCCCCTCCTCGGGCTGGGCCGGAAAGCGCTGCCGCCGCCCGCCCGCCTGGTGCTCGTAGGCCACCGGCCAGCCGTCGGCGCCCTCGATCACCCGCATGCGGTCGGGCCGCAAGAGCTGCAGCCCGGCGATGCGCCCGCCCGCACTCACGGGGTTGATCCAGGCATTGCCCGACAGCAGCAGCTGGCCGTAGAGGGTTTCGAAGAAGCTGTCGCCGGCGCCGTTCGGATCCGGGCGGTTAAGCAGGTCCATGACCGGGTGGCGCTCCTGCTCGCGGCCGCCGTCGAACACCACGAAGGGCACGGAAGCAGCCGCTTCGGCGATCATCCTCACCGCGCGGTGCGCCACCGGATTGCGCATGAAGCCTTCCCGCGCAAGACCCGCATAGCTGCGCCCGCTCCAGCGCGCGCCGTCGCCGTCCGCAAGTGCTGCGATCGCGCCCGGCAGCCAGCTCTTGGCAGCAGGCGGCCGGGGCGCCGCGGCGCGGGTCCAGGGAAGCCGAAATCCGAATGCCATGGTCTCACCCTTTCGAAGCTCTGGAATCAAAAACCCCGCCAGGGCGACCCTGGCGGGGTTGAAACAGGATCTCTCGTGTGACGCCGCGCGCGGCGGCCTCAGTCGCGGGCGGCGCTCACGAAGTCGGCGGCGATCCGGAGTTCCCTCAGCGGCCGCACGATGTCGATCGAACGCTGGTAGAGCGGATCGGCCTTGTAGGCAGCAAGCGCCGCTTCGTCGTCGAATTCGCCATAGACGACAAAGTCGACGGGGTCGGAAATCGGATCGGTGTTGAGATTGCGGCCGATCTCGAAAAACCGCGCATGCGGCGTCGCCGCCAGCAGGTTGAGGCCCTGCTCCACCCGGTCGCGATCGGCCCGGTCCTTGACGCTGAAAAACACGATGTGGCGAATCATGGGCACTTCCTTTCGGTCTTGATGCGCCATCCTGATTCACGCTTCGCCGCGGGTTGGCAACCTCCATGACGCGTCCCGCTCACAAATGCCGCACCTGCTGCATGTCGGGGACAGTTTACTTTTTGGGCGACGCCCAAAAAGTAAACTGTCCCCGAACTTCCATGACGAACTTTCACAAATGCCGCACCTGCGGCTCGCCCCTGCGCCCCAGCATCAACTCGGTCAGCGCCCAGACCAGCGCGTCGAGCCGGTCGGGCGAGCGGCCGGAACTGAGCCCGTCCGGGCCGAAATCGCACATCTGGTCCTCGAGCCCCGCGAAATGGCCGGCATGGACCACGCGCCCCTGTTCGTAGAGAGCCGCCACCGGCTCGGCGCGCAGCCATTTGCCGCGCGAGGCCCGCACGGTCCGCACCGGCAGCGACGGCTCGACCGTTCTCAGCACGCTCGTCACCATGTCGCCGCCCTGGTTGATCTCGGCCACCACGCAGTCGGCGTCGAAGCGCCGGTAGAGCCGCGCCACGGCCTCGGCCCACCCGGTCGGGCTGGCGCCCTCGACCGAGCCGTCGGCCAGCACCACACCGCGCCCGTCCTGATCGAGCCCGGCGGCGACGATGCCGCAGCA
>NZ_JRJG01000200.1 GCF_000759435.1 Hoeflea sp. BAL378
GCCGTTCGATGTCATGGCCGAAGGCCTCGAAACTGTCATAGGGCACGCGGCGGATGAATTCGGACTGGGAGATGAAATTGCCCATCCCGTAGAAGATCGGCCTGCCCTTGTAGATCTCGATCCCCAGCGTCTTGTGCCAGCCATGGCCGATATAGATGTCCGCCCCCGCGTCGATCGCGGCATGGGCGAACTGGCGGGCAAAGCCGGGCGGCTCGTCGCCGCGCGGGCCTTCGGCGATGTTGAAGTGATGCGCCACCATCACCAGATCGGCCATGTGCGTGGCCTCTCCGATCGACCGCAGGTTTCCCGCCAGATCGTGCGGATAAAGCGTGCTGCGGATTGCAAAATCGTCGCCCGGGACAAACCGGACGGTTTCGCGCGTTGATTGACCGGACGGAAGCGCCAGCCGGATGCCGCCATCTCTGTCGGTCCGGCCAATGCCGAGCGCCTCGGACATGCGCCGCAATTCGGCCGCCGCCGCCGCATCGATCCGGTAATCCATCGACACCCGCAGCGGATTGACACCCGGCCGTCCCCTGAGCGACGCCTTGGGCAGTCCCGCCCATTCATGGCCCTTGTTGCCGGTGCTCACGGAGATCAGCGCAACCCGCCCCTTGCGGCTTTCGAAATAGGCGGGCTCGCGCGCCTCTTCGAGATCGCACCCCGTTCCCGCGCAGACCAGGCCGGCCGCCTGGCAATGCCGCCGGGTGGCCTCCATGCCGCTCACGCCGAAGTCCATGCTGTGGTTGTGCGCGAGCGACACCATGTCGATCCCCGCCCAGGCCATCTCCCCGGCCAGCGCCGGTTCGGCGATCATGTAGCTCGCCATCCAGTCGCCGCGCGACGGCCAGTCGAGTTCCGAGAAACTGCCGAAGTTCATTTCCAGATGCGCATAGGTCACATCGGATTCGCGCAGGTCGTCGATGAGAGACAGGAACTCCGGATCGTCATGCATCGAGAACGGGCGAGCGATCATGCACTCCCCCGCGAGCACGATGTTCCAGTCGCGTGCAGAGATCATTGCCGTCGGGACCTTTTGTTGAGAGGCGGAGCAGAGCGGAGCGCAGAGGCGGGGCGCGCGGCTTCACCGCAAAGATCGACGCCGAACCGGTCCGCACCTTGCAAAGCGTGCCTGGCGGGCTGGCCCACGAAGGGAGCGAAAAGGCGGCCCGCGGGG
>NZ_JRJG01000201.1 GCF_000759435.1 Hoeflea sp. BAL378
CGAGCCGGAGCCCGCTGCCGAGCAGCCCGCCGAGGCGGCGCCGGAAACCGCGCTCGTCGCCCCCGACGACGGCAAGTTCAACCAGCGGCTCAATCCCGACGGCACCGAGGTCGACGCCGGTCCGGCGCCGGGTCCGGCTGCCGACGACACCGTCGAGGGCCGCTCTGTGGCCGAACTCACCGATGCCGGGGCCGTGGACGAGGCCGTCGCCGAGCAGGCCACCACCGATGCGCCGGTCGCGCCGGGAGAGGCCACCGCGCCCGCGGCGCAGCCGCTCGGCGTCCAGCAGAAGATGATCCTCTACGAGGAGCGCCTCGGCCAGCAGTCGCTCGAGGTCAAGCAGGGCACCGTGGTCTGGTCGCTGGTGAGCGAGCCCTCCGGCGACGGTCCCGACGAGCAGGTGATTCGTGGCGAGATCAACAATCCCGACAAGGGCCTGTCGGCGCTGATCACCATCAAGCGCAACACCGATCCGTCGCTGCCCGCCAGCCACATCGTCGAGGTGGTGTTCGCCCTGCCGCCCGGGTTCGACGGCGGCTCGATCGACCAGTTGCAGCGCATCGCCATGAAGCAGACCGAGGCCGACCAGGGCAACCCGCTGATCGCGGTGCCGGCCAAGATCACCCAGGACTTCTACATGGTGGCGCTCAACGACCTCGCCGAAGCCCGCGAGGCCAACATCAATCTCCTGCGCGAGCGCAACTGGATCGACATCCCGGTGGTCTACGCCAATGGCCGCCAGGCGCTGATCACGCTGGAAAAGGGCGCCAGCGGCACCGAGGTGTTCAACCAGGCGCTCGACGCCTGGGCAAGGGCCGCCCCGGCGCAGTGAGGGGCAGGCCCCTCCCTCTTGCGGGGAGGGAGCTTGGGACAGGCAGGCGCGCTGCCGCTTGCGGAGAGTTCGAGGACGGATCTACAGCGGCCCGCTCAGGCCAGCAGGCCATCCACGTCCACCCGGATCGTGCACCGGGCGCCTGACGGCTCGTAGGAGAGTTCGACCTGGCAGAACCGGGCGCTGGCGACGCCGGCCCTGAGAAGCCGTGTCCCCGATCCCGTATGGGTCGGGGTCGTGACCGCCGGGCCGCCGGTCTCCTCCCAGTCGAGAACGAACTGGTCTCCCCTTGCCGTCGGCTCGATCCGCCAGGAGATGACGACCTTGCCGGTGTCCACCGACAGCGCGCCGTATTTCGCCGCGTTGGTCGACAGTTCGTGCAGCATCAGCGACAGCGACAGCGCCCCGCGCGGGCCCGTCTGCAGCTCGGGGCCGCCGAATTCGAAGCGCCCGCCCGCGGGTCCCTCGTGCAGGGCCGCGACATCGCGCAGGATGGCGTCCACGGTGGTGGATTCCGCGGTCGCCGACAGCAGCATCTCCTGGGCGCGGGCCAGCACCGATATCCGGTTGACCAGCGACGTCCTGGCTTCGCCGATGTCGCGCGCGAAGCGGAAGGTCTGGTTGGCGATCGCCTGGACCAGCGAAAGCTGGTTCTTCATGCGATGGGCGAGTTCGAAGTTCAAAAGTTGCTGCTGGCGCTCCGCGTCGACCCGGTCCGTCACGTCGATCGCCTGGACGAAAACCCCTTCCGCCCGCCCATCGGCGCCGATGATCGCATGATAGGCGATGTCCAGGATCCGTTTCTCCGCCGCATCGCCGGGCGTGCGCTGCAGCTCGGTCTCGATGTTGCGGCCGATATAGGTCCGACCCGTCGCCAGCACATCGTCCAGCAGCTTGACGAATCCCTGTTCGACAACCTCCGGCATGGCGTCCGCAACCCGCCAGCCGAGGATGCTGCGATGTCCGGCCAGCGCGAGATATTCGGAATTGGCGAAGGTGAAGACGTGCTCAGGTCCCTCGACGATCGCCACCGCCCCGAGCGCCATCTCGAAGATGTGCCGCATCTGCTCGCGCTCCTTGGCCAGCCGGCGCTGCATCAGCACCTCCGCCGTGGTCTCGACACAGGGGCAGAACATGCCCAGCACCTTGCCCGAGCTGCCGCGCACCGGCGAGTAGGAAAAGGCGAAGTGGGTCTCCTCCGGATAGCCGTTGCGGTGCATGATCAGCTCGATATCGTCCATCGACGTGCTGATGCCGTTGTAGGCATCGGCAACGATCGGATCGAGCTGGTCCCAGATGTCGAACCAGATGTCGTGGAAGGGCTGTCCCATGGCCGCGGGATGGCGGCTTCCGCAGATCTTGGCGTAGCCGTCATTGTAGAGCGTGATCCGCTCCGGCCCCCAGACGATGAACATCGGCTGGGTCGAGCCCAGCGCGATGCCGACGATCACGCGCAGTTCCGGCGGCCAGTCCGAGGGTTCTCCCAGCGGGCTCGATGCCCAGTCCATGGCGCGCAACAGCGCGCCGCATTCGCCGCCGTCCTGCAGGATGGGATCGGTTTCAGCCAAAGGTTGAACGAGCGGGCGCATTGTGTGTCAGGACCTTCCGTAGCGGCAAGCGGTTTGCGGGACTCCCCCAATGGGCATTTTATCAGAACGGTACAAGGGCTCTATTAAATTTGTTAGGGGAAGTTACCTGTCTGCAAACACGCCAATCGGGTGTGTCCGGACCTGTAGCCTTTCCGCGGGGGACGAGGCGCCCTGCGGCGGATGCCGCGCCACAGGCACGCCGGACGAACCTTTTCCGGCCACAGGCGCCGAACGCCCGCATGCCGCGCGCGGTTGGGGACGGCGGTCCGGGACAAAAAACCACCCGGTATTTTCCCCACCTTTTCCCGCCGTGCGATACTCGTCTCACCTTCCGCTCCAATGGATGGCCGGGGCGTACGGAGCCCGGGCCGGCGGGAGGCGGTGAGTGCTGGCGGGCGGGGGCCGTACCCGTTGGCCAGCAGCTTGCGAAGCGTCCACCCCGGCCGACGTGCGGGGGCCTGTCCGATCGCGGTGGATCAGGGCAAGGGCCTCCGGCGAGAAAGCCGGAACCGGTTTGAGGACCGTGCGGCACACTGCGCCAGGCCTCGCACCGGCGGCGTTCGATCCGCAGTCATGGCCGGGCCGGCCGGCCCTCCATGGATGCGGCGTCACCGCGAACGCCGGCCTGACCATTCCCTGCCGCATCTCACACATGCGAGTGGGAGAGGGCGGGTTCGGTCTCCGAAGGGCCGAACATGACGAACCGCCCAGGGCTCGCGTCAAGCTTTGCGGGAAGGAGAGCCGATCCGCGCCCGGAAGGCGCGGAAGTCCCTCACCGGTGGGGCGCGGGCGATCGCGCCAAGCCACATCTCTCACGCCACCCCGGGCCCTTCGCCC
>NZ_JRJG01000202.1 GCF_000759435.1 Hoeflea sp. BAL378
CGGATCGCCTGCGCTTCGCTTGTCTCTCCGACCTCCCCTCAAGGGGCAGGTGGGGTGCCATCACGCGAGTCCCACACTCAAGGCCTGGGTGTTGGCCAAAGCCCGCCCCACCGTCATGCCGGACTTGATCCGGCATCCAGCCAGCCCGGGTCCCCGGGCTGAAACGAGTCCCTTGACCCGGCGGACGCCGGGTCGCTGGATCCCGGCTCAAGGCCGGGATGACGGAGGACGCGCGATCTCCTGCCGTTTCGGGCCGCGGGTCGTGGATTGCCATCCCCGCCTCAGACATCGTCGCTCCAGCCCGCATAATCCTCGTCGCTCACCTGCTCGAGCCACGTCACCGCCACGCCGTCGAGGGCTTCCTGGATGGCGAGATGGGTCATGGCGACTTCCGGCGACGCGCCGTGCCAGTGCTTTTCGCCCGGTTCGAACCAGACCACGTCGCCCGGCCGGATCTCCTCCACCGGGCCGCCTTCGCGCTGCGCGCGGCCGATGCCGGAGGTGACGATGATCGTCTGCCCCAGCGGATGCGTGTGCCAGGCGGTGCGCGCGCCCGGCTCGAATGTCACCGCCGCGCCCTGCACTCGACCGGGGGCCTCGGCGGCGAACAATTTGTCGAGGCGGACGGTACCGGTGAAGTAGTCGGCGGGGCCCTTGGCCGAGGGCGTCGTGCCTGCGCGGGTGATTTTCATGGTTTGGTCCTTTGGCGGGGGCGGTCCGGATTGTCCAACCTCCCCCTTGAGGGGAGGTCGGCGATTGGCGCGCGCAGCGCGACAGAGCCGGG
>NZ_JRJG01000203.1 GCF_000759435.1 Hoeflea sp. BAL378
TTTCAGCGTGCCGGTCCACGCGGTCGGCCCGGCCACCGCCCAAGCGGCGCGCGAAGCGGGTTTTACCGATGTCCGCGAGGGCGGCGGGGCCGCGCTTGACCTGGCGCGCGCCCTGACCGGAGCGGCATCGCAGCCGGCGGAAGGCCCGGCGCCGGGCGGCGCGGAGGCTCGGGGAAGAGGTCTGGTTTATCTCGCCGGCGCGCCGCGCACGGACGTGATCGAGGAGGAGCTGCGCCAGGCAGAGCTCGCCTTTACCGTGCTCGAATGCTACCGGATGGTCGAAATAAGTTATTCGACTGACATTGTGAAGTCGACTGTTTTGTCGCATCCCCCGGACGTCGTGCTGCTCTATTCGGCCAATGCGGCGCGGCGTCTGGCGGCGCTGGTCCGGGCCGAAGGCCTCGGCAATGCTCTGGATTCGGCACGATTCCTCTGTCTTTCCCCGGCCATCGCCGAGGCGCTGCCGGAACCATGGCGGGCGCGCTGCGTTATCGCGGGTCATCCCGATGAGAACAGCCTGCTTGCATCGCTCGCCGCATTGGGATGATTTGAGGGCATAGTGCGGCGGCTGCCGGCAATGCACTGTCATTGCGGACCGTCGCGTTCGCCCGAACCAGATCAAGCAGGACACGCCATGAGCAAGGGCCCTACCCCGCGACACTCGAAATCGCCCGAACCGGTCACCATCGACCTCGACGCCACCGATGTGACGCCGAAGAACGAGGACCTCACCTCCAGGCCCGCGGCCGCCGGCCCGGCGACATCCGCGCCGGCATCGGCGAAACCCGGCGAGCCCGCGTCGGCGGCGAAGACCGATGCCGCCTCCGCCGGGACCGGCCCGTCATCGGCGCCATCCGGCAAGGGCGCTGAGGCGAAAACCGATGCGAAGGCGGGAGACGCGGCAGCGTTCGGACGCGCCGCGGGCGAGCCGAAATCCAGCGTGCCGCCTGCCGGCACGCGACATCCCGCCGACGAACCGGAGACCGCGACCGCCAGGCCCGGCGACGGCAAGCCGGCATCATCGACACCCGGCTCATCCACGGGTCCGGCTTCGTCCGCTGCGAAGGCAAAGCCGTCCGAGGCGCGGACCGGCGATTCCGGGCCGGCGAGCCCGGCTGCGACGAACAGGTCCGGCGCATCCGCCAAAAGCGGCGGCGGCGTGCTGATGCTCGCTTCCGGCCTGATCGGCGCGGTGATCGCCCTTGGCGGCGGCTACGCCCTGCAGGCGAGCGGCGTGCTTCCGGCGCCGGGAGGCTCCGCCGACCAGGTCCAGGCGTTGAGCTCGCGGCTCGACGCGGTGTCGTCGAGCGTCGAGACCCTGACCAGCCAGTCGGCCGGCACCGGCGACGCCGACATGGCGGCGCAACTGTCGGCGCGTCTCGACCGGCTGGAGACAAGCCTCAACGAAGCGGCGGCAGCCGGCGGGACGGCCGATCCGGCCGCAATCGCCGCGGTGAACGAGAGATTTGCGGCGCTCGAAGCCACGCTCGCGCAGATGGGCGCCGGCAGCGGCGCTGCCGACCCGGCCGTGACGGCGGGTCTCGACGAGCTGCGGGCCGCCCAATCCGGCCTGCAGACCGCGGTTTCGGAGCTGCAGACCCAGACCTCCACCCAGGTCTCGGAGCTTTCGGCCCGGATCGCCGCGGTCGAGCAGGGCCAGACCGATCTCGCCGCCAGGCTCGACGAACCCGGCCGTCAGATCGATCTTGCCCGCGCCATCGCCGCCGCCGGCCTCAAGTCGGCGATCGACCGCGGCGGGTCGTTCATGACCGAACTCGAGGCCTTCGCCTCGGTGGCGCCGGATGATCCGGCCGTGCCGGAGCTCAGGGATCTGGCGGCCAGCGGCGTGCCCAGCCGCTCCCGGCTGATCGAGCAGTTTCCGGAAGCCGCCACCGCCGCCATCGCCGCGGCCGAACCGGTCGATCCCGAACAGGGGCTGGTCGACCGGCTGATGTCGAGCGCCCTGTCGGTGGTCAAGGTGCGCCAGGTCGGCGATGTCGAGGGCGACAGCGCCGAGGCGATCGCCGCCCGCGCCGAGGCCCGGCTGATGGACGGCGATCTCGACGCCGCGCTGGCCGAATGGAACCAGTTGCCCGAGGCGTCGAAAGCCGCCGCGGCCGGCTTCGGCGACTCGCTCGCCGCCCGCGCCCGCGCCGAGAAGCTGATCGCCGCCTCGATGGCGCCGGGCGGCGCACCGGCTTCGACCGAAGCCCCGGCCAATTAGGAGACCCGTGATGATCCGCTTGTTAATCTTCGTGGTGCTGATTCTCGCGCTGGGCTTCGGCTTCGCCTGGCTCGCCGACCGGCCCGGCGATCTTTTCATCGTCTGGCAGGACCGGCGCATCGAAATGTCGCTGATGACGGCGGTGACGCTGGTCGCCTCGCTGATCGCGGCGATCATGGTCGGCTGGTGGATCATCCGCGCCATCCTCTATTCGCCGCGCACCGTCTCGCGCTATTTCCGCGCCAGCAAGCGCGACCGCGGCTACCAGGCGCTGTCGACCGGCCTCCTGGCGGCCGGCGCCGGCGACGCCGCCATGGCGCGCAAGATGAACAAGCGCACCAAGGGCCTGCTCAACGCCGACCAGGAGCCGCTCATCCATCTTCTCGATGTGCAGGCGGCGCTGATCGAGGGCCGGCACGAGGAAGCCCGCAAGCTGTTCGAGGCCATGGCCGAGGATCCGGAGACCCGGCTTCTGGGCCTGCGCGGGCTCTATCTCGAGGCGCAGCGGCAGGGCGCGGACGAGGCGGCGCAGCATTATGCCGAGACCGCCGCCGAACAGGCGCCGCAACTGCAGTGGGCCGGATCGGCGGCCCTGTCCTACCGGACCCGCGAGGGCAAGTGGAACGAGGCGCTGGGCCTGCTCGATAAGCAGCGTCAGGCCGGCACGCTGGAGCCGGCGGTCGCCGACCGGCACAAGGCCGTGCTGCTGACCGCGCGCGCCCGCGACCATGCCGACAGCGA
>NZ_JRJG01000204.1 GCF_000759435.1 Hoeflea sp. BAL378
CCGCCGCGGCAAAGGGCCCGGAATAGCCGGTCTTGCGCATCAAGGGGATGGTGAAGGCGCCCGTCGCCACGACATTGGCGACGGAGCTGCCGTTGATCGATCCGAAGACACCGCTCGAGATCACGGCGACCTTGGCCGGGCCGCCGCGCGTGTGGCCGGCAATCACCCGCGCGACGTCGATCATGACTTCGCCCATGCCGCTGCGCACCAGCACCGATCCGAACAGCACGAAGATCACCACATAGGTCGACGACACCGCCAAAGGCACCGCATAGATGCCGCCAAGGCTGAGCGCCTCCTGCTCGGCGAACATGTCCCAGGACAGGCCCTGATGCCGCATGAAACCGGGCAGATATTGCCCCAGAAACGCATAGGCGATGACGACTCCCACGAAGATCGCCATGGCGGCGCCGACCACCCGCACGCAGGCGATCATCACCAGCGCGATCAGCAGGACCGAGGTGACGTGGTCCATGGTGGTCAGTGGATCGACATACTCGATCCGGTAGAAGATCCGCCGGTAGTCCAGCCACAGATGCAGCATCGGCACCAGCGAAAGCAAGGCGAGCAGGATGCTGCCCCAGCCCGGGCCATCCTCCCGCGCACGCCCCCGCGGCGGCATCAGCAGGAAGGCAACCACGAGGGCGAAGGTCAGATGCAGATTGCGTTGCTTGAACGGATCAAGCGAGCCGAACCCGGCGGTGTAGAGATGGAAGGCCATCATGGCCAGCGCGGCGGCGATGCCGACGGTGGCGAAGAGACGACGGACGTTGCGCGCCGGATTGTTCGAGATAGCCGTAAGCAAGATCAAGTCCTCCCAACCTGAACGTCCACTGCGCCACGCTCCCGCCGCGAGCCGGCGGGAGGGTTTTCGATCGGAAAGACTTGGCTATTTAATGTAGCCCAACTCACGATAGACCGCCTCCGCCTCGGGATGCAGCGGCACCCCCATCCCCTCGTATGCGGTCGCAGGATCGAAATCCTCCTTGATGCGGCGATGGATCGAGGACATGTAGTCCTTGTTCTTCAGGATCGTTTCGGCGACCGCCCGGACCGCACCGGGAGGCGCGTCGTTGCGCGCATAGATCGACGCGGTCAGCGAGACTGAGGGAACAGGCTCATCCTGGCCGGGATAGGTACCGGCCGGCATCTCGGCAAGGACATAGCCGTCGTCCACCATCGATTCCGCGGAGGCTCCCTGAAGCGGCAGGAATTTCACCT
This sequence comes from Hoeflea sp. BAL378, assembly GCF_000759435.1. Lineage (GTDB taxonomy): Bacteria > Pseudomonadota > Alphaproteobacteria > Rhizobiales > Rhizobiaceae > Hoeflea. Next base: position 1,222 of record NZ_JRJG01000204.1, read on the forward strand.
TCATCGAGTTCGCCAGATCGAGGAAGGCGCCATTCGGCGCGGCGGTCAGCGTCATTAGCATGTCGACCTGTCCGTCCTTCATCATCTGGGCGCCCTGGTTGTAGTCGGCGAACACCAGATTGGCGCCCCAGCCAGCCATGTCGTCCAATGTCAGCCCATAGGCTTCCTTCAGCAGGTCCTCCATGACCGTCACGCCGACATTTCCGCGCGGGCCGCCGGGGACAATCCGGATCTTCATTTTGTTCTTGACGACATCATCGAAGGATTGAATGTCGGAGTCCGCCGGCACGATGAATTGCGAATGCATGTTGTAGATGCGCGCAACCCCACGGATCTCCTTGGAGGGAACCGCGAACTGCTCGGGCGGTGAAATGCCTTCATAGGCCCTGTAGGGCAGAAGGCTGGTCAGCATCGACAGGGATTGATCTCCGCGTCCGAGACGGATCGTGTTGGCCAGCGATCCTCCCGGCGTGATGTCGATCTGGCTGTCGGGATGATCCTGTTTCAGCCGCTCGACGATCGCGGCGACGACGATCCCGAAGGTGCCGCCGGAATTGCCGCCCGAAAAGACGAACTTCAGCGGATCGGACTGAGCCCATGCCGGCGCCGCCGTGGTTGCCGCCATCAAGGCAGCCGCCAGGATGCCCCTTATGGCGTTTCGATAGACGGGTCGCTTTGTTCTCGGATACATGACTCTTTCCTCCCTTTTTCGTTTGCGCGCCCGGCCCTCCGACCGGCTCATCGACCAGTATCTTGGCCACCTCCTGTCCCGAGCCTATCAACAATGATCACCTGCACATAAACGTATCGGGCTATACCGCTATAACGCGCCACCCCAGGAAAACGCGTCTGGCGTCCACCGCGAGGAATAGTCGCGGACGCACCAGAGCGGCGAGCCGAACACTCCGGCATAAGGCAAATCCTCTTCCCTGCCCGGCTGTCCGCTGCTGTCCGTCACCGGCGCCAGGGCGCCGGTTCATGATGCTCGGTCACTTTTCCCTTCAGCAGCTCCGCCAGATCCATGGTCTTGCCGCCGGGATCGCGCGGCAGTTCGCCCGCTTCGACAAGGGCGCGCTCCCTTTCCTCGCGGTCGCGCTGGCGGGCCTTCTCCAGTGTCTCTTCCGCCATCGGCAGCGGGATCACCACGACGCCGTCGTCGTCGCCGACGACGATGTCGCCGGGATAGATCACCAGGCCGCCCAACTGGACCGGCACATTGATCGATCCCGGCGTATTCTTCTGCGGCGCGCGCGGTGAAATGCTGCGCGAGAAAACGGGGAAGCGGTCGCGGCGCAGGTCCTGCGCATCGCGCGTGGATCCGCTCATCACCGCGCCGACACCGCCGCGGCTGCGCACCAGCATCGCGCTGCGATGGCCAAAGCAGCCGGTGTCGTAGTCACCATCGTCGATGACCAGGACGTCGCCCGGCTGCACCATTCCCATCGCCCGGTGCGTCATGATGTTGTCCCCGGGAAAGCACAGCACGGTCAGCGCCGACCCCACCATGCTGATTCCCTCATAGAGCGGGCGGATGATCGAGCTCATGGCGCCGTGGCGGCCCATCGCATCCGACAGTGTCGAGGTGGGCAGTCCCTGAAAGGCCGCAAGCAAATCGGCCGAAGGGCGTTCGATATTGTGGTAGATATGGCCGTACATGGGGTTCTCCTTAGTCGTGCGGCATCGCGCTGCCGGCGGGTTTCCTTTGCCGCCACAACGGGGCAGTGAGCTCGTCTATCGGGCGGGGTGGAGGGGCGCCGGGCACCACCGCCTCGGGCCGGCGCAGGGACCGGGCCAGCGGCATCGGCAGGGCGGCGAGGGTGTGCTCGCCCGCCCGGACACGCCGGGCAAAGACGCCGCGGGCGGCGAAATCGGGATCGCGGCGTGCTTCGTCGGGGGTGGCGACCAGCGTGCAGCAGACATCCCTGCCCGAAAACAGGGCCACCCAGTCCGCGGCGGGCCGCCTGGCAATCTGCGCCGCGACGCCGGCGATGGTCGCACCGGGATCAACGCTGTCGTCGCGGAGAGCCAGGGGAAGATCGATCGCATCGCAGAAACTGCGCCAGAAATGCTCCTCGAGTGGTGCTGCCGCCAGATAGCGGTCATCGGCGGTGCGGTAGAGCATGTAGCGCGGCGACCCGCCGCTCATCAGACCACGCCCGGCTTCCGGCCAGCCCTGCCCGGCTTCCTGCTGCGCCATGACCCAGGGCTGCCAGCAAAAAGCGTTCTCGGCCATGGCGATGTCGAGCCACTCGCCGCGTCCGGTCGCTTCGGCCAGCCGCAGGGCCAGCAGGATGTTGACCAGGGCCGGAAAGGTCCCTCCGCCGATATCGGCAACCGGCACATGCGGCAACACCGGCGCACCGTCATGGTCGCCCGTCAGCGACAGCATCCCGCCCAGCGCCAGATAGTTCAGATCGTGGGCCGGCTCCAGGGAACGGGCGCCGGCCTGGCCGAAACCGCTGATCGAACAGTAGACAAGCCGCGGATTGATCTTGCGCAGATCCTCGTAGCCGAGGCCGAGCCGGGCCATGACTCCAGGACGGAACTGCTCGACCAGCACGTCGCACCCGGCCGCCATCTCGACTATGCGATCGCGGTCTCCAGCATCCTTGAGGTTGGCGCTGTAGGCCCGCTTGCCCCGGTTGAGCATGACGAAGTAGGCGCTCTCGTCCTCATCGATCATCGGCGGATAGCGGCGCAGATCCTCCCCGCCGGGCCGTTCGATCTTTATGACGTCGGCGCCGGCCTCGGCGAGGATCAGGGTCGCAAGGGGACCCGGCAGCAGCGTCGAAAAATCGAGAACCCGCACGCCGTCAAGCGGTAGTCTGGCCATGGCGTCCTCCCTCTTCCTGAAAAGGTCCTAGGAGCAGCGCCGGCCCGTGTCGAGCGACCGGGAGAGACAAGGGCTTCCGATTTTCAGCGGCACCCTGAACTCGCTCAAGAAAATCAAGCAAAAACATATAGATAAAGTGAAGGGTATAACCTTCCGACATAGCAGGAGCGCCAAACGGTTTAGCGCCGTCAGGTCATTGTCCTTATTGTGCGCGCTGCCGGAACTGCCGTCCGGTGCAGTCGAGAGGAGGTGACGGAAATGCGAGCTGGGAAGAAGCCATACTCCGGGGTGACCTGGTCCAGGGAAGAGACATTGTCGCCGCAGGAGATAGAGACCCTTCATCTCGACCTCCTCAAACGCCAGCTCGATTATGTCTGGAACAACTCCCGTCATTACCGGGAGAAATTCGCATCGGCAGGCATCGCGCCCGGCGATCTCGTCCGCCTGGCCGATCTCGGGCGTTTCCCTTTCACGGAAAAGGACGACATTCGCGCAAGCCTGGCGGCGCATCCGCCGCTCGGGCTGCATCTGTGCGCGGAAGAGGACGCGATTGTCCAGTTGCAGGCCTCATCGGGCACCACCGGCAAGCCCAGCTATTTTGCCTATACGGCCTCCGATCTCGACATGGTGTGCGAGACGACGGCCCGCTGTTTCCATGCGGCCGGCTTCCGTCCAGGCCAGCGCATCCTGCACGCCTTCTCGATGAGCCGCGGTTTTGTCGGTGGCCTGCCGATGGCGCAGACCATGGCCTATATGGGTCTTCAGGTCTTGCCGATCGGCGCCGAGTCCGGCGTCGAGCGCATCCTGCAGGTAATGTCGGACCTGCGGCCCAGCGGAATCATCGGAGCTCCAAGCTTTATCGCCTATCTCGGTGAAAAGGCGCAGGAGGTGCTCGGCCGGCCGGCATCGGACCTGGGCCTGCGGCACATCCTGGTGGGCAGCGAGCCGGGCGGCGGCGATCCGGCGACGCGCGCGCATATCGAAGGCCTTTGGGGCGCCCGGGTGCGCGAGATGTATGGCATGTCGGATCTCGCCAACAGCTTCTTTGCAGAGGGCGACATCCCGGACGGCATGCACTTTCTGGGACAGGGCCACATCCACGCCGAGCTGATCGACCCGGCTTCCGGCGCGGTGCTTCCGCAGGAGCCCGGGGTCGAAGGCGAGCTGGTCTACACGTCGCTGACGCGGCAGGCGATGCCGCTGGTCCGCTTCCGGTCCCGCGACCAGGTGCGGGTGCTGGGCAACGACGCCTTGAACGGGCGCCAGAGCATGCGCATCCGCGTCATGGGCCGCACCGACGACATGCTAATCTGCCGCGGCATCAATCTGTATCCCGGCGCGGTCCAGGACATCATCAATTCGATGAAACCGCAGACCACCGGCCGGTTCAGGATCATCGCCGATTTTCCCGGCCATGCGACCAACAAGCCGCTCAATCTCAAGGTCGAGACGCCGCTCACCGGCGACGGTGCCGGCGACCTGGTAAGCCGGCTGGAAAAGACGATCAAGGAACTGTCCGGCGTGCGCGTGCGTGTCGCAACCGTGCCGCCGGGCACCTTCGACACCCCGGGAGCCCGAAAGCCGGTGCTGATCGAAAGGGTCGTGACCAAGGCCTGAAGACTGCGCGCGCCTGGCCGGAACGGCAT
>NZ_JRJG01000205.1 GCF_000759435.1 Hoeflea sp. BAL378
CCCGGGTGCTGGTCACCTCGGCGCCGGCGATGATGGCCGGAAGCACCGGCAACCTGCTGGTCAGCGGCCGCCAGGCGCTGATGGCCGAGCACCGGCTCATCCCCAAGGCCCCCAACGGGCTCGGCGATCTGATGTCGGCGACGTTTCTCGCCCGGCTGCTGGAGGGCCTGGCCGAGGAAAAGGCGCTGCAGATGGCCACCGGCACGGTGTTCGAGATCCTCGCCCGCACGGCGCGGCGCGGCGCAGACGAGCTGACGCTCGAAACCGACGCGCAAAGCCTGCGCACGCCGATGGCCATGGTCAACATGCGCGCCATCCGCTCGATGGCGGACCGCACGAAATCGTGAGTTCCGCGCTCCAGACGCCCGATGGGACGCTTGCCGGCGTGGACGGGTGCCGGGCAGGATGGATCGCGCTGGTGCGGGCCCCGGGGGACACGCGTCCGCGGCTGATGGTTCGGGCGCGGTTCGCCGATCTGGTGGATGAACTCGGTCCCGGCGCGATCCTGGCGGTGGACATGCCGATGGGGCTGCCCGCGCGGATCAGCGGTCCCGGCCGGGGGCCGGAACAGGCGATCCGGCGCTATCTCGGCGCGCGGCAGTCGAGCGTGTTCTGCATCCCGGCGCGCGCGGCGGTTGAGGCCCCAACCTATCTGGAAGCCTGCGCCCTGGCGCTTGAGACCTCCGGTCCTCCGCGGAAGGTCTCCAAGCAGGCGTTCTTCCTGTTCGGCAAGATCCTCGAGATCGACCGGATGCTGCGGGCGGATCCGGGCCTGCGCGACCGCATCTTCGAATGCCATCCGGAATTCGCCTTCTGCCGGCTCAATTCCATGGCGGCGATGGCGACGCCCAAGAAGATCCGCGGCGCGGTCAATCCGGCCGGCATTGCCGAACGCATCGCGGTGCTCGTGCGCCACGGCATCGAGCCCGGCATTTTCGCCGACGGCCCGCCGCGCGGCGCGGCGATGGACGACCTGGTCGACGCCGCGGTCAATCTGGTGATGGCCGGGCGCCATGCCGCCGGTCTGACGACGCCGTTTCCCGCCGATCCGGCCCGCGACGCGCACGGAATCCTGATCGCCATCCATGGCTGACGCCTTCCCTGTCCCGCCGTCGCCTTTGGCGCCGCGCGGCCGCGGAGGCCGCATCCGCCGGAAATTTGGGGCAGCGGCGGCGGCGCAGATGAAAAAGCCCGATTGATCTTGGCGGCGCGTGCCGCTATGTGCGAAGGCATGTCGACTTTTCCGAACCGCCTTCTTGAAGGCTACCAGACCTTCATGAGCGGCCGCTACACGGCCGAGCGCCAGCGTTACCGCGATCTCGCCGAAAGCGGCCAGGAGCCGCACACGCTGGTGATCGCCTGCTGCGATTCCCGCGCCGCACCCGAGACCATCTTCGATTGCGGCCCGGGCGAATTGTTCGTGGTGCGCAATGTCGCCAACCTGGTTCCGCCCTATGCGCCCGACAGCAATTATCACGCCACGTCGGCGGCGCTGGAATTCGCCGTGCAGTCGCTGAAGATCCGGCAGATCGTGGTGATGGGCCATGGCCGCTGCGGCGGCATCAAGGCCGCGCTCGATCCCAATGCCGCGCCGCTGTCACCGGGCGATTTCATCGGCCAGTGGATGGGCCTGCTCAAGCCCGCGGCCCAGCAGATCCAGGACAGCCAGTTGATGACCGGCGGCGAACGCCAGGTGGCGCTGGAGCGGATCTCGATCCGCAATTCGCTCGCCAATCTCCGGACATTTCCCTGCATCAAGATCCTCGAGGATCGCGGCACGATGGCGCTGCACGGCGCCTGGTTCGACATCTCGACCGGCGAATTGTGGGTCATGGACCCCAAAACAGGCGATTTTTTCCGGCCCGAACCCGGGCTTGCTTGACAGCACGCCGGCCTCTCCGCTTCCATGGGTGCATCAGCGCCTGCGTCTGATCGAGACGCACCCTTGGGGAGCCCATGATGAATGCAATCCGGTCTTCTGTGTCGGCGCTGGCTGTGGTGCTGGCGCTGTTCGGGTCCAGCGCGGCGGCGCAGAGTTCGCTGCTCGACCGCTGGTACACGGCGATGTTCGACGTCAATCGCGTGGCGATCGCCGAGCTCCTGGCCGATGACGCGACCATCAGGCTCGAAGATCTGGGCGTGACCCAGAGCAAGGCCGAATTCCTCGAGGCGCTCGAAGAGTGGGAGGACATCGTCAAGACGGCGAATTTCGCCTGGCAGCTCGAAGAGGGCGCCGCCGTCGATGAGGCCACCGCGACCGCGCTGGTCTGCTACCAGTTTCCGGACAAGGAACTGATGATCCGCGAGATCTTTGCGTTTCGCGACGGCAAGATCATCTCCACCGCCCAGTCCACCGCGGCCGATAGCTGCGACGACTTCTGACCCCCGCCCGGATGGCGGACAATCAGCCGTCGATCTGGGCGCCGATCACGGCGATGGCCTTCTGATAGACGCCGGCGGCGTTCCAGCCCTGGATCGCGCCGAAATTGGCCTGGCCCGGCTGATAGCCGCCGCCGCGGCTCCAGCCATGCCCGCGCAGGAAGTTCGCGGTCGAGGCCAGGGCGTCGGCGGCGGAGCCGAGATTGACGCTGCCATTGCGGTCGCCATCGGCGCCGAAACGGGCGACATTGGCGGGCAGGAACTGGGTCTGGCCGATTTCGCCATGGGCCGCGCCCTTGAAGTCCGGGCTCAGCCAGCCTTTCTGGATCAGTTGCAGCAGGGCGTAGAGCTGCTCGGTGAAATAGTCCGACCGCCGGCAGTCATAGGCAAGCGTGGCCACCGCCGAGACGGTGTGCTGGTTTCCGGTGAATGATCCGAAGCCCGACTCCATGCCCCAGATCGCGATCAGCGGGCCGGCCGGCACGCCGTATTTGCTTTCGATGGCGGCAAACAGCCCGGCATTCTGTTGCTTGAGCCGCTTGCCCTTGGACACGATTGAGGCGGCGCCGCGCTTCTGCATGAACTGCTCGAATGAAAGCTTGAAGCTCTTCTGGTTGCGGTCGAGCGAAATGGTCTTGGTGGCGTAGCGGGCATTCTTGAAGGCGCTGTCGAGCGTCCGCTGCGAGATCCCCGCCCGTGAGGCTTCCTGCTTGAACTGCTCCACCCAGGCCGGGAAGCCGCTGGAAGTGTTGCCGCATTGCGCGGCCCGGGCCGTCGCGCCGGTTCCGGTGGCCAGGAGCGCCGCGATCCCCAATGCTGCCAGTCGTCGACTATTGCCATTCATGCCTTTGAGCCCTTTGTCATGTAAAACCGGTTGAATCGGGACATTGCCAGCGATTCGGTCAAATGTCACGGTCCCGTGCGACAGCAAAAGCCCCGCCATCCGGATGTAATGGCGGGGCTTTTGCTTCAATTCGGATGTCCGCCGGTCAGGCCGCGGCGCGCGGCGTGATCAGCCGGCGGTTGAGCAGCAGTTCGGCGATCTGGATGGCGTTGAGCGCCGCGCCCTTGCGCAGATTGTCCGAGACGATCCACATGTTGAGCCCGTTCTCGACCGTGGCGTCCTCGCGGATGCGGGAAATGAAGGTCGCGTCCTCGCCGGCGCATTCATAGGGCGTGATGTAGCCGCCGTCCTCGTGCTTGTCGATCACCTGACAGCCCGGCGCGTCGCGCAGGATGTCGCGGGCTTCGTCGGCGCTGATCTCGTTCTCGAACTCGATGTTGACCGATTCGGAATGGCCGATGAACACCGGCACGCGCACGGCGGTGCAGGTGACGCGGATCTTCGGATCGAGCATCTTCTTGGTCTCGGCCAGCACCTTCCATTCCTCCTTGGTGTAGCCGTCCTCCATGAAGCTGTCGATGTGGGGGATGACGTTGAAGGCGATGCGCTTGGTGAACTTCTTGTTCGAGATCGGGTCGGCGACGAACACCGCCCGGGTCTGGTTGAACAGCTCGTCCATGCCGTCCTTGCCGGCGCCCGAGACCGACTGGTAGGTCGAGACCACCAGGCGCTTGATCTTGGCGTGGTCATGCAGCGGCTTCAGCGCCACCACCAATTGCGCCGTCGAGCAGTTCGGGTTGGCGATGATGTTGCGGCGGGTGTAGAGCGAAATCGCGTCGGGATTGACCTCCGGCACGATCAGCGGCACGTCGGCGTCGTAGCGCCAGGCCGAGGAATTGTCGATGACGATGCAGCCCTGTGCTGCGATCTTGGGCGACCACTTCGTGCTCACCGCGCCGCCGGCCGACATCAGGCAGATGTCGGTGTCGGAAAAATCATAGGTTTCGAGATTCTTGACCTTGAGCGTCTTGTCGCCGAAGGAGACTTCGGTGCCGACGGAACGGCTTGAGGCCAGCGCCACGACTTCGCTGACCGGGAAGGCGCGTTCTGAAAGGATGTTGAGCATTTCGCGGCCGACATTGCCCGTCGCCCCGGCGATTGCGATTTTGAAACCCATGGTTCCCGTGCTCCTCTCTCCCCTTGTTAGCGGTCAAGCGCCACTCTTCCCGCCCCGGGGAGAGTGGGGGGCGGAACGGGTCAGATCGTGGTTTTGGTCTTGATCGTGGTGCGCATGGTGGCGGTGTTTTGCTGCAAGAGCGGTGAAATGTCAATCGGCCGGCAAGCGGGGCCGCGAGCGCGGGTCATGATAGCGTCGAGCCGATCATGACCGCCGGGATTTGAGGATCTGCCTTATGTATTTCGACGCCGAGCGGTAATGGCTGGGTCCGTTGGCTTCGGCCCAGCGTCCGGTCGTCCAGTCATTGCGGGCGCCCTGCATCGGTCCGCCGTAGAGCGCGCCGTCGTCGTGACCGGCGATGAACCCGAGCAGGTGCGCGTGAGCCTCCGTCAGCAGGCTCCTGGCTTCGGTCCAGCTCAGGCGGGACTGGGCCTCGCGCAGCCTCGCATTGTAGGCCTTGAGGTCATTCCATTTGTAGCCCGGGGCCGGGAACGCGACGTCCTTGCCGGCAAGGCCGTCGGCATGCCAGCCGAGAAACAGGTCGATCCAGTGGGCGCGATGGCCGACGACGTCCTTGATCGAGGTGTTATCCTCATCCTTCACCATGGCCTCGGCCTCGGACAGAGGCGCGATCAGCGCATCGAGCCTCGCATATTCCTCTAGCGTTGCCGCGAGAAGCTCGTCTTTGGACCGTGCCGGCATGAATCATACTCCTGAACGGAGCATGGCTGGCGCAGGGCGCTTCGGCCTTGATTAGGATCAACAAAAGTCGCTGCGGCCGCGGAACGGCGGGTCAATCGATCCTGCGGGTGGCGCCGGAGATTCGGATCGAGCCGCCCTTTTCGTCGGTGAACTCGGCCTCGATCAGCGATCTCGCCCCCATGTCCTCGCCCTGGACGATGCGGATGCGGTTGCCATGCGGCCATCCGAGATCGCGCAGATAGCCGGCAAAGGCGGCCGCGGCCGCTCCGGTCGCGGGATCCTCGAGCACGCCGCCCGAGGCGAAGGCGTTGCGGACCTCGAATTGGCGGTCGCTTTTGACATGCACCAGCATGATGGTCACCAGGCCGTGCTCGCGCATCAGCGTCCGGCCGGCGTCCAGATCATAGGCCATGGCGGCGAGATCGTCGCGATGCTTGAGCGCGAGCACCAGGTGGTCGGCGCCGGCGTGGATCTCCGCCGGCGG
>NZ_JRJG01000206.1 GCF_000759435.1 Hoeflea sp. BAL378
CGGCCGGCGGTGCGCTCTCCGCCCGGGTCGGGCCGCGTCACCAGCACGCGCATTTCGGGGTCAGCTCCAGGTTTCGAAGAAGCCGGGGCCCGCCTTTGCACGCGCCTCGGCGCCCGCCGCGGCGCCCATCGCCGCCGCCTCGCTGGCAAGCCCCTCGTGGCGCACCTCGTGCGACACCGTCCCGTCCGGGGTGAGGATCAGGCCGAAAAACGCAAGCCGGTCGCCCGAGATCGTCGCATGGCCGGCGATCGGGGTGCGGCAGGATCCGTCGAGCACGCCCAGGAACGCCCGTTCGCACAACAGCGCCGCATGGGTGCCTGCATGATCGATCGGCGCGATCAGCTCCGCGACCAGCGCGTCGTCGAGCCGCGCCTCGATGCAGATGGCCCCCTGGCCGGGCGCGGGCGGAAAGCTTTCCGGATCGAGCAGTTCGGTCACCACCTCGGCCTTGCCCAGCCGCTTGAGCCCGGCATAGGCCAGAAGCGTGGCGTGGACGTCGCCATCGGCAAGCTTGCGCAGCCGCGTGTCGACCAGGCCGCGGAACATGATCACCGAAATGTCCGGCCGCAGCCGGCGGATCAGCGCCTGGCGCCGGAGCGAGGACGAGCCCACCACCGCGTTCTGCGGCAGGTCGACGAGCCGCGCCGCAGCCGGGCTGATGAAGGCGTCGCGCGGATCCTCGCGCTCGAGATAGGCGATGATGCCGAGCCCCTCTGGCAGCGTCGTTGCCATGTCCTTGGAGGAATGCACCGCAATGTCGAGCCGGCCGTCGGAGAGCTGCTCCTCGAGCTCTTCGGTGAAAAGTCCCTTGCCGCCGATTTCCGACAGCGGACGGTCGGTGATCCGGTCGCCCTTGCTCGACAGCACCACGATCTCGAACGCCTCCTCGGGCATTCCATGCGCGGCCATCAATCGGGCGCGTGTCTCATGGGCCTGGGCCAGCGCAAGCGGACTGCCGCGGGTTCCGATGCGATAAGGTTTCATTTGCAAGACATCCGTTCCGTTGTTACCGACAAACGAGTATCGGGATCACCAGCCAAGCGCAATATCGGGCCGCGCGACATAAGAGACATCATCGGCATGGGCGGATTGACAATTCTGGGGATCGAGACGAGCTGCGACGAGACCGCCGCCGCCGTGGTGCAGCGGCGCGCCGACGGCAGCGGCGAGATCCTGTCCGATGTGGTGCTGAGCCAGCTCGACCTGCATGCGGCCTTCGGCGGCGTGGTGCCGGAACTCGCCGCCCGCTCCCATGTCTCGGTGCTCGACCGGCTGGTGCGCGAGGCGCTTGCGGAAAGCGGCGTGGCGCTCGACGGGATCGATGCCATCGCCGTCACCTCCGGGCCGGGGCTGATCGGCGGCCTGATGGTGGGGCTGATGACCAGCAAGGCCATCGCCATGGCGACGGGAAAGCCGTTCATCGGCGTCAACCATCTCGAGGGCCATGCGCTGACGGCGCGGCTCACCGACAATGTGGCCTTTCCCTATCTGCTGCTGCTGGTGTCGGGCGGCCATACCCAGATCGTGCTGGTCAAGGGCGTTGGCGACTACGAGCGCTGGGGCACCACCATCGACGATGCGCTGGGCGAGGCCTTCGACAAGACCGCCAAGCTGCTCTCGCTCGGCTATCCCGGCGGCCCGGCGGTGGAGCAGGCGGCGCTGGCGGGAACGCCGGGACGCTTCCGCCTGCCGGTGCCGATGCGGAAGGACCCGCGGCTCGATTTCTCCTTCTCGGGGCTCAAGACCGCGGTCAGGCAGATGGCGGAAGCCGAGGCGCCGCTGTCGCACCAGACCATCGCCGATCTCTGCCTGGCGTTCCAGACCTCGGTGACCGCGAGCCTCGACGACCGCATCGCCATGGCGCTTGACCGGTTTGCGCAGCGTTTCGGCACCGGATCGAAGCCGGCGCTGGTGGTGGCGGGCGGCGTCGCCGCCAACCGGGCGATCCGCGCGACGCTCGAGGCCCGCTCCGAAAGCGCAGGCTTCCGCTTCATCGCCCCGCCGCTCAACCTTTGCACCGACAACGCCGCCATGATCGCCTGGGCCGGCGCCGAACGCATGGCCGCGGGCCTGCCCTTCGACGCGCTCGATCTCGCGCCGCGCTCGCGCTGGCCGCTCGACCAGGAGGCCACCGCGCTGATCGGCCACGGCAGGCGCGGCGCCAAGGCCTGAGCCCGGCTCATCAAACCGCGCGGCGGATATTGAAACCGGCGGCCCGGCAGGGCATAGACTGCAGCTCGCACCGCCCGGCGTCGCTCCGGGCCCGACCATCCCGCGATTGGAGATTTCATGCTTTACGCCCTGATGTGCAAGGACAAGCCCGGTTCCCTCGATCTTCGCATGGCCACGCGCCCGACCCATGTCGAGTACCTCAAGAGCATCGAGGCGAGCGGCGTTCTGAAGATGGCAGGGCCGCTGCTGGGCGACGACGAGAAGCCGATGGGCAGCCTGCTGGTCGTCTCCGCCGCGGACAAGGGCGAGGCCGAAGCCATTGCCGCCGCCGATCCCTATGCGATCGCCGGCCTGTTCGCCTCCACCGAGATCCGCGCCTTCAACTGGGTCTTCAAGAATCCGGAGGCGTGAGATGGCCTATTGGTTGTTCAAGTCCGAGCCGTTCAAATGGTCCTGGGAGATGCAGAAGGCCAAGGGCAAGACCGGCGAGCAGTGGGACGGCATCCGCAACTACCAGGCCCGCAACAACATGCGCGCCATGAAACTGGGCGACAAGGGCTTCTTCTACCACTCCAACGAGGGGCTTGAGGTGGTGGGCATTGTCGAGGTCTGCGGGCTGATCCATCCCGACACCACCATCGATGACCCGCGCTGGGAATGCGTCGACATCCGCGCCGTCTGCGACATGCCCGAGCCAGTGACGCTCAAGGACGTCAAGGCCAACCCGAAGCTCAGCGAGATGAGCCTCGTCACCTCGATGCGGCTGTCGGTGCAGCCGGTGACGGAAGCCGAATATCTTGAGGTTTGCCGCATGGGCAAGCTCGACACGCCGCCGCGCTCGCCGGAGTGACCGGGCTTACCCGGCGCTGACGGATGAAGACCGAGCCGGAAAGCTTCATCCGCGCCAACACCGCGCTCGGCGCACCGCCGCATGTGCCCGAGATCCGGCTGCATCTGGCCGACGAGGCGCATGATCTGTGGCTCAAGACCGAGGAAGAGCTCGACGCGCTCGGCCTGCCGCCGCCGTTCTGGGCCTTCGCCTGGGCCGGCGGCCAGGGCCTGGCGCGCCATCTCATCGACAATCCTGATCTGGTCGCGGGAAAGACCGTGCTCGATTTCGCCTCGGGCTCAGGCCTCGTGGCCATCGCCGCCAGCCTAGCCGGCGCGGCCCGTGTCACCGCCGCCGACATCGACCCCTGGGCCGCCACCGCGGCGCGGCTCAACGCAGCGGCGAACGGCGTGGCCTTCGCCTTTCGCGCGGACGACCTGATCGGCGCGGACGAGGGCTGGGACGTGGTGCTCGCCGGCGACGTGTTTTATGACCGCGCCATGGCCGAGCGCGTCTGTCCGTGGCTCACGGCGCTCGCGCACCGCGGCGCGACGGTGCTGGTGGGCGATCCGGGCCGCGCCTATTGCCCGAAGGAGGGGCTGGAGCTGCGCGCCACCTACATGGTGCCGGTGACCCGCGCGCTCGAGGACAGTGAGATCAAGCGGACCTCTGTCTGGCGGGTCACTCCCTGATCTGGCCTTCAGATCCCACTTGACCTCGCTTCAGGAATGGAAAACCGTGATCGCGCTAAACTCGGGAGGATGGACAGATGCAATTTGCGGGCATGAACTATCTGGCGATCCTGGTCGCGGCCATCGTCGCCTTCGTCATCGGCGCTATCTTCTACTCCGCGCTGAGCAAGCCGTGGATGAAGGCGGCGAAGATTGACCCTGCCGGGCCGAAGCCGGTGCTGGCCGGGCTGCTCGCCACCAGCTTCATCCTGGAACTGGTGCTGGCCTTCGTCACCGCCGGCATCATCGGCCATCTCGGACAGGTGACGGTCGTGAACGGGGTGATTTCCGCCCTGTTCATCTGGGCGGGCATCATCATGACCACCATGACCATCAACAACCGCTACCAGGGGTTCGGCTGGGAACTGGTGGTCATCGACGGCCTGCACTGGCTGCTGGTGATGATCGGCATCGGCGCCACCATCGGCCTGTTCGGCGCCTGACCGGCGGTGGGCTGCGTCAGACGACGCGGACCCTCGTCCCCCGCCGCAGGAACGGCATCAGCCTGAGCAGATCGCGGCGGGAGAGTGCGATGCAGCCTTCGGTGGGGCGATAGCCGGGCCGCGCCACGTGCAGGAAGATGGCGCTGCCCCCGCCGCGCCGCCGCGCGCGGATGTTCCAGTCAAGGACGTAGCCGAAATCATAGAGCGCGTCGGTGCGCATGAGCGTCTCGTGGCTGGCCGCAAAGGGCAGCCGGACCTGGCGGTTGTAGGCGGCATGGGAGGGAGCGTCGCACCAGCCGTCGCCCGGGCCCACGCGGCTGAGCGCGATCCCCGACCGGTCCGGCGCAAGCAGTCCGCCGCGGCGGAACCCGCCCAGCACCGCCATCGCCGCGCGCGGCGTGCCCCCGTCGCCCTCGCGCTTGAAACTCGTGATCCCGCCGCGGCCGAGCGCCGCGGGAACCGCCACGGGACCTGCCCGGACCAGCGCCTTGAGCCTGTCGCCCGGCTTTTGCCGCACCGCGATGGTGCGGGGTCGGGACCCGCGGCCGCTCGGTTTGCCGGACGCCGGCCGCTTCGGTAACAAAATCCTCACGATCAAGTGCTCCCTCTCGGACCCGGCATGGTATTTAGCACTTTGCCGCCGCCTCGAAAGTGCCTAAACAGAGACATAAATGTCATTTGACACAGAAGGGAGCGTCGGCTTGAACCGGCGCCCGCGTCGATAGGAAGAGGAACCGCCGCAATGACCGCTCGCTCGATCCTGCTGGTAGACGATGATGACGATCTGAGGGAGACGCTTGTCGAACAGCTCTCGCTGTACGAGGAATTCGCGATTTCCCAGCAGTCCTCCGCGACCAAGGGCGTGCAGGCGGCCCGCGCCGAACATGTCGACCTGCTGATCATGGATGTGGGCCTGCCCGACATGGACGGGCGCGAGGCGGTGAAACTCCTGCGCAAGGGCGGCTTCAAGTCGCCGATCATCATGCTGACCGGCCACGACACCGATTCGGACACGATCCTGGGCCTGGAGGCGGGCGCCAACGACTATGTCACCAAGCCGTTCCGCTTCGCGGTGCTGCTGGCGCGCATCCGCGCCCAGCTCCGCCAGCACGAGCAGAGCGAGGACGCCACCTTCACCGTCGGCCCCTACACTTTCAAGCCGAGCCAGAAGCTGCTGCTCGACGACAAGGGCGGCAAGATCCGGCTTACCGAGAAGGAAGCCGCGATCATCCGCTATCTCTACCGGGCAGACCAGAAGGTGGTGACCCGCGACGTGCTGCTGGAAGAGGTCTGGGGCTACAATTCCGGCGTCACCACCCATACGCTGGAGACCCATGTCTACCGCCTGCGCCAGAAGATCGAGGCCGATCCGTCCAATGCCGAGATCCTGGTCACCGAAAGCGGCGGCTACAAGATCATTCCGTAAGGCGCCCCTCAGGCTTCAAGGACCACGACCATGGCGCTGAACGACGACATAGCCCTGCTTTCCACCGTCTCGCTGTTCCGCGACATCGGCGAGGACAAGCTGCGGCTGATCGCCTTCGGCGCGGAGCGGCGCAAGCTGCAGGCCGGCCAGGTGCTGTTCCGCGAGGGCACGCCGGCCGATTGCGCCTTCGTCGTCGCCGACGGCCGGTTCGAGCTGAGCCGCAAGGGTCGCGACGGCCAGACCACCGTGCTGGGCATGGCCGAGCGCGGCGCGCTGCTGGGGGAACTGGCGATGGTCACCGCCGTCGACCGGACCATGACGGCGATCGCGCCGGACAATGCCGAGGTGATTCGCATCAACCGGCCGCTGTTCCGGCGCATGCTCGAGGAATATCCCGACATCGCCGGCATCGTCCGGCAGCGCATCAACGACAATCTGGCCGCGCTCAACGCCGGCCTTGCCAAGGTTGCCGACCGCTTCGCCGGCTGACGGCGTCAGAGCCCTTATTCGAGGCGATGACCGCGCCCCGCCTTGGGCGGTGCGGGGCAGACATCAGAACGCGAAATGCGCGGTGACCGGGACATGGTCGGACGGCCGCTCCCAACCGCGGGCCTCGCGCAGCACATCGACGCGCGTGAGCAAAGGCAGCAGATCGGGCGAGGACCAGACATGGTCGAGCCGCCGGCCGCGATCGGCCGCGTCCCAATCCTGCGCCCGGTAGCTCCACCAGGTGAAGATCTTCTCCTCGGGCGGGATATGGGCGCGGATCAGGTCGACCCAGCCGCCGGCCTGCTGCATCGCCACCAGGCCCTCGGTTTCCACCGGCGTGTGGCTCACCACCTTCAGAAGCTGCTTGTGCGACCAGACATCGGTCTCGAGCGGGGCGATGTTGAGATCGCCCACCAGGATCGAGGAAATGCCGTCCGCCTGCTCGGCCTCGGCGTGCAGGCATTTCATTTCCTCGATGAAATCGAGCTTGTGGGCGAATTTCGGATTGATCTCCCGGTCCGGCTCGTCGCCGCCGGCCGGCACATAGAAATTGTGGATGCGGATCCTGCGGCCGCCGGGTGCCGCGACGACGGCCGAGATGTTGCGGGTGTGGTCAATCTCGCAATAGGTCTTGCGCTGGTCATCCGACAGCGGCAGCCGCGAGAGGATGGCGACGCCGTGATAGCCCTTCTGGCCGTGGATGGCGATGTGCTCGTAGCCGAGCTTGCGGAAGGCCGTGCTCGGGAAGGAATCGTTGGGGCACTTGGTTTCCTGCAGGCACAGCACGTCGGGCCGGGCGGTCTCGAGAAAATGCTGCACCAGCGGCAGTCTCAGCCGCACGGAATTGATGTTCCAGGTGGTGATGGAAAACGCCAAGTCGGATCGCCTCCTGCAGGTCGCGGTCAACGGGATAGAATTGACCTATAGGCTGCGGAGGTCAATTCAAAGCGCTAAAGCGGGCTGTGCACATGTGATGCGCAGCCGGCACGTTGGGCCTTCACGCAACCCAGGGATCGATGAGACGGATCCCCAAGCTCTCGAAATCCTTGATGTTGCGCGTGGCCAGAGCAAGATCGCGGGCGATCGCGGTGGCTGCAATCAGGCCATCCATCGATGACAGATTGCGACCCTTCCGCTTGGCATCGCCCATCAGACCTCCCCAAGCCAGAGCAACATCCTGCTCCACCGCGATGACGCGCTGGTCGAACCGTTGCGGGAGGTCGGAGGTGAGCCACTCGTTCAGGGCATCGCGCTTTCGCCCCTTGTCCATGAGGGCGACGCCACGGCGGATTTCCGCAATCGACACGACGCTGATGAAACTACGGTCTTCGTCAAGTTCATCCAGCCATTGCAGGACGCGGGCGTCCGGGCGCGGCCGTGTCACTTCCGACAAGACATTCGTGTCGAGCAGAAATCTCACAGCGGCAGATCACGGGGCTCGTCGCGTTGACGGCCGACATCAAGCTCGATGCCCCGCAGGGGCGACTCAAGCAGGAATTCGGCCAGCGTCCCCTTGCGCGCGCTCTTGCGCTGCCATTCCTCTGCAGACACTACAACCACGCTTGGCCTGCCGTGGCGGGTAATCGTCTGCGGCGCGGATTGCGCGCGCTCGATCACCTCGGAAAGTCGCGCTTTCGCGGTGGCGACGGTCCAGCTTGCCTCATCGTGCGGTGATGGCTTCATTGCACGCATCCTGACCGGAGTGACTATTGTGACTACAATAAGCCTCGCCCGGATGACTGACAAGGCATTTTGACCAGGAGGCGCGCGGCACGAGCGGCTCACCGGGGGAGATTGATCTGCAACCGCTCCCTAAGCATCCGAGCCGCCTCGCTCACATTCGCAACTGGTCCTCTGCCGGCGCTGGCGGGATCAGCCGCCGCCGCGGGTGCGCTTGGTGACTTCGGAATAGGGCACCTGGAACACATTGTCGGCGAATTTCACGCCCGTCTGGACGTTGTAGATCATCACCGACGTGTCCTTGCCCTGGGCGTCGCGGATGGTCCACTGCTTGAGCTCGAAGCTCTTGGGGTCGAACATCAGGCTGATGGTCGAATCGCCGAAGATCGATTTGTTGCCCAGCACGATGGTGGTCAGGTCCGGATCTTCCGTTACCGACCGCACGGTCTCGCCCGATAAGTCGATACGCTCCGACAAGAGCAGCTTGAGCGGCGTCTTGTCGAGCGGATAGAGATCCCAGGTCTTGAGCTTGCGGTTGCCGATGACGACCGCCTTGCCGTCGGCGATGACCCGGATCGAGGACGGCTCCTCGTAGTTGAACCTGAGCTTGCCGGGACGATCGATGAAGAACTTGCCGCCGGTCTGTTCGCCATTGGGGCCGAACTGGATGAATTCCCCGGTCATGGTCTTGACCGAGGAAAAATGGTCGGCGAGCTTCTGCGCCGCGTCCTGCGCGCGCGCCGTGCCGGGAAAGGCCAGAAGACCGGCGGCTGCCGCCATCAGCGACAGTCCCAGCCCCAGGCCTGCGCCCAGAAGCGCCCTGCGAACCGGATCATGCGGAATGGCCGCGCTGGAAAGGGTCTGTTTCGACATCTCTGTCTCCGTTTCTTGTCCGTGTCCGTGTCGCCCAAGACTGCGGCGCCAGTGTGACGCCGGGCTGTGCCTGGCTAGCGCGGATCGATATCGTCTTCCGTCGGCACCAGGATCTCGCGTTTGCCGGCATGGTTGGCGGCGCTGATCACGCCTTCCTTTTCCATCCGCTCGATCAGCGAGGCGGCGCGGTTGTAGCCGATGCCGAGCCGCCGCTGGATATAGGAGGTCGACGCCTTGCCGTCGCGCAGCACGATGGCCACGGCCTGGTCGTAGGGATCGTCCGACTCGGCGAGATTGGAGGTGCCGGCCGGTCCGCCGCCGCCGCCCTCGCCGTCGTCGTCATCCTCGGTGATCGCGTCGAGATATTCGGGCACGCCCTGGGTCTTGAGATAGGAGACGATGTCCTCGACCTCCTTGTCCGACACGAACGGCCCGTGCACGCGCTGGATGCGGCCGCCGCCGGCCATGAACAGCATGTCGCCCATGCCGAGGAGCTGTTCGCCGCCCTGTTCGCCGAGAATCGTGCGGCTGTCGATCTTCGAGGTGACCTGGAAGGAGATGCGGGTCGGGAAGTTGGCCTTGATCGTGCCGGTGATGACGTCGACCGAGGGGCGCTGCGTCGCCATGATCACATGGATGCCCGCCGCGCGCGCCATCTGCGCCAGCCGCTGCACCGCGCCCTCGATGTCCTTGCCGGCCACCATCATCAGGTCGGCCATCTCGTCGATCAGCACGATGATGTAGGGCAGCGGCGTGAGGTCGAATTCCTCGGTCTCGTAGACCGCCTCGCCGGTGTGGCGGTCGAAGCCGGTCTGCACGGTGCGGGTCATCGGCTCGCCCGAGCTTGCCGCCTGCTCGACGCGGGCGTTGAAGCCGTCGATGTTGCGCACGCCGATCTTCGACATCTTCTTGTAGCGCTCTTCCATCTCGCGGACGGTCCATTTGAGCGCCACGACCGCCTTCTTGGGATCGGTCACCACCGGGGTGAGCAGATGCGGAATGCCGTCATAGACCGACAGTTCGAGCATCTTCGGGTCGATCATGATCAGCCGGCATTTCGACGGATCCATCTTGTAGAGAATCGACAGGATCATGGTGTTGATCGCCACCGACTTGCCCGAGCCGGTGGTGCCGGCCACCAGCAGATGCGGCATCTTGGCGAGGTCGGCGATCACCGGCTCGCCGCCGATGGTCTTGCCGAGCGCCAGGCCGAGCTTGGCCTTCGACGCCTCGAAATCGCGGCTGGCGATCAGTTCCCTGAGATAGACAGTCTCGCGCTTCTGGTTGGGCAGCTCGATGCCGATGGCGTTGCGGCCGGGCACGACGGCGACGCGGGCGGCGATCGCGCTCATCGAGCGGGCGATGTCGTCGGCAAGGCCGATCACGCGCGAGGACTTGATGCCCGGCGCCGGTTCGAGTTCGTAGAGCGTCACCACCGGTCCGGGGCGGACATGGATGATCTCGCCCTTGACGCCGAAATCCTCGAGCACGCCCTCGAGCATGCGCGCGTTCTGCTCCAGCGCCTCCGGCGACAGCGAGGCGTCCTTCGCCATGTTGCGCGCCTCGGCGAGCAGGTGCACCGAAGGCAGCGAGAAGCCGTGTTCCTTGAGCATCGACCCCTGCGCGTCGCGCTGCACCCG
>NZ_JRJG01000207.1 GCF_000759435.1 Hoeflea sp. BAL378
CCCCCTCTGTCGGCTACGCCGACATCTCCCCCGCAAGGGGGGAGATTGGGGCCCCCCGGGCCGCGACAAAAAGCTTGTGATTTTTCAAAGCTTTGTCAAAGATGCATGAACCCGAAGCAGTAGCATTGGATCAGGCTCATGGTGGCGGCAGTTTTCTATCACAAAGCTGATAGCGGCTATAAAGACCTGCCAGCTTTCCACTATCATTTTCCTAAGCAGTATCTTTCGAGGGTGCAGCAGGTCATCGGCCGACCGATTGTCTACTATGGACCTTTGAGCGGCCAGACAGGTCAGTTTTATTGGGCTGCCGCGATTGTCACCGATGTACGCGAAGACTCTTATCTCTCAGATCACTACTACGCCGACCTAAGAGGATATATCGAGTTCGATCGGATGGTCAGCAACAGAGAGAATGGCGGTCTTGAACGCAATTTCATTCTTCCAGATGGTCGGGTCAGCCCAGGCCGCGCGGTCCAGGCCGTGCGGGTGATCAGCGATGAGGAATGCGAGGCGATCCTTGCCGCGGGGTTGAGTGAACGGAGCCCCTGGCCTGAGCGCTATGATGCGGCAGACATCGATGGCTCCGAATTTGATGAACCGCCGCAAGCGCCGTTGGAGCGGCCGCTCGTCGAACAACTGGTCAACCGCCGGTTCCGCGACATCAAATTCCGGCAGCATGTGCGGATCGCTTACGACCGGCGCTGCGCCTTTACCGGCTTGCGCCTGATCAACGGCCAAGGCCGCCCGGAAGTCGAAGCCGCCCACATCATGCCGGTGGAGGCGAATGGTCCCGATTCGGTGCAGAACGGCATCGCCCTGTCGGGCACGGTCCACTGGATGTTCGACCGCGGCTTGCTCTCGCTCGAGGACGATTTCACGATCCTGAGGTCGCGCCAGCTCAACCACGATGTCTCGCATCTGCTCAGGCCCGATCTCAAGGCGCTCGTTCCGGACAATCCCCGCTTGCGGCCGCATCCCTATTATCTGGACTGGCATCGTACCCATCGCTTCAAGGCCGCCTGAGCTGACATCCGCTCACCCAGTCACCGCTCCCGTCATGATCTGCTCCCCGGGGATGCGGATGAGGAAGCGGGTGCCCTTTCCCTCCTCGGTTTCCACCGCGATGGTCCAGCCGAGCTGGCCGATGGCCTTGGCGACGATGGCCAGGCCCATGCCGGAGCCGTTGACGCCCGCGCCGGGATGCAGCCGGGTGAAGGGCAGGAAGATCCGGTCGGCGAGCGCCGGATCGAAGCCCATGCCGTTGTCCTCGATGATGCAGTCGGCGCCTTCGCCGGTGAGCGCTGCGGTGATGGTGATGTGCGGCGTCCGGTCGGCGGGGGTGTATTTGAGTGCATTGCCGATGATGTTCTGCAGCACCTGGGCCAGCAGCGCCGGGTCGCTGCGCAGCGTGATGTCGGCGATGGCTGTGTCGATCCTGCCCTGCCGCTCCTTGATCGGAAGCTCGAGATTTTCCAGGGTCTTGGCGGTCTCGTCCTGAAGCGAGAGCTCCTGGGTATCCATCGTGTGCTGGTCGATTTCGGCGTGGCTGAGGATATCGCGCACCAGGGTGCGGGCGCGGCGCGCCGATTCGTTGCTCTTCTTGAGATACATCTTGAGCTCCGGGTCGCCGGAGACATCCTGCTCGATGGCCAGTTCGGTGAAGGACACGATCTTGCGCAGCGGCTCCTGCAGGTCGTGGGAGGCGAAATGGGCGTATTGCGACAGGCTGACGTTCATCCGCTCGAGCGCCTCGGCCTTGTCCTGCAGCTCGCGCGTGCGCTCGGATATGCGCAGCTCCAGTTCCGCCTTGATCTGCTCGAGCTCGGCATTGGCCCGGCGCTGCTCGTCGATGGAGGCGCCCAGCGCCTCGTTCTTGAGCGCCAGCGTACTGGTGCTCGGCAGCTTGAGCGCCGCCGGCATCAGCATCCAGCTCGCCACGGCGGTGAGGCCGGAGACGACCGCGGTCGCGGCCTTGAGCACGCCCTCGAAACCGTAGATCGGGTCCCACAGCGTGATCAGGCCGACGAGATGGGTCAGGCCGCAGGCGATGATGAAGGCGGAGAACAGGAGGATGATGCGGCTCGGGACCAGGTCCCGGCGCTTGTGGTAGAGGTAGAGCATCGCCGTGGGGATGATGAAATAGGAGGCGAAGATCACGAAGTCTGACACCGCGTGCAGCGCGATCAGGTCCGTCCGCCAGGTCAGGCAGTAGCCATGGGCCAGAAACGAATTCGTTTCAAAGTAGAGGCGGATTGAATCCAGCATGGGTCACCTTGTCGTTCGCCGGGTTTGGACGGGTCAGTCGCCGGCGCCGATGCCGAGAAACCGCTTCTGCATTTCCTCCATCCCCGCCATGGTCTCGGGCTTGACGAAGGAACCGGTGGCGCCGAGCGCGAGCGCCGTCTCGTGCGTCTTCCTGTCCATCGTCGTGGAGACGATGTAGATCGGCAGGGATTGCAGATGCACCATGTCTCTCAGCCGCTTGAGCAGCTCGATGCCGTCGAGGCCCGGCATGTTGATGTCCATGCAGATACAGTCGGGCAGGCTGGCCGGGGCGGCGGCGGCGAAGAAATCGAGCGCGTCGTTGCCGTCGGTAAAGGTGCTGATGCTGAGGCTGAGCGCCGCGGCTGCTTCCAGGCGCTTGAGCGACGCCGACATCAGGAAGATGTCGTCGAGATCGTCATCCACGATGCAGATGTGCTTGCCTGACATGCAACTCCGTCTCGTATTAGCGCAACGTAATTTAAGCCCTTAGCACAGATGAAATCGGAGAATAAGCCATTGCGGTCAAAAACCGGCGCCGATCACATTCCGGATAAGTCATATGTTGCAAGTCCTTAGCCTAATCTGGCAATGGCTGGCGCGCGGAGGCGCCGCCGGTCAAGCCTTGCTTTGGGTTCCCTGGAAGCGGACGACTCGCATGGCGCTGCCTCAAAAGCTGCCTGCCCGGACTGCGCGTCGTCCACCTGACTCCCGCGTTGTCCTTGTGGGACCTCGCGTCCTCACGGGACCCGGCGTTTCCTTGGGGAACCTCGCGTCTCGTCCTCCTCGGGCTTGTCCCGAGGATCTACCCAAGTCTCGGGTTCTTTACTGGACCAGTCATGGCGGGCCGTGCGCCAGTAGATCCTCGGGACAAGCCCGAGGAGGACGGCGGAGGGGGCGATCTCCAGGGTCAATCTCCCCCTGCACATCGCCAGTGTCAGGCCTCAAAGGCAGCGTCCCATCAGTTCTCCGGCGTCCGCCGCAAACAATCCCCGCCCATGTCGCGTCCCGTCCTTGACAGTTATCCCCTTGCGGCCTTCCTATGGCGCGGGTCTCAAGGACGGGCGCGGCGCATGAAATATTCGGCATTTTCCATCTTGAAGCAGGGGCTTTCGGGCAACAAGGGCTGGCAGCCGGCCTGGCGGGAGCCGGAGCCGAAGGCCGAGTATGACGTGATCATCGTCGGCGGCGGCGGCCACGGGCTGGCGACCGCCTATTACCTCGCCAAGAACCACGGCATCACCAATGTGGCGGTCTTGGAGAAGGGCTATCTCGGCTCGGGCAATGTCGGGCGCAACACCACGATCGTGCGGGCGAACTACCTGCTCGAAGGCAACGAGCCGTTCTATTCCCATTCGCTGAGATTGTGGGAAGGGCTCGAGCAGGAGCTCAATTTCAACGCGATGATGTCGCAGCGCGGGGTGATCAATCTCTATCACTCCGACGGCCAGCGCGACGCCTATGCGCGGCGCGGCAATGCCATGCGGCTCGCCGGCGAGGACGCGGAACTGCTCGGCCGCGAGGAGGTGCGCGAGCTGGTGCCGTTCCTCGATTTCGACAATCCGCGGTTTCCCGTCCATGGCGGGCTGATGCAGCGGCGCGGCGGCACCGCGCGCCATGACGGCGTCGCCTGGGGCTATGCGCGGGGCGCCGACAGCCGCGGCGTCGACCTGATCCAGAACTGCGAGGTGACCGGCATCCGCCGCGAGGGCGGAAGGGTCGTGGGCGTCGAGACTTCGCGCGGCTTCATCGGCTGCAAGAAACTGGGGCTGGCGGCGGCGGGCAATTCCGGCCGGGTGGCGGAAATGGCCGGCATGCGGCTGCCGGTCGAGAGCCAGGTGCTGCAGGCCTTCGTCTCGGAGGGATTGAAGCCCTTCATCGACCAGGTGGTGACCTTCGGCGCAGCACTTTTCTACATGTCGCAGTCCGACAAGGGCGGGCTGGTGTTCGGCGGCAGCCTCGACATGTACAATTCCTACGCCCAGCGCGGCAATCTGCAGACGGTCGAAAGCGTGATGGAGGCTGCCTGCGCGATGGTGCCGTCGGTCTCCCGCGTCAAGGTGCTCAGGTCCTGGGGCGGGGTGATGGACATGTCGATGGACGGCTCGCCGATCATCGACAGGACGCCGGTCGAGGATCTCTATCTCAATTGCGGCTGGTGCTATGGCGGCTTCAAGGCGACGCCGGCCTCGGGCTGGTGCTTCGCCCATCTGCTCGCCACCGGCGAGACGCACGAGCTGGCGAAGGCGTTCCGGCTCGACCGGTTTTCGCGCGGCTACCAGATTGACGAAACCGGGCACGGCGCCCAGGCAAACCTGCATTAGGGGCGGACACGATGGCCAGTCTGATCACCTGTCCCCATTGCGGGACGCGACCCAAGGAAGAGTTCACCATTCGCGGCGACGCCTCGCCGGTGCGGCCGCAGCTCGGGGCCGCCTTCGCGGCCTGGGACGCCTATGTGCACCTGCGCGACAATGTGCGCGGGCCGATGAAGGAGCACTGGCAGCATTCGGGCGGCTGCCGACGCTGGCTGGTTGTCGAGCGCGACACGTTCAGCCACGCGGTTCATGCCGTGACGGATGCGGCGGAGTTTGCGCGCGGGCAGGCCGGGGGACCCGGCCCCGCGGCGAAACCGGCCAGGCCGGCAAGAGCGGCGAAAGCGGCGACCGCCGCCAAGGGGAGGGGCCAGGCATGAGCTTTTCCCGGTTTTCCGATGGCGGCCTGATCGACCGCACGAGAAGCGTGCGGTTCAGCTTCGACGGGCGCGCGTTCGAGGGATTTGAGGGCGACACGCTGGCCTCGGCGCTGCTCGCCAACGGCGTGACGCTGATGGGCCGCTCGTTCAAGTACCACCGGCCGCGCGGGCTGTTGAGCGGCGGCGCGTCGGAGCCCAATGCGCTGGTGACGATCGGCGACGGGCCGACGCGCGAACCCAACCTGCGTGCCTCGATGGTCACGCTGCGCGATGGCCTGGTGGCGGAAAGCCAGAACCGCTGGCCGTCGCTGGGCTTTGATGTCGGCGCCGTCAACTCGGCGCTGTCGCCGTTCCTGGGCGCGGGCTTCTACTACAAGACCTTCATGTGGCCGGCGGGCCTGTGGGAAACCCTCTACGAGCCGCTGATCCGCAAGGCCGCCGGTCTCGGCCGGGCGAGCCATGCGCCCGATCCGCAGGACTACGAGAAGCGCTGGACCCATTGCGACGTGCTGGTGATCGGCTCCGGTCCGGCGGGGCTGATGGCGGCGCTGGCGGCGTCGCGGGCCGGCGCAAGGGTGGTGCTCTGCGACGAGAATTCCGGCTTCGGCGGGCGGCTGCTCCGCGACCGGGTGGAGATCGGCGGGAGCGACGGGCCGGGATTCGTGGCCTCGGCCATCGCCGAACTGGCGGGCAACCCGAAGGTGCGGCTCCTGAGCAATACGACGGTGTTCGGCGCCTATGACAGCGGCGTCTTCGGCGCGGTCGAGCGGCGCGACGGCGCGGGCTCGGGTCCTGCGCAGCGGATCTGGCGGATCGCGGCGAAACGCGCCGTGCTGGCCGCGGGCGCGGAGGAGCGGCCGCTGGTGTTCGGCGGCAACGACCGCCCCGGCGTGATGACGGCGTCCGCGATGCGCGGGCTCGCCAATGCCGCGGCCATCCGGCCGGGGAACCATGTGGCGGTGTTCGCGACCGGGCCGTCGGGCCACGAGACGGCGCGGGATCTCCTGGCGCGCGGGCTCGCGGTGACGCTCGTTGACGCGCGCGCCGATGTGCCCGCGCCGGACCTGGCGGCGTCGGAGGGCGCGCGGGTGCTTAAGGGCCATGTGGTGGCGGACGCCACCGGCGGCAAGGCGGTCTCCGGCATCGAGGCAATCGACCGCGCCACGGGCAAGCGCGAGACGATCAAGGTCGATGCGCTGGCGATGGCCGGCGGCTGGAACCCGGTGGTGCATCTTGCCTGCCACCGCGGCGACAGGCCGGTGTGGGATGCTCAGAGCGGCATGTTCCTGCCGCCCGCGCCGCGCGACGGTCTGGCGGCGGCCGGCAGCGCGGCGGGGATCCTTGATCTCGCGGGCTGTCTTGCGAGCGGGGCCGAAGCCGGCGCGCAGGCCGCGACGGATCTCGGCTTCAGGCCTAGGAAGGCGGATGCGCCTGCCGTGCGCGAGGCCTGCGGCGGCTCGACCGGCTTCATGACGCTCTGGCATGTCGCGGAAGCGCGCGGCAAGGCCTTCGTCGATTTCCAGAACGATGTCACTGTCAAGGATCTGGGCCTCGCCGTGCGCGAGGGCTACGGCCATGTCGAGCTCGCCAAGCGCTACACCACCACCGGCATGGCGACCGACCAGGGCAAGCTCTCCAACGTCACCGCCATCGGCATCCTCGCCGAGAACCGCGGCGTGACGCCCGACCGGGTCGGCACCACGACGTTCCGGCCGTTCTACACGCCGGTGAGCATCGGGGCGCTGGCGGGCGAGCATAGGGGCGCGCATTACCGGCCGGTGCGGCGGTCTCCGCTGCACCATTGGGCGGAGAGGCACGGCGCGGTCTTCATCGAGGCCGGCGCCTGGATGCGGGCCTCGCATTTCCCGCGCGAGGGCGAGCCCACCTGGAAGGAGGCCTGCGACCGCGAGACGCTGGCTGTCCGGTCGGGCGTGGGAATTTCCGACGCCTCGACGCTGGGCAAGATCGATCTGAGCGGCCCTGACGCGGCCCGGTTCCTCGACCTCGTCTACACCTCCAAGATGTCGACGCTCGCCGTCGGCAAGGCCCGCTACGGGCTGATGCTGCGCGAGGACGGGCTGGTGATGGACGACGGCACGGTGAGCCGGCTGGGGGATGACCATTATCTCATCACCACCACCACGGCGGCGGCCGGCGAGGCCATGGCGCACATGGAATTCTGCGCCCAGGCGCTGTGGCCGGAGCTCGATGTGCGGCTCACCTCCGTCACCGACCAGTGGGCCCAGATCACGGTCGCCGGGCCCGCGTCGCGCGATGTGCTGGCGCGGATCGTCGACGCGGATCTCGGCGAGGAGGCCATGCCGTTCATGGCCGCGCGCGCGGTGCGGCTCCACTCCGGGCTTGCGGCGCGGCTGTTCCGGATCTCGTTTTCGGGCGAGCTCGCCTTCGAGCTCGCCGTGCCGGCGCGCCAGGGCGAGGCGGTGGCGGACGCGATCCTCGAAGCAGGGCAGCCGTTCGGCATCACCCCCTACGGGCTTGAGGCGCTCAATGTGCTGCGCATCGAGAAGGGCTTCATCACCCATGCCGAGATCGACGGGCGCACCACGCCGGGCGATCTCGGGCTTGGCAAGATGGTGAGCGCGAAGAAGGACGATTTCATAGGGCGCGCGATGCTCGGCCGCGAAGGCCTGCAGCGCGCCGACCGGCTGCAGCTCGTGGGCCTGCGCCCGGTCAATCCGGCGCACCGGATTCTGGCCGGCGGGCATCTCCTCGAACCCGACGCAGCCCCCACCATGGCCAACGACCAAGGCCATGTGACGTCGGCCTGCTGGTCGCCGCATCTCAGATCCACCATCGCGCTCGCCATGCTCAGGCGCGGCCGCGACCGCCACGGAGAGATCCTGACGGTGTGGGATCCGCTCCGCGGCGTGGAGACGCGGGCGATCGTCGGCGATCCGGTGCTGTTGAGCAGCGGTGACGCCGGCAAGGCGCGGCCCGCGCGGGACTATCCGCCGGTGACGCCGGCCGCGCCCCGCGCCGCGGACTGGCTCGACGGGCTCACGGTCGACGCGGACGGCAGGGTCCGGCTCGCGCTTCTGCCCGAGGCGCCGGTGTACCTGGTCTCGGGGCCAACGGGCAAGGATGCGGCGGTGCGCAAGACGGCCCAGGCCGGCGACGGTGCGATCCGTCCGGTGCAGCCCGGCCAGGCGCTGGCGGTGGGGCAGGCGGGCGAGAGCCTCACCGATCTTCAGCAGCGGCTCGGAGCTGCGGCGGAGCTCAGCCTGTGCGACCTCAGCGATGCCCGGGTGCGGTTCGCGCTCACGGGTCCGGAAGCCGCCGGCATCATCGCCACCCAGTCCGGCATCGATCTGGAGGGCGCGTTCGCCACGTCTGGCGCCAGCGCGCCGACGCTGTTCGGCCATGTGCCGGTGCAGCTTACCCGGACCGGGCAGGACTCGTTCGAGATCCTGGCGTTCTCGACCTATGCGCGGGATCTGGCCGAAAGCCTGGCGCGGTCGATTCGCCTGCTGTCGTAACGAGCCCGGCGCGGCGGCGGGCGCCCGCAACGTGGTCTTCTGGCCGCCGCGCGCGAGGTGTGATATGTTGACGCATCCGGGTTTGCGGGCCGGCGGACGGGCGCCGGGCGGCCGGTTTCCGGGGCTCCGGAGGGCGCGCGGACACGCCGCGTTACCTCCGTCATCAAAGCTTGTCTTGATTTTGTTGCGCCGCACAATTATATCGAGGGTCAGGATATTTCGGGAGGAATGACCTTTGGAGGTCGACTATGCTCTCTCGGTTTCTGTTCAAACCGCGCCAACCACAACTGATCATCGGCAGCGACGTCACCCTTAGATATCTGGGCCCGTCCGACGCCAGGGATTTCTGCGCCCATCTCCACGAGCTGCATTACGAGGATTTCCGCGACCGGTTCAACGGGCTGGTCTCCGATCCCTGGCTCGACAAATACATCGCCCGCTCGCTCAACGAGGCCATCGTCATCGGCGCCTACATCGGCGACCATCTGGTGGCCGTGGCCGAGTTGCACACCGGCGGACAGATCGGCCTGCACGAGGGCGAATCGGCGTTCTCGGTGGCCTCGGACTGGCGCCGCAAGGGGCTCGGGACGATCTTGGTCAAGGCGCTGCTCCGGGCGGCGTCGGAATGCGACATCTCCACGATCATTGTCGAAACAGGGTCACAGAACCATGCCATGAAGGCGCTGGCGCGCAAGTTCGGGGCGAAGATGCAGTTCGCGGCGGACCAGTCGGTGGGCCGCATCAATGTCGCCGACGGCTTGCGGCTCGCGGCGCGCGACCGGACGCACCGGACCTTCCCGGTGGTGCCGGCGCCCGCGCCCGACATCGCCGCCATGGCCGCGCCGGTCAACTGAGAAACTGAATCAACTGGCTTGCGAAGTGAGTCCGGAACCCATGCCAAGCCGTTCGAACCAAACAGGAAAAAGGTGTTTCGAGTGATGCGGACCAGCGACACCGCCGCCCCGCGCCGGACCGGCTCCGGGCTCTCGACCCGCGCCTCGGGAGGCGCAAGGGGCGAATTTTTCGCGGCCAGGCCGAGCTGCGCCTGCGGCCTCCAGCACCGCGGCCTGCGTCGCGCCGGCCGCTTCCCCGGCGAGTTCGGCGGGGCGCTCGGCGCGCTCGGCGTCGACCGCATCGTCTTCGATCCACGCATCGCGCTCGACCTGCACGACATCCGCCGCTGAGGCTCCGGCCCGCGTGGCGCGGCCCTGGCCTGAAGCCGCAATCGGTGCGCCGGCCGGACGCCGCGACAGCGCCGGAGGCCCGGCCGATATTCCTGCCTGAGTGCGGTCGCAGCGGCGTGTGCGACCAGGTCAAGGCCGGGGGACGTCGCGGACCTTAGGCCGTCACGCGCCGGTGTCGATTCGCATAAGAAGGTCGCGAAGCCCGGACCTCCCGTCATGCTCCCCATTCCCGTCATGCCGGACTTGATCCGGCCTCTTTCGGCCCGGCGTCTGCCGGGTCCAGGGATTGATCCCGCCCACGGATCTGGGCGGGCTCGTCCCGGATCATGGGACCGAGAACGACACACTCTCGCCCGGCCCTGGCGGTGTGCTCATCGGGATGGCAGAGCGGTGGATCTCTCTCCGTCCGATTTCTGCAGCGCAAAAAATATTGCACTGCCGCATCAACCGGCGGCGACCCGCGGGGCCGAATTTGGCATTGGGCATGCGCGCGCGGGCCTGTATAGTCGGGGCTGGACTTTGGCGGGCAGGCGCCCGCCGCAACCTGGAGGAAGACCATGGCCGAGAAGAAATCCACCGACGATCTGGTGTCCATGTTCATGAATTTCGGCAAGGACATGAAGCTGCCGCAGCCGGACCTCGACGCGATCGTGGCGCGCCACCAGAAGAACCTCGAAGCGCTGGACCAGGCCGCCAAGACCGCCGGCTCCGGCGCCAGCTCGATTCTCACCCGCCAGCGCGAGATGGTGCGCGAGGCGCTCGAGGAAATCTCCGCCATGGCCGACAGGGTGAAGACGGGCGGCGACCCGAAATCGATGATGGAGACGCAGGCCGATTTCGCCAAGCGCTCCTTCGAGATGGCCATCAAGAACACCTCCGAGATCGCCGGCATGGCGCAGCAATCGGGCGCCGAGACCTTCAAGGTGCTGCAGAAGAGCATGCAGGAGACGCTCGAGGACATCCGCGCGGCGATGAGCGGCCAGAAGCGGAAATAGGCGGCCTTCCGCCGCACACAGACATATCATGAAGGACGTATCATGCGCATTGTAACCGGAGACGATATCGGCTCGGTCTGTTCCTGGCTGTTCGCGGTGGAGGCCCTCCGGGCCGGCCACGTGATGGCGCCCGCGGATTTGAGGGATTCGCTCATCGAGAGCGCAGGCCGCAAGATGCTGGTGCGCACCGCCTGGATCCCCGGGCTCGCCTCGGGCGTCAAGGCGGTGACGATCTATCCCGACAATCCGGCAGGTGACCCGCCGCGCCCCTCGGTGCAGGGCCAGGTGCTGCTGTTCGACGAGGCGCACGGCCATGTGGTGGCGGTGCTCGAGGGCGTCGACCTCACCGCCTGGAAGACGGCGGGGGATTCGGCGCTCGGCTCCTCCTGCCTGTCGCGCGTCGACGTGAAATCCATGCTGATGGTGGGCGCCGGCTCGATGGCGCGGCCGCTGATCGACGCCCACCGCGCGGTGCGGCCCTCGCTCGAGCATGTGATGATCTGGAACCGCTCGCGGCCCCGCGCCGAGGAACTGGCGGCATCGCTCGAGGCTGACGGCGTGCGCGCCGAGGTGGTCACTGATCTCGACGCCGCCGTCGCCCGCGCCGACCTGATCTCGTCCGCCACCATGTCGACCGAGCCGCTGATCCGGGGCGCCAGGCTCAGGCCCGGCACCCATGTCGATCTCGTCGGCGCCTACACGCCCTCGATGCGCGAGGCCGACGACGCCGTGCTCGCCCGCGGCCGCCTGTTCGTCGACAGCCGCGCCACCACCATCGGCCATATCGGCGAGGTGATGATCCCGATGCAATCGGGCGCGATCACCGAGGCCGACATCGAGGGCGACCTGCACGACCTGGTCCAGGGCCGCGCGGCCCGGGGCTCGGCCGACGAGATCACCGTCTTCAAGAACGGCGGCGGCGCCCATCTCGACGTGATGATCGCGCATGCGGTCTATCTGGCGCTCGAGGGGCGGTGAAGCGGCCTGGCGGGCGCCTGCGAGGCTGTCAACGCCGGCGCGGAGGCGCTCCCCGGAAACCGGAACGATGCCGTTTCATCCTTTGGAACGGACCGGCAGCCGAGCCGCCGGCCGAACCGCTGAGCCGGCAGGAAAGGCCGGGCGGCTCACTGGCCTTTCCCCCGCGCAGGAATGACGGCCCCCGTGCTCAATTCATGCCATAAGTCTGATGTGTCTCATGGGTCACAATGGTGTGCCAAATTCAACCGTACCGGTCCCGCCGGTTGACCCCCGGCAGGAAGGTTCCTAAACAGATAGCGAAATTTGATTTGGTCCGGAGATTCCCATGCGTCTAACCCTGCTCTCCAGTGTGATCTCCACGGTCCTGGTCGCGTCCGCGGGCTTTTCCGCTTCTGCGCAGGCCGAGGACCAGTGGTATTTCGGCGGCGAGGTCGGCGGAGCCTGGCAAGGCGATCAGCCCGGTTTCTGGCAGTCACCTGGTCCTGGCGATCCGCGCATCACCTACGACGTGAATGCCGATGCGACCGTCGCCGGCTTCATCTCGGTCGGCAGGACGATCATGGACGGGGTGCGGGCCGATGTGTCTCTCGGCATCCTTGGCGACCAGGACGTTCAGGCCAACTGGGTGAGCCCGTTGCCCAGCATTGCCGGCGGCAAGCCCAATGACCATGCCAATATCGCAACCTCCGTGTCGGCCATCAGCGGGATGTTCAATGTCAGCGTCGAACCGCTGGCGATGACCGGCAACACCGGCCGTATCCAGCCGTTTGTCACGGCCGGGATCGGTGTCGCCAATGTCAGGATGGACAGTTGGACCCGGACAAACCTGGCGACGATCAATCCCCCCGCGCGCCCGGTGCGCTCCTTCGAGGGCAATGACAGCACCAATTTCGCCTGGACCATCGGCGCCGGTGTCTCCATCGACATGACCGAGACCGTCAAGCGCCCGGTCTATCTCGACCTTGCCTATCGCTATGTGGATTTCGGCAATGTCTCGGGCGGCGGCACGCCGCTTCCCGGCAACGGAGCGGGCGATCCGATCGAGCCGTTCAACTTCGACTTCACGTCGCACATCGTCACCGTCGGCCTCAGATTTCCCTTCAACTGACGCCATCTGGACCGGTTTCGGATCAAGACACCTCCTGGCCCCGGCCAGGAGGTTTTTTTGTGCCGCACCCCGCGGTCGGTTGGACCCGCGGTCCGACGGACCGGCAAACCCGTCCTGCAGGATACATCTGTCTATTAATATATGAGATTTGATGCATATCAATGCGTCAGCGTTTCCTTTCGAAGAGGTTGCAGCCAAGGCAGCAGCGCAGAGGCTGTGTGCCTGTCATGGCAAACCTAGGAATGAGGAAACTAATATGCGTAACAGGCACTTTACAAACCATCTGCTCATCGCCGGCGTATCGGCCCTGGCCCTTGCGGCAATCGCGGTGCCGGCCATCGGCGATTTCTCGCTGTTCTCGGATACCGCCCACGCCCAGTCGAGCGAAGGCCATGGCGGCCAGGGTCAG
This sequence comes from Hoeflea sp. BAL378, assembly GCF_000759435.1. Classification (GTDB taxonomy): domain Bacteria; phylum Pseudomonadota; class Alphaproteobacteria; order Rhizobiales; family Rhizobiaceae; genus Hoeflea. The sequence goes on from NZ_JRJG01000207.1 coordinate 13,129, forward strand.
GGATCGGGCGGAAGCGGCAGTGGCCATGACGGCGGCACGGAGGGCGGTCGCGGGCAGGGCCAGGGAGCGGGCGGCAGCGGCAGCACCGGTGGCAGCGGCCAAGGCGGTCCGAGCGCCGATTCCGACGGCAAGGGACCCCAGGCCGGTGCGGCCGGCAGCAACAAGGGCGGCAAGCCGGTGTGGGCGGACGAAGGAATTCCGGAAGTCGAACTGGGCCGGTTGAGCGTTGCCCGCAGCCCGGACAAGGTTCTTGCCCGGTCGCTCGCGGAAGTGATTTCCAACTTCGACCCGGCGACGATGGCGTCCCTGTATGAACTCTCCGCAACCGATTTCGCCGCAAGGGTGCTGGCAGATTGGGACACGCTCTCCATCATCGATTCGCCGCTCGAAAACCTCGCCTTGCTTGATCAGCTCTGGTCCACCGGGACAACCGGGCTGGCAACGGTCGATCCCGCATCCGTCAATGATCTGGCGGGAATTTTCATCGGCACGGCGTCGGACAAGAACATCGAGATCACCGATGACACGGTCCGGGCGCTGGCCACCATTTTCGGCGTGGATCTCTCCGACGCGACCATCGCCTCGGTTGCCGACAAGGCCGAAGACGTTCGCGAAGCGATCCTGGCCGCGCACGGCTAAGTTCAGAGCCTGACCTCGACCTCTTCCAACCCGGCCAGACCTGGCCGGGTTTTTTATGGCCTGCGGCCCGGCGTGGCGAGGATCGGGCCGGTCGCGTACGCGATCGGCGCGCCTGCCTGCAGCGCGCGGTGCCGCCGCAGGGCCCTTGCCGCAGGGCAGGTTTCGGGCTTCGCCCGCAGTAACCCGTTAACCATTCGAAGTCATAGTTTCGTTGAGGCAACCCCCCAGCGCGTGCTCCAAATGGCGATGTTCAGATATTATGCGGCCAAGGCCAAGGCGCCGGCGCCCGCCGCCGCAAAGGCGATCCACACCAATTTTCTGCGCACCGGGCGGATCGCGCGGGAGGCGGAGGACTGGGTCGAGGAGGAGCGCCGCTTCCTCACCTATTCCGAGGTCGCCGCGCGCACCGGCATGCGGCTGGAGAATGCCGGCCGGACGACGCACCAGCGGCTCAACAGTTTCCACAGAATGATCCGCTTTCCGGAGATCATCTTCCACAGGACATTGGCCCAGGCGCCGCATCTCGGCTATGTCCACGTGACCGCGTCGAAGGCCGATTTCGCCGACCACAAGGACGTCACCTGGGGCTTCTACATCGCCAATTTCTCGGCCGAGATCACCGCCGACGAGACCTTCTTCCACCGCATCAGCCCGCGCTATTCGCGCATGTATTTCGCCGTGGCGATGAAGCCCGGCGACACCGCCGAACCCCGCCGCCCGGTGCTCGACCGCGAGGTCCGCGGCACCGGCGTCCTGTTCAAGACCGCCGACCCGACGACGGCGCTCAGGAACGTGCTGATGCTGGGGGCGAGGACGGCGGATTTGCGCAGGATCGTGGCGGCGATCGGGTGAGGGGGGTGGGGCGCACATCTGCATGATTTCGTAGAGGGTCGGGGTCGGGCACCGTTCTACGATGTGGATTCAGGTTAAAATGCGCAAATTATTGGCGCGACTAATTCGTAACCTTTGGATTGAACTTCCAGCCTGCACTCGTAGCGTGAAGTTAGATAAGAGTTTTCGTAAACATTAACGGGGTCCAGTTTAACGCCTATAAAACCTTCTTCAGAGAATGCTTTTTGAATTCTTACTGGCCCAAGAATTTGATGGCAATAACCTTCGCAGGATTTTAATTGCAAAAAGTCACCAGGTGAATTCGGTACAAGAAGAATTATCGTATTGTTTATGTATCCTTCGCTGGGGATGCTGATCGTGTCTTTGATTTCAATCTCAAAAAAATCTAAACCTTTAAGATTTCCCCACGTTGATTTATTATATTCTGTGTCAAGCGACACGGCGACGCATTCATTAATCGAAGAATTATCATTCACGTTTTCATTGGGTATGACATTGATGTTCATGTATAAATATATAGAAGTGCCATTGCTTTCATACAATTCATTTAATATTTTATTGTCATTTATACCATTATTCACAATTTGAAATTTGCATCGCCCCTCATCCATGATTGCATCTAGATTTAGTTCTAAATACGGGAGCGGTTTGACCGCGAAGAAAGAGAGAATTGTCAGAAGCGTCACAAAGCCCGCTGTGATTGAAGCCAAAATCGTTATGCCACGTCTCATTATTTGACGCATTGAACTCATCCCCGAAAATGGCATAAAGCTCACGAATCTATGTTCGGCGTGCCGACGTCCTTCTGAATACTTCAACTTGAAATACCCGAAGATCCGCTTGGGTCGGCCGGCTAGAAATGCAGGGTACAGTTCCCGAACTTCCTGTCCGTCCGACTTTAAGCCATTAGCTTTGGCCATAGCAAGAGCGTCAATAGCGGAGCCTAGGGAGGGATGCGGCAAGCAATTGTGGATGCTCAATTCGATAGTGCTTGCAGCGGACTGTGGGCGGCCCCCGCTGCGGTCCTCCCTTCTCCCTCAGGGAGAAGGTGCCGGCGAAGCCGGCGGATGAGGGTCTTGCAGCAATGGCTGCGCCTCATGCGTCTCGCTGAGGCCAACCTCCCCCTTGAGGGGGTCCGAAGGACGGGGCGAGACCCGTGGCTCGACCCTGAGGAGAAGCAAGGCCGGAGGCCGCAGCTGATCCGGGTGGGGGTATCTCCGGTTCGCTGCGCTCACGACCCCCACCCTCAATCCCTCCCCTCAAGGGGGAGGGAGGGGCGTCGTTCCGGCCAAGGCGCCGAAATCCGTGGAAGGTTCCGCACCTCGCCTCCAGCATTTCCAATCCCTTAGCCCAAATCCCGCCCGATCTTTTCCCCACCTTCCGCCCCCGTGCCACACTGTCCTCGCTTCCGCCGCCGGATGGATCGCGAACGTTTCGATTGAGGCGGGAGGGAATGCCCCCTGATCCGGCGCGCAAACGTCAGCGCGCAGGGCGGGGGGAGGCGATGGTCAACGCGGTTCCGCTGGCGGGCGGTCTTCATGGGTCGTGCAAAGCCAGCCACCGGGCGGTCCCGGCACTGCCTGCGGCACGCGGGCGGGGACGGGGCCAGAGGTCCGGGCCTGTGGCGGACATGCTGGGAATTTCAGCAGGGTCCGTGCCGGAATCCGCGCCCAAAGCAGCTCCCGCGGATCTAGTCCCGATCCGCGGCCGGGGCAACCCGGGCGGAAGGCCCTGAAGAGGGGCGGGCTAAGGAGCCGACTTCCGCGTGGTGCGAGGCCGTCGCCTGTCGGACGGGGACGCCGTCCGGCGAGTTCCGGGCCGCGCGCCGTCAGCGCCACCCTCCCTGCGCATGCCGGCCGACACCCGGCATGCGCAGACCCTGCCTACCCGAAGGCACTGCCCCGCGCGGCCCTCCGGACTGGATCTTCACACCCCGGCGGCCCGTGCCGCGCGGCAAGGCGACCGGCTGCCTGGCTGGGGCCAGCCTCCGTTCGGGCGAGCAAGGACGAAGCTCCGCCTGCCCGTTCGCCCCCCGAAAGCAGACTGTTCCCGACGTTCCGCGACCCGGCCCCTCACTTTCGTCATCCTTGGCCCCCGAGCCAAGGATCCACTCCGTGACCCTCCACGCGGCAAGCCGTTTGCAGGAAGAACGACAGTCTGCCTGAGGCCAGGATGACGAAAGATGGTGCGCGTCCCGTCATCCTCGGGCTTGTCCCGAGGATCCACCGGCCCCTCTGTTTTTCCGTAGGACCCGCGGTGG
>NZ_JRJG01000208.1 GCF_000759435.1 Hoeflea sp. BAL378
TTCGTGGCGCAGGCCGAGCCCGCGGCACCGGGCCTTGACCCGGCGCGCCTCGTCGGCGGAGCCGGCGCGCAGCCCATGATCGACCGTCAGCGCGACCAGCCTGCCCGGGGGGCAAAGCCCGGCGAGGCCGTAGAGCAATCCGAGCGAATCGGATCCGCCGGAAACCGCGACGCCGAGCGGGCGCGGGTCGGTCAGTCGGGAGAGAAATTCGGAAAGACAGTGCCGGACATCGGGCGGCGGTGGCGCGGGCCGGTCCGGCGGGGCGGGCATCGGGGATGCCTCGGGCCTAGCAGCTCGCCCGGAGCTGTTCTTCGCTGACCTTGGCGCGCACGGCCGCCGAGGCTCCGGGATAACGGATCAGCACTTCGCGCAGCGTGGCGCAGGCGGTGTCGCGGTTGTCGAGCTGGGCCAGCGACATGCCGAGCTTGAGCAGCGTGTCGGCACCCTTGTCGGCCTGCGGATACTGCTTGTGGGCGTCGAGGAAGGTCTGCGCCGAGGCCTGGTAATTGCCTTGCGAATACTGCGCCTCGCCCAGCCAGAACATCGCGTCGGCGGCCCGTTCGCCTTCCGGAAACGCGGCCACATATTGCTGGAACACCTGCTCGGCCAGCGCATAGTCGCCGGCGAGCATGTGGTTGTAGCCGGCCTGGTAGATGTCCTCGGGCGCGGTCAGCGAGGCGGTGTCGGTCCCTGCCCCGGCCGTGGCCCCGGTTCCCGCGGCCGAGCCGTTCGGCTCGATGATGCCGCCGATCAGGTCGCCGTTCTCGTTGAACTTGATCGATCCGAGGTCCGCGGGCGCGGCGCCGGTTCCCAGGCTGTCCTGGCTGGTGGAGGCGGTGCTCGACGGCTCGACGCCCGGCTGGGTGGCGGCAGGCCCGGCATCGCCGCGCTGGCCGCCGGTCTTCTCCAGTTCCTGGAAGCGGAACTCGTTGTCCTCCTGCATCTGCCGCATCTGCTCCTGCATCTGCAGCATCTGGAAGCCCAGTTCCTCGATCCGGCCGTTGAGCGCGCGGACCTGCTCCTCGAGCTGGCCGATGCGGAACACCGGATCGCCCGACTGCGCCAGGATCACCGGCGCCCGCTCCGGCGCGGCCGACCCCACCGCGGCCGGTGGAACCGGCTCAACCGGCGAAAAGCCCGAGAATAAGGGCGCCGCATTCACAGGAAACGCACCTGCGGCCAACGCCGCGGCTGCAATCAGTTTGTAAAATGGTTTCATCAGCTGACCTCATTGTGCGGGGCGACGGCCCGTGACCCGGAGCCCGGATATCTGGAATACCGCATGGCGCGACCTCAAATCAACGCACAAACGGGCCAAACTATGATCATCGCCCGGCTCGACACAAAAAGAGGGCGGCTTGCGGGCCGCCCTCTTGCTTGAGGATCGAAGATCCGATGGCTGGCCTAGCTGCCCGCTCCGCCGAGCACGGTGACCGCGCGGCGGTTCTGCGACCAGCAGGAGATGTCGTCGCAGACCGCGACCGGACGCTCCTTGCCGAACGAGATGGTGTTCATGCGGTTGGCGGCGACGCCGCGGGTCGCCAGATACTGCTTGGTGGCGGCGGCGCGGCGGGCGCCCAGCGCCAGGTTGTACTCGCGGGTGCCGCGTTCGTCGGCATGGCCCTCGACCGTGATCTGGTAGGTCGGATACTGGTTGAGCCACTGCGCCTGACGGTCGAGCGTCGAGGCGGCGTCGGCGCGGATCACCGAGGAATCGGTGTCGAAGAAGATCCGGTCGCCGACATTGACGGTGAAGTCCTGCTGCGAGCCCGGCGTCGCGTTGCCGGCGAGACCGAGATCGGCCGCGTTGTTGGGCAGATTGTTCTTCTTCGAAGCGCACCCCGAAAGCACCAGCACTGTGAAAAGCGCGAGGATCGCAGGGTTGCGGGCAAGTTCTTGCATGCGGCCCATGGCCGGTCTCCTTGGTAGTTTTGGTTGACCGTTTGTAACCCGTCGCGGTTAATCCGCATTGAACGAAGACGGTTAACGCTTCCTTATTTTACATTCCGTTAGCCGCGTTTGAACGCACAATGCGGCGCAAAGACGGCGAAAACCCGCCTTTTTCGCGTGTTATGTCCTATTCCAGGAGCGGCGACCAGGCCGGGTCGGACGCATAGGACGGCGTCGTCACGAGCTGCTCGTTGTAGCCGGTGAGGTCGATCGAATAGATCTGCGGGCCGCCGGAACCGGCCGGCTGGCGGAAGAACATCAGCACCCGTCCGTTGGGCGCCCAGGTGGGGCCCTCGTTGTGGAAGCCGGTGGTCAGGATCCGCTCGCCCGATCCGTCGGTGCGCATGACGCCGATGGAGAACTTGCCGCCCGACTGCTTGGTGAAGGCGATCAGATCGCCGCGCGGCGACCAGACCGGCGTCGAGTAGGAGCCGTCGCCGAAGGAGACGCGGCGCTGGTTGGATCCGTCGGCGCCCATGACATAGAGCTGCTGGCGGCCGCCGCGGTCGCTCTCGAAGACGATCTGCGTGCCGTCGGGCGAATAGGAGGGCGAGGTGTCGATCGCCGCGGTGTTGGTGAGCCGCGTCGTCGCCCGCGAGCGCAGGTCCATGGTGTAGATGTTGGCGTTGCCGTCCTGCTGCAGGCTCATGATCACCTTCTGGCCGTCGGGCGAGAACCGCGGCGAGAACGTCATGCCGGGGAAGTTGCCGACGAGTTCGCGCTGGCCGGTCTCGAGCTGGAGCAGGTAGACCCGCGGCTGGCCGCCCTCGAACGACATGTAGGTGATTTCCTGGCGCGAGGGCGAGAACCGCGGCGTCAGCACGATGTCGTTGGCGTTGGTCAGCATGCGCAGATTGGCGCCGTCCTGGTCCATGATCGCGAGCTGCTTCTGCCTTGCGGTCTTGGGCCCGCTTTCGGAGACGAAGACGACGCGGCTGTCGAAATAGCCCTTCTCGCCGGTCAGCCGCTCATAGATGGCGTCGGCGATGATATGCGCCACCCGCCGCCAGTTCTCGGGGCTGGTGAAGAACTGCTCGCCCGACAACTGCTGGCTGGCGAACGTATCCCAGAGACGGAACTCCGCGCGCAGCCGGCCGTCGGGGTCGCGCACCACGCGCCCGGTCACCAGCGCCTGGGCGTTGATCACCGTCCAGTCCTGGAACCGCGGCGCGGCGTCCGGATTGGCAATCTTCTCGATGAAGGCGCCCTTGTCGATCGGCGCGAACAGGCCGGAGCGCTTGAGATCCGCCGCCACCACCGCCGAGATCTGCGCGCCGATGCCGTCGTCGGAGATGAAGTCGGTGATGGCGACCGGCAGCGGCTCGACATTGGCGCGGTTGATGTCGATCTCGACCACGGCGCGCGCCGGACCCGCCGCGAACAGGGCGAACGCGGCGGCCATCAGCAATGGCAGGACGGAAATGCGGTTGATCATTTTCATAATGCAGCCTTTCAGCGCTTAGAACATCTGGCTGGGATCGAAGTTCACGATCACCTCAGCCCATGAATCATACTTCTCTTGAGGCAACTGGTAAGGCTGGGACTTCAGCACCGCGCGGCGCGCGCTGCCTGACAGGGTTCGCCTGACTCCATCCGACCCGCCCGTGGCGGTAACGTCCGGCTCGCCCACAATGTTCCCTGCCATGTCGAGTCTCATCCGCACCGTCACCCGCACCTCGCCGCCATCGGCCATGCCCGGGATGATGTTCCAGTTCTTCTGGATCTGGCCGCGGAGCGCATCCATCTCGCTCTGGCTGAGCGTATTGCCGCGCGTGGTGCGCTCGCCGCCGAGAGACGCCGTCTCGGTGGTCCGCTTGGCGCCGCCGCCCTGGGCGTCCTGCTTATTAAGAAGCGCGGCCACCTCGTCTGCGTTGAAATCGCTCTCCTTGGTGGAGGCGGTTTCCGTGGGAGCCGCCGGCTTGGCCGCGGCCTTGGGCGGCTCAGGCCGCGCCTGGGGCAC
>NZ_JRJG01000209.1 GCF_000759435.1 Hoeflea sp. BAL378
CGGCATGCGCAGACCCTACCTACCCGAAGGCACTGCCCCGCGCGGCTCTCCGGACCAGATCTTCACACCCCCGGCGGTGCCCCCGCGCGGAAACGCGGACGGCTGCCGATGCCCGCATTCGCCCTTGCATCGCATCGCCCGCCTGTGGCACCTCTCGGCTTCACGAGCCAACAGGAGCCCGCCATGAGCCGAGACGACACCACCGCCCTGATCCGCCGCTATCTCGAGGCGTTCAACGCCAAGGATTCCGACGCCATGCTCGCCTGCCTGTCCGACGACGTCATCCATGACATCAACCAGGGCGGCCGCGAGATCGGCAAGGAGAAGTTCCGCTGGTTCAACGCCAAGATGAGCCGGCACTACGACGAGGAGCTCTCCGACATCGCCATCATGACGGATGACAGCGGCGGCCGCGCCGCGGCCGAATTCACCGTGCGCGGCACCTATCTTTCCACCGACGAGGGCCTGCCCGAGGCCAATGGCCAGCGCTATTCGCTGCCCGCCGGCATCTTCTTCGAGATCGATGACGGCCTCATCAGCCGGGTGACGATGAGCTACAATCTGCCCGACTGGATCGCCAAGGTCAAAGCCGGCTGAGGCGATGGCGGCCGGCTCCCAAAGCCTCGATTTCTCGGTGCTGACGGCGGGCGAGACCGACGCGGCGCTCGCCGACCTGGCGCGGCTCCGGATCGCGGTCTTCGCCGCCTGGCCCTATCTCTACGAGGGGGACGCGGATTACGAGGCGGGCTATCTCGCCCGCTTCGCCGCCTCGCCGGGCGCGGTGATCGTCGCCGCCCGCGATCAGGACGGCCGCATGGTGGGCGCGGCCACGGCGGCGCCTCTCGCCGATCATGCCGCGGAATTCGCGCGCCCCTTCGCCCGCGCCGGGCTCGATCCGGCCGATTTCTTCTATCTCGCCGAATCGGTGCTGCTGCCGGATTACCGCGGGCAGGGGGCGGGACGACGGTTCTTCGAGATGCGCGAGGCCGCCGCCCGGGCGCAAGGGTTCGCGCGCAGCGTCTTCTGCGCGGTGATCCGCCCGGACGACCACCCGGCCCGCCCCGCCGCCTATCAGCCGCTGGAGCCGTTCTGGCGGCGGCTCGGCTATGCGCCGCTCCCGGGCCTGGTGGCGGAGTTTTCCTGGCGCGACCGCGGCGAGGCGGGTGAAAGGGT
>NZ_JRJG01000210.1 GCF_000759435.1 Hoeflea sp. BAL378
AGATCGCCAAGTACCCCGATGTGTTTGACATGGTTCTCATTGACGCCAACGTCCTCCAGCTCGACCGCAACGAGATCATCAACAAATTGGCTGATGCCGGCATCGGGGTTGCTATCGGCACTGTCCTCGCTCAGGGGCACCTGGTCAGTCGAAAGATCGGGTCATTCCACGACTTGTCTTTCTTCTGGTATCTGGCGCGGACCCTCATCAAACCCACGACAAAAG
>NZ_JRJG01000211.1 GCF_000759435.1 Hoeflea sp. BAL378
CTTGAGCGCGCCGCGCATTTCGCCGCGCTCGAGCCGCGGCGCCCACAGCTCGATGACCGCGAGCGTGAGGAAGATCACCGAAAAGGCCAGAAGCCGGATTACCGGCTCGGACAGGCCGAACAGGGTCATGGCGCAGCATCCTATGCAAGGTTTCGCATGTTTTATGCCACGCAAGGGCGCGGCAGGCGAAACACGATTTGGTGAGGCGGGCGGGTGCCGCCCGGCGACGGCCGGGGCGGCGCGCGCGTCAGGCGCTCCGGAACCGGGCGATGGCGCCGCGCTCGAGCGCCGCGCAGGTCAGCTTGTCGAGGCCCAGCCGGTCGCGCAGCATCTGCAAGAGCCGGATTTCCTCCTGCTGGATGTTGTAGTCGGCGGCGGCGATCTCCACCGCCAGCGCATAGGCGGTGTCGTAGAGCTTGGGCGGAACCGCGTCGCGCACCACTTCAAGCATGATGTCGAGCCCCTCGGGCCCCTTCAGCAGTTCGGCCGCGGCGCGGGTGACCCCGATCAGCCGCTCCTCGTCAAAGCCCTGGAACACCGGCAGGAAGGTGACCAGCCGGCCGATGCGCGCCAGTTCCGCGTCGTTCATCGCCGTGTCGACGGCGGACATGGTGACCATGAGATAGATGAGGGCGTCGTGGGCGGTGATGCGCGAGGACATGGGCAAGCTTCCTGTTGATGTCTGCAGACAATAGGAAGTCGTGCCCGGCTTCACAAGCCGGGCGGCGCGACGACGGCCAATCCGCCGCAGCACGCCGGCAAGGCCCGACGCGCTCGTGCCCCACCGGGCGCGACAACCGCGGGATCAAGGCGCCGCGGATCCTACTGGCTCGCCCAGATGATGCGCGCCATCCAGTCGATCTCGCTCAGGTCGAAGCTGCGGTTGGGGTGGTCGGGATTGAGCGAGACCAGTTCGATCGATTTGGCGGTCTGGCGGCTCAGCACCTTGGCCATCACCTCGCCCTCGCGCGTGCGCACCACCACCCGGTCGCCGCGGCGGATCTGTGCGCCCGGCTCGACCACCAGGATGTCGCCGTCGCGGTAGAGCGGCATCATGCTCTCGCCCTGCACCTCGAGCGCGTAGACGCCGGGCCGCTGCGACGGCTGGGCGGGAAAGTCCACCATGTCCCAGCCCTGTCCGGCGGGAAAGCCGCCATCGTCGAAGAACCCGCCGGAGCCTGCCTGGGCGAAGCCCAGCAGCGGGATCGACCCGGCCTGCGGCGGAAACGCGCCTTCGGGAAAGCTGCTGTCCGGCGCCCGGCCGCCGCGCACCAGGTTCATGAACTCCTCGAGCGAGGCCCCGGTGGCGTCGAGCACCTTGGCGAGCGATTCCGTCGAGGGCCAGCGGTCGCGCCCGTCGGCGCCACAGCGCTTGGACTTGTTGAAGGCGGTGGAATCGAGGCCCGCGCGCCGCGCCAGTCCCGAGGCTGTCAGCCCGTGCCGTTCGGCCAGCGCATCGAGCGCCGACCAGATGCGTTCATGCGAGAGCATGGTCGAGGTTCCCGCTGTGAGGACAATTTCGGGCACGCAACACCACCGCCCGCGACCTGCTTTTTACATGAATTATGGGGGTCGAGTAAAGGGAGTTAGGAAAAATATCCTCCGCCTCTTTCCTCTCGCTTCAATGCGGAAACGCCTTTCGTCCCGTCCTGAGCACCTCTTCCAGCATCTCGATCCGGTCCTGGCCGATGAACGCCTCGCCGCCCAGCACATAGGCGGGGACCGCCACGGCGCCGGCGGCGAGCGCCTCGCGGGAATTGCGCTCGCGGATCGCGGCGACCTCCTCGGTCTTGGCGTCCTTGAGCGCGGGCATGGCGTCGAGCCCGACCTGGGAGAGGTAGGACGACAGCACCGCCGGGTCGCCGACGCCGTCGTCATGGGCCCAGGCGCCCGACAGCACCTTTCCGACGAAATAGCGCGGATCGTGCCCGGCCTCGACGAGCGCGATGACCACCCGGTCGGCGAGCCCGGAATTGACCGGCCGGTGCTTGGGCGCCGGATGCAGTGACAGTCCGCGCGCGGCGGCCAGCCGCTGCAGGTCGAGCAAGGGCGGGATCGGCAGCGCCGCCGGCCGCGGACCCGCCT
>NZ_JRJG01000212.1 GCF_000759435.1 Hoeflea sp. BAL378
ACGTGCGCGCTTCCGAGGCAGCGCGCGTGTCAGATGGATCTCATCCGGTTCGCCTTGGCGACTAGAGGCGGTTGCGTCCCGCCACCAGCCAGATGATCAGGCCGATCACCGGCAGGAGCAGGATGATCAGGATCCACAGGAGCTTGCTGCCGGTCGAGCCGCCGCCCTTGATGATCTGCAGGATCGCCCAGATGTCGAGGATCAAGATGATGATGCCCAGAATTCCGCTGTATTCAAAACCCATTGTAAAACTCTCCAAAAATATCGCGCCGTCAGGTGGCGTTGCATCTTTCAAACGGTTTGATGCGAAATTGGTTCCATCGGCGGTTCAAACGCGCGCCGCGCGGGCTTCGACCTGCCGCGGAGGCGCCCGGGCCGACCGGTAGCCGCGCCTGCCCGTGGGGGAGGGCGCTTTCCCTGATCGCCGTTTCGCGCTATCCCCTTGGCCAGACAGGGCCGCTCCGGACTAAGCGCCGGCGGGCCCGTGACGAGAGGCAGGGTTGTGGCAAAACCGTTCACCCGCAAGGGCAGCGTCCAGATCGCCGAGATCGCCAATGGCCTGATCGATCCGATCCTGGCCAGGCGCGCCGGCATCAACACGCTGCTGCTGGGGTCCTGGGACGAGATCGCCGGCGAGCAGTTCGCCGGCTGCTCGCGGCCCGAGCGCATCCGCTGGCCGCGCCAGGACGGACCCGACGAGACCGGCGGCGGCTTTTCCCCGGGCGTGCTGACGGTTGCCTGCGAGGGCGCGCGCGCCCTGTTCCTGATGCACCAGGAGGCGGAGCTGATCTCGCGGGTCAACGCCTTCTTCGGGTTCCGGGCGATCGCGCAGATCCGTATCGTCCAGAAGGCGATCCACACGCCGACCAGGAAGCCGCAGGCGCGTCCGCTGGATGCCGGCGAGAAACGCCGGCTCGCCGGCATGCTGGAGACGGTCGAGGATCCGAGGCTCCGCGAGGCGCTCGAGCGCCTAGGCGCGGGCGTCATCAGCCGCCGGCCCAGGCGTCCGCAGTGACCGGTCGAGACCCCCGTCGTCCCTCCGATCACGGGTCAGTGATCGGGGTGCACTTGTTTGGCCACATTTGACGTTATAGGAGTCGGGGCGGAACCCATGACCCGGAGCTAGCGCCGGGGCGAGTGGCGCGGGCAGGACACGATCCCGGTTTTGAGCGCGTGAACGATGTTGAATCAAAGAATGGATGATGAGCATGTTTCCTTTGACGTCCCGACTGACCACCGCCGCCGCCGTATCGTTTCTCGCACTGGCATTGACGGCCTGTTCGGACTCGTCTGACCAGGCGACGCAGGCCACCGACGCGCCCGCCGCGACGGTCGCAACCGAAACCGCCGCCGCTCCGCAGGCCCCGCAGGCGGTGTCGCAGGAAGTGACCGGCTCGACCGCGGCCGCCGTGGAAGCGCCCAAGGCCGACGGTGACGTCGACATGGCAAAGGTGCTGGAGCCCGGCCCGCTCAAGGAAATGACGCTCGGCGCCGAAGATGCGCCGGTCACCATCGTCGAATACATGTCGATGACCTGTCCCCATTGCGCCGATTTCCACGAAAGCAATTTCCAGCCGCTCAAGGAAAAATACATCGACACCGGCAAGGTTCGCTTCATCCTGCGCGAGTTTCCGTTCGATCCGCGCGCCGCGGCGGCAATCATGCTCGCCCGCTGCGCCCCCGAACCGCAGTTCTTCCCGATGGTCGATGTGCTGTTCAAGCAGCAGCGGACCTGGGCGTCGGCCCCCGATGGCCGCGAAGCGCTTCTCCAAATCGCCCGATTGGCGGGTTTTACACAGGAGTCCTTCGAGGCTTGCTTGACGAACCAGAAGCTTCTGGACGATGTGAATGCTGTCAGAACCAAGGCCGCCAACGAGTTTGGGGTGCAGTCCACGCCAACCTTCATCATCAACGGCAAGCGGTATCCGGGGAACATGTCGATTGAACTCATGTCGGCAATCATCGACCCGCTCCTCTAGGCGGGCAACGCGCACCGTCCTTCCGCGAAGCTTTTGCGGAAGCGGCCTTGCCGTGCCGATGTGCCTGCGTGACCGGGAGGCCCGGTCATGAAGTTCAACAAGCTTCGCGTCCTGGGCTTTAAGTCCTTTGTCGAACCCACCGAATTCTTCATCGAGCCGGGGCTGACCGGCGTGGTCGGCCCCAATGGCTGCGGCAAGTCCAATCTTGTCGAGGCCATGCGCTGGGTGATGGGCGAGAACTCCTACAAGAACATGCGCGCCTCGGGCATGGACGACGTGATCTTCTCGGGCTCGGGCAACCGGCCCGCCCGCAACACCGCCGAGGTCGGCCTCTACCTCGACAATTCCGACCGCACCGCGCCCGCCGCCTTCAACGATACCGACGAGATCCAGGTCACGCGCCGGATCGAGCGCGAATCCGGCTCCGTCTACCGCATCAACGGCAAGGAGGCGCGCGCCAAGGATGTGCAGCTCCTGTTCGCCGACGCCTCCACCGGCGCCCGCTCGCCCTCGATGGTGGGCCAGGGCCGCATCGGCGAGCTGATCCAGGCCAAGCCCCAGGCGCGGCGGCAACTGCTCGAAGAGGCCGCCGGCATTTCCGGCCTGCATTCGCGCCGCCACGAGGCGGAACTGAGGCTGCGCGCCGCCGAGACCAATCTCGAGCGCCTCGACGACGTCACTTCGGAACTGGAATCCCAGGTCGAAAGCCTCAAGCGCCAGGCGCGCCAGGCCAACCGCTTCAAGATCCTCTCGGCGGAAGTGCGCCAGGCCGAGGCGACGCTGTTGCATCTGCGCTGGTCGCTCGCCAAGAGCCAGGAGGGCGAGGCCGAAAGCGCGCTCGCCCAGGCCACCTCGCTTGTCGCCGAACTCGCCCAGGCGCAGATGGAGGCCGCCAAGAACCAGGCCATTGCGTCGCTCAAGCTTCCCGAACTCCGCGATGCCGAGGCCGCGGCGGCAGCCGCCCTGCAGCGGCTGCAGATCGCCCGCACCCAGATCGACGAGGAGGCCGAGCGCATTGCCCGCCGCCGCGAGGAGCTCGACCGGCGGCTCGCGCAGCTCAAGGCCGACATCGAGCGCGAGGAGCGGCTGATCGCCGACAATGCCGGCATCATGCAGCGGCTGTCGGAGGAAGAGGCGGACCTCAGGCTGGCGCTCGACGGCTCGGGAGACCGCTCCGCCGCGCTCAAGGCCGCTTTCGAGGCGGCGCAGGCGAGACTCACCGAAAGCGAGGCCTCGCTCGGCATCGTCACCGCCGAGCGCGCCGAGGCCGCCGCCGAGCGCAGCCAGCTCGACCGGGTGATCCGCGAGGCGGGCGATCGCAAGGCCCGGCTCGAGCGGCAGATCGCCAGCCAGGACGCCGATCTCGCCGGCCTCGCCCAGCGCATCGCCGGCCTTCCCGATCCCGCCGCCAAGCGCCAGGAGTCCGAGGCTGCCGAGAAGGCGCTCGCCGATGCCGAGGCGGCGCTGACGCGGATCGAGGCTTCCCTCGAGGCCGCGCGCACCGCCGAAGCCGCCGCGCGCCAGCCGGTGACCGAGGCCAAGGCGAAGCTCAACGCCATCGAGACCGAGGCCAAGACCATCGCCCGCATGCTCAATGCCGGGCAGGGGTCTGACCTGTTCCCGCCGGTGGTCGAGAAGATCAAGGTCGACCGCGGCTACGAGACCGCGCTGGGCGCTGCGCTCGGCGACGATCTCGACCTGCCGCTCGATCCGGCCGCGCCCGCCCATTGGGCGATGATGCGCGCCGACAGCGCGGATCCCGCGCTGCCCGACGGCGTCACGCCGCTGTCGACCCATGTCCGCGCGCCGCAGGAACTGGCCCGCCGTCTGGCCCAGATCGGGCTGGTCGCCGACGCCGATCACGGCCGCGCGCTGCATGCCGTGCTGAAGCCGGGCCAGCGGCTCGTCACCCGCGACGGCGCGATCTTCCGCTGGGACGGCTATGTCGCCTCCGCCGACGCGCCGACGCCGGCGGCGTTGAGGCTCGAGCAGAAGAACCGGCTGGCCGAACTCGATGCCGAGGTGGTGGAGGCGACCAAGACGCTGCGCCAGGCCGAGGAGATGCTTGCAGGCAGCGAGGCGGCCGTCGCCGCGCGCGCGGCCGAGGGCCGCACTGCGCGCGACCTGATCCGCGACGCCAGCCGCAATGTGAGCCGCGCCCGCGATGAACTGGCGAGCGCCGAACGCGCCTCGGGCGAACTCGCGAGCCGCCGCGCGGTGCTGACCGAATCGCGCGCCCAGGTCGGCGCCCAGCTCGCCGAGACCATCTCGGCGCTCGAAGAGGCCGCCGAGGCGCTCAAGGCCTGCCCGGACCTCTCCGAGCTCGACGCCGCGCTGACGCAGGTCAATGCCGAGGTCGCCACCGATCGCGGCGCGCTGGCCGAGGCCCGCGCCGCCCATGAGGGGCTGGAGCGCGAGAACCAGGCCCGCGCCCGCCGGCTTGATGCGATCGCCTCGGAACGCAAGAGCTGGACCG
>NZ_JRJG01000213.1 GCF_000759435.1 Hoeflea sp. BAL378
CGGCGGATGTCATCCAACGGGCTCGAGAATCACTGAGACCGCGGCCACCGAGACAGCGGCGATCTTGGAATACCGGGCCAGCGTCGAAACCTCGGCCTATGGCTATCCGGAACGCGCCGATGCCCCCGCGCGGAACATCCGCCGGGGTTTGAGGAGACTGTCAGTCCGGAGGGCCGCACGCGGGCTTTGACTTCGGAAATGGGGTTGGGTGGCGCATGGGGTGCATGCGCCGGGGTGGCGCAGCACGCGCGCGGCCCGAGTGTCGCCGGATGATGTCCGCATCCGACAGGCGGCTGCCTTGCCCTCAAACCCCGGCCCGGACGAGGCCTCGGCTCAAGGGCGTGGAGCGCGTCCGACACGGATCCCGCCGTCTTTCGACGACAGGCTCCGCCACAGGCCCGTCCCGCCGTCCATCCGCTTGCTGCGCTCGCGCGAAACCCGGATGCGAGGGCGGATCCGGTGGCTGGCTTGGCCCG
>NZ_JRJG01000214.1 GCF_000759435.1 Hoeflea sp. BAL378
GCCGGCCACATCAAGCCCCATGTCGGGCGCACCTATCCGCTCGAGAGGGCCGCCGACGCGCTGTCAGCACTCGCCAACCGCGAGATCGTCGGCAAGTGCGTGCTGACGATCGACTGACGCCAGGAAACCAGAGAGGGAGCAGGAGGACATCATGGCGGGACACAGCGACCCAAGAGTGCCGAAGGCGGACGAGTGCGTGGTGCGCAACCTGCTCGACCGCCGCGCCGAGGCGCATGGCGACCGCGTCTTCGTGACCTTCAACGACGGGCGCGCCGACTGGACCTACAGGAACCTCCGGGACCGCGTCGTCGAGACGGCGAACGGGCTGGCCGCGCTCGGGGTCAAGCAGGGCGACCATGTCGTCGTCTGGCTGCCGAACGGGGAGCTGATCCTGCAGACGCTTCTGGCGGTCAACTATCTCGGCGCCACCTTCGTGCCGCTCAACGTCGCCTACAAGGGGCGGCTGCTCGAACACGCCATCGATCTGTCCGACGCGGAGGTGATGGTGGCGCATGCGCAGCTTGTGCCGCTGCTGGCCGACATCGGCACCGCCCGGCTGCGGCGCATCGTGGTGGCGGGCGAGGAACTGCCGGCGCCGGTGGGCAGGCTCGAGCTCCATCCTGAAAGCGTGCTGCGCAGCGGCAATCTCGTCTCGCCGCCGCTCGATCGGCTGATCGAGCCCTGGGACATCCAGTGCATCCTCTACACCTCCGGCACCACCGGCGCGTCAAAGGCGGTGATGTGCCCCTATGCCCAGGTCGCCGCCACCGGGGCCAACACCTATCCGTTCCAGACCGAGGAGGACCGCGGCGTCATCTACATGCCGCTGTTCCACATCGGCGGCTTCTCCTTCGTCGCCTGGGCGCTGCTCAGGGGCGGCTCGCTCGCCCTCTTCGACCAGTTCGTCACCGGCACCTTCTGGCGCGACGTGCGCAGGACCGGCGGCACCTTCGCCATCATCATGGGGGCGCCGACGACCTTCCTGCTCAAGGCGGACCGCACCGAGGACGAGGAGAAGACGCCGCTGCGCTACGCCATCATGAACCCGCTCACGGAGGAGGCGAAGCTGCTGGCCAAGCGCGTCGGCTTCCATCCCTACGGCGTCTTCAACATGACGGAGACGTCGACGCCGCTGGCCACGCCGCTCGATCCGGTGGAGACCAATCTGTGCGGCGTGCCGCGCAACGGGATCGAATGCCGGATCGTCGACGAGCACGACTGCGAGGTCGCGGGCGGCGCGATCGGTGAACTGATCATCCGCAGCGACACGCCCTGGACGATGAACGCCGGCTACCACCGCAACCCCGAGGCCACGGCCGAAGCCTGGAGGAACGGCTGGTTCCACACCGGCGACGCCTTCCGCCGCGACGCCGCGGGCAATTTCTACTTCGTCGACCGGATCAAAGACTCCATCCGCCGCCGCGGCGAGAACATCTCCTCCGCCGAGGTCGAGTTCGAGGTCAACGGCCACCCCGACGTCAAGGAAACCGCCGCGATCGCCGTGACGAGCGAATTCGCCGAGGACGAGGTGATGGTGGTCGTGCGCGCCGCCGAGGGCAGGAGCGTCGATCCCGCGGCTTTGTTCGCCTTCCTGCAGCCGCGCATGGCCCACTACATGCTGCCGCGCTTCATCCGCGTGGTCGAGGACTTCCCGCGCACCCCGACCCAGCGGGTGCAGAAGCACCTCCTGCGCAAGGAGGGCGTGACCGCCGACACCTGGGACCGTGAGAAGGCCGGGATCGTGGTCAAGCGCGAAAGGCTGGCCACCTGAGATGACCGACCCGACCGAACGCCGCGTCTTCCGCCTGATGCGCCGCCC
>NZ_JRJG01000215.1 GCF_000759435.1 Hoeflea sp. BAL378
TCTCACGCCACCCCGGGCCCTTCGCCCGCGCCCCACAGTCCGGCTGTCGCCGGACCCCGAACTGCCCTCAACCGTCGGCGAGATTTTCGCGCGCGGAGGTTTGGCGCGGGTTGCGTGACCGGATAGGGAAATGAGCGCCATCCACCCGGGAGATTGCCGGGCAAGGCACCCTCCCTTCTCCCTCGTGGGAGAAGGTGGATCGCCGCGAAGCGGCGAGACGGATGAGGGGCGTGTGCAGAGTGGCAAGACACCCCTCATCCGCCGGCTTCGCCGGCACCTTCTCCCACAAGGGGAGAAGGGAGGGCGCGATGCCAGCACCCCGACACCCCGGGCGCTCCACCCAGCCCCGCCCACAAAATGTACCCACAAAAAACCCCGGAAACGTCTCCGCTTCCAGGGTCTTGATCTAAGCGATGCCGGGCCTTCAGTCCTCGACCGTCACCAGCGCCTTGTCGCGCGCAGCAGCGGATTTCTGCACCGAGTCCTGCACCTTTTCGAAGGCGCGCACCTCGATCTGGCGCACCCGCTCGCGGCTGATGTCGAACTCGGAGGAGAGATCCTCGAGCGTGATCGGGTCGTCGCGCAGGCGGCGCGCCTCGAAGATGCGGCGTTCGCGCTCGTTGAGCACGCCGAGCGCGCTGTGCAGCATGGCGCGGCGGTTCTCAAGCTCGTCCTGCTCCACCAGCATGTCTTCCTGGCTGTCGGACTCATCGACCAGCCAGTCCTGCCACTGGCCGGATTCGCCTTCGCTCGCCTTGATCGGCGCGTTGAGCGAGGCGTCGCCGGACAGGCGGCGGTTCATGGAGATCACTTCCTCTTCGCTCACATTGAGCTTGGTGGCGATTTCGGCCACCTGGTCGGGGCGGAGATCGCCGTCCTCGACGGCTTGGATGCGGCTCTTGACCTTGCGCAGGTTGAAGAACAGCCGCTTCTGGTTGGCGGTCGTTCCCATCTTCACCAGGCTCCACGAGCGCAGGATATATTCCTGGATCGAGGCCTTGATCCACCACATCGCATAGGTGGCCAGCCGGAAACCGCGTTCCGGATCGAATTTCTTCACGGCCTGCATCAGGCCGACATTGCCTTCGGAAATGACTTCGCCGATCGGCAGGCCGTAGCCGCGATAGCCCATGGCGATCTTGGCGACCAGTCGCAGATGGCTTGTGACGAGCTTGTGGGCGGCCTTGGTGTCCTCGTGTTCGAGGAACCGCTTGGCCAGCATGTATTCTTCCTGCGGTTCCAGCATGGGGAACCTGCGGATTTCGGCGAGATAGCGGTTGAGACCGTTCTCGCCCGCGGAAATGGACGGTAAACTAACTTGGGCCATGACAGCACCCCCTGATCCCGAATTCTGGCTCCCTTGCGGCAAGCCTTGAGGCCCGGACCGAACATCGCATCCGAGCCTGCGCCGTATGACATGTAATTGTGGCAAAACCCGGTATCAAGAGGCCAGGCCGATCACGCTCGCGTGAAAGGAACGCCGCCGCCGGTCAGAGTCCGGCCAGCGCCTGGCGCAACAGCGCCATGTCGCGGGGCAGCGGCGCCTCGAAACGCAGCGTTTCGCCGCTTGTCGGGTGCTCGAACACCAGCAGGAACGCATGCAGCGCCTGCCGCGGGAAGGCGTCGACCACCGCGCGCACCGCCTCGGGCAGGCGGTTGGCCTTGGTCCGGAAGGCGCCGCCATAATCGGCGTCGCCGATCAGCGGATGGCCGATATGGGCCATGTGCACCCTGATCTGGTGGGTGCGGCCGGTTTCGAGCCGGCATTCGACCAGCGAGGCGGCGCAGGTCCCGTCGGGCTTCTCCTCGTAGCGCTCGACCACGAGATAATGGGTCACTGCATGGCGCACATCGTCGCCGCCGTCGGTGCGCACGGCGCGGCGGATGCGGTCGCGGGCGCGGCCGAGGCTCGCATTGATGGTGCCCCTGAGCCCGTCCGGCTTGCCCCAGACGATCGCCTGGTAGGCGCGCTCGAGCGGTCCGGTCAGGCCGTGGTCGGCGAATTGTTCGGACAGGTGCCGATGGGCGTGGTCGTTCTTGGCCACCACCATCACCCCGGTCGTGTCGCGGTCGAGCCGGTGGACGATGCCCGGCCGCTTGACGCCGCCGATGCCCGACAGGCTGTCGCCGCAATGGTGGATCAGCGCGTTGACCAGCGTCCCGGTCCAGTTGCCGGCGCCGGGGTGGACGACGAGGCCCGCCTGCTTGTTGAGCACGATCAGGTCGTCGTCCTCGTAGAGAATATCGAGCGGGATGTCCTCGCCCTCGGGCTCGGCGTCCTCGGCCTCGGGGATGATCAGCTCGACCCGGTCGCCGGGATGGATCTTCTGCTTGGCCTGTTTCGCGGCCACGCCGTTGACCGTGACCGCGCCGGCCTCGATCAGCGCCTTGAGGCGGCTGCGCGAGACATCGGGCTCGAGTTCTTGGGCGAGCCACGCGTCGAGCCTGCCCGCCGCGTCCTCGCCCGCGACCAGGATCTCCCGGTCGAGGTCGTCCGCCGGAGCAGCTTGGGCTTCCCTATGGGGCTCGGCTTCGGTAAACGGGGTCGAATTCTTCAATGTAAGGGTCCGCCCGGCAAGGAATGGAAATGTCGAAACTCAACGACGACGATCTGGACGAAAAGCCGCTTGATCCGGAAATGGAAAAGGTCCGGCGCAAGATGGTGCGGCTGCTGGCCGTCTCGATCGGCGTCATGTTCATCGGTCTTATGGCCGTGCTGGGGGCAATTGTCTATAAATTCACGCAGAGCGGCGACACGCCGCCCGCGGGCGGGCTTGTGGCCGGCACCCAGCTCGACGTGCCGTCAGACGCGCCGCTCGAAGCCGTGGCGGCGCTGCCCGAGGGCTTCGAGATCGAAAGCGTCTCGCTCGACGGCGCCCGCATCGGCTTCTTCGGCCGCGCGGCGGACGGCTCGCGGCGGCTGATGATTTTCGACCTCGGGGTCGGCCGCATCATCGGCGACGTCGTCGTGATCAGCCGCTGACCATGGAATGGCGGGAGCGCCTGATCCGGATCGGGGATCCCGCGGACGCCCGCATCGCCGAGTTCACCGCGATGCGCGACAGGGATCTCGCCGGGCGTGGCGACCGCTTCATCGCCGAAGGCCGGGTGGTGCTGCAGGCGCTGCTGGACGCCGAGGCGGGCGACCGCCGCTTCGTGCTGGAAAAGGCGCTGATCCTGGAGAACCGGGTCGAAGGCCTGGGCGACCTGCTCGGGCGGATGGACGCGGCCTGTCCCGTCTATGTGGCGGGGCGCGATGTTCTCGACGCCGCGGTCGGCTTCGCCATGCATCGCGGCGTCCTGGCGGTGGGGCGGCACGTGCCCGCGCCCTCGCTGGCCGGGTTCCTGAAGCGCATGCCGGAGCAGGCCCTTCTGGTGGTCGCCTGCGGCATCGCCAATCACGACAATATCGGCGGCATCTTCCGCAATGCCGGTGTCTTCGGCGCCGATGGGATCCTGCTCGACGCCGCCTGCTGCGACCCGCTCTACCGAAAGGCGATCCGCGTCTCGGTCGGGGCGGCGCTGAGGGTTCCGTTCTGCCGCGGAGGGTCCATCGCGGATCTGGTCGAAGCGCTGGCTGCTGAGGGGTTTGAGGTCGCGGGCCTGTCGCCGCAGGGCGCGGAAACTCTCGCCACCTTCCAGCCGGGCCGGCGTCTGGCGCTGCTGGCGGGAACGGAGGGCGAGGGACTGCCCGCCGACGTGCTCCGCGCGGTCCGGACGCTGCGGATCGAGCAGGCGCCGGGCATGGACAGCCTCAACGTCGCCACCGCCAGCGGCATCGCGCTGTGGCACGCGGCCGGTCGCATGGGCCGCACCGGCGGGAGCTGATCGCGACGCCCGGCGGATCAGCTCCGTCATGAGACCGGCCCGGGCCGGGATCGCAGCACGGGATAAAGGATCAATGTCCGGCGGAGAGCATGTCGCGTGCGCGGGTCGCAAGGCTCGGGTCGCCGCTGCCGGGCAGGGTCGGATCCTCGTTGCCCTTGAGCAGGGTGTGAATGCGGGAGTCCCTGCCTTCGCGGCTCGCCGTCAATTCCACCATCATGGCGGCGACGGTGGCGATCTCGCGGCGCAGCGCCGCATCGTTCTTGTTCTTGTCCGCCTTCAGCAGCCGTTCGACCAGCGCCGCCTGCCGGGCGCGCAGCCGGAGATGCGGGTTGTGTTGATCGATCCGCGCCGCACCATGACCG
>NZ_JRJG01000216.1 GCF_000759435.1 Hoeflea sp. BAL378
GGACACTGCAGAGGCTGCACGGCCCGCTCCGGTCGCGGCGCGGCCGGACGCTCCGGCGCCCGCGCCGTCGAAGCCGTCGCGCGGGACCGGCTTCGCGCTCGGCGCCTCCTGGTTCATTCTCGGCTGCGTCGCCGGCGCCGCCGCCCTGGTGGTGGCGTTCTGGGACCGGCTGTCGGCGATGGTCAACTGAGGCTGGGGCTCTCCCGCGCGCGCATGCGCCTTTAGAGCGCGACAGGCATCAGCCGATCAGGCCTTCCCGGGTCTCGTCAAAGCCCGGGCCATGGCCCGACAGCCGCATGCGGCGGTGGACGATCCGCCAGTTGCCGGGCTCGCCGTCGATGTCGAACAGGTTGAAGCCGGCGGGCGGGCGGCCTCCGCCGGGGCCGTGGCTGGCGGAGGCAATGCCCACCACCGGCACATCGCCGTCGCGGCCGCTGAGATGGTACAGCGTGTCGAGATGGGTGTGGCCGTGCAGCACCAGCTCGGCGCCGTGGTTCTTGAGCATCTTGCCGAACCGGCCGATGCCGCGCAGCCGCTTGTTCCATTGCGCCGCGCCGCGCACCGGCGGATGATGGATCATCACCACGCGGAACAGACCGTCCTCGCGCGCCCGGTCGAGCAGCTTGCCCGCCGCGCGCGCCTGCTTGTCGCCGAAATCGCCGGTGGCGACGAAGGGCAGCGTGGCGTTGGCCGACGAGATGCCGATCAGCGCCACCGGGCCGCGGCGCCGGTAGCTCGGAAACAGCTTCGCCTCGGGCGCATCCGCGTCGGAGACCATCCAGGGACGCCAGGCGGCCTTGGCGCGTTTGAGCGCGCCGGGGACATAGGCGTCGTGATTGCCGGGCACCAGCGTGGCCTCTTCGGGCTCGAACCCGGTCTCGAGCCAGACCCGCGCCGAGTCGATTTCGGTCCGCGTCGCGAGGTTGACCAGGTCGCCGGTGATGGCGACGTGATCGGGCGCCGCCTGCTTGATGCTGGCGAGCAGATTCTCGAGCGTGTCGCCAAAAAGCTGCTTGCGGCGGTTGCGCTGCCAGTTCACATAGCCGGTGATGCGCTTGGACGCGAGTTCGCGCAGCGACATTTTCGGCAGCGGACCAAGATGGGGATCCGAGATATGGGCCAATCGAAACATGGGTCAAGCCATAGCGATCCGCGGCCCGGCCCGCAACCGGCAAGGGTGGATGATGACGGTTTTGGCGGCC
>NZ_JRJG01000217.1 GCF_000759435.1 Hoeflea sp. BAL378
GGCAGAGGCCTGACGGCACCGCCGCGCCTGCCGCGATCGCGGTGGAACTTTCCGTGGTTTCGGCAGTTCACGTGTCAGACGCCGCTCGCCGGTCCGGGACGGCGACCGGCGGCAAATGCATTCCGACATATGAGGGACGAGACGATGATCAGTGAAAGCACCCACCGGCCAGAGGGCGCAGCGTACTGGTACCTCGTCAGCCTCGGCGTTCTGATGACCTTGCTCGGGATCGTGCTGGGCGGGGGCGGCCTCTGGCTCATCGCACTGGGCGGCTCCTGGTATTATCTCGTTGCCGGACTTGGCCTCGTGCTCTCCGGCGTGCTGCTGGCCAGAACCTCCGGCGCCGGCGTCTGGGCCTATCTTCTCACCTTTCTCTTCACGCTGGTCTGGGCTTTCTGGGAGGTGGGCACCGACTCGTGGGCGCTGGTGCCAAGGCTGGTTGCGCCGACCTTCATCCTGGTCCTCGCCCTAATGTGCATTCCGCTGCTGCGGCCACGCAACGCCTCCCGCACCCATGGCCACGGCCGGTCCGTGGCGACGGCGGCGGTGATGATCCTCGCGGGCGGCGGCGTGCTGCTCGGCGCCGGCGGATCCTTTCATGCTCTGGCGCAGCAAAACGATGCCCCGCCAACGCCGGCCG
>NZ_JRJG01000218.1 GCF_000759435.1 Hoeflea sp. BAL378
TGCGGCAGCGCCAGCGTGCCCTTGATGTTGTTGGCGACCGCCTCGCAGGCCGCATTGGAGATGTCGTCGACGGGCAGGATGACGACGAGATTGCGCACGCCGACGCGGCCGTTCTCGCGGCGATAGCCCTGGAAAGTCATGTTGGAATAGTTCGATGCCATGATCGGGCTCCTACCAGCGCTTGGTCTTGAGATTGTGGGTGTGGACATGGGCGCCCTTCTCGACGTCGGCCACGAACTTGCCGATGTCCTCGCCATA
>NZ_JRJG01000219.1 GCF_000759435.1 Hoeflea sp. BAL378
GCCGATCTCCCCCCTTGCGGGGGAGATGTCACGCAGTGACAGAGGGGGGTGTCTTGCCGCACGGGAAAGTGCCGCCGCATCTCAGACGAAACGCGCGCCGCATGCGCAGCGCCATGACCGAGGCGGAAC
The DNA here is from genome assembly GCF_000759435.1 of Hoeflea sp. BAL378. Lineage (GTDB taxonomy): Bacteria > Pseudomonadota > Alphaproteobacteria > Rhizobiales > Rhizobiaceae > Hoeflea. Next base: position 130 of record NZ_JRJG01000219.1, read on the forward strand.
TGAAGCTCTGGAATGAGGTGCGGGCGCACCGGCTGATGGGCCTGAGCTTCCGGCGCCAGGTGCCGATCGGTCGCTACATCGTCGATTTCGCCTGTCCCGAACACCGGCTCGTTGTCGAAATCGACGGCAGCCAGCACGCCGCAGACCAGGCCCATGACCTGGCGCGGACCGCCTATCTCGAAGCGCAGGGATGGCAGGTCGTGCGGTTCTGGAACGAGGATGTGCTCAAGGATCTCGACAATGTTTGCACCCATATTCTTCGCGTGATCGGGAGGGCATGACAATGGCTGACACACTCTCCGGCGGCTGCCAGTGCGGCGCAATCCGGTTCCGGCTCACCGGCAGGCCCGGCACCTCGTCGGTGTGCTACTGCCGCATGTGCCAGAAGGCGTCCGCGAGCCAGGCTTTGGCGCTGGTCTCGGTGGGAGGCGCAGCGTTCGAGTGGACGCGCGGTGAGCCCGCCTGGTTCCAGAGCTCGAACGCGGCGCGGCGCGGGTTCTGTGCGGCCTGTGGTACGCCGCTCGCCTATGACGCGCCCGACGGGCTGGCGCTCTCGGTGCTGGCCTTCGACGATCCGGACGCGGTCGCGCCGGTCATCGCCTATGGCGTCGAGGCCAAGCGGATCTGGTGCGACGCGATCCCGTCGCTGCCCGAGCGCGACACCATGGAGGACGCCGAGGCGGTGGCGTTCCTGAAGGGCCTCGTCAGTCACCAGCACCCCGACCATGACACCGAGACCTGGCCGCCGGAGGCAAGACCGTGAGCGCGCGGAAGCCTGGAACGGACATGCCGAAATGGCTGCTCTACGGCCTCATCGGCAAGGCCGTGCTGATCGTCGTGGTGACGGCCGCGGTGGTCGTCTGGCTCAATTGGAGATGAGACAATGAGTGCTGAACCGATCACCGGCGGATGCCAATGCGGCGCGGTGCGATACCGGATCGGCCGCCTCGGCCGGCCGACCATCTGCCATTGCCGCATGTGCCAGAAGGCCTTTGGCGGCTTCTTCGCGCCGCTGGTCACCGCCCACGACACGGAATGGACGCGCGGCGCGCCGTCGCATTTCCAGAGCTCGGACAAGGTCCGCCGCGGCTTCTGCGCCGATTGCGGCACGCCGCTCACCTACGAGGCCGAGGACGGGCTCGAGATCGCCATCGGCAGCCTCGACACCCCGACGCTGGCGGCCCCGGTGGCACAGGTCAATGCCGATTTCCGCCAGCCGTTCTTTGACGGGCTGTGCAGCCTGCCGCAGGTCGGCGTGGCCGACGCGGCCAGAAACGATGCCTGGAACGCCGCGCTGACATCCTTCCAGCATCCCGATCACGAGACGGCCACCTGGCCGCAGGAGACATGAGCATGAGCGCCTTGCAGACCCTCTATCCCGAGATCGAGCCGTTCGAGACCGGCTTCCTCGACACCGGCGACGGCCACCGGATCTACTGGGAGCGGGCGGGAACGAAGGGCGCCAAGCCCGCGGTGTTCCTGCATGGCGGCCCCGGCGGCGGCTTTTCCGCGGTGCACCGGCGGCTGTTCGATCCGGCGCTCTACGACGTCACCCTGTTCGACCAGCGCGGTTGCGGCCGCTCGACGCCCTTCGCCTCGCTCGACAACAACACGACCTGGGACCTGGTCAATGACATCGAGCGGCTGCGCGAGATGGCGGGCGTCGAGAAATGGCTGGTGTTCGGCGGCTCCTGGGGCTCGACGCTGGCGCTGGCCTATGCCGAGACCCATCCGGACCGGGTGAGCGAACTGGTGCTGCGCGGCATCTACACGCTGACGAAAGCGGAGCTCGACTGGTACTATCAGTTCGGCGTCTCGGAGATGTTTCCCGACAAATGGGAGCGGTTCCTCGCACCCATTCCCGAGGCCGAGCGCGGCGACCTGATGGCGGCCTACCGCAGGCTGCTGGTGGGCGAGGACAGGGAGCGGCAGATCGAGGCGGCGAAGGCCTGGAGCGGCTGGGAAGGCGAGACCATCACGCTCCTGCCCGAACCCTCGACCAGCGACAAGTTCCACGAGGACCAGTTCGCGCTGGCCTTCGCCCGGATCGAGAATCACTTCTTCGTCCATGGCGGCTGGCTCGAGGAGGGGCAGTTGCTGGCTAACGCGCACCGGCTGGCGGGGATCGACGGCGTCATCATCCATGGCCGCTACGACATGCCGTGCCCGGCGCGCATCGCCTGGCAGTTGCACAAGGCCTGGCCGCGCGCCGCGTTCCACCTGATCGAGGGCGCGGGGCACGCTTTTTCGGAACCGGGGATTCTCGACCAGCTGATCCGCGCTACTGACAGGTTTGCGGGGAAGCTCTCGGTATGAGTGCGGCGTTGTCCAATTCCGGCAACGGCACACGGCAAGGAGAAAGACCATGATTGATCATACGGGCGTGACGGCCTCCGATTTTGCGGCTTCGAGCAGGTTCTACGATGCGGCCTTCGCGGCCTTGGGCGGCGGCCTTCTGATGGCGATGCCGCCGGAACAGACCGGAGGCATCCATGTCGCGGGCTACGGCCGCGACCAGCCGGTGTTCTGGATCGCGCAGGGCGCGGCGCAGACGCCGCCGGTGCATGTGGCCTTCAGCGCCCGCTCGCGCGCCGAAGTCGACACCTTCTACGCCGCGGCGATGGCCGCCGGCGGCACCGACAACGGCGCGCCGGGGCTCAGGCCGCATTATCATCCCGACTACTATGGCGCCTTCGTGCGCGACCCCGACGGCAACAATATCGAGGCCGTCTGCCACAGACCGGAATAGACATGAGCAAAGACCGCATCTACCTCTTCGACACGACGCTGCGCGACGGCCAGCAGACGCCGGGCATCGATTTTTCCGTCGAGGACAAGATCGCCATCGCCCGGATGCTGGACCAGTTCGGCATCGATTACGTCGAAGGCGGCTATCCCGGCGCGAACCCGACCGACACGGCGTTCTTCGAGAAGAAGCGCACCGAGAAGGCCGCGTTCGTAGCCTTTGGCATGACCAAGCGCGCCGGGATCTCCACCTCCAACGATCCCGGCCTCGCCGGACTGATCCAGGCGGCGGGGGATGCGGTCTGCCTCGTCGCCAAGAGCTGGGATTATCACGTCGCGGTGGCGCTCGGCTGCACCAACGAGGAGAATCTCGACTCGATCTCGGATTCGGTGCGCGCCGTGCGCGAGGCCAACAAGGAGGCGATGGTCGATTGCGAGCATTTCTTCGATGGCTACAAGGCCAACCGCGCCTATGCGGTGGCCTGCGCGAAGGCCGCCTTCGACGCCGGCGCGCGCTGGATCGTGCTGTGCGACACCAATGGCGGCACGCAGCCCTCCGAAATCGGCGCGATCGTCACGGCGCTGATCGCCGAGGGCATCCCCGGCGACCAGCTCGGCATCCATGCCCACAACGACACCGGCCAGGCGGTGGCCAATTCGCTTTCCGCGGTGGAGGCGGGCGTGCGGCAGATCCAGGGCACGCTCAACGGCATCGGCGAGCGCTGCGGCAACGCCAACCTGATCACGCTGATCGCCACGCTGGCGCTCAAGCCCGCCTATGCGGAGCGCTTCGCCACCGGCGTCACCCAGGACAAGCTGGTCGGCCTAACCTCGCTCAGCCATTCCTTCGACGAGTTGCTCAACCGCTCGCCGGCCACGCAGGCGCCCTATGTCGGCGCCTCGGCCTTCGCCACCAAGGCCGGCATCCATGCCTCGGCGCTGCTCAAGGACCCGCGCACCTACGAGCATGTGCCGCCCGAAAGCGTGGGGAATTTCCGCAAGGTGATGGTCTCCGACCAGGGCGGCAAGTCCAACTTCCTCGACGCGCTCAGGCAGCGCGGCATCCTGGTCGGCAAGGACGATCCGAAGCTCGACCGGCTGATCTCCATCGTCAAGGAGCGCGAGGCCAGCGGCTATGCCTATGAGGGCGCGGATGCGAGCTTCGAGCTGCTCGCCCACCGGACGCTCGGCCGGGCGCCGGAGTTCTTCGCCGTCACCAGTTTCCGGGTGATGGTGGAGCGCCGCTTCGACGCGATGGGGCGGATCCGGACGGTCTCGGAAGCCGTCGTCAAGCTCTCGGTCGACGGCGTCGAGATGATGTCGGTGGCCGAAGGCCACGGCCCTGTCAACGCGCTCGACATTGCGCTCCGGAAGGATTTGGGCGTCTACCAGTCCGAGATCGCCGATCTCGAACTGGTGGACTACAAGGTGCGCATTCTCAACGGCGGCACCGAGGCGATCACACGGGTGCTGATCGAATCGGCCGATGGCACCGGCGCGCGCTGGTGGACGGTCGGCGTGTCCGACAACATCATCGACGCCTCGTTCCAGGCGCTGATGGATTCGATCGTCTTCAAGCTGATGAAGAACCGGGATCTCGCGGGCCGGATGGCGGCGGAATAGGGGCGACAATCGGAGCAGATCGATGATCGTGCAGGCCTGTCTCAACGGCGCGCGGAAGCCGGATTTTCATCCGGCCCTGCCGCTCACGCCCGACGCCATGACGGCCGATGCGGTGGCTTGCATCCGGGCGGGTGCGGCCGAGTTGCACATTCATCCGCGTGGACCGGATCTTGCCGAAAGCCTCGCGGCGGTCGACGCAACGATTGCTGCCGTCCGGACAGCCTGTCCGGGAACCCTGATCGGTGTCTCCACCGGCGCCTGGATCGAGAACGATGTCCGAAAAACCCGCGATTGCATCGCCAACTGGTCGGTCCGGCCCGACTACGCCTCGGTCAATCTGTCCGAACCTGACGCGCCGCAGGTGATGGAAGTGCTGGGGTCGATCGGGGTCGGCATCGAGGCCGGGCTCGCCACCGTCGCCGACGCCGAGCGCTTCCTTGCGCTCGCCGACCACCAGAAGGTCCTGCGCATTCTCATCGAGATCGAGGACCAGGAGCGGACCGCCGCTTTCAAGGTGGCGCAGGACATCGAGTCTGTGCTGGCGCATGCCGGCGTCACGCGATCGATCCTGCTGCACGGGTTCGACGCCACGGCCTGGGATTTCGTCCGGATGGCGCGGCAGCAGTATTGGTCGACCCGCATCGGGCTTGAGGATTGCCGGCTCATGCCGGATGGAAGCCTTGCGCCGGGCAATGCGGCGCTGGTCGAAGCGGCTGTGGCGATCTACCGACAGGCCTGATGCCGTCCGGGACGGGGAGGCGATGCTCCGCCACGATCCGCGGCCGCGCCCAACCCGACACTTCAGCGGAATGAATTTGCCCATTCCTTCTTCATAAGCTAGTGCTCGGGCCTGAAAACGGGAAGGCAGAAGCAGGAAAATGGCGCAGGACACCCTCGAACCGGACCTCATCGCGCCGGTGGCTTACGACGAGGACACGCCGCGCGGCTTTGCCTTCGCGCTGGTCGCCTATCTGTTGTGGGGATTCCTGCCGTTCTACATGAAGGCGGTCGCCCATATCCCGGCCGTCGAAGTGGTGGCGCACCGGGTGGTGTGGTCGGTGCCGATCGCCGCGGTGGTGCTGATCCTGCTCGGCCGCACCCAGGACATACGCGCCGCCATCAAGTCGCCGCGGACGATGGCGATGGCGCTGATCACCGCCGGCCTGATCACCGTCAACTGGAGCATCTATGTCTGGTCGATCGGGGCGGGCAGGGCGGTCGAGACGGCGCTCGGCTACTACATCAACCCGCTGTTTTCGGTCCTTCTCGGCTCGGTCCTGCTCAAGGAAAGCCTCGATGGCCGGCAGAAGGCGGCGATCGCGCTGGCCGTCGTCGCGGTGGCGCTGCTGGCGCTGGAGACCGGCGGACTGCCCTGGGTCTCGCTCGGCCTCGCCGGCACCTGGGGGTTCTACGCCTATTTCAAGAAATCGCTGCCGGTCGGCCCCAACCAGGGCTTCTTCCTCGAAGTGCTGATCCTGACCGTGCCGGCGATCGGCTACATCGCCTATATCGAGGCCATGGGAACGGGGCATTTCGGCGCCACCGGGATGGCCGATGTCTGGCTGCTGCTGGGCTGCGGCGTGGTCACCGCGGTGCCGCTGATGATCTACGCCAATGGCGCCAAGCTCTTGCGGCTGTCGACCATCGGCATCATGCAGTACATCGCCCCGACGATGATCTTCATCATCGCCGTGTTCGTCTTCAAGGAGCCGTTCGGCCCCTACAAGCTCGCGGCCTTCGTGCTGATCTGGATCGCGCTCGGGATCTACACCTCGTCGCTGCTGCGCTCGCGCAGGGCCCGCCGCGCCGCCGCGGCGGCAGCGCACCCGTCGGCACAGGCGTAGCTGTCGGCCAATACCGGCGCGAATCGCGAACCGGGCCGGCCCTCGGTTCGTACCGGCTACATCTTGCGGATCACGGCCTCGTCGCCGGCCGCCGCGGTCTTTGTCTGGGCCAGGATCGCCGGCACGATCTCGTGCGCCTCGTCGATCACCATCGGCCGGACCAGATGCGCGGTGTGGATGAAGCCCTCGCCGGTCATGTGGCCGATCAGCGCGTTGAGCGGATTCCAGAAGCCCTCGACATTGGCGAAGACCATCGGCTTGGTGTGCCGGCCGAGCTGCGCCCAGGTCATGATCTCGATGATCTCCTCCAGCGTGCCGATGCCGCCGGGCAGGGTGACGAAGGCGTCGGAGCGCTCGAACATCATGTGCTTGCGTTCATGCATGTCGTTGGTGACATGCAGTTCGCTCAACTGGCCCAGCGAATGGCGCGAGGCCTCCTTGTCCATCAGGAATTCGGGGATGATGCCGATGGCCTTGCCGCCGGCCGACATCACCGCGTCGGCGACCGCGCCCATGATGCCCTTGGTGCCGCCGCCATAGACCAGGTCGATGCCGTTCTCGGCCATGGCGCGGCCCAGGACCTGTGCTGCGGCGCGATAGGCCGGGTTGCGGCCCTGCTGGGATCCGCAATAGACGCAGATGGATTTGATGCGGGGTGATGGTGTGGTCATGCGGGGAATGAACATGCGGCCGGGGACATGGTCAAGCCCGGCGCTGCGCCGCACCTTGCTTTTTCTTGTGCGGCTCCCGCAAACCATATAGGTTTTCGGCAAATAGCCGGGGTTTTCACCGGTTTTACGGAGTGCACCATGAACAAAAACAATGCCGGGTTCCTGGCATTCGTCGCAGTCGGTGTCGCCGCGGCGATCGGCGCCTTCTTCGTCTCGCCAAAACTGTTCAAGGCGGAGGTGGAGGCGCCCGGCCAGTCCGCGCCTGCTTCGACCGTCGTGGGCGACGGCGCGGGCGAGGCGCCAGCCACCGCACCGGCCGATGCCGGGACGGAGGTCGCCAGCGCGGAACCCGCCGAACCCGCGGGCGCCGATGCCTGGATCGTGCCGAGCTTCGACGTGCTCCGGGTTGAGCCCGACGGCTCCACGGTGATCGCCGGCAAGGCCGAACCCGGAACCACGCTCAACATCATGAACGGCGATGCCGTTGTCGCCTCGACCCAGGTGGGGCCGAGCGGCGATTTCGCCGCCGTGCTCGACACGCCGCTCGGGGCGGGCGACTACCAGCTCACGCTCGAGATCGTCGGCAAAGACGGCGCGACGCGTCGCTCCGAGGAGGTCGCCACCGTGTCGATCCCGAAGGACGCCGATGGCGAGCTGCTGGCGATGGTGAGCAAGCCCGGCAAGGCGAGCCGGATCATCGCCCAGCCCGCTGCGCCCGAAGGCGACATGGCTGCGGCCGACCAGGCGGCAGGCGGCGAGCCTCAGGCCGACACGCCGGTGGAAGTGGCGTCCTCGACGCCTGACGCAGCCGCCGAAACGCCGG
>NZ_JRJG01000220.1 GCF_000759435.1 Hoeflea sp. BAL378
ACCTTCTCCACCCTGATCGGTGCGGCAGCGGTCACGCTGATGATGGTCCAGATCATCCTCGACGTCGCGCTGCGCAACCTGTTCCAGATCCCGGTTCCCGGCACCACGGCCATCGTGACCAGCTACTACATGCTGATCGTCGCCTATCTGCCGCTGGCGGTGGCCGAGCGGACCGACAGCCACATCGCCGTCGAGGTGGTGAGCCAGTTGCTGGGCGAAAAGTTCCAGGCATGGCTGCTGGCGCTGACCTGGCTCGTGTCCGCGGTGGTCGCCGGAACGATCGCCTACGCGCTGTGGCTTGAGGCGCTGAAAGCCTACAGCTACGGCTCCTTTGTCATCGAGCTCAACCGTTCCATCCCGATCTGGCCGGGATATTTCATCCTGCCCGCCGGGTTCGGTCTTTATGCGCTCGTGCTGGCCGTGCGGCTCGGCTGCGCCGTCACCGGCACGGACGAAGCGGACGCCTTCGGCGTGCCGGCCTCGGCCAAGGGCGACCTTCCCGTGGGAGAAGTCTAAGTGCAGAACGAAATCATCGGCCTTTACGGGATCGCCGCGCTGGTTGTCATGCTGCTCCTGCGCATGCCCATCGGCATCTCGCTGATCGCGGTCTCCTTCTCCGGCATCTGGGCGACGGTCGGGCTCCGGCCGGCCTGGGGCCTGCTGACTGCCGTGCCCTATGATTTTGCCGCCAAGTGGACGCTGTCGGCGATCCCGATGTTCCTTCTGATGGGATATATCTGCTTTCACTCCGGCCTCACCCGGGGCCTGTTCGACGCCTGCCGGGTCTGGCTGGTGCGGTTGCCGGGCGGCCTCGCCGTCACCTCCGTCTTCGCCTCGGCG
>NZ_JRJG01000221.1 GCF_000759435.1 Hoeflea sp. BAL378
GCCTGCGCCCGGCGCCGCCGGACGCGCCTCAGCCTTCGGCCTCTTCGTCGTGGCTGCCGTTCTGCGCCAGCCGGAACGGATGCGCCGGGTAGACGCCCAGGATCCTGAGTTCCTTGGAGAAAAAGGCGAGCTCGTCCATGGCGCGGGCCACCGGAGGCTCGTCCGGGTGGCCCTGGATGTCGGCGTAGAACTGGGTGGCGAAGAACTTGCCGCCGATCTGATAGCTTTCGAGCTTGGTCATGTTGACGCCGTTGGTGGCAAATCCCCCCATCGCCTTGTAGAGCGCGGCGGGAATGTTGCGCACCCTGAAGACGAAGGTGGTGACCACCACCTCGTCGGCCACCGGGCGCGGCGCATAGGCGGCCTCGCGCGACAGCACCACGAAGCGGGTGACGTTGGTCTCGGTGTCCTCGACATTTTCTTCAAGGATGGTGAGGCCGTAGAGGTCGGCCGCCAGCCGCGGCGCCAGCGCCGCCATGGTGCGGTCGTTGCTCTCGGAGACCAGCCGGGCGGCGCCCGCGGTGTCGCCGGCGACCACGGCCTTCCAGCCATTGGCGCGCACCACCTTGCGGCACTGGCCGACGGCGTGGACATGGCTGTGCACGGTGCGGATCTCCGAGCGGTCGACGCCAGGCAGCGCCATGAGCTGGAAATGGATCGGCATGAAATATTCGCCGACGATGTGCAGCCGCGATTCGGGCAGCAGGTGATGGATGTCGGCGACCCGGCCGGCGATGGTGTTCTCGATCGGGATCATCGCCAGATCCGCCTCGCCCTGCTCCAGCGCGTTGAACGCATCCTCGAAGGTGGCGCAGGGCAGCGGCTCCATGTCGGGAAACATGTCGCGGCAGGCCATGTCGGAATTTGCGCCAAACTCGCCCTGGAAGGCGATGCGGTTGGTGGATACTGTCATCATGAATGTCCGTGTTGAGGAATGCGCGTCTATTTCGGCGCCAGGATGTGGCGGGCGCGTTCAAGATCGGCGGGAGTATCGACACCGAGCGGAACGGAGTCAACGATGGCTGCGTCGATGCGCATGCCGTCCTCGAGCGCCCGCAATTGCTCGAGCGATTCGCGCCGCTCGAGCGTCGAGGGCGCGAGCGAGACGAAGCGCTCGAGCGCCGGCCGGCGCCAGGCATAGAGCCCGATATGGTGATAGAGCGGTCCTTCGCCCCAGGGCGCGGTGGCGCGGGTGAAATAGAGCGCCCGCAGCAGCCCCGGGCCGATCGGCGTGCCGACGATCTTGACGATGTTCGGGTTGGTCCGGTCCGCCTCGTCGGTGATCTCGACGGCCAGCGTGGCGAGATCGGCCGGCGAATCCCGAAGCGGCAGGGCGGCGCGACGAATGGTCTCGGGTTCGATGGCGGGAATGTCGCCCTGGACATTGAGGATGATCCGGGCCCGGCCCTCCGGGTCCATCCTGCAGGCCGCCTCGAACACCCGGTCCGATCCGGACTGGTGGTCGTCGCGGGTCATGACGGCCTCGAAGCCGGCCGCCTCGACGGCGCTGGCGATCTCGCGGGAGTCCGTCGCCACCGCCACCCGGCCGATGTCGGCCAGCGCCGCCTGGCGCGCCACCCGGACCACCATCGGCTGGCCGCCGATGTCGGCCAGCGGCTTGCCCGGCAGCCGGGCCGATGCCATCCGGGCGGGGATAATGACGAGCGTCTGCTCCTGAACTGTAGCCATCTGGGGCATTGATCCTTGGTTGCGTGGCGCGATAGTCCGATAGTTTCGCCGCCACGGTCACAAACGGTGTTGCAACAGACTTGCAAAAGACATAGGTTCCGCGCGATTTCAAGACTGGTTCGGGTATTGCGGGAAACTGGGCTGGACACCGAACCGAAACGGAGCGAGGGAACATGAACTCCACGTATTTCAACTCGGCAGCGGGCGCCGTTCTGGCGATCCTGTTTGTTGTGATGACCCTTTCGATAGTTTCGGAGGCGATCTACGAAACGCCGGCCCCGGAAACCCAAGGCTTTGCGATCGCGGTCGCCGAAGGCGGCGGCGATGCGCCCGCAGCCGAGGAAGCAGCCGCTCCCGAGGCCATCGCCCCGCTGCTCGCCAGCGCCGATGTCGCCAGCGGCGAAAGCACGTTCAAGAAGTGCGCCGCCTGCCACACCAACGACGCGTCCAACGCCAACAAGGTCGGCCCCGGCCTGTGGAACATCGTCAACCGTCCGGTCGCCACGCATGAGGGCTTCAATTACTCCCCCGCCATGGTCGAGTTCTCGCAGGACGGCTCCGTGGTCTGGGATTACCAGCACCTGAGCGATTTCCTCGCAGCCCCGAAGAAGCACATTCCCGGCACCGCAATGGGCTTCGCCGGCCTCAAGAAGGTCGACGAGCGCGCCGATGTGATCGCCTATCTTCGCACCCTGGCGGAC
>NZ_JRJG01000222.1 GCF_000759435.1 Hoeflea sp. BAL378
AGGGCGGCTGACGCGCCGCGGCTGGTGATCCTTGTCCCGACCGGTGTCCCGTTCGATTGATCCCACACTAGTCCGCCCCGCCTGAACCGAATTGGAACCGCCCGTTCATTCTGCGTTCAGCTTGTCGGAGCGGCGGCCGCACCCTCGCCGCGCGACGCCGCGGCCGCGCGCCCGCGGACAGGCACGGCAGCGCGCCGCCGCCGCGGCCCGTTGTTTTCACGAGGTCTTTCGTTAAATCCCGCCGCTGCGCGCCTTTGGCCCGCGGGCGGGCGTCAGAAGCCGGCCGGGACCAGGAGCAGGATCTCGAGGTCGCGCTCGGGATAGAAATCGGTCTTCTTCATCTCGAAGGTCGTGGGTCCGGTCTTGGTGACGCCTTCGCCGCAGAAGCTGACCACGTTTTTCGGATCGCCCTTGTCGACGGTCAGCGTGAACGACCCGATCGGGCCGGCCCAGTTGTTGCCGGTCATCAGGATGTAGGAGATCCAGTTCTCGACATAGAGCTGGGTTCCCGTCTCCATCTGCGCCTTGCGGGTCTTCTGCGCGATCCGCACCATGGCGTCGTCGAGACAGTACCGCTTCCGGTACTCCGCGAAGCGCTCGCCGCGCGGCTCGCCGTTCTCGTCGAGATAGGTGACGTCGACCGTGCCGCCGACACTGGTGGCGTAGCGGTGCTTGACGGTCACCTCGCTGTTGGCCGGATAGACGGTCTTCCACCAGTAGACCGATTTCAGCGTCCATTGCGGCACGATGTGGTCCTTCATGCCGCTGCCGTCGTCCCACTGCTCGACGCCGACGAGGCCGAGCCCCCTCAGCCGCCCGACCGCCTCGGGACCGAGCCTGGACAGCGCCACGGCGGTCGCCTCGGCACCCGGCATCAGCGGGATGTCTTCCGCCTTGAGCTCCGCGGTCAGGTCGACCTCGTGGACCAGGGCCTGCTGCTGCAGCTCCGCCCTGATCGGCCGTCCGTCCTGGCTTGCTTCGAAGCCGAGGAAATTGTCGCCCGCGTTCGGGTCGAGGGCCACCATCTCGTAGCCGCTTGCGATGTCGGGAACCGGGAAGGCCACCAGCGCCTCTACATCGGCGTCGGTGGTGTTGCGGAACCGGTACTCGACCCGCACCTCGGTGGGCGAGATGTAGAGCTTCTCCTCCACCATGGAGATCGCGTCGGTCTGCACGAACACCAGCCCGCCGGTCTTGAGTTCGGCGGTGGTGTCATTGGCCGTCGCCGCCGGCGCCGCCCACAGCAGCATCAGGATGGCAGTTGCAGCGCGCGTCGTCGATAACATGGCGGTCCCCCTGATTACGGCTTGCCCGACGTAATCAGCCGCCGCGGCATTGCGCAACAGAATTCGCGGGGCGGCGGGCCCGCCACGCGGCGCCCGCCTCACAGCGCCTTGCTCCAGACCTGCATCGGCTTGACCCTTTCACCCGCCTCGCCGCGGTCGCGCCAGGAAAA
>NZ_JRJG01000223.1 GCF_000759435.1 Hoeflea sp. BAL378
CGCCGTTCGAGGCGACGATGCCCGGGAGGATCGTGTGGATGTCGAGAAGATCGACGTCCGTGAAGCTGATCGTGCCGCTGTCGGTGAGGTTGGCCGCCGGCGTTACCTGTTCGGTGACCGCGCCCGTTACATCTTCCGATGCAACAAGCGGCACATCGTTGGTGCCGGTGATGGTCACCGAAATGGTGCGCTCGACGGTGCCGCCGCGACCGTCGCTGAGAGTCAGCGTGAAGGTCTCGACCTTGGTCTCGTTGAGGGCCAGATACTCCACCGCCGAAGCGGCGACGCTGTAGCTCCAACTGATGACGCCGCCCGTGCCGGTGGCGGTGGTGTCCGTGGTGACGTTGGCCGTGAGCGTGCCCAAAGCGCCGTTCGAGGCGACGATGCCCGGGAGGATCGTGTGGATGTCGA
>NZ_JRJG01000224.1 GCF_000759435.1 Hoeflea sp. BAL378
CCGGCCGCTAGACCGGCGGCAGGCGCGGCGCGCCGGCGGAGCCTGCACTGCAATCGGAAGGAGACACCATGACCCAGACCGCGCAGCTTTACCGGATGGTGACGGACGAGCACATCTGTCCCTACGGGCTCAAGTCCAAGGATCTTCTGGAACGCAAGGGGTTCAAGGTCGACGACCGCCCGCTCAGGAGCCGCGAGGAAACCGACGCCTTCAAGCGCGAGCACGGGGTGGAGACCACGCCGCAGACCTTCATCGACGGCGAGCGGATCGGCGGGTTCGACGACCTGCAGGCGCATTTCGGCGAAAAGCAGCACGATCCCGACGCCGTGAGCTACCAGCCGGTGATCGCCATCTTCGCGGTCGCCGCGCTGATGGCGCTGGCCGCAAGCTGGGCGGCGTTCGGCACGCTGCTCACGGTGCGCACGGCCGAATGGTTCATTGCCTTTTCGATGTGCATCCTGGCGATCCAGAAACTGCAGGATCTCCAGGGCTTCCAGATGATGTTCATCACCTACGACCTGCTGGCGATGCGGCAGATCCGCTACGCCAAGATCTACCCGTTCGGCGAGGCGCTGGCGGGGGTGCTGATGATCTCGGGCGCGCTCACCTTTCTCTCGGCGCCGGTGGCGCTGTTCATCGGCACGGTGGGCGCCGTCTCGGTGATCAAGGCGGTCTATATCGACCGGCGCGAGCTCAAATGCGCCTGCGTGGGCGGCAACAGCAACGTGCCGCTGGGCTTCATCTCGCTCACCGAAAACCTGATGATGGTGGCGATGGCGGTGTGGATGCTCGCCAGGACGATGTGAGCCGCCGGACGTGCGGACATGCCTGATCGCCCGCGCGCGAGATCTCGCCGCCGGGGATGGCTTGGTGCAGGGTCCGGACACATGCCGGACTGGCGGGGCGCACGGGCGGCCGGCCCGTGGTGGATGGAAGAGAAGGGCTTGGCGCAGCAGCCTTCGCCCCGCCGGTGGGGGATACCCGCGCCTTCCGGGCGCGAGCGGGCTTTCCTTCCCGCGACGCATGCATCTTTCGCCCTGGGCGGTCTTGTCCCGTTCGGCGTCCTACGGCCGAACCCGCCCTCTCCCGATGCGGCCGGCGTGGCAACCCGCCGGCCCATGCAGGACTTGTCAGGCCGGCGCTTGGAGTGGTGCCGCAGATCCCCTGACCGGCCAGCCCGCCGGAGAGGAGACTGCAGTCCAGACGCCGCCGGGGCCGGCGTGCCAGCGCCCGGTTCCGGAATGCGCCGAGATCCCTGGGCCAGGTCCACTTCGTCCTGGCCGGCTCTCGCGAACAGCCGGCATGATGCCTTCGCAGGCGTCCGGCCCAGGGATACGGCCCCCCTCGGCCAGACCTCACCGCCTTCCGCCGGTCCGGGCTCCGTGGGCCCGGGCCATCCGTCGGGACGGAAGACCCCACCAGTTTCGCACGGGCCGGAAGGATGGGGAAAAAGCGGGCAGGTTTTATTCGCTCCGCGAGCGGTCCAGGCCGCCGGGGAGGCTGAAATCCGGCCTCCTGCGCCCACGCGGGCGGCGGCCGACGCGTGGACGTTATCCCCGTTTCGCCGGAGCGGGGCGCGCCGCGGCAGGGGCACGGGTCCCCGGCGGAACCAAAGGCGGGGCCTGGCGTTTTAACCAGGACGTCCAGGAGCCATGCAAAGGAGACCGCCATGCGCACCCGTACCCAAATCGCCGCCCTGATCTCGCTGCCCATCAACGCCGTCCTGTTCGGCGCCGGCTGCATTGCCGTGCTGTCGGTGCCGGCGCTGGCCGAGCAGGCCAAATATCTGCTGCCGCTGGTGATCGTCGCCGGCCTCACCGCCACCTTCCCGGTGGCCTGGATGCTGGCGCCGCGCCTGCGCGCCCGGTACCAGTATGGCAAGACGCCGCAGAACGGCTAAGCGACCGGCACATAGTGGACCTGCGCGTCCGCCGCTTCGGCTGCGGCGCTGACACAGCGGCCCTGCGCCTGAGGACCGTCAGACCGGTGGCAGGCCGGCATCGCCGGTGACGGCGACGACCAGCCAGACCGCCGCCACGGACAGAATAATGCCCGGAGCGGTGCGGAGCGCGAAGGCGGTGGAGCCGGCGCTCGCCGCCATGACGATCTTGGCGAGCGCATTGGTGCTGAGCGCCGCCAGGATCGGCACCACCGCCTGATGCGGCTGCAACTGCCCCGACAGGACCAGCGAGGCGGCGGAGATCGACGCCGAATGGGCGTCGACGATGCCCGCCAGCGCCACGCCGGCGACGACCCCGGTCTCGCCGAACCAGGCCTTGAGCGCCGCCACCCCCACCAGCATGAGCGTCATCGTCGCCGCCAGCGCCAGCGCGGTCGTGAGGCTGAAGGCGCGGCCGGGCTCGGTGTCCGCGGGTTCATCCGAGCTGAGCGCGCGCAGGGTGAAGACCAGCCCGTAGAGCGCGGCGGCGACGGCGCCCGCCGCAAGCGGCCAGGCGAGCGCGAGAAAGGTCTCAGCACTCGTCACATAGAGCAGCGCCGCAAGCTGGAGGTAGGTGGCCACCGTGGACAGGGCCGCGCCGGCGACGGCGGCGTCGAGCGCGGTCGGGTCCCTGCCGGCGCGGCCGGCCATGGCGCCGATGGTGGCGAGGCTGGAGACGAA
>NZ_JRJG01000225.1 GCF_000759435.1 Hoeflea sp. BAL378
TCGCCGGCGGTGAGGGAATGGGCGGCCCAGTCGGTCTCCGGGATGCGCGCGCCCAGGGAAAAATCGAAGGCGGTGACGGTTTCCAGATCGGCCGAGACGTCGCAGGCAAAGCCGATCCGGTACCAGTGCCGCCCGGACCTGAGCGCGCCGCCCTCGGCGGTGAGCGTCAGGCCGGCAAGGACCGGATCGGCCATGGCGTAGGCGATCACCAGGTCGGGAGCGAGCTCGGGTCTGAAGACGTGGACCTGCTCCATCGCCTCGACATTGCAGAGCTGGATGATGCGCTCCTCGGGGACCAACTGGCGCAGCGCCAGCAGGGCCTGGCGGCTGCGCGGATCGGCGAGGATTCTGGACGCGTAGAAAATATCCGCCTTCACCCGGGGCGCCGGGCCCGCCGGGGGATCTGCAGGCGGCGGCGGGCCGGCAGGAGGAGGCAGGGGCGGCGCGGGGGCCGCTGGCGCGCGGGCGACGT
>NZ_JRJG01000226.1 GCF_000759435.1 Hoeflea sp. BAL378
CGTGTTCTCGGGGGCGAGCGCCGGAGCGTCGGGGGCGGCGGGGACGCTCAGGGCCGGATCGGCTGCGGGAGCGACCTGCTCATTGACGCCGGCTGCGGGCGTTGCGGTGTTGTCGTCGCCGGCCGACCAGATGAGGAAGCCGGCAATGGCGAGCAACACGACCGCTACGACGCCGATGACCGTTCCGTTGGACCTGCTCGGCTTGACGATGGTGGTTTCATGAATCTGGGGGTTGGGGCGGCCCTGATCGGCGGGGCGGGTATTGGG
>NZ_JRJG01000227.1 GCF_000759435.1 Hoeflea sp. BAL378
CTGCATTTCCGCACCATGATCGGCACCGGCTCGAACCCGAACGTGGCCGCCGTGGTGGTGATCGGCATCGAGCCGGGCTGGACCAAGAAGATCGTCGACGGCATTGCCGCCACCGGCAAGCCGGTGACCGGCTTCTCGATCGAGCAGAACGGCGACTTGAAGACCATCATGAACGCGTCCAGGGTGGCCAAGGAATATGTCCACTTCGCCTCCGAACTGCAGCGCGAGGAGTGCTCGATCTCCGAACTGTGGATCTCGACCAAATGCGGCGAGAGCGACACCACGACGGGGCTCGGCTCCTGCCCGACGGT
>NZ_JRJG01000228.1 GCF_000759435.1 Hoeflea sp. BAL378
CGATCTTCTCGAGATTGCCCAGCGCCTTCTCCTCGATCGTCGTCAGACCGCCCTCGATATTGCCCTTGGTCGGCTGGCTGTCACTCAAATCGTCGGTCTGGTGGGCGAAGATGACGTCGTCCTGATAGGCCTTCCACATGGCGTACCAGCGGTCGCCCACCTCTTCGTTGATGGCCCGCGCCTTGCAGATGTGCTCGGCGCCGGTGATCTCCGAGGTCT
>NZ_JRJG01000229.1 GCF_000759435.1 Hoeflea sp. BAL378
CCCCAGGATCAGCACCGAGAGGATCGTGCCGAAGATCGGCACCAGGTTGATGAACACGCCGGCGCGGTTGGAGCCGATCAGCTCGTTGCCCATGATGAACAGCACCTGCGAGACGAGCGAGGGGATGATGGCGGTAAACGCCGCGATCAACAGGCCGCTGGTGTCGGGCCAGATCACCGCTTCGCGGGCGATTTCCCAGGCGGTGAAGGGCAGGGAGGTTGCGAAGGCCGAGGCCGCCATCACCGTGATCATGCTCTGCCAGTGGAGCATTGGCTTGTAGCGTAAGCCCACCGTGTAGCCGCCGTAGCACAGCACGGCCAGCAGCATCAGCGCGTCGCCGCGGTTGAGTTCCAGCGCCAGCAGCCGGGCGAGGCTGCCGCCCGAGGCGGTGAGGGCGACGCCCGCGAGCGTGAGCACGAAGCCCGCCACCTGCGCCGGCTTGGCGCGGATGCGGAACAGGAGGAAATTGGCGAGGAAGATCACCATCGGCATGCCCGCCTGCTCGATGGTCACATTGATGGCGGTGGTGTGCTCCAGCGCCGAATAGAGGAAGATGTTGAAGAAGGCGAAGCCGAACATGCCGTAGCCAATGAGCAGCGGCAGGTGCGCGCGGATCGTCGCCCGGTCGCGGCGGAGCTGGGGCAGGGTGAAGGTCAGAAGAATCATCAGCGCCAGGCCCCAGCGCGCCGAGGTCAGCAGCATCGGCGAGATATGGCCCACCGCCATCTTGCCGGCCACGGCGTTGGCGCCCCACGACAGGGCGGTGATCGTCAGGAACAGATAGGCGCGGAGCGGCAGGGCAGAGGCGCGAAGGGTCAAGGCGGGGGTCCGGATCTGGGGTGGAATCGGGCCGGTGGCGGGCCGGGTGCGGGCCGATCGGGGGCGTTGCGGCGCGGCACAGGGCCGCAGCCCCTCCTGTTTGGTCACAAGACACAGAATTGTCACGTAAAAAAGCCCGTCCCGCGCGCTGAAGGGTCGATTTTGGCCGGTCAAGTCTGTATGCATGCGCGGATTTCGTTTTCCGGGCCGCGCCCAACGCGGCTCATTGTCAAGTTCCGGGCCGCTTTCGACGCGGCCCAACGCCAAGGGGATGTCATGGCCAACGTGGTTGTCGTCGGGTCGCAATGGGGCGACGAGGGGAAGGGCAAGATCGTCGACTGGCTGTCCGAGCGGGCCGACGTCGTCGTCCGCTTCCAGGGCGGCCACAATGCCGGCCACACGCTGGTGATCGACGGCGTGAGCTACAAGCTCTCGCTGCTGCCCTCGGGCGTGGTGCGCCCCGGCAAGCTCGCCGTCATCGGCAACGGCGTCGTCATCGACCCGCATGCGCTGGTGAGCGAGATCGACCGGCTCGCCACGCAAGGAGTCGTCGTCAATGCCGAGAACTTGCGCATCGCCGACAACGCCACGCTGATCCTGTCGCTGCACCGCGAGCTCGACGGGCTGCGCGAGGACGCCGCATCGAATTCCGGCACCAAGATCGGCACCACGCGGCGCGGCATCGGCCCGGCCTATGAGGACAAGGTCGGCCGCCGCGCCATCCGCGTCATGGATTTGGCCAACCTCGAGAGCCTGCCCGCCAAGGTCGACCGGCTGCTCACCCACCACAACGCGCTCCGCCGTGGCCTCGGCCAGCCGGAAATCTCGGTCGACACCATCCTTGAGGAGCTCACCTCGGTGGCCGACCGCATCCTGCCGTTCCGCGAGACCGTGTGGCTGCTGCTGGACAAGCACCGCCGCGCCGGCGCGCGGATACTCTTTGAAGGCGCGCAGGGCACGCTGCTCGATGTCGACCACGGCACCTATCCGTTCGTGACCTCGTCGAACACCGTCTCCGGCCAGGCGGCGGCCGGCTCGGGCCTCGGGCCCGGGTCGCTCAGCTACGTGCTCGGCATCACCAAGGCCTACACCACCCGCGTCGGCGAAGGCCCGTTCCCGACCGAGCTGTTCGACGCCACCGGCCAGTTCCTGGGCGAGCGCGGTCACGAGTTCGGCACCGTCACCGGCCGCAAGCGCCGCTGCGGCTGGTTCGACGCGGCGCTTGTGCGCCAGTCGGTCGCCGTCAACGGCATCACCGGCATCGCGCTCACCAAGCTCGACGTGCTCGACGGGCTCGAGGAGCTGAAGATCTGCGTCGGCTACGAGCTCGACGGGGTCCGCATCGACCATCTGCCCGCAAGCCAGGGCCAGCAGGCGCGCGTCACGCCGGTCTACGAGAGCATCGAGGGCTGGAAGGGAACCACTGTCGGCGCCCGGAGTTGGGCTGATCTGCCGGCGCAGGCAATCAAATATGTCCGCCGCATCGAGGAACTGATCGGCGCGCCCGTGGCGCTCTTGTCAACAAGTCCCGAGCGCGACGATACGATACTTGTGACTGACCCGTTTGAAGACTAGGTTAGCGCAAGGGCGCGGTTCGCCGCGTTTCAAGGGATCAAACCAGGGTAAATCATGGCGGATTTTGTAGCAGTCATCCGGAAGGCAGTCGACAACCTGCCCGAGAATACTCCGGAGAACCGGACCAAGGTCTACAACAAGGCGCGGGCTGCCATCCGCCGCCAGCTCGAGGCGATCAATCCGCCGCCCTCCGACGAGGCGATCGCGCGCCAGCTCGACAAGCTCGATCTCGCCATCGAGGAGGTCGAGACCGAGCATGCCGAGGCGCTGCCGGCGGATGCCAAC
>NZ_JRJG01000230.1 GCF_000759435.1 Hoeflea sp. BAL378
GCATGGTCGACCTCAGCGCAGTTGTCGGCTTCGACACCCGCGACGATATCGCTGGCGCCACCTACGACGTCGGCGGCTGGGCTGCCAAGGTTCGTGCAGACGTGACGATCACCGATCAGTTCTCGGTCTTCGCAATCGGCATGTACGGCGAGAACTCGTCGGCTTACGCAACCTGGGCGCCTTACGTGTCCAGCAACACCGAAACCTGGTCGGCCATCGTCGGCGGTTCGTTCAAGGCAACCGAAAAGGTTACCTTCAACACCCAGGTTCAGTGGGTTGAAGGCCAGTTCGCAGCAGACTCCGATCGCTGGTCGGCTGTCGCCAACATGAACTACACCGTTGTTCCCGGCCTCGTGGTCACTCCGGAAGTTGTCTACTACGACACCGGCGTCGCAGGCACCGACGGTCAGTTCGGCTTCTACGGTCGCGTTCAGCGCTCGTTCTAATCAAACCCCGGTTTGACGAACAGGACCCGGCAGCTCAGGCTGCCGGGTTCTTGCGTTTTGGCTTTCGGCCATGGACGCCGCCGGCGGGATCCGGCTTGCGGGCGGCCGGAGGCGCCCCCGGGTTTTTGGCTTGGCCAGTCCCGACGCGGGGTGCTAGGCTCGCCGCAATCGAGACTTTGGCGGAGAGCCCATGCGCATGTGGAAGTTCTGGATTTGGCCGGGTCTGGCGAGCGTGGGGTGCCTCACCGCGCTGGCGATCTGGTTCGAGGCTTCCGTCATCGAAACGGATTTGCAGACCCGGGCGCAGGCGGCGCTTCAGAAGGAGTATGGCTGGGCCCAGGTCTCGCTCAACGGCCGCGACCTGACGCTGACCGGGATCGCGCCCGACGAGGACAGCCGCGCCAGGGCTCTCGACATTGCCGGCGCGGTCGATGGCGTGCGTGTCGCCAGCGACAGGACCAGCCTGCTGCAGGAAGAAAAACCCTATCGCCTGACCATCGAGAAGACCGCCCAGGGGGTGACCCTGAGCGGATTCGTGCCCAACGACACCGCGCGGGCCAACATCATCGCGCTTCTGACCGGGATGCTGCCCGGCATCGCCCTGTCCGATCAGATGAAGCTGGCGCGCGGCGCCCCCGACGACCTGCTGGTCCTGACAGGGTACGGGCTGGTCGCGTTCCCGCGCTTTTCCACCGGCGTGCTCGAGATCACCGATCGCAGCCTGGCGATCCGCGGCCAGGCGCTCGATCCGGAGGATCATGAACTCGCCCTGGCGGCGGTGGCCTCGATTCCCGCCTCCGCCGGCACGGTGAGCGCGGTC
>NZ_JRJG01000231.1 GCF_000759435.1 Hoeflea sp. BAL378
AATCCCTTGGCAGAAAAACGCGGGGCCTTTGTCCCCATATTCCCGCGCTGTGCCATCATGATCCCGCTCCCGCCGCCGGATGGATCGCGAACGTTTCGATTGAGGCGGGAGGGAATGCCCCGGAGCCTCGCGTCTCAACGTAAGATGCGAGCTCCGGGGAGGCGGCAGCCAACGCGGTTCCGCTGGCGGGCGGCGCCTTCGGGCGTCGTGCAAAGCCAGCCACCGGGCCGATGGCCAGGCCCTTGCCGGCCGCAAGGCGGGCGAGGGCGGCCAGAGCGGTCCGGGCCTGTGGCGGACATGCCGCGCTGGATGCGGTCCC
>NZ_JRJG01000232.1 GCF_000759435.1 Hoeflea sp. BAL378
CGATTCCAGCTCCTGCCGTTCCGCGCCGAGCGCCGTGGCGTCGGCCGCGGCCAGCAGCGCCCGGGCCTCCTCGAAACTGGCCGTCCCCAGGCTCGTGCGGATCTGCCGCTCGATCTCCTCGATACGGGACGACAGCGCCTTGCGCTCGAGTGCGCGGTCGACGCGGATCGCCGCCTGGGTGAGGGTGTCGGCCTCAAGCGCCGAGAGCATCTGGTCCTTGACGCGCGTGTGCGCCGCGAGCTTTTCGGCGTGATCCCGCTGGCGTTGCCGCGCCTCCTCGAGCCGGGCCGACAGATCGGCCTGGCGCGAGTTCGCCTGGTCGGCGGCGGCGGCGCGGGCGGAAAGGTCGCGGGCGATGGAGGCGGCGGTTGCGTCCGTGATCTCGATGCCGGCGAGGCTTGCGACCTCATTCAGCATCGCACTGTAGCGGGCCTGGTCCTGCTCCATCTTGGCGATGCGGTCGGCGAGGCCCATGCGGTCGTTGAGCGCGGCGCCGAGTTCGCCCAGCAGCAGCAGCACCTCGCGGATCTCCGCCACCGTGGGCGCCCGCTCG
>NZ_JRJG01000233.1 GCF_000759435.1 Hoeflea sp. BAL378
TCACCACGCTGGGCGTGAACACCACCTCGACCACGCTGATCGGCGCAGCCAACGAAAGCCTCGGTATCCTGACCAAGGACATCGACGCCAACGCGCTCGATCCCAACACGACCTCGACGACGGCCCGGAACTACTACCTGATCGACACCGGTTCGACCACCGGCACGGCCGCTTCCGGTACCGGCATCGCGCTGACCGGTGCGACGACCGACGCCCAGGTCGACGACATGATCCGTGCGGTCGACTCGATGCTGACGCAGATGACCGACGCCGC
>NZ_JRJG01000234.1 GCF_000759435.1 Hoeflea sp. BAL378
CTAGAGCACTTTCTATGAACACAGAGTCGGTTTTGGGATTCCCGCAATGAGGCCTGTCTGATTCACTGCTCCTGGTGATTTGCAGGGAGAAGATGATGACGAGGAGCCTGAGCGTTGACCTTCGTGGTCGGGTGATTGCGGCGATCGAAAATGGTGTTTCGACACGGGAGGCGGCGCGGCGCTTCCGTGTCGGGATTTCGACGGCCGGGAGCTGGTATCGCCGCTACCGCGAGACCGGTGAGGTGGAGGCACGCAAACAGGGTCAGCCCTCGCGTTCGAAACTCGACCCGCACGTCGACTATATTGTCGGCCTCATTGAAGCGACGCCGGATATCACGCTTGCCGAGATCGGTGAACACCTTGTTGCGGAACGAGGTATGCGGGCGGCTCCATCGACGGTCTGGTTGCTTCTCGACCGCCGCGGCATCACGTTCAAAAAAAGACGGCGCATGCCGCCGAACAGCAGCGTCCCGATGTCCTGCGCCGCCGCATAGCCTGGTTTGACGGCCAACTCGACCTCGACCCCGAGAAGTTGATCTTCATTGATGAGACTGCGGCATCCACGAAGATGGCGCGGTTGCGCGGACGCAGCCTGCGCGGCGAGCGATGCCGGGCGGCGGTGCCTCACGGGCACTGGAAGACAACCACGTTCACCGCCGGCCTGCGACTGAATGGCATGGCCGCGCCGATGCTCCTCGATGGCCCGATGAACGGCGCTGCCTTCCTGGCCTATACAGAACAGGTCCTTGCGCCCGAGCTTCGTCCTGGCGACATCGTAGTCATGGATAATCTGCCATCCCACAAGATCAGCGGCGTGCGCGAGGCGATCGAGAAGGTTGGTGCTCAGCTTGTGTTCCTGCCGCCATATTCGCCGGACTTCAACCCCATCGAGATGGCCTTCTCAAAGCTCAAGGCCCTTCTGAGAAAAGCAGCGGCCAGAACCGTCGACGACCTCTGGACCGTCGTAGCCAACTCCCTTGCAGCGTTCACGCCCGCAGAGTGCAGACACTATTTCGAGGCGGCCGGATATGACCCGGAGTAAGTCGAATCTGCTCTA
>NZ_JRJG01000235.1 GCF_000759435.1 Hoeflea sp. BAL378
CCTTCGCCCAGGACGCCGCGGCCCCCGCAGCCGAAGCCGCAGCCGCCGCGCCGGAATTCGCCACGGCCGCGGAAACGGCCTTCATCTTCAACACGCTCCTGTTCCTCATCGGCGGTTTCCTGGTGATGTGGATGGCGGCCGGCTTCGCCATGCTTGAGGCGGGCCTGGTGCGCTCGAAGAACGTCTCCATGCAGTGCCTGAAGAACATCGCGCTCTACGCGACCGCCGGGGTGATGTTCTGGATCATCGGCTATTCGCTGATGTACACCAATGTCAACGGCGGCTATTTCGGCACGCCGGTGCCCTATAGCTGGCCCGCGGCCGGCACCGCCAACGAGGGCGACTATTCGGTGGCGTCCGACTGGTTCTTCCAGATGGTGTTCTGCGCCACCACGGCGTCGATCGTCTCGGGCACGCTGGCCGAGCGCATCAAGCTCTGGCCGTTCCTGATCTTCACCGTCCTGCTCACCGGCGTCCTCTATCCGATCACCGGCTCCTGGCAGTGGGGCGGCGGCTGGCTCAGCGAGGCGGGCTTCTCCGACTTCGCCGGCTCGACGCTGGTTCACTCGGTCGGCGGCTGGGCGGCGCTCGCCGGCGCGCTGCTGCTCGGCGCCCGCAAGGGCAAGTACGCCGCCGACGGCAAGGTGATCCCGATGCCCGGCTCCTCGATGCCGCTCGCGACGCTCGGCACCTTCATCCTGTGGCTCGGCTGGTTCGGCTTCAACGGCGCCTCGCAGCTTGCGATGGGCTCGAACGGCGACGTCTCCGACATCTCCCGCATCTTCGCCAACACCAACCTCGCCGCCTGCGGCGGCGTGATCGCGGCGATGATCCTGACCCAGGTGCTCTACAAGAAGGTCGACGTCACCATGGCCTTGAACGGTGCGCTGGCGGGCCTGGTCTCGATCACCGCCGAGCCGCTGATGCCCTCGCCGCTGACGGCGATCCTCATCGGCGCCATCGGCGGCGTCATCGTCGTCTTCGCCGTGCCGATGCTTGACAAGTTCAAGATCGACGACGTCGTCGGCGCCATCCCGGTGCATCTCCTGGCGGGCATCTGGGGCACGCTGATCGTGCCGTTCTCCAATCCGGAGATGTCCTACGGGACGCAGATCCTCGGCATCGTCTCGATCGGCGTGTTCACCTTCGTGCTCTCGGGCGTGATCTGGTTCATCCTCAAGTCGACGGTGGGCATCCGCGCCTCCGAGGAGCAGGAGATGATGGGCATGGACATGGCCGAAGTCGGCGTCGAAGCCTATCCGGAGTTCACCAAGGCCTGACCTGGTTCGACAATCCCGTCGGGATGGATTTCCATCCCTGCCTGGGGGTCCGGTTCTGCCGGGCCCCATTTTTTTGGCCAGCCGCCGGCGGCGGTCAGGCCGGCGTGGTCCGGCATTGCCGAAATAAACGGCACCCCCCTCCGCACATATGCACAAAAAACAGCCTGCCTGCTTGCCTCCGGGGCTGGCTGCCCGCGGTTTTGGCGGGTTTTGCCCGGCAAAGTCGCTTGGCACGGCACTTGATAGGGAGAGATCAGGCGGGCGTCCGGCGGGTTGCGGGGCACCTGTCATGAGGGGCGG
>NZ_JRJG01000236.1 GCF_000759435.1 Hoeflea sp. BAL378
GGAGCCTGATAGGCGTCGAGCGCTGAGGACTGCGCAAATGCGCCGGCGATGGTTGCGAGTGTCAGGCCGAGAGCGATAAAAATCTTGTTCATGGTCGTGTTCCTTGAAACGGATTGAATGTGATGAGGTTGGGAAGCTGAAGCGGGGCCGGCCGGGAGAAAGCTGGCCCCGCTTCAGGTGTGGTCTCAGCGAACGAAAGTCGGTGAGCCATCATTGTCGGCGCGGTCATAGATAACCTGATCACTTGACACGCCACCGATAGAACCGGTGGCTGTGTGGTCAACGCCACCCTGCGGCGCTGCGAAGCTCGGTGAGCCGTCATTTCCGGTGCGGTCGTAGCTGACC
>NZ_JRJG01000237.1 GCF_000759435.1 Hoeflea sp. BAL378
GGTAGATGCTCGGGACAGGCCCGAGCATGACGACGGAGAGAGCGGAACGACCCCGGACAGGGGGGTGTGACGGGACGGGGAGACTGCTGCGAGCGGCGTGCGCAGGATTCTGGACCTCGGGCTCAATCCCTTCGAACCCAGCGCGGGGAGGCGCGCAGGGACCGGATTGCGTGCATAAGCCGACCGCGCCACCTCAACACTTCCAATCCCTTGGCAGAAAAACGCGGGGCCTTTGTCCCCATATTCCCGCACCGTGCGATCATCCTTGCACTCCCGCTGCCGGATGGATCGCGAACGTGTCGGGCCAGGCGGGAGGGAATGCCCCGGAGGCGCGCGTCTCAACGTAAGGCGCGAGCTCCGGGGAGGCGGCAGCCAACGCGGTTCCGCTGGCGGGCG
>NZ_JRJG01000238.1 GCF_000759435.1 Hoeflea sp. BAL378
TGACTGGAGGTCAGAACATGAACATTAAGAGCCTTCTCCTCGGCTCCGCAGCGGCTCTCGTCGCTGTATCCGGCGCACGCGCCGCAGACGCCATCATCGCAGCCGAGCCTGAGCCCGTTGAATACGTCCGCGTTTGCGACGCTTTCGGCACCGGCTACTTCTACATCCCGGGCACCGAAACCTGCCTGCGCATCCACGGCTACCTGCGTTACGACGTCGGCGCCGGCGAACTCTTCGCTGTGACCTCGGCCACCGGCGACGAAACCTACTTCAAGCGCGCCCGCTTCTCGTTCCGCACCTCGACCGCTTCGGAAACCGAAATGGGCACCCTGCGCACCTACACCGAGCTGCGCTTCCAGT
>NZ_JRJG01000239.1 GCF_000759435.1 Hoeflea sp. BAL378
GGAAAGCGCCGCCATTGTAGGTGTAGCTGATCAGGTTGGTGTCGTAGGGACCGACGCCGCCGGCGATGTCATCGTTGATGACGTTGCCCGAGTAGCCGCTCCAGGTGGTGAAGAACGATTCGTCCTTACCGACGCGGAGGCCGCCGAGCTGGATCCAGGCGAAGTTGACCGAAGTCTCGCCAGTGGTGTCGTAGCCAGCTGCGGTGTCGTTGGTGTCGTACTGGAAGCGCAGCTCGGTGTAGGTGCGCAGGGTGCCCATTTCGGT
>NZ_JRJG01000240.1 GCF_000759435.1 Hoeflea sp. BAL378
GCGGCTGCGGCTTCGGCTGCGGGGGCCGCGGCGTCCTGGGCGAAGGCCGGGACGGCGAAGGCAGCCAGGGCGCCGGCCGCCAGAAGGCCAAGTCTGAGAGGTGAGAGTGTCGACATCTGAGGTGTCATGGGTGTGTCTCCTGTTGCCTTACAACGCGTCGGCGTCGGTTTCGCCGGTGCGGATGCGCATGGCCTGGTCAATCGAGTAAACAAAGATCTTGCCGTCGCCGATCTGCCCGGTCTTGGCCGACGTCGCGATCGCTTCGACCGCCTTGTCCACCGAGTCCGAATTCACCGCGATCTCGATCTTCAACTTGGGCAGAAAGCTCACCGCGTACTCGGTCCCCCGATAGATCTCGGTATGCCCCTTCTGCCTGCCGTAGCCTTTGACTTCGCTTACGGTCAGGCCCTGAATGCCGACAGCCGTGAGCGCCTCGCGCACCTCGTCCAGCTTGAACGGCTTGATGATGGCCATCACAATTTTCATCTGGTTTCCCATCCTGTTTGTCCGCGGCCAGGCCGCCCCTCATGACAGGTGCCCCGCAACCCGCCGGACGCCCGCCTG
>NZ_JRJG01000241.1 GCF_000759435.1 Hoeflea sp. BAL378
TGACAGATCGTCTGTTATGCACCGCTAATATCTTCCATCCGTTTTTTGGGGTGGTGGAATCAGTTTTCTGAAGGTATCGGTTCAATCCCATGGCGCGATATGTTTTCATAACCGGCGGCGTGGTCTCCTCGCTTGGAAAAGGCATTGCCTCGGCTGCCCTTGGCGCATTGCTGCAGGCCCGTGGTTACCGGGTGCGGCTGCGCAAGCTCGACCCCTATCTGAACGTCGATCCGGGCACCATGAGCCCGACCCAGCACGGCGAGGTCTTCGTCACCGACGACGGCGCCGAGACCGATCTCGATCTCGGCCACTACGAGCGCTTCACCGGACGGTCGGCCACCAGGACCGACAACATCACCACCGGCCGCATCTACAAGGACATCATCGACAAGGAGCGGCGCGGCGACTATCTCGGCGCCACCGTCCAGGTCATCCCCCACGTCACCAACGAGATCAAGAATTTCGTGCTCGAGGGCAACGAGGACTTCGATTTCGTGCTCTGCGAGATCGGCGGCACGGTGGGCGACATCGAGGCGATGCCCTTCATCGAGGCGATCCGTCAGTTGGGCAACGATTTGCCGCGCGGCAACGCCGTCTATGTCCATCTCACCCTGATGCCCTGGATCGCAGCCGCTGGCGAGCTCAAGACCAAGCCGACCCAGCATTCGGTCAAGGAACTGCAGGCGATGGGCATTGCGCCCGACATCCTGCTCGTGCGCGCCGACCGGGAGATCCCGGCGGAAGAGCGCCGCAAGCTCTCGCAGTTCTGCAATGTGCGGCCCTCGGCCGTGATCCAGGCGCTCGACGTGCCCTCGATCTATGACGTGCCGATCGCCTACCACAAGGAAGGGCTGGACACCGAGGTGCTGGCCGCCTTCGGCATCGATCCGGCGCCGGCGCCGCGCATGGGCGCCTGGGAAATGGTCTCGGAGCGCATCCACAATCCCGAGGGCGAGGTCACCATCGCCATCGTCGGCAAATACACCGGCCTCAAGGACGCCTACAAGTCGCTGATCGAGGCGCTCTATCACGGCGGCATCGCCAACCGCGTCCGGGTCCGGCTCGAATGGATCGAAAGCGAGATCTTCGAGAAGGAAGACCCGTCGCCCTGGCTCGAGAAGGTGCACGGTATTCTCGTACCCGGCGGCTTCG
This sequence comes from Hoeflea sp. BAL378, assembly GCF_000759435.1. GTDB lineage: Bacteria > Pseudomonadota > Alphaproteobacteria > Rhizobiales > Rhizobiaceae > Hoeflea. The sequence continues at coordinate 1,153 of NZ_JRJG01000241.1, forward strand.
GCGAGCGCGGCGCGGAAGGCAAGATCGCCGCCGCGAAATTCGCCCGCGAGCGCAAGGTTCCCTATTTCGGCATCTGCTACGGCATGCAGATGGCGGTGCTCGACGCAGCGCGCAATCTGGCCGGTATCGAGGACGCCATGTCGTCCGAGTTCGACCGCAAGACCGGCACCCATGTGGTCGGCATCATGACCGAATGGCTCAAGGGCAACCAGCTCGAGACCCGCGCCGCCAATGGCGATCTCGGCGGCACCATGCGGCTGGGCGCCTATCCGCATCCCCTGAAATCCGGCACGCTGATCGCCGGCATCTACGGCTCCAACGAGGTCTCCGAGCGCCACCGCCACCGCTACGAGGTCAACATCGCCTACAAGGACCAGCTCGAAAAGGCCGGCCTGGTCTTCTCCGGCGTGTCGCCCGACGGGCTCCTGCCCGAAACCATCGAATATCCCCGCGACGTCCACCCTTGGTTCATCGGCGTGCAGTACCACCCCGAACTCAAGTCGCGTCCCTTGGAGCCGCACCCGCTGTTCGCCAGCTTCATCGAAGCGGCGCTGGAACAGTCGCGCCTGGTGTAAACATCGGGGACAGTTTACTTTTTCGGCCCATAGGCCAAAAAAGTAAACTGTCCCCGACCTTATCCGACCTTGTCAGGCCGGCTTTCCCAATCCGTTGCGGAACAGGGTGTAGACGAACAGCAGCATCGAGGCTGCGGTCAGCAGCGACCCCACCGCCACCATGGCTTCGCCGTCATGCAGGATCGCAAGCGCGATGCCCGGGACCATGATCACCACGCCCGCCACCGCGACCGCCAGGTGCACCTTGGCCAGCGGCGAGGCCGCCGCCGAGGGCGTCACCGTGTAGTAGAGCCCGAAAAGCCCCATGGTCACCCAGCCGACCAGGTTGAGATGGGCATGGGCGCCGCCCATCGTGTGGTCGCCCGAAATCGCCATGCCTATGCCCCAGAACATGCCGGCCGTCACGCAGAGCGCCCCGGCCAGGAAAAAATAGAACCCGATGCCTCGCATTGTCTTTCCCTCTAGATGCGGTGTTCCTGGCGCTCCGGGCTGATCCCGGATACCACGCCAGGCGCACGGATCCTGCGACACTTTCACGCAGTTTGACAGCGGGCGCGGAATTTTTCCGCCGGAATTTTTTCGCGTCCGCCCGGGTCCGGGTCCGCCCGCGCTCAGCCGCCGAGCCAGCTCGTCAGCACCACCGCCGCCGGCACCGGCGCCACGGCGAAGGCGATGCAGAGGAGAAATTGCGGCAGGCTCATCAGCTTGCTCAGCCCGGTGAGGAGCGCGATGCCGCCGCCGCCGCCGATCAGCGTGTTGCCGGGCAGGTTGATCAGCACCATGAGCGTGATGATCCGGTGGTCGACCAGGAACGGCTTGAGCCAGCGCGGCGCGGTCTGGACCAGATAGCGGTCGCGGCCTTCGGGCCCGAGCCGCATGAACGCCTCGATCAGCGCCGCCGCGCGCGCAAGCCCGTGGCGCGCGAGCCAGCCGGCCAGCCGCCGTTCCGGCGCCAGCCGGCCGACCAGGAAGGCCAGCGTCAGCGCCGTCATCGTCGACAGATACACCACGCCGGCGATCTTCGCCCCGAACACCATCAGCAGCGCCACCCCGATCTCGGTTCCCGGCACGAAGGGAACGGCCGTCAGCACGATATAGGCCACCAGGATGGCCGCGATGGCGCCGAGATAGGGCATCTGCGCCTGCGCCAGCGCGATGCTTTCGAGCCGCGCCTCGATCGCCAGCCCCAGCCAGCGCCCGCCGGCGATCAGGCAGGCGTAGAAGGCGAGCAGCAGCGCCGCCCTGATCCATCGCCGGGTCCTGCGCGCGCCGTCTGTCACCTCCTGGTCCCCGGCCTGTCGCCGCCTCCTGTCATCGTGTTCCCGTCACCAGCAGCAGTTCATTCGGCCCGGCCCAGCCGGTTGCCGTGGTGAAGCTTTCAAGCCGCTGTTCCATCTCGCTCCAGGCCTCTTCTTGCGCCCCGGGGCCGAGATGCGCCAGCATCTTGATCACCGGGGCGCCCGAGTCCCGGACAAAATCGACATAATGACGCGCCGATGGCATCACGAACGGCGCGCTCAGCCGTGTCGACTGCACCGCTTGAAACCCGGCCCTGGCAAACATCGCCTGCAGCGCGCCGGCGCGGCCGAGGCTCAGCAGGCTTCCGGGTGCAAAGGGATCGGGCCGCTCGAGCCCGGCGTGCCTTGCTGCCGTCGAGGCCAGGATCGCCAGGCACGGGTTATTTTCGGGGGCGGAAAACACCAGCACGCTCGCCTTCGCGCCCGGCCGTGCCACCCGGTGCATCTGGGCCAGCCCGCTGTCCGGCGCTGCAAACAGCATCAGCCCCAGCCGGCAGACGACGGCGTCGAAGCTCGCATCCGCAAACGGCAGCTCCTCGCCGTCGCAGGCGAGCGTCTCGACGGTCGAAACTCCGGCGTCCGTGGCGCGGGCCGCGGCAAACGCGAGTATCCGCGCCGAAAGATCGGTGGCGACCACCGATCCCGAGGGCCCGACCCGTGCCGCGATCTCAAGGGTCTGCTCGCCGGTGCCGGCGGCGACGTCGAGCACGCGCTGGCCGGCGCGCACGCCCGCCGACAGCAGCATCAACTCCGTCGAGGCCCGCAGCCACGCGCGGATCGGCCCGGCATGGGCATTCCAGCCGATGGCCGCCTGGTCCCAGAGATTTGCGGCAGCCGCATCCGCGGCGGGCGGCTGCAAGGCGGGCGATTTTTCTGACATGGTCAAGTCCTCCACGCGGCGGGGTGAGCGGGGCGGCATCTGGCCCCTGAAGCCGGTGACGTCAGCCTAGTGCGGGTTCCGGCCGCGCGGCAGCGGCGTTTTTGGCCGGGCAATCGTCAAATATGCATAGCCGCACCGGATCGACCATTTCCTGTCGCACTCAAACCCGGGCCTTTCCGTGCTAGCATGGCCGAGCCTGCACCCGGACCCGTGCCGGGCTTTCGGGGACCAGGAGGGGACGCGTGATGATCGACTGGAATGATCTGCGGTATTTTCTTGCTGTCGCCCGGCAAGGCAGCACGCTGGCGGCGTCGCGCGGCCTTGCCAAAAGCCAGTCGACCGTCCACCGCCGCCTGGGCGAGCTGGAGGCTGCGCTCGGGCGGCCGCTGGTCAAGCGCCATCCGACCGGCTACCGGCTGACGCCCTTCGGTCTGGCCATGCTGCCCTATGCCGAGGAAGTCGAGCGCGCCGTCGGCCGGTTTGACGAGCACCAGGCCGCAATCGAGCGCGCCGAGACCGGCATTCTGCGTCTGACCTGCCCGGAGCCGATCATGGCGCGTCTGTCGAAATCCGGCTTTGTCGACCGCTTTCACCTCCGCCATCCGGAGCTGCGGATCGAGTTTGTCATGAGCGACAGCTACGTCGATCTCGCCGGAGGCGAAGCCGATGTCGCCTTCCGCTCGGGCGACACCGACGACGGCGTTCTGGTCGGCCGCAAGCTGGCCGATTCGCTCTGGGCGGTTTACGCCACCCGGTCCTTTGTCGACCAATATGGCCGGCCGGCGTCGGAAAGCGCCCTCGACGCCTTCCCGATTGCAGCCCTCGACCAGTCGATCGCGGGGCAGGCGGGCCAGCCCGGCCACCGGCTGTCGCAATGGCTGGCCGAGTCCCTGCCAGGCGCCGCCATTGTCTCGCACAGCAGTTCCATCCTCGGCCTGGTTGCCGCCGTCCGGTCCGACTTGGGCGTCGGCGCGCTGCCCACGGCGCTTGGCGACGCCGAACCGGATCTGGTCCGGCTCACAGGCCCCGTCGAGGCGCTCACCCGCGCCTGGCGCATCCTCGCCCATCCCGATGTCCGCTCCAGCCCGCGCGTATCAGCCTTCTTCGATTTCGTGGCGGAGGAATCCGCGGCGCTGAAGACCATTCTGACCGGCTAGGCCAACCGCCATCGGGCCGCGGGGAGGGCGGCCGGGCAGGCCCGGGTCCGGAGACATTTGCCGCGCCCCGGTGCCTGGGTTAGGTTGCTCCGACAGCTCCTGCGCCAGCCCCGCGGCTGCGCGCCAACAGCCAACCGCCACCAGGCCAGGACGTCCCTCATGCGGCTCATCCGTT
>NZ_JRJG01000242.1 GCF_000759435.1 Hoeflea sp. BAL378
CCCTTGGCCGGTCTATGGAAAGCGTGGCGACGCCTGCCTCCACCGTGACCGTGACAGCTGGTTCCTGCATGATCGACTCCTTCTCGTCACGAATAAATCAAACATTTGTTAGCTGATTGTCAAGAGCGCTTCATCCTGCTATCGGTCGGGTATGGAAACATGAGGAGTGGGCGCTTGGACGGGCAGCCGATCTGCGTGGAAATCGAGGAGGGCGTGGCGGTCGTGACGATGCGCCGCCCGCCGGTCAATGCGTTCACGAGCGCGATGTTCGCGGCGCTGCGCGCGGCGCTGGCGGGTATCGCCCGCGATCCCTCCTGCCGGGCGGTGATCCTGACGGGCAAGGGCCGCTGCTTCTGCGCCGGAAGCGAGATCGACGGATTTCTCGACCAGACCGAGGACGAGGCGGCCGAGGATCTGGCGCTGATCCGGATCACCTTCAACGCGCTGCAGGACTGCCCGGTGCCGGTGATCGCCGCCGTCAACGGCGCGGCGATGGGGACGGGCATGGTGCTCGCTGCCCTCGCCGATATCCGGATTGCCTCCGAGAAGGCGGTGTTTGCGCTGCCCGAGATCAAGGTCGGCGCCATGGGCGGTATCCGCCATGTCATGCGCATCGCGCCGCAGGGAATCGCGCGGCTGATGGCCTTCACCGGCTGCCGGATCGATGCGGCGGCGGCCTGGCACCATCATCTGGTCGAGCGCGTGGTTGCGCCCGAGCGGTTGATGGACGAGGCGCGCGAGATCGCCCGGCAGATCACCGCCAGCAGCCCCGAGGTGATGCGGCTCGCCAAGGCCGCGGCCAATCGGGTCGAAGAGATGGGCCTGCGCGAAGCCTATGAGCACGAATGCGGCATAATCGCCTCGCTGCGCAGCAGCCCGCAGGCGCGCGAGGCAGCGCTTGCCTTCGTCGAGAAGCGCAAGCCCGATTTCAGCACATCCGGCTGACGCGCCGTCCGCGGGGACAGGTGCGCGCCGATGAGAAACAAACGGTTGATTGGAGACCCCATGTCAGACAGTGAGATCACAGGCGAACTCGAGGCGTTCCGCGATTCGGTGAGGAAGTTCCTCGCCCGGGAGGTGGTGCCCAACATCGAGCGCTTCCGCGAGGACCGGCGGGTTTCGCCCGAGACCTGGCGCAAGGCCGGAGAGATGGGGCTGCTGGGCGTCAGCATTGCCGAGGAGCATGGCGGCGCCGGCGGCGATTTCCGCCACGAGGCCGTCGTGATGGATGAGCTCGGCGCCATCGGCTTCCTCGATTTCGGCATCCCTTTGCACAACGGCATCGTGGCGCCCTATATCACCCGCTACGGCTCGGACGAGCAGAAGGCGAAATGGCTGCCGAAACTGGCCTCCGGCGAACTGATCGGCGCCATCGCCATGACCGAGCCAGGCACCGGCTCCGACCTGCAGGCGATCCGCACCAAGGCGCGGCGCGAAGGCAACCGCTACTTCCTCGACGGCCAGAAGACCTTCATCACCAATGGCCAGAACGCCAATTTCATCATCGTCGCGGCCAAGACCGATCACGATGCCGGGGCGCGCGGAATCTCGCTCTTCGTCGTCGAGACCGACCAGGCCGACGGCTTCCGGCGCGGCCGCAACCTCAAGAAGATCGGGCTGCACGGGCAGGATACCTCGGAGCTGTTCTTCGATTCGGTGTCGCTGCCGCCCGAGAGCCTGATCGGCGACGGCGAGAACCGCGGCTTCTACCAGCTCATGGAGCAGCTGCCGCAGGAGCGGCTGATCATCGCCGTGCAGGCGATTGCCGCCGCCGAGGCCGCGCTCGCCGTGACCGTCGCCTACACCAAGGAGCGCACCGCCTTCGGCAAGCGCATCCTCGACTTCCAGAACTCCCGCTTCGTCCTGGCCGAGGCCAAGACCGAGATCACCATCGCCCGTGCCTTCCTCGACGACTGCGTGGACAAGCTGCTGCGCGAGGAGCTCGACGCCACCACGGCGGCGATGGCCAAATGGTGGTGCACCCAGAAGCAGAACGAGATCGCAGACGCCTGCCTGCAGCTCTTCGGCGGCTACGGCTACATGGAGGAGTATCCGATCTCGCACATGTGGGCCGATGCGCGCGTGCAGAAGATCTACGGCGGCACCAACGAAATTATGAAGGAACTGATCGCCCGCACTCTCTGAGCGCGGCCAAGTGAAGGAGAGCTCTACGATGCAAGACTGCTTTATCTACGATGCCGTGCGCACGCCGCGCGGCCGCGGTCGTCCCGACGGCGCGCTGCACGAAGTCCCGCCGCTCGACCTCGCCGCCCATGTGCTCAGGGCGCTGCGCGACCGCAACGGCCTCGACACCTCGCTTGTCGATGATGTCGTGCTCGGCTGCGTCATGCCGGTGGGCGAGCAGGGCTCGAATGTCGGCCGCGTCGCCGCGCTCAACGCCGGCTACGCCGAAACGGCGGCCGGCGTGCAGATCAACCGCTATTGCGCCTCGGGCCTAGAGGCCACCAACATGGCCGCCGCGCAGATCATGTCCGGCCAGTCCGACCTCACCGTCGGCGGCGGCGTGGAATCGATGTCGCGCGTGGCGATGGGCGCCGACGCCGGCGGCTGGTTCTCGGATCCCGAGGTCGCCTTCAAGACCTATTACACGCCGCAGGGCATCGGCGCCGACCTGATTGCCACCAAATGGGGTTTCTCGCGCGAGGATGTCGACGCCTATGCCGTGGAAAGCCAGCGGCGCGCGGCGAAGGCCTGGGAGGAGCGGCGTTTCGACCGCTCGATCGTCGCGGTGCGCGACCAGCTCGACAGGGTGCTGCTCGACCGCGACGAGCACATGCGGCCCGGAACCACGATGCAGAGCCTCGCCGCGCTCAGGCCGGCCTTCGCGGCGA
>NZ_JRJG01000243.1 GCF_000759435.1 Hoeflea sp. BAL378
CCCTTGACGATCGGAATGTCGTCGCCGGGGAAGTCGTAGGACGACAGAAGCTCGCGCACTTCCATCTCGACGAGCTCGAGCAGCTCGGCGTCGTCGACCTGGTCGATCTTGTTCAGGAACACCACCAGCGAAGGCACGCCCACCTGACGGGCGAGCAGGATGTGCTCGCGGGTCTGCGGCATCGGGCCGTCGGCGGCCGAAACCACCAGGATCGCGCCGTCCATCTGCGCGGCACCGGTGATCATGTTCTTCACATAGTCGGCGTGGCCGGGGCAGTCGACATGGGCGTAGTGGCGGGCAGCCGTCTCGTACTCGACGTGAGCGGTCGAGATGGTGATGCCGCGCGCCTTTTCTTCCGGCGCCGCGTCGATCTGGTCATAGGCCTTGTATTCACCGAAATACTTGGTGATCGCAGCCGTCAAAGACGTCTTGCCGTGGTCGACGTGACCGATCGTGCCGATGTTCACATGCGGCTTATTGCGCTCGAACTTACCCTTTGCCATC
>NZ_JRJG01000244.1 GCF_000759435.1 Hoeflea sp. BAL378
TGTCGTCCTACGACTTCCCCGGCGACGACATTCCGATCGTCAAGGGTTCGGCTCTGGTTGCGCTGAACGACGGCGACAAGGCCATGGGCGAAGACGCGATCCGCGCGCTGATGGCGGCCGTCGACGAATACATCCCGACGCCTGAGCGTCCGATCAACATGCCGTTCCTGATGCCGATCGAGGACGTGTTCTCGATCTCCGGCCGCGGCACGGTCGTGACCGGCCGCGTCGAGCGCGGCGTCGTCA
>NZ_JRJG01000245.1 GCF_000759435.1 Hoeflea sp. BAL378
AAGCTGCCCTTGGTGTAGTCGAAGGTGAGGTCGCCGCGCAGATAGTCGGTGAAATTGTAGCCGACGCCGGCCGATCCCGACCAGTCGCTGTCGATCGAGGAGGTGCCGAAGGCCCCGGTCGAATAGCTCACGGGCGGGCCGGCGCTGAAGATCGAGTACCGGGTCGCCGCCCCGCGGGTTTCCACCGAATAGCCGAGGTCGCCGCGCAGGTACCAGCCCGAGCCGATTTCCACCGGCTGGGTCATGGGCAGTTCCGGCGCATAGATGACCTGGTCGAGGTCCGCGGCCTGTGCCGACGCTGCGAGCCCGGTGAAGACGACGATGCAGGACGTCGCAGCAATTCGCATTAACATAGCCGATTTCCTTCTCAAGATCCGGGCTGCCCGAGGGCGCTGTGGATGGGTGTGAAGGCAACTATGACGGCGACTGGTTAAGCTGCGGTTAAGCATGTCCATTAACCATGATCTTTGCGCCGGCAGGGAAAGCCGCCGCCCCCGCTGCGGCGTCCGGACAAGACAAAGCCGCCCGGACGTTAGTCCGGGCGGCTTCGTGGGAGGACGGATGCTGGGGCCGAGGCGAAAGCCTATTTGTAGACGGCCGGCATGATCGGCGCAGGCTCGATGTAGACTTCTTCCTGGGCGCAGCCGCCGAAGCCGTAGCGAAGACCGCCGCGGACCTCATGCGAGGTGATGTCCTTGTGGTAGCCCTGGTAGCCGTTGCTGGTCAGGCTCTTGAACATGGCGCCGCCGGCGATGTTGCGGTAGCGGTAGCCGACATCGGCCTTGAGGTTGCAGGTCAGGTCGATCGAGGCGCCGGCCATCAGCGCGTAGGTGAAGCGCCATCCGGCGGCCCCGCCATGGTAATCGGTGGGGGCGCAGCCGGCGCCGCTGTCGGCGCAGGCGGTGTTGCGGAGGGTGTCCCACTTGACCCGCGTGCCGCCGATGCCGGCGCCGCCGTAGAGGGTGAAGCGGCCGCGCTTGTAGAGGTCGACATAGGCGTTGGCGAGCAGGCTGAGCCCGGAGACCGACGACAGGTCGGTCGAGGTGCAGGGGCCGGCGCAGACGCCCGCCACGGCGCCGCCGCCCCGGGTCGAGCCCTTGAAGTCGGCCTTGCTGAAATAGTCGAGCGTCACATCCGTGCGCAACTGGTGATTGATCTGGTAGCCGACACCGCCGCCGACGGTGTAGGACGAGCGCAGCTTGGTGGTGGTGAAGGGCGCATAGGTGCCCAGACCGCCCTGGAAGAATTCGGCGCCCTTGAGCTTGTTCCAGGAATAGCCGACATCGCCGCGCAGATACCACCCACCGGCTGCCGCGACCGGCTGCGGCGCTTCGTAGATCGGCGCCTCGATGATCGGAGGGGGCATGATGTCAGCGGCTGCGGCCGATCCAACACCGGCAAACACCATGGCCGTGGCAGCCAGGAAGATCTTTCTCATGGTAGACTCCATCGTCGGGACAGGCGCTGTCGCTGGTTCGGGGACAAGACGCTTTTTGGTTCGGAATGGAGAATGACCGATAAAAGTTAAAGCACGCTTAACCACGTCTATTTACCACGAATCCGCCGCAATCG
>NZ_JRJG01000246.1 GCF_000759435.1 Hoeflea sp. BAL378
TGAGGTTTTGCGCGGGGCTCGTAATCCCGCGCAGGAAGGATCAGGAAACGGACATCACGGCCCGGCGCCCCAATCACCGGAACAGGCGGAACTGCTTGTCCACCGATCAGGGCGAATTCCCGGGCCGGCGCCGGAGATCCCGCGGGGCCCGCCCCGCGGCCGGCGGGCCGGAGGCTGGAGGGCAGGCGCCCAAGTGGCTTCCGGAGAGGACGGGTTCGGCGGCGGGTCGCCGAACGATGACGCCGTCCGCCTGCGCGTGTCGCGCATCTGATCCTGGAGACCGCCCGCGCCCGGAAGGTGCGAGCGCCGCTCACCGGCGGGGCGCGCCCCCACGTGCCAAAGCCATACCCATATCATTCCATCACGGGCCGTGGGGTCCGTGCGCCCCGCATTCCGGCCCTGCCCGGAAGCCCCGACTGCCCGATGCCGACGGCAACCGATGGTGCGCGCGGGGGATCTGGCGTGGGCGATCCGTCTTGAAGGAATGGCGCCGCTTGAGCCAAAGGATCTGCAGGCGCCCGCCCGGTGCCCCGATCCCCAACCTCCCCCTTGAGGGGTCCGAAGGACGGGTCGAGACCCGTGGCTCGACCCTGAGGAGAAGCAAGGCGGACGCGAAGCGGACGGCGCGGCTGATCCGGGTGGGGGTACGGGTGCGACGCGGGGTCGATGACCCCCACCCGGATCGCCTGCGCTGCGCTTGTCTCTCCGA
>NZ_JRJG01000247.1 GCF_000759435.1 Hoeflea sp. BAL378
AAACCATGGCAAAACGCTTGACCAGCAAGACAGTCGCTCTCCCCGAGGGGAGAAGGGAGGCGTTCCCCGCTCGCGCCGGGCGTTGGGATGCGTTGTCCTCGGGCCTTGCCGGTTCGTCGTTCTCGGGCTTTGCGGTTGGTTATCCTCGGGCCCCGCGTTTCGTCATCCTCGGGCCTGTCCCGAGGATCTACCGCACCCTCGGCGATCTCACTGGTCCAGTGGTTTCCGGGCTGGCGACTGTGGATCCTCGGGACAAGCCCGAGGATGACGGGACGAGGGGCGGATGCCATCCGAGGGGTTCGCGGATGCTGGAAATCTTGGCTTTTGCGATGACACCCGGGGGGACACGCGCCGATATCCCCGCGCGGATCCCGCCGGGGTTTGAGGAGACTGCCAGTCCGGAGGGCCGCACGCGGGCTTTGCCTTCGGAAATGGGGTTGGGTGGCGCATGGGTGCATGCGCCGGGGTGGCGCGGCACGCGCGCGGCCCGAGTGTCGCCGGATGATGTCCGCATCCGACCGGCGGCTGCCTTGCCCTCAAGCCGCGGCCCGGACGAGGCCTCGGCTCGAGGGCGTGGAGCGCGTCCGACGCGGATCCCGCCGTCTTTCGACGATAAGATCCGCCACAGGCCCGTCCCGCCGTCCATCCGCTTGCTGCGCTCACGCGAAGCCCGGATGCGAGGGCGGATCCGGTGGCTGGCTTGGCCCGGCCCGCCCGTGAGGGGCGATCAGGCTGCCAGCGGAGCCCGCCGGCCTCCGCCTCCTCCCGGGTCCCCGCCGCACGTTACGACTGGACCGGAAGGCCTTCCTCCCGCCCGGACCGCTACGCTGGCGGCCCATCCGGCGGCGGGAGTGGGATGAGTGTGGCACGGCGGCGGGAGGCGGGGAAAAGATCGCCGCGATTTTGCGGTAAGGGATTGATATTGCTGGGGGTGGGCCCGCGGTTTTTCCACCGACTCGC
>NZ_JRJG01000248.1 GCF_000759435.1 Hoeflea sp. BAL378
CGTGAAGACGTCGAGCGTGGCCAGATCCTGTGCAAGCCGGGTTCGGTCAAGCCGCACACCAAGTTCACGGCTGAAGCCTACATCCTGACCAAGGAAGAGGGTGGCCGTCACACGCCGTTCTTCACCAACTACCGTCCGCAGTTCTACTTCCGCACGACGGACGTGACGGGCATCGTGACGCTGCCGGAAGGCACCGAAATGGTGATGCCGGGCGACAACATCTCGGCTGAAGTGGCGCTGATCGTTCCGATCGCGATGGAAGAGAAGCTGCGCTTCGCCATCCGCGAAGGCGGCCGCACCGTCGGCGCCGGCATCGTCGCCACGATCATCGA
>NZ_JRJG01000249.1 GCF_000759435.1 Hoeflea sp. BAL378
GCGGCGGGGATTGCGGCGTCGATCGGTCCGCCGGCGGCGGGCTTTCCAGGCATCACGTTCATTGCACGGTCCTTTGATGGGCGGGCGCGGGCCGGAACCCGTGCTGTCCTAGAGGTGATACAGCACTTGCGGGCTGCCCGCTTTCGTGGTGTGGTCTATTTCTTACGCGATCGGGCCAATGCCATGACCACGCCGGACACCTATGTCGAGACCGCCGAGGAGCGCGAGGCGCGGCACGCCGCCATCGAGCGCGCGCACGCGCCGGCGATCGCCTTCGCCCATCGCTATGAAAGCTACCATCATGTGGCCGAGCATGAGCACCGGCGTGCGCAGCTCCTGCATCTGTCGAGCGGCGTGCTGACCGTGACCACTCGGGCCGGGCGCTGGATGATGCCGCGCGACCATGCGCTGTGGATCCCGGCAGGCGTCCGCCATGCCGTCGACACGGTGGGCAGCGTCGCCATGCACTCGGTCTATATCCGCCCGGAAGCCATCGCCGGGCTGCCCGACCGGCTGCAGGTGACCGGCGTGACGCCGCTGATGCGCGGCCTGATCGCCGAGGCGGTGCGGCTGCGCGAGGACCCGGCCAGCCCGCGCGCCAGCTTCATCCTGGGCGCGATGCTGCACGAGATCCCGCATCTGCCGGTCCGCCCGCTGGGGTTGCCGTTCCCCGCCCATCAGCGGCTCGCCCCGCTCTGCCGCGATTTCGTGGCGAGGCCCTCGGCGCATCTCAACATCGACCACTGGGCCGATGCCGCGGGGCTGAGCCGGCGCAGCTTCACCCGGATCTTCCGCCGCGAGACGGGACTGAGCCTCTCGACCTGGCGCCAGCAGGCCTGCCTGATGGCGGCCCTGCCCCGGCTCTCCGACGGCGAGCCCGTCACCGCCGTGGCGCTCGACCTCGGCTATGACAGCGTGCCGGCCTTCACCACCATGTTCTGCCGCATGATGGGGACCCCGCCCAGGACCTACCTGCGCAACCAGGCGAACTGACGCCCGCGCGACGCCTTCGCGACCATCGTCCCGTTCCGTTCAATCGGAACAGACAATCGCGCGCGTCACAACCAGAAGTAATCAAATTGTGACACTCGTGAAAATACGATAACCTGAGTCGCATCCCCGACAGCCCCCGACGACCGTGGACAGACTCCGCCAACGCCCCAGGGACTGCCATTTCTGTCGAGTTGAGGGCTGCATGTCCGGAATGGCCGTTTTCATCAATCTCGCCGGCGCCGTCGCGCTGCTGCTGTGGGCGACGCGCATGGTCAGGACCGGCATCGAGCGGGCCTATGGCAACGTCCTGCGCGAAAATCTCCGGCGGGCCATCTCCAACCGGGTGGCCGCGGCCTGCGCGGGCTTCCTGTTCGCCATCGCCCTGCAGAGCGCCACCGCGGTCGCGCTGATCGTCGCGGGCTTCGTCTCGAGCGGCTATGTCACGACCGCGATCGGCATCGCCACCCTGCTCGGCGCCGATCTCGGCTCGGCGCTTGTGGTGCGCATCCTGCGCCAGGACCTGTCGCTGCTCATTCCCGTGCTGTTGCTGGCCGGCACCATCGCCTTCCGGGCGAGCGAGCAGCGCAACTGGCGCCAGACCGGCCGCATCCTGTTCGGGCTCGGCCTGCTGCTCCTGTCGCTGCGGCTGATCGGCGAGGCGTCGGATCCGCTGAGGAGCAGCCAGATCCTGCCGGTGATCATCACCTACCTGTCGCGCGACTGGATCACCGCCTTCGTCCTGGCGGCGCTGTGCGCCTGGGCGTTCCATTCCAGCGTCGCCGCGGTGCTGCTGCTGGCCTCGCTCGCCGACCGGGCTCTGATCCCGCCGGTGCTGATCATCCCACTGGTGCTGGGGATCAATTTCGGCGCGGCCGTGATCGGCGCGGTGCTGACCCGCGGCGAGCGCCCCGAGGCGCGGATCGTGCCGCTCGGCAATGTCGCCATCCGCGGCCTGGGCACGCTGCTGGCGCTGGCGGCGCAGATGAGCTTCGAGCTGCCGAGCGCTCTGTTCTCCAGCCAACCCGGTGACGCGGTGGTGCTGATCCACCTCGCCGTCAACCTGGCGGTGGTGGTGTTCGGCCTGCCCTTCTGCGGCCTGGTGGGCAGCCTTCTGGGCAACTGGCTGACGCCGCTAGAACAGCCCGGCGGCCCCGTCGCCGAGAAGCGCATCTCGGCGCTCAAGCCCGACCAACTGTCCGATCCCCGCCAGGCGATCGCCAACGCCACCCGCGAAGTGCTGACCGTCTGCGAGCGGATCGAACGGATGCTGACCTGGATCCTGGAGGCGCTCGACAAGCCCGAGAAGCAGAAACTGGCGCGCATCCAGGCGATGGACGACGAAGTCGACGAGATCCATCGCGAGATCAAGTTCTATCTCGCCAAGATCTCCGAGAGCAGGCTCGACGACAAGTCGGCGGCGCTGCTGCAGGATCTGCTGGGGGCTACCATCAAGCTCGAGCAGGCCGCCGACATCATCGCCCAGAACATGGTGACGCGGGCGCAGAAGAAGCAGGCGCGCAACATCGCGTTCTCCCCCGAAGGCTGGCACGAGATCAGGGGGCTGCACCAGGAGGTGATGCGCAACGCGCGGCTGGCGTTCAACCTTTTCATCCACCGCGACGTCGAGCAGGCCAGGCAGTTGGTGGCGCAGAAGGAGGAGGTGCGCACCATGGTGCGCCGGAGCGAGGAGCAGCACATGCAAAGGCTGCGCGACGGCAATGACAACAGCTATGACAGCAGTTCGATCCACATCGACACGATGCGCGATCTCAAGGAGATCAACTCGCTGTTTGCCTCCATCGCCTATCCGGTGCTGGCCGGCGCCGGCATGCTGCGCAAGAGCCGTCTGCTGTAGCGCCCGGTCGGGCCCGGACGACACGGCGCGACGGGGCCGCCGCCTCACGCCGGCGCGACATGGGCTGCGAGATCTTCCGCGGTCATGCCCCGGCCCGCGCGCTCGGCCGCCTGGCCATGCAGCGCG
>NZ_JRJG01000250.1 GCF_000759435.1 Hoeflea sp. BAL378
ATCTCCCCCCTTGCGGGGGAGATGTCACGAAGTGACAGAGGGGGGCATCTCTCCCCCGCGCCGGACCGCGAGAGACCCCTCTGCCGGCTGTGAGAGGGTCCGATCCGGGGTGCAGCATGTCGGTGCATGTCGGGGACAGTTTACTTTTACGGCAGCCGGCGACCGGCTGCCGTAAAAGTAAACTGTCCCCGAACTTCCAGGCGCCTCCCAAATACCCTGCCACTCCCGCAGGAACCGTGCTAAGCACCGCGCTCCGATCCGCAGTCATCTCAGGAATTTCCGCATGTCGCGCAACACACTCGCCATCGTCATCGCCATCGTCGCCGTCGGCGCCGCCATCCTCGGCTACATGTACTACCAGGACCAGCAGACCTCCGGCGTCGAGATCAAGATCGGCCAGGACGGCATCAAGATCGAGGGAAACTAGGACGGGCAGGGCACAATGCCCGAGGAATCAATCTCCCCCCTTGCGGGGGAGATGTCACGAA
>NZ_JRJG01000251.1 GCF_000759435.1 Hoeflea sp. BAL378
CCCCTCTGTCACTTCGTGACATCTCCCCCGCAAGGGGGGAGATTGGCCGGCCGATACATCTCGCCCACCAGACTTCAGTCCCAATTCACCCGAAATGTAATTTGAAAAGGAACCAGAGGCCCGACGTGAGGTGGCGCACGCGGCCCCCCATCTCCCCCCTTGCGGGGGAGATGTCGGCGTAGCCGACAGAGGGGGGTGAAGCCTGCTGCTCACCGCCGGACCTCCCATGTGGTCACCCGTTCCCCGGTCTCCGGATCCTTGCCGTCCTTGAGCTGGATGCCCTGCTCCAGCAACTCGTCGCGGATTCTGTCCGCTTCGGCCCAGTTCTTGGCAGAGATGAAGGCGAGGCGTTCTTGAATGCGCGGCTCGATAGTTGGGTCCATTTTGTCGAATACGATTTTTTCAGTCTCACCATCCGGCTTCTTCTTAAGATTCACAAAACCGAGATGATAAAGAGTGCTTCGAAGCCAATCCCGCGCCTCTTGGTCACCTCTTGAAGCCGATTTGCTCAACTGGTCTAGATAAACCTTGAGGGCAGAGAAATTCAGATCTTCCGACAGAATCTCAACAGCGTGCTCATCCATTCTGAATTTTAGCGAAGCCCCTTCAGAAGCGTCCGCCCATTTCCAAAGAGCCGCTTCCGCCTCCTCCAGCCGCTTCACGCTGAAATCGATCGGCTCCCGGTAATGCGTCATCAGCATGGCGAGCCTCAGCACCTCGCCCGGCCACTTGCGGCCGCCGAATTTCTCCGTCTCCAGCAGCTCCGCAATGGTGACGAAATTGCCCTCGGATTTCGACATCTTCCTGCCTTCGACCTGCAAAAAGCCGTTGTGCATCCACAGGTTCGCCATGCGGTCGGTGCCGTGGGCGCAGCAGGACTGGGCGATCTCGTTTTCGTGGTGCGGGAAGATCAGGTCGAGGCCGCCGCCGTGGATGTCGAAGGTCTCGCCCAGGTGATGCTCGCTCATCACCGAGCATTCGATGTGCCAGCCGGGGCGGCCGTGGATGGTGAGGGTCTGGCCGTTCTCGGTGAAGACACCGTCCCAGCCGGGCTCGTCGGCGGCCGATTCCTTCCACAGCACGAAATCCGCCGGGTTGCGCTTGTGCTCCTCCACCGCGATGCGGGCGCCGGCCTGCTGGTCCTCGAGCTTGCGGTTGGACAGCTTGCCGTAGTCGGGCATCGAGCCCACCGCAAACAGCACCTCGCGGCCCTCGCGGCCGGCCGTGACATAGGCGTTGCCCTTGTCGATCAGCGTCTGGATCATGGTCACCATGCCGTCGATATGGGCGGTCGCGCGCGGTTCGAATGTCGGCGGCAGGCAGCCGAGGGCTGCGGCGTCCTTGTGGAAGCGCGCGGCGGTCTTTTCGGTGACTTTCGCAATCGCCTCGTTGAGCGGCAGGTCGGGATAGTCGCGCAGCGCCCGGGCGTTGATCTTGTCGTCGACGTCGGTGATGTTGCGCACATAGGTGACGTGGGCCTCGCCATAGACATGCCGGAGCAGCCGGTAGAGCACGTCGAAGACGATCAGCGGGCGGGCATTGCCGATATGGGCGAAATCATAGACCGTCGGGCCGCAGACATACATGCGGACATTCTGCGGATCGATCGGCCGAAACTCTTCCTTGACCCGCGTCAGCGTGTTCCAGAATTTCAGTTCGCTCATGTCAACTCCCCGATGCCGGCCCCCGGCCCGGGTCGTTTGTCCTGTTTGTGAAAGAAGACGAAAACGGCCGAGCCAGCGGGGCGCTAGCGAATAATGAT
This sequence comes from Hoeflea sp. BAL378, assembly GCF_000759435.1. Lineage (GTDB taxonomy): Bacteria > Pseudomonadota > Alphaproteobacteria > Rhizobiales > Rhizobiaceae > Hoeflea. Next base: position 1,763 of record NZ_JRJG01000251.1, read on the forward strand.
GCCGCAGATGCAGGTGGCGCGTGCGCCGTGTGCCGTTTTCATGCTGGTCTTATCCCCGATTGCGCGGGTCCGGTCAAGATGATTGCTGCACCCCTCACCCGGCGAGGAAGCGGGCGATGAGCGAGGCCGACAGCGCCGCCATCACCAGCGCGATCAGCCCGTCGAGCACCCGCCAGGCCGAGGGCCGCGCGAACAGCGGCTCGAGCGCGCGGGCGCCGTAGCCGAGGCCGAAGAACCACAGGAACGAGGCCGACATGGCGCCGAGCGCGAAGGCGAGCCGCGCCGCCCCCTCGTGGCGCGCGCTCAGCCCCCCTACCAGGAGCACGGTGTCGAGATAGACATGCGGATTGAGGAAGGTGAAGGCGAGGCAGGTGAGCACCGCCGCCTTGAGCGATCCCGGCCCGGCCTTGGCCGCCGTGAGCGCCGAGGGCGACAGCGCTCGCCTGAGCGCCATCGCGGCATAGACCGCCAGGAAGGCGGCGCCGCCCAGCGTGACGGCGGCGATCAGCAGCTCGGAGCTCGAGATGATCGCGCCGAGGCCGGCCACGCCGAGCCCGATCAGCACCGCGTCCGACAGCGCGCAGATCAGGCACAGGATGAACACATGCTGGCGCAGCAGTCCCTGGCGCAGAATGAAGGCGTTCTGCGCGCCGATGGCGACGATCAGCGAGCCGCCGAGCAAAAGCCCGGAGATGGCGGGAGCAAGAAGGGAGGTCATCGGATCTAGAACAGTTTCATCTGGTCGGGCGGAGCATCCGCCGGCTTGGGTTTGGCCGCCGGCTTGGCGGGCCTGGCGGCAGGCTCGTCCAAGGGCGCGGCATCGGTCGCCGGCGCCTGCACCTCGGGCCCGGTGTTGGCGACCTTGTTGACGAGGTCGGAGACGCGGATCGCCTCGAAATAACCGTCCGGCGCGGGCGCCATCAGCTCGGCCACGTCGCGCGGCTCCTGGGTGAGGCAGTCGAGCCAGCGCGCGAAATCCTCGGGCCGGATCACCACCGGCATGCGGTCGTGGATCGGCGCGATCTCGCGGTTCGGCCCCACCGTCAGGATCGCCGCCGTGTCGATCTCCGCCCCGTCGGCGCTCATGTAGGTTTCCATCAGCCCGGCGAAGGCGACGATGCCGCCGGCCCTGGGCCGGATCCAGTAGGGGACGGATTTCTGCTTCGAGCCTTTTGGCGGGCGGTGCCATTCGTAGAAGCCCGAGGCCGCCACCAGCACGCGGCGGTGGCGCATGGCGGCGCGGAACGAGGCTTTCTCGATCGCCGTCTCCGAGCGGGCATTGATCAGCAGCGGAAACTCGGCCGGATCCTTGACCCAGCCCGGGATGAACCCCCAGCGCGCCAAGAGCGCCCTGCGGTCGGTGCGGTTGTCGCCCGTCTCCCGGCGGCGGTCGCCGGCCACGATCAGGATCGGCTGCGTCGGCGCTATGTTGTAGCGCGCCGGGAAATCCTCGATCTCCTCGAGCCCGAACAGTTCCTGCACCTCTTCAGGCGTTGCTGTCAGCGAAAAACGGCCACACATCGCCAATCCATGGCTGAGGATTCCCGGAGGGTCAAGAAGCGCGCGAACCGGCGCAAGCTCCGAACGCGAAGACCGCGGCATGGCGGGCGGTCTAGACGGGCGAATTGACCATTCTGTCGGACACGATCCGTCCGTCTTCCAGGGTGACGATACGGTCCGCCAGTTCGAGGATGCGGTTGTCGTGGGTGACCATCACCGTGGTGGTGCCGCGCTTTTGCCCCAGTTTCTTGAGCATCGCCACCACGTTCAAGCCGCTCTCCTTGTCGAGCGCCGCCGTCGGCTCGTCGGCGAAGACGATGTCGGGATTGCCGACCAGCGCCCGGGCCACCGCCACCCGCTGCTTCTGCCCGCCGGACAGGTTGGCCGGCAGATAATCCATCCGATCGGCAAGCCCGAGCAGCGACAAAGCGTGGCGCGCAGCCTCCCGTTCGGCCTCCGGATCATTGAGGCGATGGACCTGCAGCCCCATCTGCACATTCTGCATCGCAGTCAGGCTGCCGTGCAGATTGTGCGCCTGAAAGATGAAACCGAGCCTGCGCCTGAGCGCCTCGTTGAGCGCATTGCCCGCACCCATCAGCTCATGGCCGAGCAGGTTGATCGAGCCGTCCTGCAGGTCGCGCAGGCAGCCCATCAGCGTCAGCACCGTTGTCTTGCCCGAGCCCGAAGGCCCCATCAGCACGGTCAGGCTGCCGCGCGCGACCTTCAGATCGACGTCGAAAATCGCCTGCTTGCGGGCCTCGCCCGTGCCGAACCAATGGTTCAGCCCGGCGACAATGATCGGAAATTCCTCGCTCATCGCCCGCCCCTCAAAACAGGTCTGCCGGATCGGCCGCCGCCAGCCTGCGGGTGGCGATGGCGCCGGACAGCGAGCAGGCGACCAGCGTTCCGATCAGCACGATGACGGCCATGTCCCACGTCATCGCCAAAGGCAGATTGGTGGCCTTCTTCATGCCGGCCAGCAGTCCTGTGCCCACAATCACGCCGGGAATGAAGCCGAACACGGCCAGGATCAACGCTTCCTCAAAGACAATGCCGAGGAAGAATGTCTGCGGATAGCCCATCGCCTTGAAGGTCGCGTATTCGGACAGATGATCGGCGACGTCGGTCGAGAGCACCTGATAGACAATGACGATGCCGACCAGCACGCCGATGATCACGCCGAAGCCGAAAATGATCCCGGTCGGCCGCTTGGTCTGCTGGTATTTCAGATCCTCGGCCTTGGCCTGGGCGTAGGAGCGGATGCGCAGCGACTTGTCGGAGACCAGATCGCGCAACCGGGCAGACACCACATCCGGATCCGCTCCCGGCGCCACCTTGAGCAGAATGTGATCGGGCGCCGCCGACCGGCGCGCCGGAAACAGCGACAGGAAGGTCTGGTCCGACATGATCAGATAGCCGTCGCCGCCAAACCCGCCGCCGCCCTGAAACGTGTCATAGAGCGTCAAGGTCTTGCCGGTCACCTCGAAGCTCGCCGGGGTCTGCGGGCGGATCGCGGCGGCCTCCTCGCGCGGCAGGCCGCGGGTGGCCATGTCGAGAATGCCGGAATCGTTGAGCTGCAGCGTCGCCAGCTTGGGTTTGAGCACCGGGCTCAGGAAATCCGGCAGCGTCGGATCGATGCCGAAGCTGGTGAGCCCCAGCGTCTTGGTCGGCCGCGGCCAGCTTGTGTTGCCGACGAAGATGCCGGTGCCGAGCGTCACCTCCGGATCGGCCTGGGCCTGGAACAGCCATTGCCGCGCGACATTGCCGCCCTCGGTCATGGAATTGGCGTCCGAGGCCGAGATCATGATGTCGGCGGCAAAGAACTCGTAGGGCTTCAGCGTCGCCGTCGCCATCGAGTTCATGATGCCCAGTTGCACGAACACCAGAACATTGGCGAAGGCCACGCCGGAAATGGCGGCTGCGAAGCGGGTGCGGCTGTGGCTCAGTTGCAGCCAGCCGATCGGCAGACGCCCGAACAGCCATTGCAGCCAGCGGTTCATGGATTGCTCTTGGCAGCGGGCGCCAGGGTGCGGGTGTCGATGCGGGCGATGACTTCCAGATTGGTGTAGCGCGCCGCCACCTTGGAGGAAGCCGCGTCCAGTTCGACCATCACCTTGATCACCCGTGCATCGGTATTGGCCGCGGTATCGTCCGACAGCAGGCCCTGGCGTCCGACGGTCAGGCCGATGGATTTGACCCGGCCCTGCAGCGTCTGGCCGATGGCGACGGCCGCCAGTTCCACCGGCTGGCCGATCGCGACATTCGCGATCCGGTCCTGATAGACCTCCACCTCGGCCATCATCTGATCGGTGTCGCCGATCTGCATGATGCCGTCGCTCGGCGGGCGTTCGCCCGGATTGGCCATCGAATCGAGCACCACGCCGCTGATCGGCGACAGAACGGCGGAGCGGATCAGATCCTGCTCGGCGCGGGCGAGCTCCGCCTTGGCGGCGTCGAGATTGCGCGCCGCGACGATCACATCGGGCTGCAACTCGGCTTCCTGGCTTGCAAAGCGCGACAGCGTCGCCTCGGCTTTCTGCACCGCAAGACCCGCCTGGCGCTGGGCTGCGGCGAGCGAATCGAGCGAAGCCTGGGTGATCACGCCGCGTTCGAACAAGGCCTTGGAGCGTTCATAGTCGGCGGCCGCCTCCATGCCTGAACTGCGGGCCTGTTCCAGGGCGGCGAGGGCTTCGGCTTGCGAGTTCTTGACAGACTCGGTGGTCTGCACCAGCGCCGCTTCGCGCACGGCGACATTTGCCTCAGCCTGAAGCACCGCGCCTTCAAGCTGGCCCCGATTGTCCAGCCGCGCCACCACCGCGCCTTTTTCAACGCGGTCACCGATGCTGACCAGCACCTCGGCGATACGGGCGTCGCCGGCGCCGAAGGGAGGCGCCACGATCGACACATCGCCACGCGGCATCAGCCGGGCCAATCCGACAACATCGCTGACCTGCATGGTTGCCGCCATCTCTTTCGGCATTTCCATATTGGGCGGCAGGGCAATCGGCTTCTTCGCACCGCCGCCGGGCTGCAGCCCGGTCAGCGCGTAGAATTTCTGCAAGGCGGTGGGCTGATAATACATGCCGATCACCCCGCCCGAGAACATGAACACCGGAATCAGGAACACCAGGAGGTAGCGCTTGTGAAAGCGGAAACGCCGCCGGGTCACTTGCGGGTGGGCGGAGGCTTGCCGGATGACAGGCAGCGGCAGATCGGTGTCAGGTGGAGTGGTCATGGCGAAGTCCGATTCTCAAGTACCGCGGGATCAAGCTCGATACATAGATTTATTTATATGTTTTCGCAATGCGCAAACCTGCCACGGCGACCGTGGCACACGGTTTCCCGGCCTTGTTCCCTCCGAAACAGCCGGACCCGTTTTCAGGGTTGCCTGCACTGGAAAACTCGCCACATTGCACAGGCTGTGCACGCGGGAGACAAGGCCAGGCCATGAAAGATCACAAGAGCGCACCCCGCCCCGGCCCGGCACTCGCCGTCTCGGTGGCGATCGAGCGGGGCGGCAGGTTCCTGCTGGTGCTGCGCGCCAATCCGCCGGCCCAGCACATGTATGCCTTCCCCGGCGGCCGGGTCGATCCCGACGAGGCGCTGGAGGATGCGGCGCTGCGCGAACTCGAGGAGGAGACCGGGCTGAGGGCGACCAACGCGCGGCCCTTCGCCAGTTTCGACCTCGGCGCGGACGACCCCGGCGGCGGCTCGCACTTCTTTTTGACCGTCTTCCTCGCCGACGATCCGGGCGGGGAGCCGGTGGCGCAGGACGACGCCAGGGAAGTGGGCTGGTTCACTTCCGACGAAATCCGCGCGCTCAGCACACCGCCCAGCATGATCGCCTGCATCGACATGCTGGCTGAGGGCCGGGACCGGCCGCGCTGAGCGCCATCGGCGACGGTCCCGGGCTCCCCTTCCCCCCGTTGGTCGGGATTTCATCCCGCGCTGTCTTGGTGTAAGGAGCGGTCATGTTCCGCTCCCGTGCGCCGATCCTCGCCCTCGTCCTGTCCGTGGCCCTCGCCGGCGGCGTAAGGGACGCATGGGCGCAGGAGGCCGAGGCGACGGAGGAAGAGGCGACCGTGGTGGTGCCGGACCTGCCGCCGCCGCCCTATGAGGCGCGGCTGTTGCGGCTCGCCGAAATCCTCGGATCGGTGCAGTACCTGCGCAATCTGTGCAGTCCGGAGGAGGAAACCGGCTGGCGCGACAGCATGCAGGCGCTGCTCAACAGCGAGACCGCCGGGGAGGCCGATCGCCGCGAGCAGCTCACCGCCGGATACAACCGCGGTTTCCGCGCCTTCGCCTCGGTCTACACCAGTTGCACGGAGGCCGCCGTGGTCGCCGAGGAGCGATACCGTCACGAAGGTGCAACACTTGTGGCGGAAATTGTTTCCCGCTATGGAAATTAACGGTTTGTTAACCGCTATCGACGCAGCCCCGTGCCGGAACGGTTCAAGCCGTGCTAGGCTCGTTAATGTCCTGGTAAGTTAAAGTTGGATTTATGACCCATCCCACCCCGCATACGCCCGAAGAACTCGACGATCTCATCGTCCAGGAGAAGCTTCAGGTCGCCCTCGAGCTCCAGCACGACGCCTGGGCCGAAAGCACGGCCGACGGCATCGAGCCGGAGATCATCGCCGATGCCGCGATGATCACCGCCATCCGCGAGACCGTGCGGGCGCTGGGCGAGGAACAGGCTGAAGCCCTGGTGGAATCGCTCCGGGTCCGTATCCTGGCTGGTGAATTCTCCCCCGAACGTGTGCTACAGTAGGAACTGTGTTTCACTAGGATTATCCGCGGGGATCAAGTTGGCCGGCAAGCCCAAGCGCGAATCGCGAAGCGGCGACATGGCGATCGCATCGGCCATGCTGCTGGCTCTGGCAATCGTTTTTTCCCCCTCCTCTTCCCTGGCGCTGAGCGAGCTGCAGGAAGTGCAGCCTCCGGCCGCGGATACCGGCCAGGCGCCGCCGCCGCTCGATGAACCGCAGATCGGCGAGGATGGCGGCCTGCCGACGCCCGGCCCGATCATCCGCACCCTGCCCGCTCCGGAAAATGACCCGGTGGTCGAGGAACCCGCCGCCGCGGACGCCGCCCCCGTCGACATCCTCACCGATCCCGCGCAATTGCCCGAGCCGGCGCGGCGCATGCGCGAGCTCATCATCGAGGCCGCGTCCACCGGCGAGATCGAAAAGCTGCGCGCGCTGCTGGGCTCCGGCCCCACCGCCACGCAGCTCGCCTTCGGCGAGATCGACGCCGATCCGGTGGAATATCTGCGCTCGGTTTCCGGCGACGGCGCCGGTCAGGAAATCCTGGCGATCCTCATCGACCTGCTCAACACCGGCTTTGTCCGCATCGACGCCGGCGAGCCGGGCGAGACCTATGTCTGGCCCTATTTCGCCGCGCTGCCGCTCGAAAGCCTCACGCCGCCGCAGAAGGTGGAGCTGCTGCGCCTCGTCACCGCCGGCGACGTCGAGGACATGAAGGCCTATGGCGCCTACAATTTCTACCGCATCGGCATCTCGCCCGACGGCGAGTGGCGATTCTTCATGGCCGGCGACTGATCCCGCCCGCGCCCTCCCGCATCCGGGCCCGGACCCGGCTCCGCCCTTGCCCCGCGCCGCGCGACAGCCTACCTATCGGGGACATCCATCCCCGATCAATCCGGAGTGCCCCACCGTGCCAGCCCTAGTCCTCTCCGACCGGAAGATCGTGCGCGTGGACGGCGCGGACGCCGGCCATTTCCTGCAGAACCTGATCACCGCCAATGTCGACTCGCTGCAGCCGGGCGAGGCCCGACCCACCGCGCTGCTGACGCCGCAGGGCAAGATCCTGTTCGATTTCCTGATCTCGAAATCCGGCGAGACCGCCTATGACTGCGACATTCGGGCCGACTGTATGGAAGATTTCATCCGCCGGCTGACGCTCTACAAGCTCCGCGCCGCGGTCAGCTTCGAGAAGCGCGACGACGATACTGTAATCGCCGGCTGGGGCGAGGCCGCGCCCGCGGGCGCGCTCGCTGACCGGCGCTTTCCCGCGGCGACGGGCGTCTGGCGCCTCTATGCCGACGGACCGTCCGCGGATGCCGAGCGGGCCGACTGGGATCGCCTCCGGATCGCCCATGGCGTGGCCGAATCGGGCGCCGATTTCGCGCTGTCGGACGTGTTTCCGCACGACGTGCTGATGGACAAGACCGGCGGCGTCGATTTCAGGAAGGGCTGCTATGTCGGCCAGGAAGTGGTCTCGCGCATGCAGCATCGCGGCACCGCGCGGCGCCGGGTGGCGACCGTGACCGCGGAAGCACCCCTGCCCGCCCGCGGCGCCGATGATCCGGAGCTATCCATCCTGGCGGGCGAAAAATCCGTGGGCAGCCTCGGCAGTACCGAGGGCACGACCGGCCTCGCCATCGTGCGCACCGACCGGGTCGCCGACGCGCTGGCCGAGGGCGCGGCGCTCACAGTCGCGGGAATCCCGGTCACGCTCGCCCTGCCGTCCTGGAGCGGGCTGTCCTTCGACGGCGCTGGCGCCGGCGCTGCGGACGCCTGACCGGTGGCCCCCGGTCCAAAGATCCCGCGCGCTTGGCAGCGCATGCTCTCGGGCCGCAGGCTCGACCTGCTCGACCCCTCGCCGCTGGACGTGGAGATTTCCGACATCGCCCACGGGCTGGCGCGGGTGGCGCGATGGAACGGCCAGACCCGCGGCGACCACGCCTTCTCGGTGGCGCAGCATTCGCTGATCGTCGAGACGATCGTCGGCCGGCTGACCGCGGCCTCGCCCGACACGCTGCAGTTGGCACTGCTGCACGACGCGCCGGAATATGTCATCGGCGACATGATCTCCCCGTTCAAGGCGGTGGTCGGCGGCGGCTACAAAAGCGTCGAGGGCCGCCTCGAGGCCGCCATCCATCTCCGCTTCGGCCTGCCGCCGGTGATGCCCGCGCCGCTCAAGGCGCTGATCAAGCGCGCCGACCGCATCGCCGCCTATTTCGAGGCGACCGAGCTCGCGGGATTCAGCGACGCGGAGGCCCGCGCCTGCTTCGGCCCGCCGCGCGGCATCGGCCGCGAGATGATCGACGTGGCGCCGCGCTCGGCGGCCGAGGTGCAGACGCTTTTCCTCGCGCGCTTCGAGGCCATCGAGGCCTTGCGCCGGCCGGAGCGAGGCTGATGTCCTACATCGTCGTCTGCCGCCTGAACCAGATCGCCGAGACCGCCGTGACCCATGGCGTGCAGGAAATGGTGAGCCTGCTCGCCGAGAACCAGGAGTTTCACCGCCCCGGGGTCATCGACCCGGCCCGCCACCTCAAGCTGGGCCTCAACGACATCGCCGAGCTCCGCCCCGGGCTGACGGCGCCGGGCGAGATCCATGTCGAGCGGCTGATCGGTTTCGCCAGGAGCTGGGACCGGCGCGCGCCGCTGCTGGTGCATTGCTGGCTGGGAATCTCCCGCTCGCCCGCCGCCGCAGCCCTTGTGGCGCTGGCGGTCGAGCCCGACCAGGACGAGATGGCGCTGGCCGAGCGGCTGCGCCAGGCCTCGCCCTTCGTCACCCCCAATCAGCGGCTGATCGACATCGGCGACGCCATGCTCGGCCGCGGTGGACGCCTCGTCCGCGCCGTCAAGGCGATCGGCCGCGGCGCCGATGCCTTCGAGGGCGGATGCTTCCGCCTAACCGTCGGGCCCGGCGACGATCTTCCCGCGAGCCCGCCGCCTTCGCGACGGCGCGGGGGCTGACCGCGCCATGGAACCGAGCCGCATCCCTCCCTTGCGCATCGGGCTCGACGCGGCCATCGTCGCCGTCACCAACCACACCCCGAGCATTCTCACGGTGCCGGAGGCGCCCGGCGCGGGGCCCGCCGACGGCCTGCCCTTCGGCCCGTTCGATCCGGTGCGTCACCGCACCTTCGAGGCCAGCCTGCGCGACAGCGTCGAAAGCCAGACGGCTCTCAACCTGGGCTATGTCGAGCAGCTCTACACCTTCGGCGACCGCGGCCGCCACGTGCTCAGCGACGACGGACGGGACGAGGGCAAGCCGCATCTGGTCTCGGTGGGCTATCTGGCGCTCACGCGGGTGGACGCGGAAAACCCCGAGGCGCTGGCCGCCACCGGCGCGCGCTGGCGCGACTGGTACGAGCTGTTTCCCTGGGAGGACTGGCGCGAAGGCCGCCCGGCCATGCTCGACGCCACCATCCTGCCGCGGCTCCTGCCCTGGGCGCAGGAGCCTGTCGAGCGACCGCGCAATCCGAGCCGCATGGCGCGCATACGCCTCGCCTTCGGGCTCAAGGATTTTCCCTGGGACGAGGAACGGGTGCTCGACCGCTACGAGCTGCTCTATGAAGCGGGCCTGCTCGCGGAGGCCGTCACCGATCAGCGCGTCAAGTCCACCGGGCTGGCCGCGCCGCTCGGCCGCGCCATGCGCTTCGACCACCGCCGCATCGCCGCCACCGCCGTGCAGCGCCTGCGCGCCAAGATCAAGTACCGCCCGGTGATCTTCGAGCTGATGCCGCCGGAATTCACCCTGACGGAGCTGCAGACGACGGTGGAGGCGATCTCGGGCCGCCATCTGCACAAGCAGAATTTCCGGCGGTTGGTGGAGGGCGCCGAACTGGTGGAGCCCACCGGCGCCTCAAGTTCGGCCACCGGCGGCCGGCCCGCGGCGCTCTACCGATTCCGCGCCAAGATCCTGGAAGAGCGCCCCGCCCCGGGTCTGCGGCTCGGCGGACGGGGCTGACGCTGGACCAGGCGCAGCCGGCAACGCCGCGGGCAGCGCATGAAAATCACAGAATTTATGGACTCTCTAGGTGGCGTTCTCTCGTCTCGCCAGCAGTTCCCGGCAATAATGTCACTTATTATCGCCTCGGATGCGAAGGTCATGGTCAAGATCATGCCTTGTTTCGTTTCATCGAGATATTTGCCTCTGATGCAGCGTTGCACGGAAAAATTTCGGGGAAATCGCGTCATTTGAGCGGGGAACGCCGATTTACGATCGACCCGCCCCGCGAAAGACCCTGGAAAACAGGGTCCCGGGTTTGCAACTTGGCCTTCGGTGCGTTAGCCTTTCGTCGCAATCGGAACACAATTCACCTTTTGCGACCTGACGGCCTGCCGCCGGATCTGTCAGGCGCGGAGAGACGCAAGCCTGCAGCGCCTGAGCCAGGCGAACCAAATCAAGAGGGACATTTTATGAGCGACACCAGCGCACCAGGCATACCGGCGCCCGAAGGGCCGACAACGTTGATCGACACCGACTACGAGGTCGGCCAGGACAATGTATCGATGTCGGTGGGCCCGTTCGGCCTCGACATCCACAATCCGGTCTTCGCCATTTCCGGACTGACCATCGTCGCCTTCGTCTTTCTCACCCTCGCCTTCCAGGAGAGCGCGGGCGCGGCCTTCGGTGACCTGCGCGACTGGCTGACCGGCACCTTCGACTGGTTCTTCCTCACCGCCGCCAATATTTTCGTACTGCTCTGCCTGTTCCTGATCGTCTCGCCCTACGGCAAGGTCCGGATCGGCGGCAAGGAGGCGACGCCCGACTATTCCTATTCCGGCTGGTTCGCCATGCTGTTTGCCGCCGGCATGGGCATCGGGCTGATGTTCTACGGCGTGTCCGAGCCGATCTCGCACTTCTCCGCCTCGGTGGCGGAAGGCGCGGGCTCGGCCGAAAGCTGGGCGCCGCTCGGCGGCGCCGCGGGCAACGCCGCCGATTCGCGCGATCTCGGCATGGCGGCGACGATCTTCCACTGGGGCCTGCACCCCTGGGCGATCTACGCCATCGTGGCGCTGGCGCTGGCGCTGTTTTCCTACAACAAGGGCCTGCCGCTCACCATGCGCTCGGTGTTCTACCCGATCTTCGGCGAGCGCGTCTGGGGTTGGACCGGCCACATCATCGACATTCTCGCGGTCTTCGCCACGCTGTTCGGCCTCGCCACCTCGCTGGGCTTCGGCGCTGAGCAGGCCATGGCCGGCCTCAACCACATCTTCGGCATCGAGGTGACGGACTTCTCCAAGGTGATGCTGATCGTGGGGATCACCGGCATCGCCCTGCTCTCGGTCGTCGCCGGCCTTGATGCGGGCGTCAAGCGCCTGTCCGAGATCAACATGGTGCTGGCCGCCCTGCTGCTGGTCTTCGTGCTGCTCGTCGGCCCGACCGTGGCGATCTTCACCGGCTTCTTCCACAATCTCTACGAATATGCGCGCTACCTGCCCGAACTCTCCAATCCGTTCGGCCGCACGGACGACAATTTCCGCCAGGGCTGGACGGCGTTCTACTGGGCCTGGTGGATTTCCTGGTCGCCCTTCGTCGGCATGTTCATCGCCCGCGTCAGCCGCGGCCGCACGGTGCGCGAGTTTCTCACCTGCGTGCTGATCATCCCCTCGCTGGTCTCGGTGTTCTGGATGACCACCTTCGGCGGCACCGCAATCGACCAGCTCGTCAATGACGGCTACCAGATCGTCGTCGATGCGCCGCTCGAGCTCAAGCTGTTCGCCATGCTCGAGGCGCTGCCGCTGCAGCAGATCACCTCGTTCATCGCCATCGTGCTGGTGATCGTGTTCTTCGTCACCTCGTCGGATTCGGGCTCGCTGGTGATCGACACCATCACCGCCGGCGGCAAGATCGACGCGCCGGTGCCGCAGCGCGTGTTCTGGGCCTGCTTCGAGGGCCTGGTCGCCATCGCCCTGCTGCTCGGCGGGGGGCTGGCGGCGCTGCAGGCCATGGCGGTGTCGACGGGCTTCCCGTTCACCATCGTGCTGCTGCTCGCCTGTTTCGCCATCCTCAAGGGGCTGCACAGCGAACCGCGCTGACCCCCGGACAGACGATAACGGAAGGGCCGCCCGTCAGGGGCGGCCCTTTTCGATTCCGGACTTCGGACCAGGCCGAATCGGTGGGTTGAGCACCAAGCCGTCTGCGGCCTGCACCCTCGCTCGGGTGTTTGAAAATCCCCGCCCGAAACGCCGCGAACTGCGCAATATCCGGGCGTCTTGCCCCCGCGATCGGCATTTGCGGCGCCGGGGCTTGCCCGACACTGGAGACATTGCCGATCGCGCCGTCCCGAGCGAGGTTTTGACTTGCGCGGGCGGGCTTTTTGAACAAGTTTGCAGTCCGACTGGCGCACGCCGCGAACAGTGCCCGAAGCTGGATTCCCCCGCCCATGGAACATTACGATTTCATCGTCATCGGCAGCGGGCCCGCCGGCCGCCGCGCCGCCATCCAGGCCGCGAAATTCGGCAGGAAGGTGCTGGTCGTGGAGCGCGGCCGGCGGGTGGGCGGCGTCTCCGTCCACACCGGAACCATCCCCTCCAAGACCCTGCGCGAAACCGCGCTCAACCTCTCCGGATGGCGCGAGCGCGGCTTCTACGGCCGCTCCTACCGGGTCAAGCAGAACCTGACTGCGAGCGATCTGCGCGCCCGGCTCACCATCACCCTGACCCACGAGATCGAGGTGCTGGAACACCAGTTCGCGCGCAACCAGGTGACCACGCTCAGGGGCGACGCCCGCTTCAGGGACCGCAGCACGATCGAGGTGGCGGGCGAGGAAGGCGAGACGTTCCTGTTCACCTCGGACGCCATCCTGCTCGCCGTTGGCACCGTTCCGTTCCGCCCCGACTATGTGCCCTTCGACGGGACCAGCATCTTCGACAGCGACGAGATCCTCGAGCTCACCCACCTGCCCCGGTCGATGACGGTGATCGGCGCGGGCGTCATCGGCATCGAATACGCCACCATCTTCAGCGCGCTCGACGTCCATGTCACGCTGGTGGAGCCGCGCACCACCATGCTCGATTTCATCGACCGCGAGCTGATCGACGATTTCACCCACCAGATCAAGGACCGCGGCATGGTGCTGCGTTTTGGCCGCAAGGCCGAAAGGATCATCAAGCTCGAGGGCGGCGGCTGCGAGATCCAGATGGAGGGCGGCCGCAACATCCGCTCGGAAATGGTGCTGTTCGCCGCCGGACGGATGGGCGCCACTTCCACGCTCAACCTCGAATCCTGCGGCCTCGACAGCGACGCCCGCGGCCGCATCAAGGTCAACCCGACCACCTTCGCGACCGATGTGCCCGGCATCTACGCCGCGGGCGACGTGATCGGCTTCCCCAGCCTCGCCTCCACCTCGATGGAACAGGGCCGCATCGCCGCCTGCCACGCGCTCGGCCAGCAGGCGCACGAGCCGCCGAAGTTCTTCCCCTACGGAATCTATGCGGTGCCGGAGATTTCCACCGTCGGCATGACCGAGGAGGAGGTGATCGAGCGCGGCATCGCCTATGAATGCGGCGTGGCGCGGTTCCGCGAGACCTCGCGCGGCCACATCATGGGCCTCGACACCGGCATGCTCAAGATGATCTTCTCGCTCAAGACCCGGCGGCTGCTCGGCTGCCACATCGTCGGCGAGGGCGCCACCGAGCTGATCCACATCGGCCAGGCCGTGCTCAATCTCAAGGGCACGCTGGATTACTTCGTCGAGAACACCTTCAACTATCCAACGCTCGCCGAAGCCTACAAGATCGCGGCCCTCGACGCCTGGAACCGCATGCCGCAGCATTGAGCGTCCGAGACTGACTGCTCCCGGGGGAGCGCCGCGCGACGCGGCGCCATCCCGCCTTTACCAGATCTCCCCGGATATAAATCTGCCCCGATACGGGTGTTCGGAGCCGATCCGCCGTGAGTCCGTTTCAAGTTTGTCACAGCCTGTGAATTGACAACATACCAACTGGTCGGTATGCAATAAAAGGATGGAGCCCTGGCGACCGCCAGGGAAGGAGACCCGAGGAGGAGACCAGCATGCCCAGCACCATTCGCCTGCACCGCGTCATCGCCGCCAGGCCGGAGAAGATCTATCGCGCCTTTCTCGAAAGCGACGCCGTGGCGAGCTGGATCCCGCCCTACGGCTATCTCTGCACGGTCCATCACCTCGACGCGAAGGTCGGCGGCAGCCACAGGATGTCGTTCCGCAATTTCACCACCGGCCACAGCCACGCCTTCGGCGGCACCTATCTCGAACTCGTGCCAGGCGAACGGCTTGTCTACACCGACAGCTTCGAGGATCCGAACCTGCCGGGCGAGATGCGGGTCACCGTCTCTCTCAAGGCCGTGTCGGTCGGGACCGAACTCAGCATCGAACAGCAAGGCGTGCCGGACGTGATCCCGCCCGAAGCCTGCTATCTCGGATGGCAGGACTCGCTCGACAAGCTGGCGCGGCTGGTCGTGCCCGAGATCAACCAGTAGCCGGGCCCGGGATGGTCGCCGGCGCGACGCCCTAGCCAAGGAATCGGCCTGGCCGCCAAGCCGATGAAATCGTGCCGTGAGGAGACTGACATGCTGACATTGCCCGAAAACGTGACCCGTGCGGCGCAGCCCTACGCCTACATGAGCTTCGAGGTGCGCATGGACGAGATGATGAAACCGGCCGAGGAGGGATTTCCAGCGGTGTTCGACTTTCTCGCCAGGCAGAACATCGAACCGGCGGGCCTGCCGATCTACAATTACCGGCGCATCGACATGGCCGACACGCTCGACGTGGAAGCAGGCGTGCCGGTGACGCGCATGGGTCAGGACAGCGACAGCATCAAATTCGGCACCCTGCCCGCCGGGGCGTTCGTGACGATGCGCTGGCATGGGCATCCCGACAAGCTCGAACCCGTCACCGGCCTGCTGATCGGCTGGGTCCGCCTCACCGAGCAGCCGCTCGACATGGAAGAAAGCCCTCGCGGCGACCTGTTCGCCTGCCGGCTCGAAATCTTCGAAATTGGTCCCGATGAGGAACCCGACATGAACAAATGGGTGACGCAGCTCGCGTTCAAGCTCAAGGACCGCCCGGGCGTCGGCTGAGGCTTGCGAAGCGAGGAGAAGGACGTGGCCATGATGCCGACCATCACCGCCTTTGAACGCTCGCCCGACGGCGGCAGGGGCCTGGCCCGCGACACGCGCGTGCGCTGGGCGCTCGAGGAAACGGGCCGGGCCTACGAGGTTCGCCTGGTCTCCTTTGCCGCGATGAAGCAGCCCGAGCATCTGGCGCTTCATCCCTTCGGACAGATCCCGACCTATGAGGAGGGCGATGTCGCGCTGTTCGAAACCGGCGCCATCGTGCTTCACATCGCCGAACGCCATGCGGGGCTGCTGCCGGATCATCCCGCGGCCCGGAGCCGCGCCATCACCTGGATGTTCGCCGCGCTCAACACCGTGGAGCCGCCGATTCTCGAGCGCGAACAGGCCCCTTACGTGGTGGGCGATCGGCCCTGGCGCGCGGAACTCCTGCCGCTCCTCGACGGCCGGGTGCGCGCCAGGCTCACCCAGCTCTCGGCGCGCCTGGGCGAGGCCGAATGGCTCGATGGCGCCTTCAGCGCCGGTGACCTGATGATGGTCTCGGTGCTGCAGCGGCTGAAATCCTCGGCCGTGCTCAAGGAATTTCCCACGCTCGCCGCCTATGTGGCTCGCGGCGAGGCCCGACCGGCCTACGCCCGGGCTTTCGCCGCCCAATGGAAGGTGAATGCCCGGCAACCGAGCGGCTGACCCGTCGCCTGCCAGACACCCCAGACCAACCCGAAGAACAGGAGAGACCCCAATGACCGACCTCATGACCTGCCTATGGTTCGACCACGGCGAAGCCAAAAAGGCCGCCGAATTCTACGCCGCGACATTCCCTGACAGCCATGTCGGGCGCGCCAACGCCGCGCCCGGCGATTTCCCCGGCGGCCAGGCGGGCAGCGAACTGACGGTCGAGTTCACCCTGCTGGGCCGCAAGTTCGTGGGCCTCAACGGCGGCCCCGTCTTCACGCCGAACGAAGCGGTGAGCTTCATGGTCGTCACCGAAGACCAGGAGGAGACCGACCGCTACTGGAACGCGATCATCTCCAATGGTGGCGCGGCGAGCGAATGCGGCTGGTGCAAGGACCGCTGGGGCTTCTCCTGGCAGATCACCCCGCGGATCCTGCTCGACCTGACGACAAGCCCCGATCCCGCCACGGCCCAGCGCGCCTTCGCGGCGATGATGACCATGCAGAAGATCGACATCGCCGCGCTCGAGGCGGCGGTCGCCGGGGGGTGATCGCTGAAACGGCGCTTGGCGAAATCCGCCGCGGCCGTCTTTCCTAAGCGCTTGGGTTATGGTATTGTCGCAGGATGCCGACGGTTCTGCGCTTCGATGGCCTGCGGGTGGTGATCTATCCCAATGATCATCGGCCCGAGCATGTCCATGTCCGAAGCGCGGATGGCGAGGCGGTGTTTTTGCTGCATTGTCCCGCCGGTCCGCCTGTGTTGCGGGAAAGCTATGGTTTCAACCGGCCTCAACTGACGCGGATCCTGGCTCAGCTGGCACAGGCAGTTGCAGAACTCTGCGAAGAATGGAGGGTGATTCATGACCGTCACTGAGCGGGAGATTGAGCAAGCCGAGACACGGATGGCGGAATTGCGAAAAGGCGGCTTTGCCGTGTCCACGCGCTATGACCGGGCAGCGGACCGCATCGTCATCGAATTGAGCACGGGCGTCCAGATCGCCTTCCCGCCGCATCTGGCGGAGGGACTTGCGGGAGCTTCCCCCGACGATCTTTCGGAGATCGAGATCAGTCCGGCAGGGCTAGGAGTGCATTGGCCGAGGCTCGATGCGGATCTCTATGTGCCCTCGCTTCTGCAGGGTCTGTTCGGCTCGAAAAGCTGGATGGCCGCATCCCTCGGCACCGCTGGCGGCCAGGCGCGCACCCAGGCCAAGGCCGATGCAGCGCGCGCCAACGGCCGCAAGGGCGGGCGTCCGCGCAAGGCGACGGGAGGTCTGTAATCCGACCTACAGCGGCCACACCCAGAGCAGCAGCGGCATGCTGACGGCGACCACCAGCACTTCGAGCGGCAGGCCGAGCTTCCAGTAGTCGCCGAAGCGGAAGCCGCCGGGGCCGAGGATCAGCGTGTTGTTCTGGTGGCCGATCGGCGTCAGGAAGGCGCAGGAGGCGCCGATGGCGACCGCCATCAGGAAACTGTCCGGATTGACCCCGAGCTGCGCCGCGATGCCGATGGCGATCGGGCAGAGCACCGCCGCGGTGGCGGCGTTGTTCATCACGTCCGACAGGAACATGGTGGTGATCAGCACCACCGCGAGTGCGGCCACGGCATTGCCCTGCGCGATCGTGTCGACGAGGAACCGCGCCAGCAGGTCCGCCGCGCCCGAACTCTGCATGGCGCCCGCCACCGGGATCAGCGCCGCCAAGAGCACGATCACCGGCCAGTCGATGGCCGTGTAGATCTGCTGCAGCGGCACGGTGCGGAACAGCATCGTCGCCAGCAGGGCGAGCGCGAAAGCCGGCGCCGCGGGCAACAGGCCCAGCGTGACGATGGCCACCGCGCCCACCATGATGCCGCCGGCGATGAGCGCCATGCGCTTGTCGGGGATGCGCAGTTCGCGCTCGCCCAGCGGCACGCAGCCGCTTTCCTTGACGAATTCGGTCACCACCACCGCCGGGCCCTGGATCAGCAGCAGATCGCCGGACTTGAGCTTGAGCGTGCGCAGCCGCGCCTTGGGCGACGCGCCGTTGCGCGACACGGCGAGCAGGTTGATGCGGTAGCGCGTCCTGAGTCTGAGATCCCGCGCCGAGCGGCCGACGATCGACGAGCCCGGCAGCACCGCCAGTTCGCGCAGCACCAGTTCGTTGTCGGGTCCCTTGTCGGCATCCGCATCGGCGTCCGCCTCCTCCGCCTTGGCCTTGGCCTTCTTGGTCATGGTCTCGACCCCTTCGGGATCGATCTGCTGGTCCTTGGCCGCCGACGAGCCCTTTTCCTCGAGATGGATGTCGAACACCGACACCGCTTCGGCGAGCGCGCCCACTTCCGCCTCGAGCACGAGGATGTCGCCCTGTTTGATGCGGCGCCTCTTGTTGGGAGCGTTGAAGCGGGCCTCGTCGCGCACCAGCGCCACGATCTGCGCGCCGGTTTCGGCGATCTCGCGCTCGAACCCGCTTAGCGTCAGGCCCACCGCCTTGCTCTTCTCCGGCACGCGCAACTCGGTGAGATAGGCCCCGGTGTCGAAGCCCTTGATGTCGACGGATTTGCGCGCCGGCACCAAGCGCGAGGCCGCGAGCGCGATGAAGACCACGCCCACCACCGCCACCGTGACGCCCACGGGCGCGAAATCGAAGATCGCGAAATGCCCCTGCCCCGCCTCGGCCCGGAAGCCCGAGACGATCAGGTTCGGCGGCGTGCCGATCAGCGTGGTCATGCCGCCCAGCACCGTGCCGAAGGCGAGCGGCATCAGCACCTGGCCCGGGGTCAGGTCGATGCGGCCCGACAACTGGATGGCGATCGGCATCAGCAGCGCCATGGCGCCGACATTGTTCATGAACCCCGAGAGCGCCGCGCCCAGCCCCAGCAGCGCGAGCAGGCTCGGCAGCCGCCCGGCATTGCGCGGCAGCAGGCCGCGGGCCAGCCAGTCCACAGCGCCGGTGTTCTGCAGGCCCTGGCTCAGCACCAGCACGCAGGCGACCGTGATGACGGCGGGATGGCCGAAGCCGGCGAAGGCCTCCTCCGCCGGCACAAGTCCGGCGATGACGCAGGCCAGCAGCGCCGCCAGCGCCACCACGTCATGGCGGAACCGCCCCCACAGGAACAGGCCGACGGTGGCCGCGAGGATGGCGAAAATCAGCAAATGGGGGGTGGTCATGAAAAGGAGCCCTTGAAGGTCGGTCGCCTGCCATAATGCCTGTAGGATCAAATGGATCCATCGAGATGGAAATGTTTATTGCGGGCATGGTCCAAGCCGTGCGTCCGCTTCATCCACGCGCGGATGCGAGGTGGCCGCGAAGGGCTGGACGCGCCCCCGCCACGCGTCCGGACCGCCGCAAAGGCCACGCCCCCGCCCCGCCGTCCTCCTCGGGCTTGTCCCGAGGAGCGACCGGCCCATCGGCTTTAGGACTGGACCCACGGTTGCGGTGCCGGCTTCTGTAGACCCTCGCCACAAGGGCGAGGGTGACGAGCCGTGGGGGTGGATGGAGTGACGGCGGCTTGTAACCGGCATGACGGCGACAGAGGGCGGCGGGTCCGCGGCGTGGCAGCGGCCTCATCCGGCCGCCCCGCGCAGCCCCCTCACCCGATCGCGATATCGAGCCCGATGTCGAGCGTCGGCGCCGCCATCGTGATCTTCGAGGTGGAGATGAAGTCGACGCCGGTTTCGGCGATGGCGCGGATGGTGTCGAGGCTGACATTGCCCGAGGCCTCGAGCGTGATCGGTCCCCGCTTGGCCGCCCGGTTCATCGCCACCGCCTCGCTCAGCATCTCGGGGCCCATGTTGTCGAGCAGGCAGACATCGGCGCCCTCGTCCAGCACCTCGGCGAACTGGGCGAGCGTGTCGACCTCGATCTCGATCTTGACGAGATGCCCGGCGAAGGCCTTGGCGGCCCTGAGCGCCGCGGCGATGCCGCCGGCGACCGCGATGTGGTTGTCCTTGATCAGGATCGCGTCGTCGAGCCCGTAGCGGTGCGACGAGCCACCGCCGCAGCGCACGGCGTATTTCTCCACCGCGCGCAGGCCGGGAATGGTCTTGCGGGTGCAGGTGACCCTGGCGCTTGTGTGGGCGATGGCGTCGGCGAAGCGCGCCGTATAGGTGGCGACGCCCGAAAGATGCATGAGATAGTTGAGCGCCACCCGCTCGGCCGAGAGCACGCCGCGGGCCGGACCGGAGATGCGGGCGATCGTCGCCCCCGGCTCGACCCTTGCGCCGTCCGCGACCAGCGCCTCGAAGTTGATCGCCGGATCGATCAGCCGGAAGGCGGCCGCGGCCAGCGGCAGTCCGGCGATCACGCCGGCCTCGCGGCTGTTCATTGCGGCCGTCGCCCGCCGGTCGGGACCGATGGTGGCATTGGTGGTGATGTCCCCGGCGCGGCCGAGATCCTCGATCAGCGCCGCGCGCACCTGATCCTCGATCATCAGCCCCGGCAGTTCGGGAAGATAGGCAGTCGTCATGCGTCAGCTCTCCAGCAGATCGGGGATGATGCCATGCGCCTGGCCAAGGGTCAGGAGCGTGCGCCGCTTCCAGGCCGCGTCCTCCGCCGGGAAATCGGTGCGGAAATGCCCGCCGCGGCTTTCGGTGCGGTTGAGCGCGCAGACGGCGATCAGCTTGGCCGTGGTGATGACATTGTCGAAACGGACCGAATGGCTGTCACGCGCCAGCCGCAGGATCGTGCGGAGCGCCGAGCGCATGCCCTCGCCGTCGCGCAGCACGCCCAGATTGGCGCTCATGGTCTGCCGCAGCAGCGCCATGTTGGGATGGTCCTTTTCCATGAGATGCTCGGTGGAGGTGATCGAGCCGTCCTGCCAGTCGGCGGGCGCATCGGGCCCGATCTCGGCTTTCAGCGTCTCGGCGATGCGGGCCGAGAACACCACCGCCTCGAGCAGCGAGTTCGAGGCCAGCCGGTTGGCGCCGTGCGCGCCGGTCGAGGTGCATTCGCCGCAGGCCCAGAAGCCCGGCAGCGACGAGCGGCCGTCGATGTCGGTCCAGATGCCGCCCATGAAGTAATGCGCCGCCGGGACCACCGGGATCATCTCGCGCGCCGGGTCGATGCCAGCCTCCTGGCAGTAGCCGAAGACGGTGGGAAACTCGGCGGCGAAATCGGGAACCGCCGTGCGGCAGTCGAGAAAGGCGCCGCGGCCCGCCTTCACCTCGGCGAAGATGCCGCGCGCCACCACGTCGCGCGGCGCGAGTTCGGCGTCCTTGTGCAGCGGCAGCATGAAGCGTACGCCGTCGCGGTTGTGCAGCGTCGCGCCGTGGCCGCGCAGCGCTTCGGTCGCGAGCGGCGCCGGGTCCTTGCCGACATTGATGGCGGTGGGGTGGAACTGCACGAATTCCATGTCGGCCATGCGCGCGCCGGCGCGCGCGGCCATGCCGATGCCGCCGCCGCGGGCTTCGGTGGGGTTTGTCGTCACCTCGTAGAGATGGCCGACGCCGCCGGTGGCCATCACCACGTTCGAGCCGGTGATGCGGTGCAGTTCCTCGCCGGCGCCGGCCTTGTCCCGGGCGATGACGCCGGTCACGCGGCCGTCCTCGACGATCAGGTCCTCGACCACATAGCCTTCCAGCACCCGGATCGACGGCGTCCTGCGCACCGAGGCGACCAGCGCCTCCATGATGGCGCGCCCGGCCATGTCGCCGCGCACGCGCACGATCCGGCTTTGCGAATGCGCCGCCTCCCGGCTGACGGCCAGATGGCCCTCGAGATCGCGGTCGAACGGCACGCCGTAGCCAAGGAGATCGAAGATGCGCGCCGAGGCCTCGGTCGCCATGGTGCGGATGATCTCCTCGTCGACGATGCCGTCGCCGGCGATGATGGTATCCTGCACATGGCTCTCGATCGTGTCGCCCTCACCCACCGCGGCGGCGATGCCCGCCTGCGCCCAGGCCGACGACGCGCCTCGGCCGATCGGCGCCGCGGCCAGCACGGTGACCGCCTTGGG
Organism: Hoeflea sp. BAL378; assembly: GCF_000759435.1. Classification (GTDB taxonomy): domain Bacteria; phylum Pseudomonadota; class Alphaproteobacteria; order Rhizobiales; family Rhizobiaceae; genus Hoeflea. The sequence goes on from NZ_JRJG01000251.1 coordinate 23,681, forward strand.
CGCGAGCTTCAGCGCGCAGAACAGGCCCGCCAGCCCGCCGCCGATGATGACGACCTCGTCCGATCGCTTGACCGCTTTCGGCTGATGGATGGCGATCGCGGTCGAAACCATGGCATGCTCCCTGCTGGTGGTGGCGGCGCGCGGCCGCTGTGCCGGATCGTCAGTTCTTGAGGTTGATCATCCGCTCGACGGCGAGCCGCGCGCGGCCGGCGATGGCCGGGTCGACCAGCACTTCCTCGGTCATGAACAGCAGGCTGTCGAGGATCTTGGGCAGCGTGATGCGCTTCATGTGCGGGCAGAGGTTGCACGGCTTGATGAACTCGACGCCCTCGACCTCGCTTTCGACATTGGACGCCATCGAGCATTCGGTCACGAGCAGCACGCGCGAGGGCCGCGTGTCCTTGACATAGTTGATCATGCCGGCGGTCGAACCCGAATAGTCGCAGACCGCGATCACGTCCGGGTGGCACTCGGGATGGCCGATGATCTCGATGGTCGGATCGGCTTCCTTGTAGGCAAGCAGCTCTTCCGCCGTGAAGCGCTCGTGCACCTCGCAGTGGCCCTTCCAGGTCAGGATCTTCTTCTTGGTCTGCTTGGCGACATTCATCGCCAGGTACTCGTCCGGGATGCACAGGATCGTGTCGGACTCGAAGCTTTCGCACACGGCCACCGCATTGGACGAGGTGCAGCAGATGTCGGTCTCGGCCTTCACGTCGGCCGAGGTGTTGACGTAGGTCACCACTGGCACGCCGGGATAGCGCTCCTTCAGCAGCCGCACATCCGCGCCGGTGATCGATTCCGACAGCGAGCAGCCGGCCTTGATGTCGGGGATCAGCACGGTCTTGTCCGGGTTGAGCAGCTTCGAGGTCTCGGCCATGAAGTGCACGCCGCACTGGACGATGATCTCGCCGTCGACCAGCGAGGCCTCGCGCGCGAGCTGCAGCGAATCGCCGACGATGTCGGCGACGCAGTGGAAGATGTCCGGCGTCTGGTAATTGTGCGCGAGGATCGACGCCCCGCGCTCCTTCTTGATGCGGTTGATCGCATGGATATAGGGCGCGTAGACGGGCCACTCGATCTCGGGGATGTGGCGGCGCACGCGATCATAGAGATGGGCGGTTTCCCGCGCCACGGCCGGGGTGTATTTGAGTTCCGGGCGCTCCATCACCCCGAACCGCTCCGCAGCGCTCGGCATGGTCTTCGCAGCCGGTGCGCGCGTCAGTGTTTCCAACCGGGTCATGGCAACCCTCCCGTCAATCTCTATTATGCTCAAATTGAGCATAATTGGGTTCAAAAGAAGCCCGGCGATGCCGGGCACTCCCCACATAAGACGGAACCGGCCCGATTGCAAGCGAGGCCGGCGCGGCCTTTTCTTCGCCGGCTGCGCGTCAGCCGAACGTCCTGCTCGTCCCGGCATCCTCCTGCGCCGCCGCGGACGGAACGGCCAGCCCCTGGTGAGGCGAGCGACGGGTGCGACCGGTCCGCCCCGGGCCCGGCCTCGCTGACCTGGCCAAGATCGCCGAAGATCGCGCCCACTGGGCCGTCGGCAAAGGCGCGGTTCGCCCTATTCGCCGGACCGGTGGCCGCTGCGCAACAGCAGCCTTTGATAGAACCGGCCGATGACCATCAGCGACACCCCGAGGCCGATGAAGGAGAAGGCCCGCAAGGCGCCGGTCAGCGCCGACATGTCGATGAGAAACACCTTCGCGACCGTCAACGAGATGACCGCCGCCGACGCCGCCCGCAAAGCCAGCGACCGTGCCACCAGGCCCAGCGCCAGCGTGCAGCCGCCCATGATCAGCCATGCCACCGAATAGGCCCAGATCTCGGCGTCGGACGTGCTGCGCAGAAATCCGACCCTCCCGCCCTGAAACCCGTGCCGCACCATCAGCGACACATAGATGAACAGCAGCACGGCACCGGTTGCCCCATAGCCGATCCGGTACCATCTGGGCCGGGTTGCCGGCGCGAGGTAGCCGGTCAGGGCGGCAAGCAGGCCGGGGATCAGGTAACCCGGCAGCAGCAGGTTGAACACCCGCCCTTCGCCGACGGTCGCCTGGCTGAGGAACGGATTGAAAAACAGGATCAGCCCGATCACCATCGCCGCGATCCCCAGCGCCCCGACGACAAGCGAGGCCAGCGGAAACACGCTCGCGTCGCTGCGCCGGGCGGCCCATTGCAGCCCGATTGAAAAGCCCAGCGCCGCAATCGACTGGGTGGCCATGTCGATCAGGCCGAACCGGGCTCCGGCAATGTCGCCACCGGCGATGAAATGGCGCAGCTCCAGCGCCACGAACAGACCGGCCAGAGCCAGACCGAAGGCGATCACCAGTTCGCCGGGCCGGCGTCCGCCCGATCCGCGCAACGCCAGGCCGCCCCCGATCAAGAGCGCGGCCGGCAGGGCAATGATCACGATCAGCCTGTTGAAGAACGGCGTCGCGCCGATGGCATCGGCGGAAAACGGTGCGTTGAAATAGAGCCCGGAGGCCGCCAGCAGGGCAAGCACCACGGCAAGCCAGCCGAGCGCCGGCACCGGCCGTCTGCCATGGACCTGGCAGGCGCCGGCTGCGGTGACCGCAAACCCGAGCGGCATCCATTGACGCGTGAGCAGGATGGCCACGGCCAGCCCCGCAAGCGCCACCGCGCCCACCGCCAGCCATGCCGGAGCCGCGGCCGACCAGTCATCCGGTCTTGCGCGGCCGAATTTTTCGGTCAGGCCAACCATCATCGCCGCGAGCGCCAGCGCCGCGAGCCCGGTCGGAACATGGGTTTCGAAGGGGGCGATCGACAGATAGATCACCGCCATGGTCAGGACAATTATGGCGCTCAGGGCGACCGAAAGCCGCCCGGCCGCGCGCGGGGCGGTGGCCGCCGCCCGGAGCCCGAGGAACACGGCAAGCAGGACGGACGGAACCGCCAGCAGCAGGGCGCTGCGGACAAAGCCGCCGACATCCGGCGCCAGAAGACCTTCGCGGATATCGAGGCCCGAGGTGATGCCCGCGATCTCCGGAAAATCGATTCGCAGCGACATCAGCGCCACGACGATCAGCACCGCCGACAACGGGGCGATGGGCGACAGCGCCGGCCAGATCCCCCCGGCGGCGACCAGCAGCGCGGCGAGGACGGACACCACCAGCAGCAACGGCACCTGTGTGTCCCAGATCAGGATGGCGAGAACTCCAACCAGCACGATGCCAAGCACCGCCCCGATCGCAAGCCGCGCCGACGGCCGGTCCTCGAGCGGATCGGGACGCGCCTCGATGCCGGCGACCAGGCTTGCGACGTGAACGACAAGCAACGCCACGAGCAGGATTCCGAGCGTCACCCAGACTGTCAGCGTCGGGATCGTCAACAGCAGCAAGGCCAGCCCCGTCGACCCGGCGATGCCGCCGATCGCCAGCCAGCGCCAGCGGCGAATCCGGGCGACGCCCATGACGGCGGCGGTCACCACCAGAATGTGGGCGGCGAACGCCACCGGGTTGGGTTCCTGCGAGGAGACCAGCAGAGGCGAGGCATAGGCGCCGATCAATCCGAGAGCCGCGAGTTTCGGGCCGTGGACCGCGGACAGGAGCAGGCTGGCGATGCCGAGAATCGTCAGGCCGACAAACGCGACGGCCGGGCCGACAAAACCGTAGAGCGCGTAGGCGGCATAGACCGTGCCGAAGGCCCCGACTGCGCCGGCCCCGGTGAGTATCCCCGGAATATCGGCGCTCATCAGCGTCGGCATTGCCTCCTGCCGGTCGCGGCGGCGCATGAATTCCCCGGCGCCGAACAGGGCCAGCGACAGGAGCGCGCCCAGGGTGATCCGTGCGCGCGGCCCGAGCAGGCCCGCCTCGATGGAGTAGCGCGCCAGGAACAGAACGCCCAGGGCAACGGCAAACCCGCCAAGCAGCGCCGACCAGCGGCCACCGATCAGGCTCTCCAGATCCATGCCCTTTCCTGGGCCCGATACGACTGCAGCCGCGGCCTCCGGCGCACCGGCGTCAGTCCCCCCGCGCGGCTCACGACCGGTCTCGACGGCGTCCGGCTGCCCGGTCTCGGCGTCGGTTGCAGGCCCGGCGGAACCCGCCACCTCGGCGGCCTTCGGCTCGGGAACCTGCGGCTCCGGGCCGGTGCCGGTGATTTCGGGCGCATCCCGCAGCGCCTCTTTCCGGTCATCGCCGGTCTGCGGGGCGGAGGCCGCCGCTCCCGCGGGCTGAAGGCGGTCAAGTTCCCGCCGCAGCGATTCCAATTGTTCGGCCATCCTGCGCTGGTCAAGCGAAACAGTCCGCACCCACAGGGCCAAGACAAACAGAAGCAAAAAAACAAGCCAGGAGAACATGAGGAAATCCACTAGAATGAATGGCCCTGATAATACATTGGCACATCCGCCCACAACCATGGTGTGCGAAATCAGCCACCAGTGTCGACTTTCGCGGTTAACGAGTGGCGAACATCAAATTCGCTTATCCCACCGTTCAATCAAATGCGCTTGTCGAATGGGAGGAAATCCCTAAAGTCGCGTCAAACTCCTGGAGCCCCCATGTCCGAAATCCGTTCCGCTTCCGCCCGGCCTCCCCTTCCCTGGCTGATCATCGCCGCCGGCTGCGCCATTGCGCTGCTGTCCTTCGGCCCGCGCTCGGCCATGGGCTTCTTCCAACTGCCGATGCTGGCCGACACCGGCTGGGACCGCACCACCTTCGGCCTCGCCATGGCGATCCAGAACCTGTTTTGGGGCCTGGGCCAGCCGATCTTCGGCGCCATCGCCGACAAGTTCGGCACCTGGAAGGTGCTGGCCCTGTCCTCGCTGCTCTATGCGGGTGGCCTGTTCATCATGTCGGTGGCGCCGAGCCCCGGCTGGTTCTACATCGGCGGCGGCGTGCTGGTGGGTCTCGGCATCGCATCGGCCTCCTTCGGCATCGTGCTCGCGGCATTTGCCCGCAACGTCGCGCCCGAGCGCCGCTCGATGGCCTTCGGCATCGGCACCGCGGCGGGCTCGGCCGGCATGTTCGTCTTCGCGCCGCTGAGCCAGGGCCTGATCGACGCCTATGGCTGGCAGGAGGCGCTGGTCTGGATGGCGGCGATGATGTTCATCATCCCGTTCCTGGCGATCCCGCTGCGCGGCAATTCGAGCTCCGGCACCCAGTCGTCGGTCCAGTACAAGCAGTCGATCGGCGCGGCGCTGCGCGAGGCGCTCGCGCACAAGAGCTACGTGCTGCTGGTCTCGGGCTTTTTCGTCTGCGGCTTCCAGGTGGCCTTCATCACCGCCCATTTCCCGGCCTATCTGGGCGACATCGGCATCGACAGCTCCTATGCCGTTCTGTCCTTGGCGCTGATCGGCTTCTTCAACATCATCGGCTCGCTCTCGTCGGGCTATATCGGCCAGTTCTATTCCAAGACCATGTCGCTGGTCTGGATCTATCTCGGCCGCTCGTTGGCCGTCACCGTGTTCCTGCTGGTGCCGCAGACCGGAACCACGGTGGTCATCTTCGCCATCGTCATGGGCCTGTTGTGGCTGTCGACCGTGCCGCCCACCAATGCGCTGGTCGCCATCATGTTCGGTACCCGCTATCTCGGCATGCTCGGCGGCATCGTTTTCCTGTCCCACCAGATCGGCTCGTTCCTCGGCGTCTGGCTCGGCGGCTATCTCTACGACATGTTCGGCAGCTACGATCCCGTCTGGTGGCTGGGCGTGGCGCTCGGCATCTTCGCCGCCATCGTCCACTGGCCGATCCAGGAACGCGCCGTCGACCGGCCGGTGCTGACAGCCGCGGAATGAGCCGGGTGGCGCTCTGCCTCGCCTGCGCGGCGGCCCTGGCGCTTGCGGCAGCGCCGGCCACAGCGGTGGCGGGCGGCGTTTCCTCCACGGTGGCGGCAGGCACGGCCGACGCCGGAGCGGACGCAGTCCTCGCCGCGCCAGACCGGCTCGACGCGATCCTGCCCGATGCGCCGCTGATCCTCCATCTCTGGGCCACCTGGTGCGCGCCCTGCCGCGCGGAACTGCCGGAACTGGCCGCGTTCCGCGCCACCCTGCCCGCAGATCTCGGCGACCGGCTGGTCGTCGTCTCGGTGGACACCCGTCCGCTCGCCGAGGTCCGGCGCTTTCTCGAGGGCGACATGGATCTGCCGGACTTTGAGACCTACCGTGTCGATCCGGCGGAGGCGGGAAGCCGTTTCCAGGTCACCGGCTATCCGCTGACCCTGTTCCTTGACCGCGACGGCGCGGTGACGCGGCGCATCTCCGGCGCGGCGCCCTGGCCGGACGAGGGCTTCCGCGACCAGGCACTCGAGCATCTGGGCGCGGGAAGCTAGAGGATCTCGCGCTCAGTGCGCATGGCCGGCGTGGGAATGGCCGGTGGCGTCTTCCGCCTCGACCTCGACATCCACGTCGACATGGCCGATGTCGAACGCAACCTCGACCTCGATCACGTCGCCTTCTGCCAGCGGCCGGGTGAGGCCGCCGATCCGCAGCGCCAGGCCCTCGGGCTCGAGATGCAGATCGCCGCCGTCCTTCACCGGCACCGCCGGCAGCGCGACGGGGGCGGCAACGCCGTCCTTGAACGTCATGCCGACCAGCGCCACCGAGGCGCCGAGATCGCTCTCGCCGCCGGTCAGCGACACCGGCTTGCCGGAGCGGTTCTCGATCTCGAAGAAGACCAGCGCCTCGGCCCCGGTGGTGGCCCGCGTCCAGGCGTGGATGATCCTGACCCCGTCGAGCTCGCTCACATGCTCGGCCGGACCGTGATCGTGGCCTTCTTTCTCCGCAGCGGAGGCCGGAAGCGTGAGGCAGAGGACAAACAGCGCGGATGCGGCAAGGCGTCGGACCATGGCGGGCTCCTTCAGTTTCTCAGATCGGCGATGACCGGGCGGTTGAGCGCGAGGAAAGCCGGCGTCAGCGCCAGCAGCAGGGTGAGGCTCACGAAACCGGCGATGAGATGGAATTCCGGCCAGGCGAGCCCGGCGCGCACCAGGATATCGGTGCGGCGGCTGATCTCGCGCGAGATCAGGCCGGCGGCGGCGAAGCCCGCGCCGAGACCCAGGACCGCGCCGCCGGCGATCAGCGTCGCCGCGTAGCACCAGACCACCGCGAAGACGAAGCGCCGCGGCGCGCCGAGCGCCCTGAGAAGCGCCAGCCGCCGCGAGAACAGGCGCGTGAGCACGACGAGCCCGGTGAGCACGCCGGCGGTCACCAGCACCTGGGTGACCACCGCCATCAGCGACATGATCTGGCGGACATCGCCCATCAGCGCGTGCAGCCGCGACAGCACCGCGCCCGGGAAAAACGCCATGGTCTTGTCCGTGGTGAAGTCGGATTTGAGCGCGTAATTGGCCCATAGCGCATCCGCATGCACCATCACCGCCGGCGTTCCCGGGAAATAATCCGTATCAAAGGGTGGCCCGATCTGCCCCGCGCGCTCCGGCGCGTGGCCGTTGGCCAACCCATGGACCTCCCACACGGCTTCCACCGGCACCAGGATGGCCTTGTCCCAGGGACTTCCGGTCGCAGCCATCCGGCCGACGATCACGGTTTCGGCGCCGGCATGGGCCTCGTGCTCGGCGCCGTCGCCCACCCCGTGGGCCGGGGTGAAGCTCGCCCCGAGCGGCACCTCCACCGCGGATCCGGCCACGGCCTGCCCGGTGCGGGAGAACATCTCCCCCTCGGCCAGATCCCCGGACAGGTGCGCGATGAAGCCGGGCGTCGTGCCCACCACCGGATAGCCCTCGAAACTGTCGCCATAGGCGATCGGCGCCGCAAGGCTCACATTCTCGTTGGAGACGATCTTCTCATAGGTCTCGCCGTCAAGCAGCGGCACGTCGCTCGGCTGCAGATAAACGCTGGCGAACAGCATGGTGATCTCGCTGCCCGGAGCCGAGACGATCAGGTCGAATTTCTCCGCGGCGCGGGCGGTGCCCTGGCGCAGGCCGCGCTCCTGGGCGGTCAGCCCGACGCCGAGACCGACCGAAACAGCAATCAGCGCGACGAACACAAGATTGGTCCAGCGGTAGCGCCACAGCAGCGAGCGGACCAGCAGGAACGGCCGGTAGCCGAAGGTGACGACAAGTCCGGTCAGCACCGCCGGCGCCAGCAGCAGCAGCAGGATCAGTATGTCCTGGGCCGTCGGGCTCAGCCCCTGCCAGCCGTCGAGGAGGATCTCAGGCATCAAGCGCCCCTTCCCGGAGCCGGCCGTCGATCACCTCGACCAGGCGGTCCATCCGCTCGAGCAGGGTCCTGTCATGGCTCACCGCAATGAGCGTCTTGCCGCCGGTGCGGGCGAGATCCACCAGGTCGTCGATCATCCGGTCGGCCGTGTCGCGGTCGAGGCTCGCGGTGGGTTCGTCGGCGAGGATGATGGCCGGGTCATTGGCGAGCGCGCGGGCGATGGCCACGCGCTGGCGCTCGCCGCCCGAGAAACTGTCGACGGTGCGGGCCGTGTCGCCGATCCCCAGCCGCTCCAGGACCGCACCCGCGCGGCTGCGGATCGAGGCCGCGCCGCCGCGCGCGCCAAAGGCTGCGGCCAGGGCCGCATTGCCCTGGGCCGTCAGTTCCTCAAACAGCAGGAAATCCTGAAACACCAGGCCTATATGGTCGCGCCGGAACCGGGCCCGCTCGCTCTCGCCCAGCGCCACCAGATCGGCCGCGCCCCAGCGGATCACTCCCCTGGCGGTGGGCTGCAGTCCCGCCAGCGCATAGAGCAGCGTCGACTTGCCGGCGCCCGAGGGGCCGCGGATGCCGATCGACTCGCCGGGCGCGATCGTCAGGCTTTCCGCCCGCACCAGCACCCTGCCCCCGGCCCCCGTGACGGACAGGTTGCTGACCTCGAGCGGCAGCCCCCGCACCGGTCAGGCCCTCTCGTAGACGGCGTCGACCAGTCGCACCCGGCTGACGAACTGCGTGTCCGGATCGGTGAAGGTTCCGAGTTCAAGCTTGCCGCGGACGTTGATGCGCGTGTTGAACGAGATCACCTCGATGACGCGCTTGGCATAGATGGCGAGAATGTCGTCGGGCCACTGCGCTTCGGTTTCGCAGAACGGACAGACGGCGAGCGGCCGGTTGGTCAGCACGAAGAAATTGGTTTCCGCCTTCAGCGGCGGCGCCATGAAGCCGCTGATCGAGACCCTCTGGCCTTCGCGCGCGAGCGCGTAGTCGGAGAAGCTCAGATCCTTGTTGTAGAGATCCCTGAGCTTGACCGTCTCCTCGCCGAATGCCGGAACGGGCATCAGCGCCAGGGCCGGGCAGCCCAGCGCTGCCGCGAGAAAATGTCTTCTGTTCATTGGCCTGCTCCTTGTCCGGAGGAAAAATCCGCCCCCGGCAGTGGGAAAGGCCCGCGCTTGCGGGCCCTTCCCGGTTTGTCCGCGCGCCGCTTACTTGGCGTTTACGGCGTAATCCATGACGTGGAAGATGTAATTCTGCTCGATGACGCCATCGAACAGGTGCGCCCACGGGCCCTTGGCCATCACCGCGACGTCCTCGCCCGAATGGGTTTCCGACGACATCGGGATCAGCGCCTGCTGCAGGTAGTCCTTGTCCATGGCCTGTTCGTTGGTCAGGTCGGGACGCGAACCGGTCCACTGGGTGTCCTGCTTGAGCACCGAACCCGCGCCGTTGAGGAAGCCGGCAACCGTGTAGGGCTTGCCGTCGTCGCTCAAGAGCGGCGTGCCGGTGTGCTCGACGCCGGCGCCGTTGACATCGTAGCACAGGCCGGTGATCGGCGAGCCGCGGCCGCAATAGCCGTTGAACGAGATCGCATGCTCGTGGTCGGCGGTGACGATGATGAGCGTGTCTTCGTCATTGGTGAGTTCGTCGGCGAGCGCGATGGCGTCGGCGAAGGCCTTGCCGTCGGTCAGGGTGCGGTAGAGGTTGCCGTCATGGTTGGCGTGGTCGACGCGACCGCTTTCGACCATGAGGTAGAAGCCGTTCTCGTTGCCCGACAGGCTCTTGATGGTGGCCGCGGTCATTTCGGCCAGCGAAGGTTCGCCGGTGCGGTCGGCTTCGTATTTCATGTGCGAGGATTCGAACAGGCCGAGAACCGGAGTGGTTGCGGCGTCGCCAAGCGCTGCGAAGGTTTCGTCGTTCCAGACATATTGCGCGCCGGCTACCTTGGCTTCCTCGATGAGGTTGCGGCCGTCGGTGCGCTTTCCGCCCTTGTCTTCCTCATCCTTGGCGTCGGCGGGGATGAACATGCCGCGACCGCCGCCCAGGGCGATGTCGATGACGCCGGCCTTCATCTGCTCGATGAGTTGGTCGGCGATGTCCTTCTGGGCGCAGCCTTCCGGCAGCGCACCGTTGTGTTCCCAGTCGCGCTGGGCGGTCTTGGCGTAGACGGCGGCCGGCGTCGCATGGGTGATGCGGGCGGTGGAGACGACGCCCACCGACTTGCCCGCCTCGGAGACGATTTCGGCGAAGGTCTTGAGCTGGTGATCGAGGCCGGCGGCGCAATCGGCTTCGGCGACAGTCTCGTCGATGTTGATCATGCCGTTCTTGGACTTGACGCCCGTGTTCATGGCGGAGGCGGTCGGCGCGCTGTCGGCGGTCTGGCCGTTGGTGGTGTAGGTCTTCACCAGGGCCAGGTTCGGAAAGGCTTCCTGCGGCTGCACGTAATCATCGCCCAGGCCACCGGCCTGCTGGCCCGAGAACAGGCGGATGGCGTAGTTGGTGCCGACGCCGTTGCCGTCAGCGGTGAACAGGATGACGTTCTTGGCGCGGCCGGTAATCGGCTGGCGCGCCACCATCTCCTGGATCCTCGCCTGCGCGTCGGTGAACCATTTGGAATCCTTCTGCGGGAGCTCCTGAGTGAGCGCCACGTTGGTGGACAGTAGGACTGCAAGCGATGCAATCAGCAGGTTTTTCATGATGATCTCCGTTGTCTCATACGAGCGAGTTTGGCCCGGATCCTTGTTAGGACGGAGTCATGACAGGCAGATTACACCCGTCTGCCGCTGCCCGAAAAAAGCCGCAATGTCCGCCGGTCTTCACGGCGGTGCGCGCGACCCGGGCCGGCCGGAGCGTCACCGCATCAGCTTCTCGATCGGGAAGATCGCGCAGGTCTCGGTGCCGTGCGCGAGCAGCTTTCCGGACGCGTCGCGCAGGAACGACTCGGAGGTGGCGATGGTCTTGCCGCGATGCAACACGCGGCCCTCGCAGGACAATTCGTCCATGCCCGGCAGGATCGGCCGGGTCAGGTTGAGCTTGAACTCGACCGTGGTGTAGCCCTCGCCGGGGGCGAGCGTCGTCATCACCGCGCAGGCAAGCGCCGAATCCATGATCGTCGCCGCCCAGCCGCCATGGATGGTGCCGAGCGGATTGAGGTGATCGGTGGTGGGAACGCCGGAGAACACGATCAGACCCTCCTCGACCCGTGTGAGCCAGAAGTTCAACGTCCTGGCCATGGCCGCGCCGGGCAGCCGACCGTCGAGGATGCCTTGCATGACCGACAGGCCGCCTTCGCGCGCCACCAGCTCGAGGGGAACAATACCCGAAAACTGCCGGACGGCCGGATTGTCTGGCGCTTCGCTCATGAGACCTGCTCCTCGTCGCGCATCGCGACCGTGGGGGATTGCGGCATCGCCTTGAGCGCCGCGGTGCAAAAGCTCTCGCGGCTGACCGGCGGCTCGATGCCGCGGGCCTCGAACACATGCCGGTTGAGGAAATAGCCGCTCAGGCGGAACGCCTGGCCGAGCGTCTCGGCATCCGTGCAGGGCACGTTCCGGTCGGCCAGGAATTCCGGCAGCGCCAGCAGCCGGTCGGCCCAGGGCGCCCCGGCGCCGGCGGAGACGGCGCGGCCGGTCTTGGGCGAGACATAGACGAGACCGGATCGCGCGCCGGTGGCGGCGCAGGCGCTCAGATCCAGCCCGAACCCCAGATCCTCGAGCACCGCGAGCTCGAACCGGACATAGAGCGCCCCGGCCTCGGCCGGCGTGTCGAGACTGTCGAGAATGATGGCGAAGGCGTCATGCAGGCGGGGATGGGAATCGCGCTCGGGCAGCAGCCGAAGCAGCGCCGCCATGGTCTGGACCCCGTGCAGGCCGATGGCGCTCTGCATCAGGTGCCCTGCCCGGCCGTTGATAAGCTCGACCTGGTACTGGCCTAGATGCTCATCGAGCCGGGCGCGCCAGACCAGGTCCACCGAATTGCCGGGCTGCAGCACCGGCTGCAGCCGCTTGGAGCGGCCGCCGCGGACGATGCCCATGTGCCGTCCATGCGCGTGGGTCATCACCTCGGCGATGACCGAGGTCTCGCCATGCTTCCTCAGGCCCAGGATGATTCCCTCGTCGCGCCATTCCATCGGCTGACTCTTGACCCGTCAGTGCGGAAATTCAAGCCCGATCTCGCGGTAGCGCTCGGGATCGTTGCCCCAGTTGCTGCGCACCTTGACGAACAGGAACAGGTGCACTTTCTGCTCCAGGATCTCGGCGATCTCCTTGCGCGCGGCCTGGCCGATGGCCTTGATGGTCTCGCCCTTGTGGCCGAGCACGATCTTCTTCTGGCTGTCGCGCTCGACATAGATCACCTGCTCGATCCTGACCGAGCCGTCCTTCTTCTCTTCCCAGCGCTCGGTCTCGACATGCGAGGCGTAGGGCAGTTCCTGGTGGAGACGCAGATAGAGCTTCTCGCGGGTGATCTCCGCGGCGAGCTGGCGCATCGGCAGGTCGGAGATCTGGTCCTCGGGATAGTACCAGGGACCCTCGGGCAGCGTTTTCGCCAGATAGTCCATCAGGTCCTTGCAGCCGGAGCCAGTCAGCGCCGAGATCATGAAGGTCTCGGAGAACTCGGCCTTCTCGTGGCAGGCGGCCGTCAGCGCCAAGAGCGTGTCGCGCTTGACCTGGTCGATCTTGTTGAGCACCAGCACCTTGGGATGATGCACGTCGGCGAGCGAATCGAGCAGCGCCTCGGCGTCGCCCTTGATGCCGCGCTCGGCGTCGATCATCACCAGCACCAGGTCGCCGTCCTTGGCCCCGCCCCAGGCCGAGGTCACCATCGCCCGGTCGAGCCGCCGCTTGGGCGTGAAGATGCCGGGCGTGTCGATGAACACGATCTGCGTCCGGTCGTGGATGGCGATGCCGCGGACGATCGCCCGGGTGGTCTGCACCTTGTGCGAGACGATCGACACCTTGGCGCCGACGAGCTGGTTCATCAGCGTCGACTTGCCGGCATTGGGCGCGCCGATCAGCGCGACGAAGCCCGAGCGGGTCGGGGCTTGCGGGTCAGACGGAGGGGCGTCCTGTTCGGGGGAGTCAGTCATGATGTTTTCCTGCGCCGGGTTGCCAGACGCCTTCGCGTTCGAGAAGAGCGGTCGCGGCCACCTGTTCGGCCGCGCGTTTGGATCGGCTTTCGCCGCTGGCGGGCTCAGTCCCGCCAACTTCGACAACCACGTTGAACACGGGATCGTGGTCGGGTCCCGAGCGGCTGGTCACCCGATAGACCGGGGTGACGCCGAAGCGCGCATGCGCCCATTCCTGCAATTCGGTCTTGGCGTCGCGCCGCGCGCCGCCATCGGCCAGCGAGCGGGTTTTCCAGTATTTGTGGATGAACGCCCGCGCGGCCTCGAGCCCGGCGTCGAGATAGATCGCCGCGATCAGCGATTCCACCACGTCGGCCCGCACATTGGCCATGCGGGTGCCGGTGAGCTTCTTGACGTCCGCGCCGGTGCGGATGAATTCGTGCAGCCCCAGCTCGTCGGCGACCTCGCCGCAGGTCTGGGCGCTCACGAGCTGGTTGAGGCGCACCGACAATTCGCCCTCGCTGGCGTCGCGGAAATGCGAGAACAACAGTTCCGCCACGCACAGGCCCAGCACCCGGTCGCCCAGGAATTCCAGCCGCTCGTAGTTCCCGCCCGCCGGATTGCGGATGCTGGCATGGGTCAGCGCCCGCTCCAGCCGCTCCGGATTGGCGAAGTGGTGGCCGATCCGCTCCTCGACGCGGGCGATGATGTCCGACGTCTTTTTCGCGGCGCGCTTCATCGCTGCGCGGATTTGAAGAACCGGTCGAACCTGAGGTCGGTCGGCCATTTCCAGATTTCGAGCGGCGAGGACTCCTCGGCGATCGAGAAGAAGATGATCGTCGCCCTGCCGACGAAATTCTCGAGCGGCACGTAGCCGACGTCGAAACGGCTGTCGAGCGAGTTGTCGCGGTTGTCGCCCATCATGAAGTAGTGGCCTTCGGGGACCACGAATTCGCGGGTGTTGTCGCCGGGCGAATTGGGATTGATGTCGAGCGTGGTGTAGCTCACCCCGTTGGGCAGCGTTTCCCTGTAGACCGGAACCGGCGTGCCCTGGTTGTAGCGGCCTTCGGGCTGGTACTCGCCCACGAGCTCGCGCGCGACCGGCTCCCCGTTGATCGACAGCACCCCGTCGGTAACCTGGATGCGGTCGCCCGGAAGCCCGATCACGCGCTTGATGTAGTCGATCTTCGGATTACTCGGCAGGCGGAACACCGCCACGTCGCCGCGCTCGGGGTTCTCGCCCCAGATGCGACCGGAAAACAGGTCGGGGGAGAACGGAATCGAATATTTGCTGTAGCCGTAGGAATATTTCGACACGAACAGATAATCGCCCACCAGCAGCGTCTCCATCATCGATCCCGAGGGGATGCTGAAGGGCTGGAACAGCAGGGTGCGGATGATCACCGCGAGAAGCAGTGCCTGGACAAGCACCTTGACGTTTTCCCAGAGGCCGCTGGAATGACTTTTCGTTGTATCTGACACGCGTTGAATTCCTCAGGTAGGGCGCGGAAGCGCTTTCTCTAACGGTTTGCATCGTTCGCGGCAACACCGCGCATGGAAGTCCTGCCGTCCCGCGCAAGGTTGGAGTTCCATGCCGCGTTCAAATGGAATTCATTTGGCCGATAAGGACACGCATTGCGCAGGCCGCCACGCCGCCGGACGGGCAGAAACGGACCTTGCGGTCCGGCATCATCTCCGGGCAAGCGCCTCGATGATGAGGAAGGCCTGCGCCATCGGATAATCATCGGTTATTGTCAAATGAATGGCGCAGGTCATGCCCTCGGGCGTCATTTCATCCAGCCGTCGGGCGGCGCCGCCGGTCAGCACCATGGTCGGCTTGCCGCCGGGCAGGTTGACCACGCCCATGTCGCGCCAGAAGACGCCCTTGGAGAGGCCGGTGCCGAGCGCCTTGGCGCAGGCCTCCTTGGCCGCGAACCGCTTGGCGTAGGAGGCGGCGCGGGTGGCGCGCCGGTCGGAGCGGATCTGTTCCACCTCGGTGAAGCACCGGCGCGTGAAACGCTCGCCATGCCGCTCGAGGGTCTTCTCGATCCGCCTGATATCGACGAGATCGCTGCCGATACCGATGATCATGCGCGCGTTGCCCTGTCGGCGGCCCGTTCGCGGCGCGCCGCCGCCATGTCCTGGATCCGCGCCTTGGCCCGTTCGGCAAGACGCGACTTCCTGCGCGCCTGAAACGCCCGCACGCCCCAATAGGTGAGGATATAGAAGCCGACGGCGCAGATGATGCCGGGCGGGATCGATCCGATCAACATCGGTTTGAGCACCGGATCCCAGAGCTGGCTGATATCAAGGTGCCTGAGCAGGGCCTCCAGATTGACGTGCTTCTCGTGCCCGCCGGTCTCGATGCCGATCAGCAGGTTGCCGAGCTTGAGCGTCGAGGCCCAGATGAAGGGAAACGACAGAGGATTGCCGAAGGCGGTTCCGAGCGCCGCGGCGACCATGTTGCCGGCAAGGACATAGGAGATCGCGAAGGCCAGGATGAAATGGAATCCGAGCAACGGCGTCCAGGAGGCGAACACGCCCGCCGCGACGCCCGCGGCAATGGCGTGCGGCGTCGCCGTCAGCCTCAGCACCCGCTTGATGAAATACTGGAACGACCGCCCAAAGGATCTGCGTGGCCAGAGCGCGGTGCGCATCCGGTCAAGGAATCCCTGGGGTTTTCGGCGACGAAACAGCATGGGTGTCCGTATATGCCTCTCTTTGTGTCAGCCCTAAGTCAGCGCGGAAAATTTCATTCCGAAAGCCATTGCCGGCGGTCCGTCGGCATGACTATGCACGACAACAGCGAAGAACTGGTAAAAAAACCTTCGCGTGAGATGGCCGCAAGCGGCGGGCGGCGGCACGGATGCAGGCCGCGCCCGCAGGGTTCAAATGGGCGCGCGCGAGCGGGAAATCAAGGCTGCGCGGCCGCGAGTGGGCCGACGCGGGGCGCACCTCTATTCGTAGACCCGCTCGACCGTGGAGACCGATCCCAGCCCCTTGATCTGGGTGATGAGCTGGTTGAGGTGCTTGAGATCCCAGACCTGCAGGTCGATCAGCATCTCGGTGAAATCGGCGGCGACGCGGACCATCGACAGGGTCTGGATATTGGTCTCGCTGGTGGCCACCGCCTGCGCCACTTCCGCAAGCGTCCCCGGCGCATTGATGGCGGTCACCAGGATGCGCGCCGGAAACCGGTTCTTGTTGTTCTCGTCGATGTCCCAGCGGATGTCGATCCAGCGGTTGGGTTCGTCGTCGAACTTGGTCAGGCCCGGCGACTGGATCGGATAGATGGTGATCCCCGCCCCCGGCTCGAGAATGCCGACGATGCGGTCTCCGGGCACCGCGCCGCCCGGACCGAAGCGGACCACCGAATTGTCGTCCATGCCGCGGATCGGCATCGCGTCCATGTCCGGATCGGGTCCGATCTTGCGCGTCGTCGTCGCCGTCTTCTGCGATTTGTTGAGCCCCGGCAGCTTGAAGATCAGCCCCGCGGCGCTGCGCAGGTTGAACCAGCCCTCGTCGGCGGGCTTGCGCGGCGAGACCCGGGTCTCCTGGTGGTTGGGATAGACCGCCTTGAACACGTCCTCCGAGACCAGCTCGCCGCGCCCGACGGCGGCCAGCATGTCCTCGACATCCTTCTGGCCCAGGCGGTAGAGCACGGGCTTCAGCCCCTCGCGCGACAGCGGCTTGCCGGCGCGGGTGAAGGTGCGCTCGAGAATGCGCATGCCGAGCCCCGAATACTGCTTGCGCACCGCCGCCTTGGTGGCCCGGCGGATCGCCGCGCGGGCCTTGCCGGTGACGACGATTTCCTCCCAGGCCGGCGGCGGCACCTGCACGCCCGAGCGCAGGATCTCGACTTCGTCGCCATTGGCGAGCCGCGTCACCAGCGGCATGATCCGGCCGTTGATCTTGGCGCCGACGCAGGTGTCGCCGACATCGGTGTGGACCGCATAAGCGAAATCGATCGGGGTCGCGCCGCGCGGCAGCGCGATGAGCTGGCCCTTGGGCGTGAAGCAGAACACCTGGTCCTGGAACAGCTCGAGCTTGGTGTGCTCGAGGAACTCCTCCGGATTGTCGCCCACCGACAGCGCCTCGATGGTCTGGCGCAGCCAGGAATAGGCGCGCGAATCCTTCGACAGCAGCCCCTCGCCGCCGGTCGTGGCGTCCTTGTAGAGCGCATGCGCCGCCACGCCGCGTTCGGCGATGTCCTGCATCCGGCCGGTGCGGATCTGCAGCTCGACGCGCTGCCGCGACGGGCCGACGATGGTTGTGTGGATCGAGCGGTAATCGTTCTGCTTGGGCGTCGAGATATAGTCCTTGAAGCGTCCCGGCACCACCGACCAGCGCATGTGCACGATGCCGAGCGCCCGGTAGCAGTCGGCCTCGGTGTCGACGATGATGCGGAAGCCGAACACGTCCGAAAGCTGCTCGAAGGACAGCGACTTGGACTGCATCTTGCGGAACACCGAATAGGCCTTCTTCTGCCGGCCCTTCACCGTGGCCTTCAGGCCCTCGTGGCTGAACAGCGCCGACAGCTCGTCCTCGATGGTGTGGATCAGGTCGCGGTTGCGCTTGGAGAGTTCCGCGAGCTTGCCGGTCACCGTCTCGTAGGCTTCGCGGTTGATGTTCTTGAAGGCGAGCTCTTCCAGCTCCTCGCGCATGTCCTGCATGCCCATGCGCCCGGCCAGCGGCGCATAGATGTCCATGGTTTCCTCGGCGATGCGGGCGCGCTTTTCCGGCGGCACATGCTCGAGCGTGCGCATGTTGTGCAGCCGGTCGGCGAGCTTGACCAGCAGCACGCGCACGTCGTCGGAGATGGCGAGCAGCAGCTTGCGCAGGTTTTCGGCCTGCTTGGCGCGCTTGGTGACCAGATCGAGCTTCTTGATCTTGGTCAGCCCCTCGACCAGCCGGCCGATGTCCTCGCCGAACAGCTCGTCGATCTCGGCCCTGGTGGCGGTGGTGTCCTCGATCGTGTCGTGCAGCAGCGCCACCGCGATGGTGGATTCGTCGAGCCGCATCTCGGTGAGGATCGCGGCCACTTCCAGCGGGTGGGAAATATAGGGATCGCCGCTGGCGCGCATCTGCTTGCCATGCTTCTGCATGGCGTAAACATAGGCCTTGTTGAGCAGGGCCTCGTTGACGTCGGGCTTGTATTTTTGCACGCGCTCCACGAGCTCGTACTGACGCATCATCGCAAGGACTCTCCACGACAAGAAAATGCGCCGAATCGAACGACCGGCGCATTGTCCCGCATCAGTTGTCTCTCGGCTCCAGGATCAGGTGTCGCCAATCCGGTGCAGACCGGCGCACTTTCATCCCGACGCTTAATAGTCGTCGCTTTTCTCCGGCGGGACAAGCCCTTCAATGCCGGCAAGCAGATCTTCTTCCGACATCGAGCCGAAGGAGACGGATTCGGGCTGATCGTCCTCGGCGGCCGCTTCTTCCACGGCTTCGCCGGCGGGGATGAACCGGCCCGGATCGGGCTCGGGCTCGTCCACTTCGACATGCTTCTGCAGCGAGTGGATCAGATCTTCCTTGAGATCGCCCGGAGACAGGGTCTCGTCGGCGATTTCGCGCAAGGCGACGACCGGATTCTTGTCGTTGTCGCGGGGGATGGTGATCGAAGCGCCCTGCGAAATCTGGCGGGCGCGGTGACTGGCGAGAAGCACCAGCTCAAAACGATTATCAACTTTGTCGATGCAATCTTCGACTGTGACGCGGGCCATTGCCTGTCCTTTACAAACTGCTCTGGGGGAGTTGACCATGCGATAAACACATTGTGTGGCTATTTCAAGTCTTTTGGAACAAAAGCCGCCGCGCCCGGGTTCTGGCGCAGAAGCGATGGCCGGATTGCAGCCAAAGTCGGGATGTGAAATTATGGACGAGTTGATTAGTATCCGCGCATATTTATCAAGCCGGGCACTTGAAAAATATCGCCTGCCGCAGCATCTGCTCACAAATCACAACATATTGAGTCGCGAAAATGCATCTGAATGGTAACTGTCTGATAACCAAGAAGTTCGAAGTCGAGCTAGTTTGTCATGATGGTGCCGCTTTGAGCCAAAATACGTTGTAAACGCCTTTTGAGAGGAATCTAGTAAGTGTTTGATCCGAGAGAGAAAATCGCACTTTTTATCGATGGGGCAAATCTCTATGCCGCGTCCAAAAGCCTGAATTTCGATATCGACTACCGGAAATTGCTCAAGGCCTTCCAGTCCCGCGGCTATCTGTTGCGCGCCTATTATTACACCGCCCTGATCGAGGACCAGGAGTATTCCTCGATCCGGCCGCTGATCGACTGGCTCGACTACAACGGCTACAAGGTGGTGACCAAGCCCGCCAAGGAATTCACCGATTCCATGGGCCGCCGGAAGGTCAAGGGCAACATGGACATCGAACTCGCCATCGATGCCATGGAACAGTCCGAAGTGGTCGACCATCTGGTCATTTTCTCCGGCGACGGCGACTTCACCTCGCTGGTCGAGGCGCTGCAGCGCAAGGGCCGCAAGGTGACCGTGGTCTCCTCGCTGTCCTCGCAGCCGCCGATGATCGCCGACGACCTGCGCCGCCAGGCCGATTATTTCATCGACCTGACCAGCCTGAAGGCCGAAATCGGCCGCGACCCCTCCGAGCGTCCGATGCGCCCCGCCGCGGTCGTGGAAGATGACGACGAGGATTTCGACGACTGATCACCCCTGACCCCGATCATGACTGCAGCCTCTGCCCGCGGCTGCGGGGCTTCATCCTCGAGAACCGCAGGCTGCATCCGGATTGGCACAACGGGCCGGTCCGCACCTGGTATCCGCCCGAAGGACCCGGCGCGGTCAGGCTGCTGATCGTCGGCCTCGCCCCGGGCCTGCGCGGCGCCAACCGAACCGGACGGCCGTTCACCGGCGATCAATCGGGCGACCTGCTGTATGCGACGCTGGGAAAATACGGGCTTGCCGAAGGACAGTTCGGGTCCCGGCCCGACGACAGCCTGCGCCTCAGCGCGACCGCGATCACCAACGCCGTGCGCTGCGTGCCGCCCGGAAACAAGCCGGTCGGGGCGGAAATCAACACCTGCCGCGGCTTCCTGGCGGCCACGATTGCCGAGCTTCCAGGCCTTGAGGTCATCGTCACCCTGGGAAAGATTTCTCACGACAGCACGGTCCGCGCCCTCGGCGACACCCCCGCGCGTCATCCGTTCGGTCATGCAAAACAAACCGAAATCAACGGGACCCGGATCGTGTCGAGCTACCATTGCTCGCGCTACAACACCAACACCGGCCGGCTGACGCCTCAGATGTTCGAAGCGGTGTTTGAGAAGGCGACGCAGCACCTCGCCGCCTGAGCCTGCTTCATCGGCCGCCCCGGCGACGTCGGCCCGCTCGCGTCGCCATCGACGCGAGGCCTATCCGCGATCGCGCAGCAATCTGGATTTGTCCCGGTTCCAGTCCCGTTCCTTCTGGGTCTCGCGCTTGTCGTGCAGCTTCTTGCCCTTGGCCAGCGCCAGTTGCAGCTTGGCAAGGCCCTTGTCGTTGAAATAGATCTTGAGCGGCACCAGGGTCATGCCGTCGCGCTGGACCGCCTGGCCCAGCCGCGCAATCTCGCGCGACTTGAGCAGCAGCTTGCGCCGCCGCCGCGGCTCATGGTTGAACCGGTTGGCCTGCAGATATTCCGGCACATAGGAATTGATCAGCCACATCTCACCGCCTTCCTCATTGGCGTAGGATTCGGCGATATTGGCCTTGCCTTCGCGCAGCGACTTCACTTCGGTGCCGGCGAGCACCAGCCCGGTTTCGATCGTGTCGACGATCTCGTAGTTGAAACGGGCCTTGCGGTTTTCCGCGACGATCTTTCCGTGCTGCGACTTGTCTTCCTTCTTTGGCGCCATGCTCAGGTCACCACGCCGGCCCGCGCAAGCGCGGCGTCGAGCAGCGCCGCGGTGGTGTGCTCCACCGTGGTCAGCGGCGAGCGGACCACGTTCTTCACCTGGCCCATCTTGCCCAGGCAGTACTTGACGCCGGCCACGCCCGGCTCGGCGAAGATCGCCTTGTGCAGCGGCATCAGCCGGTCGAGCATCGCCAGCGCCGCGGTGTAGTCGCCCCTCAGCGTCGCTTCCTGGAACTCCGCGCATTCTCTCGGCGCCACATTGGCGGTGACCGAGATGCAGCCGACGCCGCCATGGGCATTGAAGCCCAGCGCCGTCGGGTCTTCGCCCGAAAGCTGCACGAAGTCCGGCCCGCAGGCGCCGCGCTGCTCGGGCACCCGGGCGAGATTGCCGGTCGCATCCTTGACGCCGATGATGTTCGAAAAATCGCGGTTGAGCGCCGCCATCGTCTCGACCGACATGTCGATGACCGAGCGCGGCGGGATATTGTAGATGATGATCGGCAGGCTGATCGCCTCGGCCACCGCCTTGAAGTGCTGGTAAAGCCCGCGCTGCGTCGGCTTGTTGTAATAGGGCGTCACCACCAGCACGGCGTCGGCGCCGGCCTTTTCGGCATGCACCGCCAGTTCGATCGATTCAGCGGTGTTGTTGGATCCGGCGCCGGCGATCACCGGCACGCGGCCGGCGGCGACTTCCACGCACAGTTCCACCACGCGCTTGTGTTCAGCATGGGTGAGCGTCGGGGATTCCCCGGTCGTGCCGACGGGCACCAGGCCATGGCTGCCGGCCTTGATCATCCGCTCGACATGGCCGGCGAAGCCGTCCTCGTCCACCGCGCCAGTTTCGGTGAAAGGGGTGATGAGGGCCGGAATGGAACCCTTGAACATGCTGATCTCCAAAAACTGTAACTCTGCACCCTAAGGCTCAGTCATTCATATCTCACGCAGCCGATACAGGAAATCCGTGATGTGGAAAAGCCTTGCGAGGCTTTGGCGCGCGCTTTTGCGGCAAATCGGGCGTCTCGCCTTCTGCGCCCGTCGCCGCGCCGCAGATTGTCCGCATTTGTGGCGGAAGGTGGCATTCGAGGAAAACCGATAAGCCTTTGTTAAGATCTGCTTCACCGGCGCCTGATAAATCTGGGAGGTGATCCGCCCGCCCGCCCCACGGCGCAATCATGCCGAACGGAAGATGAAGATGCCGAAGACCGCCCTTGCAGCGCTGCTCGTTGTTTCAACCGTGCTCGCGACCTTCACCGCCGCGGCGCCGTTGCCGACCGGCGCCATTCCCCTGCCCGTGCCGCGGCCCGCCGTCAGCAGCGAAACCACCGGCGCGGTCCCCAAGCCGAGCCTGATCTCCGACGCGGCGCAGCCGGCGAGCCGCGAGCTCAAGGCGGGCCTCGAGGCTCTGGGAAACGGCGATGCCGCGGCGGCGCGGACGATCCGCGACACCATGGCCGGCGGGACCCTCGATCATCACATCCTGACCTGGGCGATCGCGCTTTCGGGCCTCAAAGGCGTGCCTTCGGCCGAGATCGCCATGGCCGCCACCGAGCTCGAAGGCTGGCCGGGCCTCACCTCCCTGCGCTCGCTGTCCGAACGCGCGCTGTATTTCGAAAATCCCCCGGCGGCGCAGGTGCGCGCGGCCTTCGGCGACACCAGGCCCGAGACCGCCAAGGGCGCCATCGTGCTGATCCGGGCCCTGCTCGAGACCGGCGACGCCCGGCGCGCCCGCGCGCTGGCGTCGAGCTTCTGGCGCACGGTCGCCATGGACAGCGGCGAGTCGCGGGTCTTCCTCACCGAATTCGCCGCCCTTCTCGACAAGAAGGACCATTTTCGCCGCATGGAAATGCTGCTCTACGACGATCACGTCAATGACGCCAAGCCGCTGGCCGACAAGGCCGAGGCGCAGTCGCTCTACCGGGCCTGGACCGCGGTCATCCGCTCTCCGGCCAAGGCCGCGGGCGCCATCGCGGCGGTGCATCCCTCCTGGCACAACGAGCCCTCCTATCTCTACCTGCGGATAAGGCACCTGCGCGAACTCGAGCGCAACAAGGAGGCGGCGGCGTTGCTCGCCAGGATGCCGCGCGATCCCGCCCTGCTTGTCGATCCGGACGAGTGGTGGGTCGAAGCGCGGGTCATCAGCCGCGGCCTTTACGAGGACGGCGACGCCAAAACCGCCTACAAGCTCGCCGCCGCCCATCTGGCGCAGAGCCCTGAAGAGTTCGCCGAGGCCGAATTCCACGCCGGCTGGTATGCGCTCAGGGGTCTCAAGGACGCCAAGACGGCGCGGAAGCACTTTTCCGCGATCCTCACCGTCGCCGACGGCCAGATCTCCAGGGCGCGGGCCAATTACTGGATGGGCCGCGCCGCCGAGGCGGGCGGCGGCGGCAAGTCCGCGGACTATTACGCGCTGGCCGCGCAGTTCCCGTCGACCTTCTACGGCCAGCTCGCCAGCGCCCGGCTGGGGCGCAAGACGCTTGCCATCGCCTACCCCTCGCCGTCCCAAGCCGACCGGGTGCGGTTCTCGGGCCGCGAGGCGGCCAAGGCCATCCGCAAGCTCGAGGACGCGGGCTTCGACTGGCGCGCCGACATTCTCTACCGCGCGCTCGCGGCCGAACTCGACAGTCCCGGCGAAGTGGCGATCCTTGCCGCCATGGCCGAACGGCGCGGCGACCACCGCGTCTCGCTCCAGGTCGGCAAGATCGCCTGGAACCGCGGCCTGGACGTGGCCGCGCTCGCCTATCCGCTCGGCGCGGTGCCGGCCAGCGCCAATATCTCCGGATCGGGCAAGGCGCTGGCCTATTCGATCGCCCGGCAGGAAAGCGCCTTCAACAAGGCGGCCGTCTCGCCCGCCAACGCGCGCGGCCTGCTGCAGATCCTGCCCGGCACCGCCAAGGGCGTCGCCGCCCGCCACGGACTGCCCTATTCGCAGGAGCGCCTGACCACCGACGCCGGCTACAACGCGACGCTCGGCGCGCATTTCCTGGGCGAGCAGATCAGCGATTTCGGCGGCTCCTACATCCTCACCTTCATCGCCTACAATGCCGGCCCGCGCCGGGTGCCGCAATGGATCGAGCGCTTCGGCGACCCCAGGGGCCGCCCGCTCGACGAGGTGATCGACTGGATCGAGATGATCCCGTTCACCGAGACCCGGCATTACGTGCAGCGGGTGATGGAGAATTACCAGGTCTACAAGGCGCGGCTCGGCCAGCCGGCGAGCATCGAAGAGGATCTCCGCTTCGGCCGCCGATGAAGCCTGTCGCACCGCGGTAAAAATGCGCTATAGGCACTGCATACTGGCACGACCCGACAGAACAGGACCTGACGATGGCGGACAACAGACCCGGCACGGCCGGCATGGCGGCGACCGGCACGCATGAGCCGGACACGCATGAAGATGTGTATTTCTCCGCCGGCGACGGCCTGAGGCTGCATGCCGCCGATTACGGCCGCCACGATCCCGCCACCCGTGAGCGCCTGCCCGTCGTCTGCCTGCCGGGCCTGACCCGCAACACCCGGGATTTCCACGATCTGGCGCTGCTGCTGTCGCGCGACGCCAAGGCGCCCCGCCGCGTCGTCAGCTTCGATTACCGCGGCCGCGGCCTGTCCGGCTGGGACAGGGATCCCGCGCGCTACACCATCCTGGTCGAGGCCGAGGACGTGCTGGCCGGCATGGCGGCGCTGGGGCTCGAACACGCCATCTTCATTGGCACCTCGCGCGGCGGCCTGATCATGCATGTGCTGGCGGCGACGCGGCCCGGCGTGATGGCGGCGGGCGTGCTCAACGACATCGGCCCGGTGATCGAGGGCGCGGGCCTGGCGCAGATCAAGGCCTATCTGTCGCGCACGCCGAGCCCCGGCAACTGGGAGGACGCGGCGCGGATCCTCAGGGAGGCCCACTCCAAGAGCTTTTCGGCCCTGTCGGAGTCCGACTGGGCCGATTTCGCCCGGGCCGTTTACGTGGAGAAGAAGGGCAAGCTCGTCCCCGACTACGACCCTGCCCTGCTGCACGGTCTCAAGGGCATCGATCTCAACACGCCGCTGCCGACCCTGTGGCCGCAATTCGAGGGCCTGGGCCGCATGCCGCTGCTGGCGCTCAGGGGCGAACACTCGGCCCTGCTCTCCGAAAAGACACTTGTCGAGATGAAAGCCCGCGTCCCGTCGCTGCAGACGGTCACCATACCGGGGCACGGCCACGCGCCGGTCCTGCATCTGTCGGGCATCCCCGAGATCCTGCGCCAGTTCTTCGCATCCGTCGACAGGCAGCGGCGGCACTGAGCGGCTGCCGCGACGCCTGACCGGCGGCGGCCAGCACTCGGGGACGGTCGCGGACTAGCTCTTGCCGCCACGCCCGGGCTTGCCCGCGGAACTCTCGACCTCTCCCCTGGCGACGCGCTGGGCGAATTCGGTGGAGCCGCCCTTGGCGAGGATCTTGGCCTGGCCCACCCAGTCCTCCCGCTCGATGCGTCCGGAGAAGGACAGTTGCTCGCCGAACCGGGCCTGGTCCGTCTTGGTCCAGGCGGCGATCTGGGCGAAGCTGTTGATCCCCGCGGCATTCAACTTGGCCTCGATCTGCGGCCCCACGCCCTTGATCTGCTTGAGATTGTCGGGGATGGACGCGGCCTCGGGCCTGGCCTTGGCGGTTTTCGCCCTGGATGCCGCCGGCTTCGCCTCCGCGGCTTTCGCCGTCCGCGCCTTGACCGCGGCGGGGTTGGGCGCCTCCGGCGCGGCTGCGGTCTTTGCCTTAGCCGCCTTGGCCGCGGCGGGCTTGGTCGATGCCGGTTTCGCAGCGGCCTTGCGCGCGGCGGGTTTGGCGGGTTTGGACGCTACAGCCGGCTCGTCGGGGACCACGGGAACTATCGTCGCCGGAGCGACCGCGCCCGCCTGCGGCGCCACCGCCGGGACCGGAGCGGCCACGGGACGCGGCGGCAGGTCCTCCTCGCGCGGCGCCCTCGAGACGGGTTCGTAATGCGGCCTCGACGAGGCCAGCTCGCCCGCGGTCGAGGTGCGCGCCGCGCCCGCATGGGTGATTGCGCCGGCCGCGCCCGAATGATGCCGCGGCGTTCTGAGCCGGCCCTTGAGCCAGCATCCGAACAGGCATCCCAGCCCGAAGGCGACGGCGGCGAAAAACAGTGTCTGCAAAAAGAACATGGTCATTTCTCCCACTCCGAACGAGCGCAACCGGCCATCAGCTCCGCTTGCCGCCGCATGTCTTCCATCCCACCAGCGCGCCGATCAGGAACGCGCACAGCACCCACAGCCAAATATGCGAGAACATATACCACATGGTGTTTCCCCTCCGGTTCATTCCGGTTCGCTGAGGACGCGGAACTCGATGCGGCGGTTGGCCGCCTTGCCCGCGTCGGTTTCATTGTCTTGCAGCGGACGGCTTTCGCCGTATCCGACGGCCCGCATGCGCTCCGCCGAAACGCCGGCGGCACTCAGATACTCAAGCACCGATTGCGCCCGGCGCTGCGACAGGGCCAGATTGTCCGCCTCCGAGCCATCGGCATCGGTGTGGCCGGCGATCTCCAGCCGCGCCGTGCCGCATTGCCGCGCGGCGAAGGCGATCCGGTCGAGATAGCCATGCGAATGGTCGGCGATCGCCGCCTGCCCGGTTTCAAACAGCACGGTGTTGAGCCCGGCCAGCCGGTCGAGTTCCGCCTGGCAGGCGGCCGCCGGCAGGACCTTGTCCGGAACCGTCGCGATGTCGATGGCGGGCTCCGCGCTGAAACCCGCGGGCAGCCCCTCGGCCAGGAGCCGCGCGACCTCGCCGGACGCTGCCTCGCTCAGGGCGATGCCGCGCACGGACACGGTGCCGTCGGCGATCCGCGCCTCGCCGTCGCCGAGCCGGCTCAGCGCCTGCAGCGCGGCCAGCGCCGCGGCCTCGAGCCCTTCCGGCGCGCCGGCGGCGATGTCCTGGGCATCGTCGATGCTGAGCGTGCCGAACTTCAGGCCGGCGGCGGCAAGCAGCCTGTCGCGCGCCTCCTCGTTTGGCAGGGACCCGCTCAGCGTCAGCAGATCGCCCTCGCGCCGCGCCGACCATTCCAGCGCCTGGCCCCGGGCCGCGCCGATGTCGGCGGTGCCGAGCGTGACGCCGCCCGGCAGACGCTCCGACAGGCTCTGCTGGATCCGGCGGAAGGCCTCGCCGTCGACGGCCTGGCCTTCCAGATTGAGCACCCGGCCGCTGACGGCGGCGGTTCCCTCGGCAAGATCGGACAGGAT
>NZ_JRJG01000252.1 GCF_000759435.1 Hoeflea sp. BAL378
GCGCGCGCGGCCGGCATGTCCCGCTCCGCCTTCTTCGACCGGTTCGTCCGCACGGTGGGCGCGCGGCCGATGGAATATCTGCTGGCCTGGCGGATGACGGTCGCCCGCGATCTGCTGCGCGGCGGAACCCTGGCGCTCGCCGAGGTCGCGGACCGCATCGGCTACAGCTCGGCCAGCACCTTCAGCACCGCCTTCAGCCGTCACGTCGGCATGCCGCCGGGCCGGTTCATGCGGCGGCCCGACCTCCCTAGAACGCGTCCTCGAGATGAACCGGCCAGCGCCAGGGGCTGACCACGACGATGTCGCAGCGCCACGACAGGCGCGCGGAATCGGGCTGCCGGCTGACGAACAGCGCGCCCGCGGCCTGGATGCGCCGTTGCGCCGAAGCGCTGACCGCATCAACGCCCGCGCCGAGCTCGCGCCGCGCCTTGACCTCGACCAGAGCGACCAGGTCGCCCTTGCGCGCCACGATGTCGATTTCGCCGAGCGGCGTGCGGTAGCGCAGGGCGGCGATCCGGTAGCCCTTGAGCACCAGCGCCAGCGCCGCCATCCATTCGGCGCGCCGGCCCCGGCGCTCGAAGCGCCGCTTGCTGGCAAGCCTGCCGTCCGCGCTCACCCCGCGTCCCCCGCCGCCCCGCCCTTCATGGCGAGAAGCCTCTGGTAGAGCTCCTTGCGCTTCTGCCCGGTGAGCCTGGCGGCCTCCGTCGCCGCCTGGCCTGCGGGCAATTCAGTGGCGAGCCGGGCGAGCAGCGCGTCGACGTCGTCCTCGGACGGCGCCGGCGCCGAGCCGGGGCCGATCACCAGCACGATCTCGCCGCGGATGGATTCGTCCTGGTACTGCGCCGCAAGCTCGCCCAGCGTGCCGCGCCGGATCTCCTCATAGGCCTTGGTCAGTTCCCGGCAGACGGCGGCCGGCCGGTCCGGCCCCAGCACCTCGGCCGCGGATCTGAGGCACGCCGCCAGCCGGTTGGGGCTCTCGAAGAACATCAGCGTCGCCGCGGTCGTCGCGAACTCCGCCAGCCGGTCGCGCCGGGCCTTGTCCCTGGACGGCAGGAAGCCCGCGAACAGGAAGGCGTCGCTCGGCAGGCCCGAGGCGACGAGCGCCGCCATTGGCGCCGAGGCGCCGGGGATCGGGATCACGCGAAGG
>NZ_JRJG01000253.1 GCF_000759435.1 Hoeflea sp. BAL378
CGTGGCGTTCGGTGATGAATTTCGTGGTGAGATAGGCGTCGATCGCCTCAGGACCGCCTTCTGTGCCGTAGCCGCTGTCCTTGATGCCACCGAACGGCGTCTCCGGCAGGGCCAGGCCCAGATGGTTGATCGAGAGCATGCCGGCCTGCAGCCGTCGCTCGATATGGGCCTTGGTGCGCGCAGACCCGGTGAAGGCATAGGACGCAAGGCCGAACGGAAGCCGGTTGGCCTCGGCGAGAGCTTCGTCGGCGGTCTTGAACGGAATGAGCAGGGCGAGCGGTCCAAAAGGCTCCTCGGTCATCACGCGCATGCCGACATCGAGCCTGGAGAGCACGGTCGGCTCGTGGAAAAAGCCGGCATTGCCGATGCGCTTGCCGCCCAGTTCCACCCTCGCGCCCTTTTCGCGGGCATCGGCCACCAGCGCCTCGACCGCCTCCAGCCGCCGGGCGGAGACGAGCGGACCCATTTCGGTTCCCTCATCCAACCCCGGGCCGACCCTGAGGGTATCCGCCTGCGCGACAAAAGCATCGCGGAACGGGCCCATCGCCC
>NZ_JRJG01000254.1 GCF_000759435.1 Hoeflea sp. BAL378
CGCGGCGCCGCCGGGCGCGACGCGCCGCCGGTCTGCCTGATCCTGCCGGGCTCGCGCCGCTCGGAGGTGGCGCGGCTGGCACCGGCCTTCGGCGCGGCCGCCAGATGGCTCTCCGATCTCAATCCCGCCATGACGTTCGTGCTTCCCGCCGGCGCCCATGTCGAGCGTCAGGTCCGCGACGCGGTGCTGGGTTGGGACGTCCCGTGCTCGGTCGTCACCGGCGACGCCGCAAAATGGGAGGCCTTCGGCCGGGCCGATGTCGCCATCGCCGCCTCCGGCACGGTGCTCCTCGAACTGGCGCTCGCCGGCGTTCCGCAGATCTCCTGCTACAGGCTCGACCCCATCGCCCGGCTGCTCATCAACATGATCACCACCTGGACCGCGGCGATTCCCAACATGATCGCCGGCCATGTGGTCACCGCCGAACTCTACGACAACCAGATCCGGCCCGAGCGGGTGGCGCGCATCGCCGACCAGCTCTCCCGCGACACGCTGCATCGTGCGGCGGCTCTGGCCGATTCAGACCTGATCTGGTCGCGCATGCAGACCGGCCAACCCGCCTCCGAGCTCGCCGCCAGGACCGTGCTGGCCGTTCTCGGCCGCTGACATCCCGCTCCGCCAAAGCCGTGCGGCCATGAAAAAAGCGCCCGAAGGCGCTTTTCTCGTCTCGGGATGCCGGCGCCGGTTCAGCGCTTCGACATCGGCACATAGTCGCGGTTGGTGGCGCCGATATAGAGCTGGCGCGGCCGGCCGATTCGCTGGCTCGGGTCCTCGATCATCTCGCTCCACTGGGCGATCCAGCCGACGGTGCGGGCGAGTGCGAACAGCACCGTGAACATGGTGGTGGGGAAGCCCAGCGCCTTGAGCGTGATGCCCGAATAAAAGTCGATGTTCGGGTAGAGCTTCTTCTCGATGAAATAGCTGTCGGTGAGCGCGATGCGCTCGAGCTCCATCGCCACTTCGAGCATCGGGTCGTCCTTGATGCCCAGTTCGCTCAGCACTTCATGGCAGGTCTTCTGCATGATCTTGGCGCGCGGATCGTAGTTCTTGTAGACCCGGTGGCCGAAGCCCATCAGCCGGAACGGATCGTCCTTGTCCTTGGCGCGGTCGATATATTCCGGGATCTTGTCGACGGTGCCGATCTCGGCCAGCATGTTGAGCGCCGCCTCGTTGGCGCCGCCATGGGCGGGGCCCCACAGGCAGGCGATGCCGGCGGCGATGCAGGCGAACGGATTGGCGCCCGACGAGCCGGCGAGCCGCACGGTCGAGGTCGAGGCGTTCTGCTCGTGATCGGCATGCAGGATGAAGATCCGGTCCATGGCGCGGGCCAGCACCGGATTGACCACATATTCCTCGCAGGGCACGGCAAAGCACATGCGCAGGAAGTTCGCCGCATAGTCGAGATCGTTCTTCGGATACACGAAGGGCTGGCCGATATGGTACTTGAACGCCATCGCCGCCAACGTCGGCATCTTGGCGATCATGCGCATCGAGGCGACCATGCGCTGGTGCGGATCGGTGATGTCGGTGGAGTCGTGATAGAACGCCGACAGGGCACCGACGCAGCCGCACATCACCGCCATCGGGTGCGCGTCGCGACGGAAGCCGGTGAAGAACCGGCTCATCTGCTCATGCACCATGGTGTGGCGCGTCACGCGGTAGTCGAAATCGGCCTTCTGCGTCGCCGTCGGCAGTTCGCCGTAGAGCAGCAGGTAGCAGACTTCCAGGAAGTCGCCCTGTTCGGCCAACTGGTCGATCGGATAGCCGCGATGCAGCAGGATGCCCTCGTCGCCGTCGATGAAGGTGATCTTGGATTCGCAGGAGGCGGTGGAGGTGAAGCCCGGATCATAGGTGAACGCCCCGGTCTGCTTGTAGAGCGTCGCAATGTCGACGACATCGGGTCCGATGGTTCCGGACTTGACGGGAAATTCGATCTCCTTGCCGTCCATGAGGAGTTTTGCGTTCTTGTCTGCCATGGCTTGTCCTTCCACGAATGCAGGCGCCCGGCCTGCAAGCCGGCGCCTTGGATGACCGTCAAGGTTAGCTATATGATTTCCCGCACCCTGCCAAGCTATGCGGATGGCTAATTGTGCAGCGCGAGAGCGTTATGGCAGCGCCCGGCGCGCTGGCTGGCGTTCGGGCAGGCTCGTCAAATCGTGTAAAAAATTCAAGCGTTAATAGGAATTGACGCCGAGCCGAGGATGGCCGGCCGTATAGGCCCGCCGCAATTTGTGGTGGCATTGCGCGCGCGGCCGGGTGTAGTCTCGCAAGCTTCAAGCGAGGCGTGCATGAGGCAGGCGAACCGCACCGGGCAGGACCAGCAAACCGTGGAGCCGTCTGCGTCCCCGGACCCCGCGCCGGTGCCC
>NZ_JRJG01000255.1 GCF_000759435.1 Hoeflea sp. BAL378
GGAGCGGATCATGTCCTTCTTGCGGTCGACGATCCACAGGAAGCCGCGCTCGTTCATCACGCCGACGTCGCCGGTGTGCAGCCAGCCGCCGCGCATCATCTCGGCGGTGGCCTCGGGATTGCGCCAGTAGCCCGACATCTGCGGACCGCGCAGGCAGATCTCGCCGTGCTCGCCGCGTGGCACCGGCTGGCCCTCGTCGTCGAGCAGCGCGAGCTCCACCCCGGGAATTGCCCGGCCGATCGAACCCCAGTTCTCGAACACCTCGTAGGGACGGCAGAGCGTGGCGAAGGTGCCGGCCTCGGTGAGCCCGTAGCAATGCGCCATCTCGATCCGGCCTTCGCGCG
>NZ_JRJG01000256.1 GCF_000759435.1 Hoeflea sp. BAL378
AGATCGCCAAGTACCCCGATGTGTTTGACATGGTTCTCATTGACGCTAACGTTCTCCAGCTCGACCGCAACGAGATCATCAACAAGTTGGCTGATGCCGGCATCGGAGTTGCCATCGGCACTGTCCTCGCCCAGGGGCACCTGGTCAGTCGTAAGATCGGGTCATTCCACGACTTGTCCTTCTTCTGGTATCTGGCGCGGACCCTCATCAAACCCACGACAAAAG
>NZ_JRJG01000257.1 GCF_000759435.1 Hoeflea sp. BAL378
TGGCGACACATGCAAGTTGATTGAGAAGCTGGCGGGCGGCTAACCCCTTGAAGTCTTGAACACGTCTTTTGTCCCACTTGTGCGCACGGTTTGCGTCCGGAGCGAAGCTCCGCAAGCGCGACCGCGCGTCGCCAATCGTTTGGCGCGCCCGCGCAGGGCCAGCTCCGTAAGGAGCGTGCGGCCGGCGAGCGACAAAGATGAGCATTGATCAATGAGAACGATCAAGCCGATCGAGCTATTAG
>NZ_JRJG01000258.1 GCF_000759435.1 Hoeflea sp. BAL378
AGCGGCGAATGCCGGCGATGGCGATTCCCTGGGTCTTCGCCGCCCCCGGCAGCCAGTCGAGCGCCAGGTCCATCGCCGGATAGGCAAAGCCGTTGGCGGCGTCGATCGCCAGCGCCCCGGGCCTCAGTTGCTTGGCTGTCGGCGTGGCGAAACCGTCGACCTTGCCGGCGCGCGCCTGCGCCGAATAGGCCTCGACCCGCCGCAGGCCGTGGCCGCCCTGGCCGGCGAGTTCCGCCGCCAGCAGCGCACGGGCCACCGATTGCGCATTCTCCGCCGAGGTCCGGCTGCGCGTCAGCGCGCCGACGATGAGGTCGGTGACGGCGTCGGGCGCCATCGTCAGCATTTCGCTCATGCCTTGCTCCCCAGCGCTTCGAGCACCTTCTCGGCGATCAGGTGGCTGACGCGCTCATTGGATTCCCGGGTCACGCCGGCGACATGCGGCGTCAGCACCAGGTTGGCAAGACCCGTGAACTTTTCGCCCGCTTCCGCCGTCAGCGGCTCGGTCTCGAACACGTCGAGCGCCGCCCCGCCCAATTTTCCCGCTCTCAGGGCCTCGGCCAGCGCCGCCTCGTCGACGATGCCACCGCGTGCGGCATTGATCAGGATCGCGTCCTTCTTCATCGAGGCCAGCGCCTCGGCATTGATCATCCGCCGCGTCGCCTCCGTCAGCGGCGTGTGCAGCGACACCACGTCGGAGAGTTCCAGCACCGCATCGAGCGAGACATTGCGGGCGATCTGCCAGCCCGGATGATCGGCCATCAGGTAAGGGTCGTAGGCGACGATCTGCATGCCCATCATGTGCGCCCGCCACGCCACCTCGCGCGCGATCGAGCCGTAGCCCACGAGCCCGATGGTCTTGCCGGCGAGCTCCCGCCCCATCATCGACTGCCGCGGCCAGGCGCCCGAGGCCACCTCGGCCGAGCGCAGATAGGCGCCGCGCAGCAGCATCAGCGCCGTGGTGATCACATATTCCGCCACCGAAAGGTCATTGGCGCCGGTGGCCGGGATCACCTTGATCGAGCGCGCCTTGCAGGCGCCAACATCGATATTGTCGAGCCCGACGCCGAGCCGGCCGACCACCTTGAGCTTCGGCCCCATGCCGAGCAGCGTCTCGCGCACCTGGGTGCGGTTGCGCACGATCAGCGCCCGCGCGGCCGTCAGATGGCCATGCAGCGCCGCCGGATCGTCGACCAGCGTCGGATCGTAGAGCGTGTCATGGACCCGGGCGAGGCGGGCGACCGCCGCCTCGTCCATGAATTCGGTGATGACAATATGCGCCATGGAAACCCCGCCTGTTGTGTCTTACGCCGAGCGATAGAGCTTTGTCATGGAGAACTCGCGGTGGCCGAGCGCCTCGGCGGCGGTGGCGCGGCCGTTGGAGGTGCGCAGGATCATCTCGATCAGCGCGTCGCCGGCCTCGTCGATGGTCATCTCGCGCCTGAGGATCCCCGAGACGTCGACGTCCACATGCTCGCCCATGGTCCTCACCGTGCGCGGGTTGGCGGTGATCTTGATCACCGGCACGATCGGGTTGCCGATCACGTTGCCCTGCCCGGTGGGGAAGGTGTGCACCACATAGCCGCCCGCTGCCATCAGGGTGACGCATTCCGCCGCCGCCGAGGACGAGTCCATGAAGTACAGGCCCT
>NZ_JRJG01000259.1 GCF_000759435.1 Hoeflea sp. BAL378
ATCGTGAAGGTCTCGATCTTCGTCTCGTTGAGAGCCAGATACTCCACCGCCGAAGCCGCGACGGTGTAGTTCCAGCCGATCACGCCGCCCGTGCCGGTGGCGGTGGTGTCCGTGGTGACGTTGGCCGTGAGCGTGCCCAAAGCGCCATTCGAGGCCACGATACCCGGGAGGATCGTGTGGATGTCGAGAAGATCGACATCGGTGAAGGCGATCGTGCCGCTGTCGGTGAGGTTGCCCGCCGGCGTCACCTGTTCCGTGACCGCGCCGGTCACGTCTCCAGCCGCGACGACCGGCACGTCGTTGGTGCCGGTGATGGTGACGGAGATGGTGCGCTCGACCGTGCCGCCGCGGCCGTCGCTCAAGGTGATCGTGAAGGTCTCGACCTTGGTCTCGTTGAGAGCCAGATACTCCACGGCCGCTGCCGCGACGCTGTAGCTCCAGCTGATGACGCCGCCCGTGCCGGTGCCCGTGGTGTCCGTGGTGACGCTTGCGGTGAGTGTCCCCAAAGCGCCGTTCGAGCCGACGATGGCAGGGAGCACGGTGTGGACGTCGAGGAGATCGACGTCGGTAAAGGCGATGGTCCCGCTGTCGGTGAGATTGCCCGCCGGCGTCACCAGTTCGGTCACAC
>NZ_JRJG01000260.1 GCF_000759435.1 Hoeflea sp. BAL378
CGCGCGCGCGCCGTTGCCGCCTCGTTCATCGACGAGACCTCGCCGGCCTCCGTCGGCCTGATCCGCAGGCTGCTCTGGCAGATGCTGGGCGAGGACCACCCGATGCGCGCGCACATGTTTGAATCGATGGGCCTGGTGGCGGCCTATCGCGGGCCGGACTACGACGAGGGCTTCCGGTCGTTCCTCGAAAAGCGGGCGCCGCGATTCTCCTCGGGCCCTCACCGCGACCTTGCTTTCGCCAGCGGCTGGTTCGAGAAACCGGACTTCCGGCCGGAAGATGCGCCGGCCGTGAAGGGAAATGAGGACAAGCCACTAACAAGCGGTTGATATGCTTCCAATTCCATTACACTCCGGCTATTTGAACGTGTGGTCTGCATCGATCGGAGCACCAGTATGAAGGGACGAGCCATGGGCCGGCAGAAAGCAACCAGTCAGCAAAAGCCGACGCGCAAGACCAGGAACGGGTCCGGCGAGGATGTCAGTTCGAGCGCGCGGCGCTCACTGATCATGCAGGAGGCGGCGCACCTGTTCGGCACGCGCGGCTTCGACGCCACGACGATCCGCGACATCGCGGCGGCGGCGGGAATCCTCGGCGGCTCGATCTACTATCATTTCGGATCCAAGGACGACATCTTTCTGGCGGTGCACTCGGCCGGCATGGAATTCATCACCACGGCGGTCGTGGCGGCGATCGCCGAGCACGAGGACCCCTGGGACCAGCTCGAGGCCGCCGCCATCGCCCACGCCAACGCGCTGCTCGCCTCGGGCGACCTGCCGGTGATCGTCTCGCCCTATTTCTCCGAATCCCTGGCGTCGCTGCGCGAC
>NZ_JRJG01000261.1 GCF_000759435.1 Hoeflea sp. BAL378
CCGGCACCTTCCCCCCGAGGGGAGAAGGGAGGGGCGCCGCTTGGCCTGCCCCAAGACGTGAAAAAGCGCCGGGCGCCCGGAGCATTTCCGGCTGCGGCCGGCGCGGCTCTGGACGAAGCGGCGCCCATCTGCCACAAGCCGCGATGGGACGCGACTGCCGTTAGTCTAGAACGGGGTCGGGCTGTAGATTGACGTCACGCAGCTGCCGCGAGGACACGCCGGCCGTCCTGTCATTTCCCCTCCTGGCGCGAAGAGCCTGTCATTTCCCCTCCCGGTGCGAAGACCGGACGGTGGGCGCGGTCACACCCTGGGCCGTGCGCCGAGTTCGTCCGTGCCGTCGCCCGAGAGCAGGTCGGCGTCGGGCTGGCTCTGGCGCTCGTCGTCCACCTTCTTGAGCACCGCCTGGTCGACGCCGGTGTCGGTGACCGCGTCGTTCGCGGCGGGTCCCGGCTGCGCGGGCCCGGGCGCCGGCGCGGGCTTCTTGCCCGCAGCGGCTTTGCCGCCGGGCTCCGGGCGGGAGCCGGGCGTCACCTGAAGCGCGTCGCCGGCATCGAAGCGCAGCCGGTAGATCGGCTCGGGCAGCGCGAACCCCGCGGCCTCGAGCGCGGTCTTGACGGTGCGGATCGCCTCGGAGCGGGCCTTGACGAAATCGGTCTCGGCCTGGTTGATCCAGCCCGAGACGCCGATGATCACGGCGGAGTCGCCGAGCTTCTCGATCCAGGCGCCCGGCTCGGGCTTTGCCAGCACGAAGCCCAGGCCTTCCAGCGTATCCTGGCAGATCGTCAGCGCCTCGTGCAGCGGGCTCGCCGCGTCGATGCCGAGTTCGAAGGCGAAGCGCCGCTCGGGATTGCGGGTGTAGTTGACGATGGTGGCCTTGAACACGGTGGCGTTGGGGATGCGGATGTGGTTGCCGTCGACATCCATCAGGATGGTGGCGCGCGAGGTGAGCCGGATGACGAAGCCCTCCATGCCCTCGAGCGCGATGAAATCGCGCGGCTGGAACGGCTGGCGCACCGACAGGAGGATCGAGGCGATGTAATTCTCCACCGTGTCCTTGACGGCGAAGCCGATTGCGAGGCCGATGATGCCGACCGCGCCGATGATGGTGCCGAGCACGGCGGTGGCGCCCAGGATATCGAGCGCCACGACGGCGCCGAGCATCAGGAAGGCGAGCCACAGGCTCTGGCGCAACAGGTCGGCGATGAAGGCGTTGGGGGTGAGCCAGCTCCAGGGCTGGGTGCGGGTGGTGACGAACCAGCCCAGGAGCCCGATCACCAGCCAAACGAGGCCGGCCACCATCAGCAGCGGCAGATAATCGAGCGTCTGCTGAAGACGTCTTTCAAACCGGCCGATGACCGGCTTCAGCCGCTCGGTGACGGCGGTCTGTTCGGTGAGCCGGTTCTCGATGGCGACGACACCCGAGACGCGCGCGGCCAGTTCCTCCGCCCGGGCAGCGAGAACCGCCTCCTCCACCTGGCCCGTGAGCGTGACCACGCCGG
>NZ_JRJG01000262.1 GCF_000759435.1 Hoeflea sp. BAL378
GGGGGTATGCGGCACCAGAGATGCCTGTAACAGAAGTCATTCAGGGCTGCCGACGGCGCAGGACCCCCACCCGGATCGCCTGCGCTACGCTTGTCTCTCCCCAGGGGCGAGCCACAGGTCTCGACCCGTCCTTCGGACCCCCTCAAGGGGGAGGTGGGCAGCCATCCGGCTACGGGAGTAAGGCCATGGTGCGGAAATGCGGCGAAACGATCGGGGGATATTTTGGGTAACTGAATGGAATTGCCAGGGTGGGGGCACAAATCCATCCCCGCGGCCGCCTCTCGTTTCGTCACACTTGGCCCCGGCCTTTCGACTTCGTCATGTCAGGCATCGAACCCTCGTTTCGTCATCCTAGGGCCCCGACCCTAGGATCCATTCCGCTATCTATCCACCCGCAGCGTTCTCGGATGGATCACGGAATGGATCCTTGGCTCGGGGGCCAAGGATGACGAGGGGAAGGGTTCGCGGATGACGAAAACAGGAGACATGGGTGGCGGATGGAGAGAGCCGGGGATAACCGGCTGACGGTCGGCGAGAGGCCCACCTGCCCGCCCGGCGCCGGACCCGCGGCTAGCGCCAGCGCTCGTCGCGGTCGCGGGGCTCGAGCGCGCTCATCAGCGCGTCCCACATGTCCATGCCGGTTTCCATCACCGCGAGATTGGCCTCGTAGCCCATTTTCGCGTCGATCAGGTCGGTCATCTCGGTGGCGAGATCGACGCCGCCTTCGGCCTCGCGCGTCACCGCACGCACCCCGCCGCCGGGACCCGTGACCATGTCGACGGTCCTGCGCGCGTAGCCGGGCGCGTCGGCATTGGCGATGTTGTGGGCCACCGCATCGAGCCGCTCGCGCTGCGCGGCCATGCCGGAAAAGGCGGTGCTGATGATGCTGGAAATCATGACGCGATACTCCCGATCCGCGGGAAGATAGCGTCAGGGACT
Organism: Hoeflea sp. BAL378; assembly: GCF_000759435.1. Classification (GTDB taxonomy): domain Bacteria; phylum Pseudomonadota; class Alphaproteobacteria; order Rhizobiales; family Rhizobiaceae; genus Hoeflea. Next base: position 940 of record NZ_JRJG01000262.1, read on the forward strand.
TAGCGGCGGGTTAGGGAGCGTGGTTAACGGGAGGTTGACGGGGAATGCCAAGGCCTCGCAATTTCAGCCATTGCGCGAATCGTCTTCATCATTGCTACTCTTGCCTGCACGTGCAAGGGTGCTCCGGTCCATGGGGGACGGGGAGTAACGAGATGAGACTTTATGTTGCGGTTCTGGCGCTGGCATCGCTGCTGTCGGCCAGCCTTGCCCACGCCCATGGCGGCGGCTGCCGCAAGAGTTCGCCGCCCGGACAATGCTGTCACATGCAGTCAAGCACCGGCCAGGTGCACTGCCACTGAAGCCGGCGGCTTCGGCTCACCTAAAGATCCAGGACTTGGCTGACGATCCCGAGCTTGCCGCCCCTCATCTCCCCCCTTGCGGGGGAGATGTCGGCGTAGCCGACAGAGGGGG
>NZ_JRJG01000263.1 GCF_000759435.1 Hoeflea sp. BAL378
CCCCCGGCGTCGCCCTGAGCCCGCAGCCATTGGCGCACGCCGCTGGTCTCCACCGCCGTCGCGAAGGCCTCGTTGAAGGCGCTGTCGTCCTGCACATAGACGCGCTGATGGGCGAGCTCGTGGAAGATCAGCGCCGCCACCGAGGTCTCGTCGTCGCGGAACATGGTCGACAGCAGCGGGTCGCTGGTCCAGCCCAGCGTCGAATAGGCCGTCACCCCCGAGACATGCGCGTCGAGCCCCTGCGCCTGAAGCTTGGCAGCCGCCTTCCTGGCGTTGTCGGCCGAGAAGAACGCCTGGTAGGGCACGCAGCCGAACACCGGAAAGCATTTCGCCACCGGCGCCAGCGAGAATTCCGGCGCCGCATAGACCGCGATCGTCACGTAATCGCGGCCGATGTCGACATAGGAGCGGTAGCTCGCATTGTCGGGCAGGTCGAGCGCGTCGCTGGCAAACTGCCGGATCGCGCTCGCCGAAACCATCCGCGCCCTCAGCGCCTTGGGCGTCCCCGGATCCGCCACCAGCCCCGCCACATCCTGCCGCGCCGCCATGATCTTGAGATGCCCGTTGAGCGATTCCGCGTAATAGCCCACGCCGGTACAGCCGGCGAGCGCTGCGGCGAGCGCGATGAGGAGGAGGGATCGAAGGATGATGCGTGTCACGGCGGGCCCGGATGCCAAGGAGCGGAGGCCCAAGTGGTAGAGGGGGATGGGGGGTTGGGCAAGCGGGGGGATGCACGACCGCGGCCCAGTAATCTCCCCCCTTGCGGGGGAGATGT
>NZ_JRJG01000264.1 GCF_000759435.1 Hoeflea sp. BAL378
CGGCGCCGGTGATCTCCGAGGTCTCGCCGAAGCAGCCATAGATGCCCTCGGGCAGCAACTTGTCATACATGTTGCCCACCGTCGGGCAGGAGCCGAGCCCCGTCGTGGTGTCGCTCTCGCCGCATTTGGTCGAGATCCACAGTTCGGAGATCGAGCACTCCTCGCGCTGCAGTTCGGAGGCGAAGTGGACATATTCCTTGGCCACCCTGGACGCGTTCATGATGGTCTTCAAGTCGCCGTTCTGCTCGATCGAGAAGCCGGTCACCGGCTTGCCGGTGGCGGCAATGCCGTCGACGATCTTCTTGGTCCAGCCCGGCTCGATGCCGATCACCACCACGGCGGCCACGTTCGGGTTCGAGCCGGTGCCGATCATGGTGCGGAAATGCAGGTCGAGGTCCTCACCGAACTGCAGCCGCCCATAGGCATGCGGCAGCGCCAGCGTGCCCTTGATGTTGTTGGCGACCGCCTCGC
>NZ_JRJG01000265.1 GCF_000759435.1 Hoeflea sp. BAL378
GCGGACCTGGCGGGCGCGGCCCGACATGGGGCCGACGCCGCTCGCCGTGCTCGCCCCCGGTCCGGCGCCCTGCCTGCTCAGCGCGCATCCCGAGCCGGGATCGGCCATCGACGGGCTTCTGGTGATCGATCGCGCCGAGAACCTCGACGCCGTCGACGCCCGCGAGTTCCGCTACCACCGCCGCGACATCTCCCTGGCCGATCTCGACTTCGGCGGCGCGGCCCCCGCGCTCGCCGCCCGGGCGGACATTCGGCTCCATGTCTACGAGGCGCGGATCGAGCATAAGCCGGTCGAGGGGCCGGCGCCGATCCTGAGGTCCTATCTCGATGCGGTGATGCAGGGTTTCCTCAACGAGTTCGGCGCGGACGGCCTGCGCCGCTTCGTGACCGAGACCGCGGGCTTCGACAGGCCGGTGCTCGAGGACCGGGAGGCGCCGCGCTATGCGCGGGCGGTTGATCTCTCGCCCGCCGAGATCGCGCTGTTCGAGGCAGCACTCGCGCCGGTCCGTGGGCCCTCCGGCGGCTGATTCGTTGATGCCGGGTTTGCAGGGGGCGAAATCATCGCTATAAGCCCCTCCAAATCGACAGATCCGCGGGCAATCGCCCGTCCAACACGGTGAACGACATGGCACAGAACTGGACCCCGAAGAGCTGGCGCAACAAACCCATCCAGCAGGTCCCGGACTATCCGGATGCGGCGGCGCTGGCTGCGACCGAAGCCCGGCTCTCCAAGTTTCCGCCGCTGGTTTTTGCGGGTGAGGCCCGCCGGCTGAAGTCAGCGCTCGCTGGCGTGGCCGAAGGCAGGGGCTTTCTGCTTCAGGGTGGCGACTGCGCCGAGAGCTTCGCCGAGCACGAGGCCGACAACATCCGCGATTTCTTCCGCGTGTTCCTGCAAATGGCCGTGGTGCTGACATTTGGCGCGCAGCAGCCTGTGGTCAAGATCGGCCGGATTGCCGGCCAGTTCGCCAAGCCGCGCTCGTCCAACATCGAGAAGCAGGGCGACGTCGAGCTTCCGAGCTACCGCGGCGACATCATCAACGGCATCGAGTTCAACGAGGCCGAGCGCATCCCCAACCCGGAACGCCAGATCATGGCCTACCGGCAGTCGGCGGCCACGCTCAACCTGCTGCGCGCGTTTGCCCAGGGCGGCTACGCCAATCTCGACAACGTCCACCAGTGGATGCTGGGCTTCGTCAAGGACAGCCCGCAGGCCGAGCGCTACCGCAAGCTCGCCGACCGGATCTCCGAGACCATGGACTTCATGAAGGCGATCGGGATCACCGCGGACAACCACGCCAACCTGCGCGAGACCGATTTCTTCACCAGCCACGAGGCGCTGCTCCTGGGCTACGAAGAAGCCATGACCCGCACCGATTCCACCTCGGGCGATTTCTACGCCACCTCCGGCCACATGATCTGGATCGGCGACCGCACGCGCCAGACAGACCATGCCCATGTCGAGTTCTGCCGCGGCATCAAGAACCCGATCGGTCTCAAATGCGGCCCGTCGCTCGAAGCAGACGAGCTTCTGACGCTGATCGACATCTTGAACCCGTCGAACGAGCCGGGCCGTCTCACGCTGATCGCCCGCTTCGGCCACGACAAGGTGGCTGATCACCTGCCGCGCCTGATCCGCGCCGTCGAGCGCGAGGGTCGCAAGGTGGTGTGGTCGTGCGACCCGATGCACGGCAACACGATCACGCTCAACTCCTACAAGACCCGACCCTTCGAGCGGATCCTGTCGGAAGTGGATTCCTTCTTCCAGATCCACCGCGCCGAGGGCACGCATCCCGGCGGCATCCACATCGAGATGACCGGCAAGAACGTCACCGAGTGCACCGGCGGCGCCCGCGCGCTTACCGGCGACGATTTGCGCGACCGCTACCACACCCATTGCGACCCGCGTCTCAACGCCGACCAGGCGCTCGAACTGGCGTTCCTGGTGGCCGAGCGCATGAAGGGCGGCCGCGACGACGACCGCCGCTCGGTCGTCAACGGCTAGGGACGGTCTCAAGAAATCTGCTGGATGGTAAAACACGCCGGGGGAAGCCCCGGCGTGTTGCGTTGGATTGAAGCGCGAGTCCCACCCTCCGTCATGCAGGACTATCTGTCATTCAGCGACCGCGCCTCGGCGGAACAAGGCAATTTCCCGGCCTACGGGCGCTTCCTGCGGGATCCCGGCGCGGGGGTCGGGATGAGAGGGAAGCTGATTTGCCTCGACCAAAAACTAGATCACCGCCCCGGATTGTGGTACCAATAACTGGTAACTGGAGACATTCCATGGGCAAGAACACCTCCGTGGTGCTGACCGAACAGCAGGAAGCCTTTGTCCGGTCTCAGATCGAGGCGGGGCGGTACACATCTGTGAGCGAAGCGGTGCGCGCGGGTCTGGCGACATTGCAGGAGCGCGAAGAGATGATGACCGCACTTCGCCGCGATATCGATGCAGGCATTGCCTCGGGCGATGCTGGACCTCTGGATATGGATGCGTTTCTCGCCGATCTGCGCAGATGATGATCCGGCCTGTCTATACGCGGCTGGCGCTGCGGGACTTGGGCAATATACACGCCTGGAGCGTAGAGCACTTCGGCGCGGATCAGGCCGATCTTTATCTGCGCCAGATCGGAGCCACGCTTGAACGGGCTGCAGGAGCGCCGGGTTTCTTACGCGACGCGTCCTCGGTCCGTCCGGGACTTATGAAAGTCCTTGCCGGGTCGCATGTGGCCTACGTTCTGTCCGAGCCAGGTTCGTTTCGGGTCATCCGCATCCTGCACGGACGCATGGACCCCGCCCGCTGGGTGTGATCCCGGCTGGAGATGTCGCAAATCCCGGTGGCGCGTTCTCCCGGTCCCGTGATTAGATCGCACCGATCAGTTCACGGAGACCCCCATGCCCGACACCCAGATCCGCACCGGCCGGTGCAATTGCGGCGCCGTCCGCTTCCGCACCCGCGGACCGCTGCGCGAGGTCGTCGCCTGCCACTGTTCGCAATGCCGGCGCCAGACCGGGCTCTATTACGCCGCCACCAATGTGGCCGACGATCATATCGAGATCGAGGGGGCGGCGGGGCTCACGTGGTACCACGCCTCCGAAGTCGCCCGGCGCGGCTTCTGCGCATATTGCGGCTCGGCGCTGTTCTGGAAGCACCGCGACGACGCCCATATCTCGGTCCTCGCCGGCGCCTTCGATCCGCCCACGGGACTCCACATCGCCAGCCACATCTTCTGCGCCGACAAGGGCGATTTCTACGAGATCACCGATGGCGCGCCGCAATATGACAGGAGTTCGCCGGGGGTGCTGGTGGCGGAGTAGGGGGCTGGAGGCCACCTGCCGAATTTGCCCCAGGCGCTGCGCCCGCGGTTCTCCTCCCTTCTCCCTCAGGGAGAAGGTGCCGGCGAAGCCGGCGGATGAGGGTGCGCTGCACTCGCCGTAGTCGACCCTCATCCGTCTCGCCGCTTCGCGTCGAGCCACCTTCTCCCGGAGGGAGAAGGGAGGGTGCGCGCCGCCGGGCCCATCGTCCTCGGCCCTTATCCTTGTCATCGTCGGACCCCGCTCCGCCGGCATCCGCCAGATCCTCCGTCGTCATCCTCGGACGCCTCGTGTCGTCATCCTCCAGCCCCTCCGAACGTCGTCCTTGGACCCCTCGGAACGTCGTCCTCGGACCGCTCGGTCGTCGTCCTCGGACCCCAACGTCGTCATCCTCGGGCCTGTCCCGAGGATCTACTGTCGCCAGCCCGGAAACCAATGAACCAGCGAGACCGCCGAGGCTGCGGTAGATCCTCGGGACAGGCCCGAGGAGGACGTGCCGAGGGATTCGGGGGTGCCGCAAACGGCCCCTCGTGGCAGTGATCCCCTCTCGGTCTGAGGAGAAACGGGGCACGCACCCCCAACAATTCCAATCCCTTACCCCAAATCAAGCCCGATCTTGTCCCCACATCCCGCTCCCGTGCCACACTTCTCCCACTCCCGCCGCCGGATGGGCCGCCAGCGTAGCGGTCCGGGCGGGAGGAAGGCCTTCCGGCCCCGTCGTAACGTGCGGCGGGGACCCGGGAGGAGGCGAAGGCCGGCGGGCTCCGCTGGCAGCCCGGTCGCCCTCACGGGAAGACCGGGCCAAGCCAGCCGCCGGATCCGCCCTCGCATCCGGGCTTCGCGTGAGCGGAGCAAGCGGATGGACGGCGGGACGGGCCTGTGGCGGATTTTGTGGCGCTTTGCCATGGAATTCGCGTCGGACGCGCTCCACGCCCTTGAGCCGAGGCCTCGTCCGGGCCGGGCTCGGGGGCCAGGCAGCCGCCTGTCGGATGCGGACATCATCCGGCGACACTCGGGCCGCGCGCCAGCCGCGCCACCCCGGCGCATGCACCCCATGCGCCACCCAAACCCCATTTCCGAAGGCAAAGCCCGCGTGCGGCCCTCCGGACTGAAGTTGCTTTATCGCCCCGGCGGGTTCCTCGCGCGGGGATATCGGCGCGTGCGGTTTCCCCTCGGGCGTCATCGCGAAAGCCACGATTTCTGGCATCCTCGGAACTCTCGGATGGCATCCGCGCCCCTCGTCCCCGTCGTCCTCGGGCTTGTCCCGAGGATCCACAGTCGCCAGCCCGGAAACCAATGGACCCGCGAGACCGCCGAGGGTGCAACAGATCCTCGGGACAGGCCCGAGGATGACGGATCGCGGGGTCCGAGGATAACCAACCGGCAAGGTCCAAGGATAGGGAACCGGCAAGGTCCCACTCCCGCGGGTCCCTCCCTTCTCCCTCCGGGAGAAGGTGGCCCGAAGGGCCGGATGAGGGGGCGCCACACCCACTGAACCGACCCTCATCCGTCTCGCAGCTTGCGCGGCGAGCCACCTTCTCCCGGCGGGAGAAGGGAGGGTGCCCGTTTCGGCCTTTCGTGCCGCTTCCATCTGTCCACAAATCCTGAACGCTATGTGATCAATCGAGGATCTTTCGTGAACGGCGGTCCTCGCCTATCTTCGTCAAAAGGAGATGTCCCATGACTCAAGATACCCGCGCGCCGTCCATGCCCGCTTTGTTCCTCTCGCACGGTTCGCCCGACACCGCGATCGCCGACACCCAGGCGGCGGCGTGGCTCAGGCAGCTGGCGCGCGAGCTGCCGCGGCCGCGCGCCATCGTCGTGGCGAGCGCCCATTTCGAGGTCTCCGGCGGGGTCGCGGTCTCGGCTGATCCCGAGCCCGAAACCATCCATGATTTCGGCGGCTTCGCGCCCGAACTTTACGCGATGGACTATCCCGCGCCGGGCGAGCCGGAGCTAGCGCGCCGGATCGCCGCGGATCTGACGGCCGCAGGCTTTGTCTCGAAGGCGGTCGACCGCCGCGGCTTCGACCACGGCGTCTGGGTGCCGCTGAAGCTGATCTACCCGGATGCCGATATCCCGGTGGTTTCGGTCTCGGTCGACCCGGCGCAGGGCCCGGAGCATCATTTCCGGCTCGGCCGGGCGCTGGCGGGGCTCGGCGCGGAGGGCGTGCTGGTGATCGGCTCGGGCTCCTTCACCCACAATCTGGGCGAGGCGTTCCGGGCGCTGCGCGCCGGGCAGCGCGCGGCCGAGGTGCCGTCCTGGGTGAGCGATTTCACCCGCTGGATGGGCGAGCGGCTCGCCGCCAACGATGTCGCGGCGCTGCTCGACTATCGCCGCGAAGCCCCGTTCGCGGCCAGGAACCACCCGACCGACGAGCATCTGCTGCCGCTCTACGTGGCGATGGGGGCGGCGGGTGAGGCGGGCACGGCGCATCTGGTGCATGACAGCGCCGAATTCGGCGTGCTGGCGATGACCATGTGGCGCTTCGACCCGGCGCCGGCGCTCGCCGCTTAACCCAATCTTCAGCGCCCGCGGGTTAAGCGGGAGCATGATCCTTCGCCTCGCCCTGCCGCTCCTCCTCGCAGCCCTCGTCGCGCCCGTCTCGGGCTGCGGCGCGGTGATCGTCACCAAGACCGTGACCGGGGCGGGATCGCTGGTGGTCGGCAGCGCGGTCGGCGCGGCCAGGCTCACGGGAGCGGCGGCCGGAGCAGTGGTGGGTCTCGCGGTGCCGGACGGCGACGAGGCCGAGTAGGGCGCCTGCCCACCCGGGTGCGTCATCGACATTGCTCCCCGCGTGAAAAACTCTGATTTTCAAGCGCTGCGACTTGGGGTAACACCAGTTCCATGACCCAGTCCCGCACCGACATCATCCGCATCGCCATCGCGCAATTGAACCCCACCGTGGGCGACATCGCCGGCAATCTCGCCAAGGCGCGCGAGGCGCGCAGCGACGCCGCCCGCCACGGCGCCGACGTGCTGCTGCTCACCGAACTGTTCATCGCCGGCTACCCGCCCGAGGACCTGGTGCTCAAGCCCGCCTTCCTCGCCCGCTGCCGCGAGGCGGTGGAGCAGCTTGCCGCCGACACCGCCGACGGCGGGCCGGCGGTGATCATCGGCTATCCGCGTAGCGAGGGCAGCAAGCGCTTCAATTCGGTGGCCGTGCTCGACGGCGGCAGGCTGGTCGCCAGCCGCGACAAGGTGGATCTGCCCAATTACGGCGAGTTCGACGAAAAGCGGGTGTTCCATGTGGGCGAGATGCCCGGCCCGGTCGAAGTGCGCGGCGTGCGGCTGGGGATCCCGGTCTGCGAGGACATCTGGGGCGATCTCGGCGTCTGCGAGACGCTCAGCGAAAGCGGCGCGGAGATCCTGCTGGTGCCCAACGGGTCGCCCTATTTCCGCGGCAAGGTCGAGGTCCGCCACCAGGTGGTGCTCAGGCAGGTGATCGAAAGCGGCCTGCCGATGATCTACGCCAACCAGGTGGGCGGCCAGGACGAGCTGGTGTTCGACGGGGCGAGCTTCGCCATCAATGCCGACAAGAGCCTCGCCTTCCAGATGAGCCAGTTCGAGGAGGCGGTGTCGGTCAGCACCTGGAAGCGCCAGGCCGACGGCGTCTGGGTCTCGGCCGGCGGGCCGGTGTCGGCGATCCCCGAGCGCGAGGAGGCGGACTATCGCGCCTGCATGCTGGGGCTTCGCGACTACGTCAACAAGAACGGCTTCCGCAACGTCGTGCTCGGGCTGTCGGGCGGCATCGATTCGGCCATTTGCGCGGCGCTCGCCGTCGATGCGCTGGGCGAGGAGCGGCTGCGCGCCGTCATGCTGCCCTACCGCTACACCTCCGAGAGCTCGATCACCGACGCCGAAGCCTGCGCCAAGGCGCTCGGCTGCCGCTACGACACGGTGGCGATCGAGGAGCCGGTGCAGGGGTTCCTCTCAACGCTGGGCGAGCTGTTCGAGGGCACCGAGGAGGGGATCACCGAGGAGAACCTGCAGAGCCGGGCGCGCGGCGTCATCCTGATGGCGATCTCCAACAAGTTCGGCTCGATGGTGGTGACCACCGGCAACAAGAGCGAGATGAGCGTCGGCTACGCCACGCTCTACGGCGACATGAACGGCGGCTTCAACCCGATCAAGGACCTCTACAAGATGCAGGTCTATGCGCTGGCGCGCTGGCGCAACAGCCATGTGCCGCCCGGCGCGCTCGGCCCCTCGGGCGAGGTGATCCCGCAGAACATCATCGACAAGGAGCCGTCCGCGGAGCTCAGGCCCAACCAGACCGACCAGGATTCGCTGCCGCCCTATCCGGTGCTCGACGACATCCTCGAAAGCCTGGTCGAGAACGAGCTCAGCGTCGAGCAGATCGTCGCCCGCGGCCACGACATCGCCACCGTGCACCGCATCGAGCATCTCCTCTACATCGCCGAATACAAGCGCCGCCAGTCGGCGCCGGGCGTGAAGATCACCCGCAAGAATTTCGGCCGCGACCGGCGATACCCGATTACAAACCGGTTCCGGGACCGCTGATGCCCATCCTCCATTTTCTGCGCGACAACGCCCGCTGGATCGCGGGCGGGTTCCTGCTCACGTTCTTCTCGTCCTTCGGGCAGACCTATTTCATCTCGCTGTCGGCGGGCGACATCCGCGCGGAATACGGGCTCAGCCATGGCGGCTTCGGCACGCTCTACATGATCGCGACGCTCGCGAGCGCCGCCACACTGCCGCAGATCGGCAAGGTCATCGACCGGATCAGCGTCTCGGCCACCGTGCTGCTGGCAGCACCCATCCTGGCGCTGGCCTGCGTGCTGATGGCCTGGTCGACGTCGCTCGTGCTCTTGGTGCTTTCGATCTATTTCCTGCGGCTGTTCGGGCAGGGCATGTTCAGCCACATCGCGTTCACCGCCATGGGCCGCTGGTTCGCCGCCCAGCGCGGCCGGGCGGTGTCGCTGAGCGCCATCGGGGTGAATTTCGGCGAGGCGCTGTTTCCGATCAGCTTCGTGGGCGTCGCGGCGCTGATCGGCTGGCGCGGCTCCTGGCTGCTCGCGGCGGGCGTGCTGATGCTGGTGGCGCTGCCGGCGATCTACGGTCTGCTCAAGGTCGAGCGCACGCCGCAATCGGCGACGGTCGATCCCAATCAGCCCGCGGCGCGGGAATGGACTAGGGCCGAAGTGGTGCGCGATCCGCTGTTCTGGGCGTCGCTGATGGGCGTGCTGGCGCCGCCCTTCATCGGCACCACCATCTTCTTCCACCAGGTCTATCTGTCGGAGCTGCGCGGCTGGGATCCGGCGGTGTTCGCCGCCTCCTTCGCCATCATGTCGGCGATGACCATCGGCTTCGCGCTCATTGCCGGGCAGTTGATCGACCGGTTCTCGGCGATCCGCCTGCTGCCGTCGTTCCTGCTGCCGCTGTCGCTGTCCTGCTTCGTGCTGGCCTCGACCGACGCGCCCTGGGGCGCCTATGCCTTCATGGCGCTGATGGGCGTGTCCTACGGCTTCTCCTCGACGCTGTTCGGGGCGCTGTGGCCGGAACTCTACGGTACCAGGCATCTGGGCGGCATCCGCTCGCTGATCGTGGCCTTCATGGTCTTTGCCACCGCCATGGGGCCGGGCCTCACAGGCGCGCTGATCGATGCGGGCGTGTCCTATCCGCTGCAGATCGCCGCCATGGGCGCCTATTGCGTGGCGATGATCGTGGTGATGACGGTCGTCAGCCGCCGGGCGCTCGCCCGCAGGCCGCGGGCGGAGGCGGCGTCCGTCAGCGGATGAGGCTCTGGGCGCCGGCCTTGAGGTCGAGCTGCTCGGAATCGTCGGGCAGGAAGGTGGGGCCGACCATGCGGACCTGGCGCTCGGCCTCGCTCAACGGCCGCTCCTGGGTCGAGGCCGACAGCACCGCCGTGACGTCCTCCGACGTCAGGCGCATTTCGGCGTCGAGCATGGTTTCGGGATCCTCGCCCGGGTCGGGCCGGTTGATCGGGTGCACCCAGGTCGTCACCGACCCTTCCTCCGTGCCGGCCTCGCCGTTCAGGATCGCCTCGCGGCGCTCCATTTCCTTGTAGAACGCGCCCATGTTGCAGCCGCAGGCCTTGCTCATCGGCGCCCCGGCGTTGCGGTAGACGAAGGCGTTGTCCATCTCGGCATAGGGCTCGCTGGTGCGCGCGGAGATCATGTCCTCGCTCTCCTGGCCCTCGGCCGCGTGGAAATAGAGCTCCGTCTTCGTTCCCGGGCACATCATCTGGCAGGTGCGCTCGTCGCGGGCGAAATCGGACGGCGTCGCCCGCGAGGAGACCGGAAAGAAGAAGCCGTCGCAACTGCGCACGCACAGGGTGCGGTAGCCGCCGCCATTGGCGGCGCGCGGTTCGATCAGGATGTTGGAGCGGGTGAGGCCGGTGCTGGCGATGAGCTCGGACCTGCCGCCGCTGTCGCCGAGGATGGAGACCAGGCCGGGGCTCTTGGCGCGTTTCGCCCTGATCGCGTCCTCGCGGCCCTTCAGCGCCGCCGCCTGGATCGAGGCGCGCCGGCCGTCGCAATCATTGGCCTTGAGCGCGGCCTGGATGCGGCGCGCTTGCCCCTTGTTGGTCCGCTGCGCGAAGGAATCGCGCTTGCGCTCCAGCGCCGCCAGGTTGACCAGCATCTTCTTGTGTGCGGTGGTGAGCTTGGCGCAGGCCTGGGCGTTCTGGCCGCCCAGCACGATGATGCTGCCGGAGGTGCAGCCGAACCGCTTCAAGTCGGACCGGACCTGGCCGATCTGGATGTCCTGCTTCTCGGCGGCGTCGGCGAAGCGGCGGTAATTGGCGGACGAGCCGGCGTTCTGCGAGACCCGTTCAAGCTGGGTCTTGAGCTGGGTGCAGACCGCGGTGGCGTGCGCCGCACTTGACCCCGCGAAGGCAAGCGCAACCACCAGTACAAGACTGCCGATCCGGGCGCGGCGCATGAGCAACTCCAAAACACATCTCGACGCATCCTACGGCATCAAGTGTTAAAGCTTGGACACCGTCTCTGCTTCCATAGTATCCAAAGCCGCCCATTGCGCCAATCACAACTGGGTGTTTACCTTAATCGCGCCCCGGACGGCCCGGCGCCGATGCGCCGGCGGCAGCGCTCACTCCACCGACGAAGCCTCGACCACGGCCAGCGTCGACATGTTGACCACGCCGCGCGAGGTCACCGACGGCGAGAGAATGTGGGCGGGCAGGGCGGCGCCGAGCAGGATCGGGCCGACGTGCAGCGCCTCGGTCATGGTCTTGACCAGGCCGAGCGCGATATTGGCCGCGTCGAGATTCGGGAACACCAGCAGATTGGCTTCGCCGGTCAGCGTCGAACCGGGCATCACCCGCTGCCTGAGAAGTTCCGACATCGCCGAATCCCCGTGCATCTCGCCGTCGACCTCGAGGTCCGGCGCGACCGAGCGGAGGATCTCCATCGCCCGGCGCATCTTCGTGGCGCTGGCGGAATCGCGCGAGCCGAAATTGGAATGCGACACCAGCGCCGCCTTCGGGTTGATGCCGAAGCGGCGGATCTCCTCGGCCGCGAGCACCGTGGTTTCGGCGATCTCCTCGGCGGTCGGATCGAAGGATACATAGGTGTCGGTGAAGAAGGTGGCGCTGCGCTGCGAGATCAGCAGGCTCAAGGCCGAATAGTCGATCACGCCCTCGCGCTTGCCGATGATCTGGGAGACGTCGCGCAGGTGCCGCGCATAGCGGCCCTCGAGCCCGCAGATCATCGCGTCGGCCTCGCCGCGCCTCAGCGCCAGCGCGCCGATCACGGTCGAGTTGGTGCGGATGATGGTGCGCGCGGCTTCGGGAATCACGCCCTTGCGGCCGACGAGGGAGAAATACTCGTCGACATAGTCGCGGAAGCGCGGGTCCTCATCCGGGTTGATCACCTCGAAATCGGCGCCGGGCCTGATCCTGAGACCGAATCGCTGCAGGCGGGATTCGATGATGCCGGGTCGGCCGATCAGGATAGGCACGCCGATGCCTTCCTCAAGCAGCACCTGGGCGGCGCGCAGCACGCGCTCGTCCTCGCCCTCGGCAAAGACCACGCGCTTGTGGCTCGCGCTCTTGGCCGCGGTGAACAGCGGCTTCATGATCAGGCCGGAGCGGAACACGAAGCGGTTCAACTGGTCGATATAGGCGTCCATGTCGGCGATCGGACGCCGGGCGACGCCGGATTTCGCCGCGGCCTCGGCGACAGCGGGGGCGATCCTCAGGATCAGCCGCTGGTCGAAGGGCGAGGGGATGAGATATTCCGGCCCGAACACCGGGGTCTCGCCGGAATAGGCGCGCGCGGCGATGTCGGAGGGTTCTTCCCGGGCCAGCGCCGCGATCGCGCGGACGGCCGCCATCTTCATCTCCTCGTTGATGGTGCGCGCGCCGCAGTCAAGGGCGCCGCGGAAGATGTAGGGAAAGCACAAGACGTTGTTGACCTGGTTCGGAAAATCCGACCGTCCGGTGCAGATCATCGCGTCGGGCCGGGCGAGCCGCGCCAGATCCGGCATGATCTCGGGAGAGGGGTTGGCGAGCGCCATGATCATCGGCCGCTCGGCCATCGTCGCCAGCATCTCTGGCTTGAGGACGCCCGCCGCCGACAGGCCCAGGAACACGTCGGCGCCGCCGATCGATTCCGAAAGCACCCGGTTGTCGGAGGGCTGGGCATAGATCGATTTCCACTCGTCCATCAGCACCTCGCGGCCCTCGTAGACCAGGCCCTCGATGTCGTGCACCCAGATGTTCTCGCGTTTCGCGCCGAGCGCCACCAGCAGGTTGAGGCAGGCGAGTGCTGCGGCGCCTGCGCCGGAGGTGACGATCTTGGCGTCCTCGATCTTCTTGCCGGCGAGTTCGAGCCCGTTGAGGATGCCGGCGGCGACGATGATGGCGGTGCCGTGCTGGTCGTCATGGAACACCGGAATGTCCATCACCGCCCGCAACTGCCGCTCGACCTCGAAGCATTCCGGCGCCTTGATGTCCTCGAGATTGATGCCGCCGAAGGTCGGCTCCAGAGCGGAGATCACGCTGACCATGCGGTCGACGTCGGGCGCGTCGATCTCGATGTCGAAGACGTCGATGCCGGCGAATTTCTTGAACAGCACCGCCTTGCCCTCCATCACCGGCTTGGAGGCGAGCGGGCCGATATTGCCGAGCCCCAGCACCGCGGTGCCGTTGGAGACCACGCCCACCAGGTTGGCGCGCGCGGTGTAGGCGGCGGCGGCGTCGGGATTGTCGCGGATGGCGAGGCAGGGGGCCGCCACGCCGGGCGAATAGGCCAGCGCCAGGTCGCGCTGGTTGCCGAGCGGCTTGGTCGCCTGGATCTCGAGTTTACCCGGCCGCGGGTAGCGGTGATAGAACAGGGCGTTCTCGTCCAGATCGCCGGTCGTGGGCTTGGGATCTTCGGCGCGCTTGGTGTCTTTGGCGGTCATCTGCGGCTCTACTCTCTTGCAAACATGGGGGTCGGCCCGACGCCGTGCTGCACGGCGATCGCGGTCGCCTGGCCGGACATCGGGAGTGTCGTCGGGGAAAAGGACTTGGCGGCGGCGCCGCCGGCTCCGGCGTCAAGCGCGCCGGTTGCACCTCTGGTCATGGATCATCCCCTCAGCAAACCGATTAGATCGGCCTGCCCAAGTTCTAGAACCGATCCGGATCAATTGAAACCTGTTTGATGGAAGGGCGGAGCGAGGTCCGCGTCATCCCCACAATTCATGCGACGGCGGCGAGACCAGCGACCCGGTATAGACCAGGCCGGGCGAACGGTCGCGGGCGAGCAGCAACGGGCCGTCGAGATCGACCCAGTCGGCGTCCTGGGCGAGCAGCACCGCCGGCGCCATGGCGAGCGAGGTGCCCACCATGCAGCCGACCATCACGCCAAATCCCAGTTCGCGGGCGCGGGCGCGCATCCTCAGCGCCTCGGTCAGTCCGCCGGTCTTGTCGAGCTTGATGTTGATTGCGTCGTAGCGGTCCGACAGCGCTTCCAGATCCTCGTAGGTGTGGACGCTCTCGTCGGCGCAGATCGGCACCGGGTGGGGAATGCTGGAGAGGATCCCGTCCTTGCCCGCCGGCAGCGGCTGCTCGATCAGGCTGATATGCAGTTCGGCAGCGAGCAGAAGATGGGCGCGGATGTTGTCCTCGGTCCAGCCCTCGTTGGCGTCGAGAATGATCTCGGCATTGGGGGCGGCGCTGACCACGGCGTGCATGCGGGCGCGGTCGTCGGAGGTGCCGACCTTGACCTTGAGCAGTTTCTGCGAGGCATGCGCGCGGGCCTCGTCGGCCATGTCGGCAGGGTCGCCGAGCGAGATCGTCACCGCGGTCGGCACCGGCCGGGGCAGCGTGCTGCAGGCGGTGGTGGAGGCGCGCACGCCGCTCTTCTTGGCTTCCAGGTCCCACAGCGCGCAGTCGATGGCGTTGCGCGCGGCACCCGCGGGCATAGCACTTTGCAGATCCATGCGGCTGGCGCCGCCGGCAATCGCCTCGCCGAACTTCTCGATCGCCTCGAGAACGCCGTCCACGGTCTCGCCATAGCGGGTGTAGGGCACGCATTCGCCGCGGCCGCTGACGCCGTCCTCGGTGATGGTGCAGGTCACCACGTCTGCCGCGGTCTTGGCGCCACGGGAAATGTTGAAGGCCCGGGTGAGGGGAAAACTGTCGATCCTGGCGATAAGCTGTCGTGGCATTGCAACGTGTCCGTAAAAAAGCTCTGAAGATGGCCAAAGCGGACGCTAATACAGAGCCTGTGCGGTGACAGTCCCTGATCGACCCGCTATGTGTGGGCCATGTTGACCGAACCGTCGAAAGATACAAGGGCAGAAGTCAAGTCTGGCCAGGGCGCAGATCTGCCGGCGAGGCTCGAGCATCGCGTCACCGGCGAGCGGGAGACGCTCGTGCTCGAGGGCGACTGGCGGCACGCGGCGATTTCCGGCGTCTACGGGCAGATGCTCGAGGCCCAGCGCGGCCTGTCGGGCAAGGCGGTGGAGATCGACCTGTCCGGGGTCGCGCATTTCGACACGGCGGGCGCCTGGCTGGTGCGCAAGACCATGGCCGCCGCCCGCGCCACGGGTGTCGAGGCGCATCTGGTGGGCGCGAGCAGCCAGGCGGCGGCGCTGATCGAGGCTATTCCCGACCTCGTCGACGGCAAGGCCGTCGCCAAGGCGCAGAAGCCGCCCCTGTTCGAGCGGCTGTTCGCGCCGACCGGCAAGGCCATCTACGAGCTCTATGACGACATGGTGGCCTCGCTCTACATCCTGGGCTCGGCGGTGCGCGGCGCGCAGATGAAGCTCAACCGCTCGTCGGGGATCTCGCCCGCCTCGATCGTCACCCATATCGACCGCATGGGCGTGCGCGCGGTGCCGATCATCACGCTGATGAGCTTCCTCATCGGCGCCATCATCGCCCAGCAGGGCGCGTTCCAGCTCAGGTATTTCGGCGCGGAGGTCTTCGTCGTCGACCTGGTCGGCATCCTGCAACTGCGCGAAATCGGCGTGCTGTTGACGGCGATCATGATCGCCGGCCGCTCGGGCAGCGCGATCACCGCCGAAATCGGCTCGATGAAGATGCGCGAGGAGGTGGACGCGCTCAAGGTGATGGGGCTCAACCCGATCGGCGTGCTGGTGTTTCCGCGCCTGGTGGCGCTCACCGTGGCGCTGCCGCTGCTCACCATCGTCGCCAATTTCGCCGCGCTTGCGGGCGCCGCCGCCGTGACGTGGACATATTCGGGCATTACCCCCGATGTCTTCGTCGCAAGGCTGCGTGAAGCCATCGACATGTCGACCATCACCTCGGGCATGATCAAGGCGCCGTTCATGGCGCTGATCATCGGCATCGTCGCCGCGGTGGAAGGCATGAAGGTCGGCGGCAGCGCTGAATCGCTGGGCCAACGGGTTACCGCGTCCGTGGTCAAGTCGATCTTCGTGGTGATCCTGGTCGACGGGCTGTTCGCCATGTTCTACGCCGCGATCGATTTTTGAGCCAGGACCGCATGACCCACCCAGATCCCATCCGAACCGACCCGAACGGCAAAGGCGAAGTGCTGCTGTCGGTGCGCGACGTCTGCGTCGCCTTTGGCCGGAACAAGGTGCTAGAACACCTCGATCTCGACGTCTACCGCGGCGAGATCCTCGGCTTCGTCGGCGGCTCGGGCACCGGCAAGTCGGTGCTGATGCGCTCGATCCTGCGGCTGATTCCGCGCCAGAAGGGCGAGATCCGCATCCTGGGCGAGGATTACGACAAGGTGAGCGAGGCCAAGAAGATCGAACTCGACATGCGGCTGGGCGTCCTGTTCCAGCACGGGGCGCTGTTTTCGGCGCTGACCGTGCGCGAGAACATCCAGGTGCCGATGCGCGAATATCTCGACCTTCCGCAGAAGCTGATGGACGAACTGGCCGAACTCAAGGTGGCGATGGTCGGGCTCGCGCCGGACGCGGCCGACAAATACCCGTCCGAACTCTCGGGCGGCATGATCAAGCGCGCGGCGCTGGCGCGGGCGCTGGCGCTCGATCCGGACCTGGTGTTCCTCGACGAGCCGACGTCGGGGCTCGACCCGATCGGGGCCGCGGAGTTCGACGAGCTGATCGCCCGGCTGCGTGACACGCTGGGCCTTACGGTCTACATGGTCACCCACGATCTCGACAGCCTGTTCTCCGTCTGCGACCGCATCGCGGTGCTCGGCAACAAGCACGTGATGGTCGAAGGCACGATCGACGACATGCTTTCATTTGACGACCCCTGGGTGCAGTCCTATTTCCGGGGGAAGAGGGCGCGGATGATCCCGGACCGCGACAAGCAACCCGATCCGGCGCCGATGCAGCCAAGCAGCCAGAAAAGCGAAGCGACATAATGGAAACGCGGGCCAATTACGCAATCGTCGGACTGTTCACCGTGCTGGTGATGCTGTCGGCGTTCGGTTTCATCTACTGGATGGCGAAATTCGGCGGCGGCGGCGAGACCGCGCCGCTGATCGTGCGCATCCCCGGCTCGGCCAACGGGTTGTCCGTGGGCTCGCCGGTGCGGTTCAACGGCATTCCCTACGGCGTGATCCGCCGGCTCAGCGTCGATCCGGAGAGCCCGAAATTCGTCATCGCCATGACCGAGGTGCAGGCCAACACGCCGATCTACACCGACACCCGCGCGGCGCTGGAAATCCAGGGCCTGACCGGCTCGGCCTATATCGAGATGCAGGGCGGCACGCCCAGCAACGACAACATCCTCAACAAGGCTGCGAACGAGGGCCGGGTCGCCGAGATCACCGCCGATCCGTCGAGCGTGACCAACCTGCTCGCCACCGCCGACGACATCCTCAACCGCGCCAATCGGGTCGTCGGCCAGGTCGAGGGCTTCGTCATCGACGCCCGCGGCCCGCTCACGGAGACGCTCCGGAACACCGAGACCTTCACCGGCGCGCTGCGCGACAATGCCGACGGCATCGACGATTTCCTCAAGAGCGTGGGCAACCTGTCGGAAGTGGTCAAATCGGTCTCGGGGCGCATCGAAAGCGCGCTCGCCTCGGCGGAGAACCTGATCAACGCCGTCGATCCGGAAAAGATCGACCGGATTCTCGCCAATGTCGACACGGTGACCAGCGAGGTCGCCACCGCGTCCGGCGACATCACCAAGACGCTCGAAAGCTTCCGCAACGCCGCCCAGTCGCTCGAAACCCTGTCGGCCAATGCCGGCGCCGCGCTCGACAAGGTCGACAAGGTGATCGCCGGCATCGATCCCGAACGGGTCGGGCAGGCGATGGACGACATTGCCGCCGCCAGTTCCGATGCCCGCCAGGCGCTGGCCGAGGCGCGCGGCGTGGCCGAGACCTTCAGCGCGCGCAAGGAGGATTTCGACCTCATCATCAGCGACGTCAAGCAGATGAGCGGCCGGCTCAACGCCGCCTCGACGCGCGTCGACGGCGTGCTCGCCAAGATCGACGGCTTCCTGGGTGAGGGCGACGCCTCCAACCTGCTGGCCGATGCCGAGGCGACCCTGAAGTCCTTCCGCGACGTCGCCAATTCGCTCAATGCCCGCATCGGGCCGATCGCCGACAATCTGCAGCGGTTCTCGGGATCGGGCCTGCGCGACGTCGAGGCGCTGGTCAACGACGCACGGCGCTCGATCCAGCGCATCGAACGGTCGATCTCGACCATCGAGCAGGATCCTCAGCGGCTTATTTTCGGCGGAGAGACCGTCAAGCAGTATGACGGGCGGACGCGGCGTTGACTCTTGGGCGCGTGCATCGCAAGAAAAGGGTTAACGAAGTGTGCAACATCCGGACCAGGGTTCCGGGGATCGGTGTAGGCGTGAAGTCTGTTGGTATGTTTGCAGCGGTTGCCATGCTGTCGGTCCTGTCGGGCTGCGCGGGCGGCTTGATCAAGTCGCCGCCGCCCGACACCTATGGACTGTCCGATGCGCCCGAAGCGATCTCCGGAGAGCGGTCGCGCAACCGGCAGATCCTGATCTCCGAGCCGACCGCGCTCAAGGCGCTCGACAGCGAGCAGATCGTCATCCGGCCGCAGCCGGTGTCGATCCAATATCTGGCCGATTCACAATGGTCGGACCGCCTGCCGAAGATCGTGCAGGACAAGCTTGTCCAGGCCTTCGAGAATTCCGGCCGGGTCGGCGGCGTCGGCCGTCCGGGCGACGGGCTGGCGATCGATTTTAAGGTCATCACCGCGATCCGCGCCTTCGAGATCCAGGCCGATGCCGGCGAACGCGCCGTGGTCGAGATTTCGGCCAAGGTGCTCAATGACCGCAACGGCGTCGTGGTGGCGTCCGAGGTGTTCCGCGCCAGCACGCCGGTCACCGGAACCGGCAACGCCGCCTATGTCCAGTCGCTCGACCGGGCGTTCGAAGAGGTCGTGCGCGATCTCGTTAGCTGGACGCTGTCGCGGATCTGACCGGGCCGTCTGCCGCAGGCGCCTTGGCCGCAGCCGCGGGCAGGGGCTTTGCCTTCTCCGTCGCAACGGTCCGGCCCGCCGCCCCCTCGGTCTTCACCGAATTCCCGTCCTGCTCCCGCGGCGCCCGGACCAGAAGGTCCGACGACGTCATGACCACCAGAAGCAGCAGGATCCCGCCGGCGGCGACCACGGCCGGCCCGATCAGCGCGGGATAGCCGAATAGCCAGATGGCGCTCAGCCACAACAGCACGGTGTTGACGACGAACATCACCTTCTCGGTGTCGCCGCCGCGCCCGGCGCGCCAGCCGAGAAATACGATGATCGCCAGATAGGCAAATGTCGCCGCCCATGCCATGTCCGCTCTCCGTGCCGCCGCGTGGTTCCAGTCTCGGCGCCTGCCGGGGCCGCAAGCTGCCTGAGCCGTATGTAACGGAAAACACCGCCCGCGCCATGGCCGGGCTCATGGCATATTGACGCATCCTGGATACAGGTTTGATGAAGCCGGATCAAAGACCGGGCGGCGGCGCGAGGGCCGAGGCGCTTGACGCCTCCAGCCAGGCGATGATCCTGCGCCACGCATCGGCGATGTTGGCCGGGCTTTCCAGGACATGCGCCTCGCCCCAGTAGCGCACCAACTCGGCCCTTCTGCCCAACTCGCGCAGGGCGGAAAACATCTGTTCGGATTGGGCGATCGGAACGTAGTCCTGATCGCCGTGCAACAACAGCACGGGAGCGGTGATGGTCTCCACCGAAAACAGCGGACTGTTGCGGATGTAGCGTTCGGGCATCTCCCAGGGCGCCCCCGGCAGGTCATAATTCGCCTGCATCATCGCCGCGCGGTCATCCGAACACAGATCGTCGTAGCGAAGCCGCACATCGTCGCCCCCGCCCAAGAGATTGCTCGTCGCCGCCATGGCGATGCCGGAGCGGAAAATATCCGTTTCCGCAAGCAGCGCCAAAGTGGCCCAGCCCCCAAGGCTGTGGCCTGCGACATGGACATGGTCGCGATTGACGAACCCCGCCTCGACCGCGGCGTCCACGGCCGGAACCACGCAATCCGCCAGGCGCTCCGCGGGTTCCCGGGCGTCTCTGCCGGTGTCTTCGACCGGCATGGCGGGCACGATGACCGCGAAGCCGCTGGCCGCCAGAAGGTGGAGGTTGAATGCGCCCGCTTCGTTGATGCGATTCTGGCGATGCAGGAGCGTGTCGGTGACGGACATGCCGGGATAGACCCAGACGACTGCCGGGTGCCGGTCGCCTGCGCGATGACCCGGCGGTAGTATGAGCCTCAAGCTTTCGGGCCCGCCGGTCGCGGTCGTGAACGGAAGCAGAGTCATCGGCGACGCAAGCACATCGCCCATATGCGCGTCGGACTCGAACAGTGTCGTGACCTTGCCGTAGGACAGCAGCAGGACCCGCGTCGCATCGTCGCTGCGGGCCAGATAGATCGTCTTGCGTCCTTCAGGGTCGGCGGCAACCTTCAGGCTTTCCGGCGGAACCCAATCATTCTCACCGACGCATCGGGGAGGGTAGTCGGAGGCTTGCCGCCCGGCAAAGCGCTGTACAGACCGAGGCTGTTCGCCGTCCCGCGCGACGATGCGGCATTCCCCGGTCTGGACATCGAAGGCGGCGAACTCCGACTGGTCCCAGCGGACGGCCGGCTGCTCGCTTGTCAACCGGCTTGCGGTCGTCTGCCGGCCGTTCCAGGCGTTTCGCCACTGGGCGATGCTTGCCAGTGCGCCTCTCTTCTCAATGTCGAGCCACAGCGTCGGCGCGTTCCCCAGCGTCATTTCGAAGACCAGTGTGCGATCGTCGATCCATTCAAAGAAGGGACGCGGTCCGGGCAGGTCGAGGTTCCGCTCGATCAGGATCTGCGTCTTTCCGCTGTCGACATGGACGATGGCTGGATGAATGAAGGACCCGTCGGTGACGGCAACCGCGATCATCGATCCATCCGGAGACCAGACCGGGGACAAGGCGCCCAGACCGGCGGGCATGGGCAGTTCGCTGGGCGTGCCGCCTTCGAGATCGAGAACGAGAAGCTCTCCCTCTCCGCCGCCGATCGCATCGAGAAAGAACCGCGACGCCTCGCTCAGGCTTTTCGGCAGGCAGAAGGCCAGACGCTGCCCGCCAGGGTCGAGGTCGAACTGCGGCCCGCACAGATAAGGAAAGCTCCTGAGACCGAGAACGTCGTCGATCGAGAGAGGATGCTGCATGATCGCCACCCCTTGTCGCCTTGGCGTCGAGCCGTCCCGGCATGCGGGGACCCGGGCTCAGCCATGGCCTTGTCACCGACATTGCGCGGTTGGAACAATCAGCATTCCATGGCGATGATGCGGCAGGATGCCGGATGAAACGTTTTGAGACAAAAAACCTCCCGCGACATGCGCGTTGCGGGAGGTTGGATGCGTCACAGGCCGGTGTCTGTCGCGGCTGAGGGTCTCAGCGCTCCTGGCCACCGAAGCGGCCGCTGGCGTGGGCCAGCATGGTGTAGACCTTGCCGGTGTCCGACGTCAGGTAGGTCTGCGTCATCATGTTGTCGCGATCGTTGCGCGCGACGTCCGACAGGAGCTTCTCGAAATCGGCGATGTAGCGGTCCACGGCCGAGCGGAACTCTGGTTCGCGGCCGTACTTGCTCTTGATCTCCTCGAAGGTCTGTTGGCCCTTGAGCGTGTAGAGCCTGCGGGTGAAGACGTCACGCTCGCCGCGCTGGTAGCGCCGCCACAGATCGACCGAGGCGTCGTGGTCGATGGCGCGGGCAATGTCGACGGAGAGCGAATTGAGCGATTCCACGACATGGCGCGGGTTGCGCTCGGGCGTCCGGGTCGCAGGCTGCGCGCGGGCAGGCGCCTGTTCCTCGCGCGATGCGCCGCGCAGCAGATCGCTGACCCAGCCGTCGCTCTTGGCGGGAGCCGCGCCCGCGGGCTCGAGGCTGCCGCGCAGCGGCGCGCGCTGGACCGGGGCCTCGGTACGGGGCGCTGGTGCCGCGACCGGAGCCGGATCGCGCCGGGGCGCCGGCTGCGGTGCGGCGGCGCGGGTGACGGGACGCGGCGCCGGCTGGCTGAACTCGGCCTGGTGGCTCGACTGGCTGACGATCTGCGACAGCTCCTGCAACGCCTTGATCTGGTCGGCCACGGCGCGACGCATGGCGGCCGCGCTCTCGCGGGTTTCCTCGGGAAGGTCGAAGGCGCCGCGCTTGAGCTCGTTCCTGGTGTCGTCGAGCTCGCGGCGGATTTCGGCCGCGGACTGGCGGATCTCGTCGGTGGCGCCGGAGAAGCGCGCGATCGCGTCCTCGATCGCCTCGCGCATGCTGTCGCGCAGGGTTCCGGCCGCGGCCTGGGCGCGGCTTTCGGTGCCGCGCAGCAGCTTCTCGGCGTCCTCGGCCGCCTCGCGCACGCTTTCGCGCATGGTGCCGGCCGCCGCATGGGCGCGGTCCTCGGTCTCGCCGAGCACCTTGCTGGCATTCTCCGCGGCGCTGCGCAGCCCGCCTTCAAGCCGCGAGGCCGCGCGGCGGGACATGTCGTCGGCGCCGGAGAAGGCCTTCTCGATGATGTCCTCGAGCGAATGCATGGTGGCTTCGATCTGCTCGGAGCGGCTGACCAGCCCGACCGAAAGCGCCTGCAGCGCTTCCCGGCGCTCCTCGAGCGTCGAGGCGAGGTTGGACTGCGCGGCGCCGAGAAGATCGGAGGCCGAGGCCAGCACCTTGGAGTGATCGTCGAAGCGGCCGGCGATGGCGCCGACCTGGTTCAGCGTGCGGCTGGAAATGTCGGTCAGGCGTTCGACCTTGCCGTCGAGCAGACGGGCGGAACCGGACAGCAGCTCGGCCGCCTTCTCGGTGGAGGAGGAGAACTCGCTGGTGGTCTTCGACAGTTGTTCGTTGGCCGTGCCCAGCGTCGATGAGGCGGTGGCGATGACCTTGGAGATTTCCTTGTTACTGGCGCCCAGGCGCTCGAGCAGCGCGCCGACATTGCCGCTCAGGCTCTGGTTGACGGTCTCGATGGCCGAGAGCGTCTCGCTGGTGCGGTTGGTGATGGCGTTGATCAGCGCCGCATTCTCGGCGCGCAGGCGGTCGGTCGAGTTCTGGGTGACCTCGGTCAGGCGGTTGGCGAATTCCTCGCCGCTCGACGCGTAGCGCTCGACCAGCGGGCGGGCCTGCTCGTCGATGACGCGCGACAGTTCGGCCGAGCGGCTGGCGAGCATCGAGTTGAGCTCGCGGGTGCGCTCGTCCAGCGTCGAGTGGACCGAGGTGGCGCGGATGTCCATCGCCTGTTCGGCCTCGACCAGCTTCTGGATGATGTTGACGGCCTTCTGGTTGAGCGCGTCGCCGAGCGAGCCGGTGCGGCTGACGAGATCCTGCGCCGATTTCTGCAGGCGGGCCTCGATCGCTCCGGTCTTCTCGTCGAGCGCGGAGACCAGGTTCTGGGCGTTGCCGTCGATGCGGGCGGAAATTGCCGCGGTCTTCTCGTCGAGCGTGGAGACCAGATTGCTGGCGGTGCCGCCGATGCGGGCGGAGATCGCCGCGGTCTTCTCGTCGAGCGTGGAGACCAGATCGTTGGCGGTGCCGCCGATGCGGGCGGAAATCGCTTCGGTCTTCTCATCGAGGGTCGAGACCAGATGGTCGGCGGTCTGGCCGAGGCGGTCCGAGATCGCCCCGGTTTCCTTCTCGAGTCGTGCGGCCAGCGCTTCCGCCTGGGCGGCGAAGCGGGCTTCGCTCGCGTCCAGCGTGCCGGAAATGGCATTGGCCTGGTTGCCCACGGTCTCGCCGACGCGCTCGACCAGGTCGCTGATCCGGCTGGCTTCCATGCCAAGGCCGCTGGCGCTGGCGGAGATGCTGCTGGCGATGTTCTCGGCATGGGCGGCGAGGTTGGCGGTGCGCTCCTCGACCTGCAGGTCGAGCGTGCGGGCGAATTCGCGGGCCTGGTGATCCATCCGGCCGGCAAAGCCGGTGCCCACCGATTCCAGCGTCTCGCCGGCCTTGAGCGCTTCCGCGTCGAGTTCGATGGCCGCGGCGGCGACAGCCTCGCGCAGCTTGGCGGCGAGGCCGGTGGCCTTGCCCTCGATGGTCTTGGACACGGAGTCGAGGCCGATGCCGAGCATGGTGTTCATGGTCGACAGGCGCTCGTCGACGCGGTCGGCGCCCTTGGCCAGCGTCGTCTCCATCTGCTCGGAGGCGGACTGGGCCAGTTCGGCATAGCGCCGGCCTTCGACGTCGAAAGTGGCGGAGAGGCGTTCGGAAACCTCCGAAAGCCCGGCCTGGAGCGATTCCGCGCGGGCGGCGAGGCGGCGGTCCATCGCGTCGGCGGCCTCGTTGACGGCCGCGCCAAAGCCCTCGGCGCGCTCGCCAAGCCTGCGGTCGAGCGAATTGGCGGTGTCGGAAATCGAGCCGAACAGCGCGGCGGAGCGCTCGTTCAAGCTGGTGTCGATCCGCTCGGCGCCAGCAGACAGCGCCTTTTCGAGCGCGTCGGTGCGGGTCGCCAGGGTGGCGTCGATGGCGTCGGTGCGGCTCGCAAGAGCGGCCTCGATGGCGCTCGCGCGGGTCGCGAGCGTGCTCTCGATCGCCTCCGTGCGGGCTGCCAGCGTGGTCTCGATGCGCTGCGCGACGTCGGAGGTGGAGGCCTCGATGCGCTCGGCGCCCGAGCCGAGCGTGATCTCGATGCGCTGGGCGACATCGGAGGTGGAGGCCTCGATGCGCTCGGCGCCCGTGCCGAGCGTGGTTTCGATGCGCCGGGCGGCGCCGGAAGTGGAGGATTCGATGCGCTCGGCGCCGGCGCCGAGCGTGGTCTCCAGCGCCTGGCTGCGTTCGGACAGCGTCGCGCCGATGCGTTCGAGGCTCGAGGAGAGGATGCCGTCCATGGCGTTGGTGCCGCCGTGGAGCGTCTCGTTGATGCGCGACAGGCTTTCCGAGAGCTTGCCGTCAAGGCTGCCGACGCGGCTGTCGAAGGCGGAGGTAAATTCGCCGACGCGCTCGTCGAAGGCGGCGGTCAGGCGGCTGACCGAGGATTCGAGCTTCTCTTCAAAGAAGCCCGAGCGCAGGTCGAGATCCATGATCGCGTCGTCGGCGCTGGACTTGAGCGCCTGGCTGAAGGAGGCGCCCTTCTGGTCGAGCGTGGAATTGAGCGCGGCGAGGGTCTCCTCGAGGCCCGACGCGATGGCCTGCTGGCCGACGCCGAGGCTTTCGGAGATGTCCCGGGTGCGGGCGATCAGCGTCTCGTTGAGCTGGCGCGCGCGTTCGCCGAGCGCGGCGTTGAGCTTTTCGGTGTTGGCGTCGAGCGTCGAGGCGCGGGTCTCGAATTCCGACAGCAGCGCCTTGCCGCGCTGGTTGAGCTGGACATTGAGCATTTCCAGACGCGTGTCGAACTCGTCGGTGAGATCGCCGCCGGAGACCTTGAGCGCGGTGACCAGCGCGTCGGTGCGGCCGTCGAGCAGAGCTTCGAGCTCGCGGCTGGTCTCGATCGTGCGTTCCTGGAGATTGGCGGCTCGGGTCTCCATGAGCTGGGCGAAGGCCTGGCCGGAGGTCGAAATTCGCGCTGCGATCTCCTCGCTGGCGATGGTGAGCTCTTCCTTGAGCTGCTCGTGGGCGCCCGAGATCGAGGCGCGGATGCGCTCGGCATGGCTGACGATGGCGTCGCGTTCCGATCCCAGTTCCTGCACCAGGCCGCGCACGCGCAGCTCATTGTCCGAATAGCTGCGCTCGAGCGCGTTGACTTCGGAATGCACCAGGGTCTCGAGCTCGGAGGCGCGGGCGATGGTGCGCTCGATGCCTTCGTTCATGGCCGAGACCTCGCGGCGCACGGCCTGGCCGACGCTGAGGATGCGGTCGCCGGCAATGTTCTCGGGCTCGGCCAGACGCAGCGCCACCTCGGCCATGGAGCGGGCGGCGGAGCGCATTTCCCGGGCGCGCGCCATCATGATGGAGAAGGCGAAGAAGATCAGGATGGGGACGATGATCGCCACCATAAAGCCGATCACCGCCGGCATTGCCAGCAGGTCGGAAATGGAGCGGATCTCCCAGATGCCGGGCGCCAGCAGCAGATTGGCGAGGCCAATGCCGCCGATGGCCCACAGAAGCGAGATGACGGTGGCGTTGCGCAGGGCGCCGCGGCTCGAGCGGATTTCGAGCGCGCGCAGCAGGCCCGCGGTGTTCTTGCGGCTGTCGTCGTTGGCAGGCGCCAGGGGACCGGCGGGCGTGAACGGCGGCGCGGCGACGCGCGGCGCGGTGCTTTCGCCCGGGCCCTTCGGCTTGGATGCGGAAGCGGTGGCGTCCGGGGCGGCCGGCTTGCTCGCGCCGGCGTTCTTGAGTTCGCGGGCGGCGCTCGAGACCTTGTGCTCGAGCTCCTCGATCGTGATATCGTCGAGCCCGTCCAGATCGTCGTCATCCACGCTGATGTTCAGTGCGTCTTCGAGCGCCTCGAAGGTCTGCTCGTCAATGCTCTTGTCCGCTGGTGTCTTACTCATGCCACTCAAGCCTCGTTACTCAGAGAAGGTTCGGTCGTGCGACCCGCCAATGCTGCACGCCCGAAACAGGACCCGCCGACTCGCCGCCCAGCGGCAAAACAATCGTCGCGTCCCGTTTCAGGACCCTCAAACTCCAATTTAGTGACACACACGGCACAAATTAACAATTGAAAGCGGTGGTATCGGGCGAACGTCCACCGGTTTTTACCGGGGATCTGTGTCAAAAAAATGCGTAAAAGCCAACCAAACGCCACATTTACGCCTCGTTAACCATGCCTGCACTTTTCGCCTCCGACCCCCGGCCGGCGTTTACCCGATCTACAGGCAGACGCGGCAGAGTCAGCATTCGACATCAACAAAGGAAATTCCGCCATGGCGGCAGTCAGCATCGCATTTGAAGCCCCGGAAGTCAGCTTCCAGCCGCGCCCGTCGGGCGGACGGCCGATCGACCTCGTGCACCTGGCGCGGCAGACCGGCGGCGACAAGGGGCTCGAAACCGAAGTGCTGGAGCTGTTCGCCCGGCAGGCGCGCGAGGCGGTGGCGCGGATCGGCGGGCTCGACGCCAAGCAGCGCTCCGAACTGGCGCACCGGCTGGCCGGCGCTTCCAAGGGAGTAGGGGCCTTCGAGGTCGCCCGCTGCGCCGAGGCGCTCGAGGCCAAGCCGCGCAATCCGGCGGCGATCGCCGCCTTCACCAAATCCGTGGTCGACGCGGACAACTTCATTGTCGGCCTGATGCGCTGAGGCGCGCGGGGCGCAGCCGGCGGCGGCGCCCCCCTGACCGCATGCGCCGGTCGATAAATCCGCATTTTGGAAAACCATGCCCCGCAACGCTGTCGCAGGGCGGTTTTCATTCTTGCCTCATGCGGTCCAGCGTGTATGAAAGCCTCACACTATAGTGAACATGCCAGAGGCTGGAATGACCAAGATTACCCTAGTTGCTTTTGACGGGACGCGTTTCGACATCGACGCCGTGAACGGCTCGACGGTGATGGAAAACGCGATCCGCAATTCCGTTCCCGGCATCGAGGCCGAATGCGGCGGCGCCTGCGCCTGCGCAACCTGCCATGTCTATGTCGACGAGCAATGGTCCGACGTGGTGGGTTCGCCCGAGCCGATGGAAGAGGACATGCTCGATTTCGCCTTCGACGTGCGGCCCACCTCGCGGCTGTCCTGCCAGATCAAGGTTCGCGACGAACTGGACGGCCTGGTTGTGCATGTGCCCGAGCGGCAGGCCTGATTTTCCTCTATTTGACCGGATAGTATAGATGTCTACCCCGATTGAAACCGATGTCGTGATCGTTGGCGCCGGGCCGGTTGGCCTGTTCGCCGTGTTCGAGCTTGGGCTCTACGATCTGAAATGCCACCTGATCGACATTCTCGACCGTCCCGGCGGGCAATGCGCCGAGCTCTATCCGGAAAAGCCGATCTACGACATTCCGGCGTGGCCGGAGATTTCGGGCCAGGCGCTGGTCGACCGGCTGATGGAGCAGATCGCGCCGTTCAAGCCGGAATTCCATTTCAACCGGATGGTCTCGGGCTTCCGCAAGCTCGAGAACGGCCGCTTCGAGGTCGAGACCGACGAGGGCGAACTGCTGCACTGCCACGCGGTGGTGATCGCGGCGGGCGGCGGCTCGTTCCAGCCCAAGCGGCCGCCGGTTCCCGGCATCGAGGCCTATGAGGGCACGAGCGTGTTCTATTCGGTGAGGCGGATGGAAGAATTCCGCGGCCAGGACCTGCTGATCGTCGGCGGCGGCGATTCCGCGCTCGACTGGACGCTCAACCTGCAGCCGGTGGCGAAGTCCGTGACGCTGGTGCACCGCCGGCCCGATTTCCGCGCCGCGCCCGACAGCGTCAACAAGATGTTCGCCATGCGCGAGGAGGGCAAGATCACCTTCCAGGTCGGACAAGTGACCGGGCTCAAGGGCGAGAACGGCCAGCTCTCGGCCGCCACCGTCAAGGGACCCGACGGCGACGTCGAGATTGCCTGCACGCGGATGCTGCCGTTCTTCGGCCTGACCATGAAGCTCGGCCCGATCGCCGACTGGGGCCTGAACCAGCACGAGAACCTGATTTCCGTCGACACCGAGAAGTTCGAGACCAGCATTCCCGGCGTCTTCGCCATCGGCGACATCAACTGGTATCCGGGCAAGCTCAAGCTGATCCTGTCGGGCTTCCACGAGGCGGCGCTGATGACGCAAGCCGTGGCGCGGATCGCGCATCCCGACCAGAAGATGGTGTTTCAGTACACCACCTCGTCGACCAGCCTGCAGAAGAAGCTCGGCGTCCAGTAGAGCTTAGGGGCCAGGGTACCCTGCCGTTGCCCCAAAAAAAGGCCCCGCAAGTCCGCAAGGACTGCGAGGCCAATGGGCGCAACAGGTATCAAACTCGATGAGGGAGGACCATCAAGCGGCTTCCATGCGCCGGGAACCCGAATCATTTGTATAAATATATCCCTTGAGACGTAGCGTACCTAATGTAGAGCCCGCGAATATTGCGAGGAATGCCCGGTGGAAACTTGGGGTGCCGCCGGTTTGACTGTGTGACCTCATCAATACAGTAAAGCCTCCGCCTGTTTCTTCCCTCCGGCCGATCTCGCTTCCCGCGGCAGACCTTAACCCGGCCGGGCGGTTCCCGGCGAGGAACGCCCGGATCAGCCGCTGTCCCGCTGGCGGGACGCGCCCTCGACCCAATCCCGGTCGATCGACCCTTCCTGCGCCTTGTGGAAATACTGGCTTGCCACCAGCCATCCCTTGACCGGCCGCAATGGCGGAATGCAGGTCAGCAGCATCAGCGGGACCGTCGTCAGGAAATGCACCCACCAGGCCGGCTCGTGGACGACCTGGAGCCAGAGCGCGAAGATCGTGCTCGGAATGCAGCCGAACATCATGATGAAGAAGGCCGGGCCGTCGGCCGGGTCGGCGAAGGCGTAGTCGAGGCCGCACACCTCGCAGCTCGGCCGCATCTTGATGAACCCCTGGAACAGATGACCCTGGCCGCAGCGCGGGCAGCGGCCGCGCACGCCGGTCCGGATGGGCTCGAGCGGCGGCCATTGCTGTTCGATCGACATTGCGCATCCTTTCAGGCGGGCAGGGCTCCTGTGCGCCCGCACGGCATTTGGTCCGAGGGGTCCGAACGAGTCCGGCCCCGGCAATCAATATATATTTGTATGTAGAATGTATGCAAGGAAAGTCAAGACTTGCATGGATGTCCGGCAAGGGATTTTCCGGTCAGACGACCATTGCGGCGGCTGCGGGGGACTGGCCGAGAAGGTCGGCGACGATCCGCAGGCTCCTGGCGAGATCGTCCCGCGTCGTCGGCGCGCCCAGCCCGAGCCGGACGGCCTCCGGCGGTGACGCGAGCGCGAAGGCCTCGCTGCCGACAACGCCGATGCCTTCCGAGCGCAGGCGCGCGGAGAACTCCGCGCGGGTCCACGGCGCGGGCAGGCTTAGCCATGCATGGAACCCCTCCGGATCGGCCGTGACGCACTCTTGCGGAAGCAGTTCTGCGGCGATGCGCTGGCGCGCCGCCGTTTCCTGCCGGATCGCCGCAACCACGGCCGCGGCGGTTCCGTCTTCGATCCATCGCGAGGCAATGGCTGCGGTCAGGGGCGAGGCCATGGTCGCCGTGGCGCGGATGGCGCTGCTCGCCCTTGCCGCCGCGCGCCCGTCGGGAACGACGAGATAGGCAATGCGCAAGGCCGGCGCCACGCATTTGGCGAGGCCGGCAATGTGATGGACGAGGTCGGGGGCGATGGCCGCCAGCGGCGGCACAGGTGCGACCGGCAGCGCGCCATAGGCGTCGTCCTCGATGATCGGAACCTGGTATCGCCGGGCGATGTCTGCGATCTCGTGACGCCTGGCCAGCGACAGGGTCGCGGTCGTCGGGTTCTGGATCGTCGGATTGCAGTAGAGCGCCCTGGGCTTTGATTCCGCGCAGATCTGCTCGAACGACGCCGGGATCATGCCGTCCTCGTCGATCGCGACCGCGGCAAGGTTGATGTGGAGATGGGCGGCGACGGCGCGGATTCCCGGATAGGTGAGCGCCTCGACGCACACCGTGTCGCCCGGAGAGGTAAGGACGCCCAGCACGGCGAGCAGTGCGCCTTGCGCGCCCGGGCAGACCAGAACGCGTTCGGGGGAGACGTCCCCGAGCCGGGGAAAGAGCCACGCCGCGCCCGCCTGCCGGTCCCGTCCGGCGCCGCCGGCCTCCTGGTAGCGCATCAGCAGGTCGATGCCGCCGTCCGCCTCAAGGCTGCCGATTCCGTCCCACATGCGCGCCGCCAGGCCGGGATCGTCAAACCGCGGCGGCAGGTTCATGCTCATGTCGATCAAGCCGCTTGCGACTGTCTGGCGCGCGCCGGCGGACCGGGCCCGGACATAGGTTCCCTGGCCGACCCTGCCTTCGACGAGGCCGCGCCTGCCTGCTTCCGCATAGGCGCGGCTGACGGTGGTGAAATCGATCTTCAAGGCATCCGCCAGCGCGCGTTGCGGCGGAAGCCGAACCCCCGCGGCGAGTTTTCCCGAGTGAATATCGGCCGCCAGCGCGTCGGCGATGGCGAGATAGACCGGCCCGTCGGCCTTGCGGATCGCCGGGCGCCAGAATGTCCGCGTTTCATCATTGCCCATCGCGCGCCCTCGAAGCTGGAATTATATGGATATTGTATGTATCTTCCGCTAAAATGGCAAGGCCGGATATGCCGATCGCAGATCAGTTTCTGGCGCATGGGCCTGCCGTCCCGGGCGCCGGTCCGACGCGCCACGGCGACGGGCGATGGAGGCGTCAGCCGCCCTCCTGGCGCTCCGCGGCCTTGAAGCGGAGCATGCGCGTCATCCGCCGCTCGTAGCTCGCCGCCTCGACGCGGTCGAAGCGGTCCTGGTCGGCGGCGTGCCTGTCGACGATCTTCTTGGTGGTGGCGTCGACGCGCGCCTGCATCCGCGCGCAATCCGCCTCGGGCCGCAGGGCTTCGAGCGCCGTTTCCAGCCGGCGGGCATATTGCCGGGCGATTTCGGCGTGGCGTTCCTCGTGGCGCTTGATGTCGGCCGACATCGTGTCCCAGATCAACGCCATCTCGCGGCTGGCGTGCTTGCGGTCCTTCCAGCGCGGCAGGGTGAGGTGGGTCTCGAGCTTGACCTTGGCGTCGGTGACCCGGCAGCGGCCGTCGCTGTTTTCATAATCCACGGATCCGCCGAGCTTGATCCTCGTGGCCCCGGCATGGCGGGTGCCTGTTCCCGACAGCAGCGGGCCGAGCCGGGAGAATTCCCGCTCTAGATCCGCGGCGGTGCGTCCGCTCACGGAAAAATAGGAATAGCTCTTGCTGATGAGCGGGTCGGCCGCGCCGGTCTGCGCGGCCAGGCACAGCATCAGCGCCGTGACGGCGAGGCGTAGTGGGCGCATGGACGACTCCGGCTGCATACGAACCGCTGGAACTTGCGCCATGGAGCCTGCTCATGCAACACAAAGCCGCAGCCTTATTGCCACAGCCATCCGGAAAACAGCGCCATGCGATCCCCTCCCGACCATGTCTTCGAGCCCAGGACATTCCGGCTCGGCCGCGACGCACATATGGAACTCGGGCCCAGATCGAAGGTGATGGGCATCGTCAACGTGACGCCGGATTCGTTTTCCGACGGCGGCCTGGCGGCCACGACCGATGTGGCGGTGGCGGCGGCGCTGAAGATGAGCGGGGAAGGGGCCGACATCGTCGATATCGGTGGCGAATCGACCCGTCCCGGCGCCGAGCCGGTCGACGCGCGCGAGGAACAGCGGCGGATCCTGCCGGTGATCGAGGCGCTCTCGGCCCACCCCGGGCTGCTGATCTCGGTGGACACCTGGCGCGCCGAGACCGCGCGGTTGGCGCTTGCCGCCGGCGCGCATCTGATCAACGACGTCTGGGGGCTGCAGCGCGAGCCGGAGATCGCGAAGGTAGCGGCCGATTCCGGCGCCGCGGTCGCCATCATGCATACCGGCCGCGAGCGGGAGCGTCTGCCCGACGTCATCGAGGACCAGGTCTTCTGGTTCAGGACCTCGCTCGCCATCGCCCGCGCGGCCGGCGTCAGTGACGACCGGATCTTGCTCGACCCGGGCTTCGGCTTCGCCAAGGACGCGGGAGACAATCTCGCGCTGATGGCGCGGTTCACCGAACTGCATGCGCTCGGCCTGCCGCTGCTCGCGGGAACCTCGCGCAAGCGCTTCATCGGCGGGCTCACGGGGCGCGAGGCGCCCGACCGCGATGTCGGCACCACGGCCACCAGCGTGGTGCTCAGGCTGGCCGGCGCGGCGATGTTCCGGGTGCACAATGTGGCTTTCAACATCGACGGGCTTGCGGTTGCCGACGCGATGGTTCAAAGCAGCCGCGAAAAGGAGCCCGGCCATGGCTGACAGCTACATCATCCGCCTTGCCAACTGCGCCTTCTTCGCCCGGCACGGCGTCCATGACGAGGAGGAATTCTTAGGCCAGCGCTTCTTCGTCGACGCCGAACTGGAGGTCGATCCGGGCGAGGCGCTCGAGACCGACGACATCGAGGGCACGGTCCATTACGGCGTCGCCTTCAAGGTGATGGAGGAGATCGTCACCGGCAAGCGGCGCTACCTGATCGAGGCGCTGGCGATGGACATCGCCAAGGCGCTGGTGGCCGAATTCACCCAGATCCGGATGGCGCGGATCACCGTGCGCAAGCCGAGCGCCGCGGTGCCGGGCATTCTCGACCATGTCGAAGTGACGGTCGAGCACCGTGCCTGAAGCCCGACCCGTCATCGCCGCCATCGGGCTCGGCGGCAATATCGGCAATCCTCGCCGCACCATGGCGCGGGCGCTGAAGCTGCTCGACGCCCATGAGGAGATCCGGCTGCGCACCGTCTCCCGGCTCTACCGGACGCCGCCCTGGGGCAAGACCGACCAGGACTGGTTCCTCAACGCCTGCGCGCTGGTGGAGACCAGGCTCGATCCGCATGAACTGCTGAAGGTCTGCCTCGACATCGAAAAGCAGCTCGACCGGGTCCGCACCGACCGCTGGGGACCGCGCACCATCGACCTCGACGTGCTGCTGCACGGCGATTTCCTTTCCGACCACGCCGACCTCACCGTGCCGCACCCGCGCATGACCGAGCGCGCCTTCGTGATGGTGCCGCTGGCCGACATCGCGCCCCGCGCGGTGGTCAATCTGCAAAGCGTGGCCGACTGGTCGAGCGAAGTGGATTCCGAAGGCATCGAGGCGCTGAGCGCCGACGGCGAGTGGTGGCGGGATGAGGCCTAGCGCGGGTGGAGGCCCCGGCGGCCGTGCTCAGGCCTGCCGGACGATCCGGCCGATGACATTGACCAGGATGCGCGAGGCGGTGAGCGCCGAGAGGCCGGCGATGTCCGAGGACGGGCGGAGTTCGACCAGATCGAAGCCGGCGATGCGGCCGCGCCTTGCTACGGCCTCGATCAATTCGATGACCTGCGTGTAGCTCAATCCTCCGGGGGTGCGGGCCGTGACCCCGGGCATGACGGCGGGATCGAGACCGTCGCAGTCGAGCGTGATGACGATTTTCGCGCCTTCGGGAATGGCGTCGACCGCGGCGGCGAAGCCATGGGCATGCACCTGCCTTGCGGTGACGATGGTGGCGCCGTAGCGCCGGGCGGCGTCCACTTCCGCGGCCCGGGCGCTGCCGACGGCGCGCATGCCGACCTGCACGAGGCCCGCCACATGGCCCATCTCGCTCGCGCGCCGCATCGGGCTCGAATAGCCGTGGCGCTCGCCGCGGACGTCGTCGCGCCAGTCGATATGGGCGTCGATCTGGACGATCCAGACCGGCCCGGCGTCGGCGAAACCTGCGAGAAAGGGGATGGGCGTGGAATCGTCGCCGCCGATCATCACCGGGACGGCGCCGGAGGCGAGGATCTCGCGCGTGCGGGCCTCGATCAGCGCGCGGTTGGCGGCACTGTCGCCCGGGCGCGTCGGCAGGTCGCCGGTGTCGACGCAGCAGGCCGGCTGGCCGTCGAACAGCGGGCCGTCGAGATCGAAGTCCCAGTTGTCGACAAGAGCGGCGTCTTCCTGGCTTGCAGCGCGGATGCTGGCGGCCGCCGCAGCGCAACCGCTCGGGTCCTCGTCGGGATAGACGGTCCCATGGGGCGCGCCGAAAAGGACGATGCGGGGGCGGGCTTCGCCGGCAAGCGCGCCGCTGAGCCCGAGAAAACCGGGATGTTGGGTCATGGCCGGGTGTCCCCTGGGGGAGGGCCGGAGCGCGCGGATCCGTGAACGGGCCGGGCGGTCAGGCTGATATCAGCGAATGGCGCCGGTGGCGATCTTTTGGGCGCCGCGCTTGAGGGTCATGCCGATGACCGGCACCATTTCCTCGCCGACCTTGACCGAAATCGTTACGTTCATCGTCTCCGAATCATTGAGGCGGGCGATCATCGCGCCGTTCAGCGTCTTGCGGTTGATGCCCATCACGGCGCGGTCGCCCGAAACCTTGCCCGAGACGATGTCGAGGCCTTCGCCGGCCGAGCCGTCGAGGAACTTGCCGGTGTAGGTCTTGCCCTTGCGGGTAATCGTCGCCGACATTTTCTGGTTGAAGACGCCGACGCGGCAGGTGCCGTCGAGCGTGATGCCGACGGCCTTGCCGTCGTGCTCGCCGCCGGTCAGGTTGCAGACGAACTTCGTGCCCTTGTATTTTCCCGCGACGATCTCGCCCGGACCCTTCCAGGCGCCGGCCACCGATTCGAAGAAGATCAGGTCGGTGTCGCGCGACAGCGCCGGCTGGGCCGAGAGCAGTGCGGATGCCGCGAGACTGAGGGTAAGGATGCGGAACGTCGAGAACATGGTCACACCTGTCGCGGCTGAAAACGAAGTCCAAAATTGACCCAGAATGGTTAACGGACCGTAATCACCGCCGACTTATGCACAATTTCCGGCGAGCTCATAGTCCGTCGCCGGTTTTTTCTTTGGCGGCCTCGCGGCCGGCGAAACTCGCCAGATCGGTCATGAAACCGCCGATGCCGGGGCGCTTGAGCGCGACGAAGGGCATCGGCCGGCACAGGTCCATGGCGGAGATGCCGATCCGCGCCGTCATCAGCCCGTTGATGACACCTTCGCCGAGGCGGGCGGAGAGGCGGGCGGCGAGGCCGTGGCCGACCACCTGCTGGATCAGGCTGTCGCCCGCCGCGATCGTGCCGGTGACGGCCAGATGGGCGATGACATCGCGGAACAGGCGGATCATGCCAATGGTCCCGGGGCGGCCGCCATAGAGCTCGGCCATCGCCCGGATCAGCCGCACCGCCTCGAAGACGACATAGGCGAGATCGACGAAGGCGCGCGGGCTGACGGCGGTCACCACCGAGACACGGCGGGCGGAGTTGATGATCAACTGCCGGGCCTGCCGGTCGAGCGGCGTCATCAGCTCGCGCTCGGCGAAGGCGAGATAATGCGGCCCGTCGATGATTTCCTCGTCGAGCGTCTTGAGGCTCTTGCGGCCCTTCGCGGTCAGCGGATTGGCGGCGACCAGGCCCACGACCTTCGCGGCCAGCGCGCGGGCTTCCTTGGCGGTCGCGGTCCTGCCGAGGGCAGCGATCTCGGCGTTGAGCTCGGCCACGCGCGCGAGCCGGCGCATGCCGCGGATTTCCCTGACGATGAGAACCAGCAGCGCCAGCGCCGCGATCGCGGCGGCGGACAGAGCCACCCAGCCGAGCCAGGGCAGTCGGTCGAACAGGTCCTGGATCAGGCGATCGGTCCAGATCCCCACCGCCAGCGCCAGCAGGAAGCCCAGGCTGGCGCTCAGGATCTTGCCGGCGGTGAGGCGGTGCGGCCGGGGCTTGGCCGGCGGCGGCGTCAGCGCGTCGATCGCGGCGGGGGGAAGGAACGGATCGTCCTCCGCCATCGTTACCGCCGCGGTGACGGGCATGGCCGCGGGTTTGCGCGCGGGCTCCGCCGCGGGGTGCTGCTTGGCGCGCTTGCCCTCGGCCTGTCCGGGCTCGGGGTCGTTCACGGAAAATGCGCGCGGCTTGCGGGCCGGGGATGTGTCGTCACGGTCGGTCATGCGAGCCGGTCTCCCAGGAGGTATTCCAGCGCCCGGTCGAGGCGGATGTGGGGCAGCGACAGCTTCACCCCGCCCTCGCTCTCCTCGATCAAGGGCGGGCGGAAGCGAACGATGTTGATTTCGGGCAGCATCGGCTGAGACACTGAATCAAGCGCCTTGAAGAATGAATCCGGATTTCTCGGCAAGTCCCCGGGAAATATGGCTGTTTTGCGGTTGCCGTCGAACAGTTCGCCGCCGATGCGCTCGCCCGCGAGCGGCGTGCCGACGATGACCGGCAGTTCCTCGCCGCCCTGGCGCGCGGTCGCCTCGCGCGTCGCCCGCACCGCGGCCATGGCCATGACCTCGATATGCGCCCCCGACGAGCCGATATTGGCCGAGGCGCGCTCGACGATGCGGCGGGCGATGGCTTCGAGCCGGTCATGGCTCTCGTGGTGCAGGTGATCGGCCTTGGTGGCGGCGATCAGCACCTTGTCGATGCGGCGCGAGACGAGGTTGGTCAGGAAATTGCCGCCGCCGGGCCGGAAGCAGGAGAGCACGTCCGAGAGGGCGCGCTCGAGGTCGATCACCGCCTCGCGGCCGGCGTTCATCGCCTGCATGGCGTCGATCAGCACGATCTGGCGGTCGAGCCGGGCGACATGCTCGCGGAAGAACGGCTTGACGACGACCTGCTTGTAGCTCTCGTAGCGCCGCTGCATCATCGCCATCAGCGAGCCCCTTGGCGCGGCTCCGTCGGGCAGGTTGGGCAGCGGCGCGAAGGTCAGCGCCGGCGAGCCGTCGAGATCGCCGGGCATCAGGAACCGCCCCGGCGGCAGGGTGGAGAGCGCGCGCTCCTCGCGCTTGCAGGCGCGCAGGTAATCGGTGAACAGCCGCGCCAGTTCGCGCGCGTCGGCCTCGTCGGCCTGCTTGTGCGGGTCGATTGTCGCGGCCTTCTCGAGCCAGGGGGCGGCGAGGTCGTGGCGCACCGGCGAGCGGGCGAGCGAGGCGGCGTTGAGCGAGAACTCGGCGAAATCCTGGCGCAGCAGCGGCAGGTCGAGCAGCCATTCGCCGGGATAGTCGACGATGTCGAGACAGAGCCTGCCGCCGGAGAAGAAGCGGTTCCAGCCGCTGGCGGATTCATACTCGATGACCAGCCGCAGTTCGGAGATGGCGCGGGTCGAGTCGGGCCAGATGCGCTCGGAGAGCATCCGCGCGGCGTGGTCCTCGTACTGGAAGCGCGGCACCGCGTCGTCGGGCTGGGCGTCGAGGAACGAGCGCGCCAGCCGGCCGGAATGGGCGGCCTCGAACATCGGCAGCCGGCCGCCATGCAGCAGATTGTGGACAAGCGCCGTGATGAACACGGTCTTGCCGGCGCGCGACAGGCCGGTGACGCCCAGGCGCAGGGTGGGCTGGATCAGGCTGCTGGCGCGGTCGGCAAGCGTGTCGAAGGCGATCAGCGCCTCATCGGTGATGGAGGTGATGGGTGATGACACGTTGCGGTCCGCTCCGGTTGCTTGGTCCGATATAGGAGAGCGGGGCCGTGATTGAAAGCGCGACGTCGTGTCCCGGCCTGGCCTCAGGCGTCGACGGGGGAGAGCAGCGCCACGAAGCGGGCGCTTCCGTCGATGGCGCCGGCGCCGCGCTGCCGGCAATCGGCGATGAACAGGCCGGCGGTGGGAAAGCCGCCGTCGAGCGCCTGCTGATAGGCGGCGGGATCGGAATGCACCAGCGCGCCCGCGCTGTCCTCGATCATCGGATTGTGGCCGACGATCATGATCGAGCGGACCGCCTCGTCGGCCACCGAGGCGATCAGGGCGAGATAGGCCTCGTGGCCGGCGGCATAGAGCGCATCGCTGCGCTCGATCACCGGCGCGCCGCCGCCGCGGGCGAGCAGGATCTCCAGCGTCTCGGCGCAGCGGCGGGCGTTCGAGCAGAAGACGAGGTCAGGCTGATAGGCGTTGACGGCCAGCGTCGCCGACAGCCGCACCCCCTCCTCGCGTCCGCGCTCGTCCAGCGGCCGGTCGAAATCCCGCATACCGGGCGTGGCCCAGCCGGAGTGGGCGTGGCGGACGAGGAAAACGCGCAGGGCGGTGGACGGTGTCGGGCTCATCCGTCGAATTTAGACATTTGCGCAGGGGCTGCAATTCGCCGAAAGCACAAAGTGCATCGCAACATGACATCGAACAGCCCCATCCACGGTCTCCTTGCCTCACAGACGGCTCGAAATGGGCATTTTCACCATCGAAAACCAGCCCGACGGGACAGAAAAATGCGCTTTTTTCAGTTCGATGGCCTGATTAATGAAGATAAATGAAATTGCTGTCACACGCTACTTTAGCGCTTGTACCGGTGCGAGCGTCTGGCTATACACCCCCCGGAATGGCTTTAGCCGGGAGAATCGTCATGAGTGAAGACTTCGATTTTTCCTCTTATGTGCCCTCGGAAGACGAGGATTTCATGAACGCCAATCAGCGCGCCTATTTCAGGACCAAGCTGACCGCGTGGCGCAATGATATTCTCAAAGAGGCTCGCGAGACGCTTGACCATCTCGCGGAGGAAAGCGCCAACCATCCGGATGTGGCGGATCGCGCCTCGTCCGAAACCGACCGAGCGATCGAACTGCGCGCCCGCGACCGCCAGCGCAAGCTGATCGGCAAGATCGACGCGGCGCTGGCCCGCATCGACGACGGAACCTACGGGTATTGCGAGGAAACCGGCGAGCCGATCAGCCTGAAGCGGCTCGACGCGCGGCCGATCGCCACCCTGTCGATCGAGGCCCAGGAACGGCACGAGCGCCGCGAGAAGGTCTATCGCGACGAATAGGCGTCCGGCATCGGCATAAGAGACAAGAAAACCGGCCTTCGAGCCGGTTTTCTTGTTTCAGGGCCGCGCGCGCAGCCCGCCGCGGCTCAGGGCTTGCGCGACAGGTCGCCCAGCAGGCGCTCCATTTCGGCCTCGAGCGAATCCCGCGACGGCTGGCTGTCGGGCTGGACCTCGGGCGCTTCGCTTCGGCTCGATTCGGCGCCGGCCTCCTGAAGCGGCTCGTCGTCGAGCGGTTCGAAATAGCCGCCGTCGGAGATGTCGATCGACAGGTCTTCCGACAGTTCCGCAGCCAGCACCGATTCGAAATCGCCGGGAACCG
>NZ_JRJG01000266.1 GCF_000759435.1 Hoeflea sp. BAL378
GAGCCGAGGAGAAGGCTCTTAATGTTCATGTTCTGACCTCCAGTCAAAAGTTAGATGGTCTGGGTTGTCGCTGAAGGACAGTTGTTCCTGTCCCATCCCCACAATGGAAGAAGACAGACGAATTCGTCGTGGCTTCGAAAGTGAACATACTCGCCAGCGCGGCCCGCGCAACGCCGATCGCGCCGCTTGGAGGCCCGGCGTCATGCCTTCACCAGACCCTGTTGCACAAATGACACGAAATCCGGGACAGCCGCCGGATTTGTTTACCCTTTGTTAGGAAACGGGGGCCGAAACGCCCATGGAATCGGGGCTTTGGGGCGCCGATCCGCCGCCCTGGCCGGTGTTGCGACCAGAATCAGCATCTTCTTCACGCCCTCCCTGCGGCCGCATCCCTGGTCAAAGCGATTCCCGGATTCGCCTTGCCGGGGGACGGCGGCCGGATGGCGATTCTGCCTCAATCGGGCGCGTATGGACGTCAAAAGCGGTCAACGGGCAGCCGCCGGCGGGGACCAACGGCCCCGCAAGCGGCTGCGTTTTCGCAGCTCCGGAACAAGGGCAGGCACCAGGAAAAGACGCGGATATTCGCCGAAGCACGATGACGTCAAAGTCGACACTGCGGACGCGCGCATTTCCATAGGACGCCATATATGCAATCAAAACAACATTGTAGTGGTTTTCAGCTACGCTCTTTTTATCTTCTGACTGGAGGTCAGAACATGAACATTAAGAGCCTTCTCCTCGGCTC
>NZ_JRJG01000267.1 GCF_000759435.1 Hoeflea sp. BAL378
TGGGCTCGGGGGCCCAGGATGACGACGGCGGGTGGGGCTCGCCGGGGCGACTTCCGACATGCCCCCTCACCTGCAATTTCTAGCACTTAGCTTGCGCTAAGATGCTGAAATTGCTTCCTCTCCCACAAGGGGAGAGGAGAGGGAGACGCGGGCGCCGTGCTCCTCGCCTTCGTCATCCCCGGCCCCCGAGCCGGGGATCCATTCCGTGATCCCTCCGGGGACACTGCAGGTGGAAGCATCACGGAATGGATCCTGGGGTCGGGGCCCCAGGATG
>NZ_JRJG01000268.1 GCF_000759435.1 Hoeflea sp. BAL378
GCGCCGGGCTTGGGCCGTTCGGCGGGCGCGGAGATGCGCGGCGAGGCGCCGGCGGGGCGCTCCTGCGCGGATGCGCGGGCCGGAGCCGGCTGCGGGCGCCAGTCGGACGCGGGATCATCCTCGTCCAGGTCGGCCGACAGCACGCCCTCGGGCAGATGGTCGTCCTCGTCGTCGAGATCGAAGGGCGGAGCGTCATCGACGGCAACCGGGCGCCGGGGCGTTGCCGGGCCGAAACCGGGCTCGACCCGGTCCCGCCGCGCCGGCCGCGGCTCCGCGAACACGGGCTCGACGCCGAAATCATCGCCGTCGTCATAGCCGGTGTTGAAATCGAGCGGCGCCTCCGGCATCACCCGCCGCCGGGCCGAGGATGCAAGGCCTGCGAGCCGCCGGATGCGGCCGCGCAGGGTGAACCAGGAATGGGTCAGGGCGCCGAGCATCAGCGAGCCGCTCGACGCGTCCTCGTCCTCCTCGGTCTCGGCGAGGTCGGCGTCCGTCGCGGTTGCGGCTGCAGCCGGGGCCCGGCCCGTCAGTCCGGCGCCGTAGAGCAGCAGCCAGCCGGCCGCCGGCGCCAGCAGCACGCCGAGAATCACCGCGACCAGGCCCGACGGGAAGCCGCCGGTGAACACGGCCGGGATCTTCAGCGCCATGTCGCCGAGCACGCCGCCGAGCCCGTTGGGCAGCGGCCAGCTTTGCGAGGCTGGCATCAGCCCGAACAGCGCCGCCGTCAGCCAGGCGCCGCCGAACCAGGCCGCCCCGCGCCGACCCATCCGGTCGACGGGCTGCGTGCGCATCAGGCAGATCGCCCAGAACAGCGCCGGCAGCAGGCCGATCACGCCCGCGAGCCCGAAGAACTGCATGACCAGATCGGCGAAGGCCGCACCGCTGAACCCGAGCGCATTGTGCGGCACCGCGCCATTGGCGTTGGAGAAACTGGGGTCGGACACGTTCCAGGTGGCGAGCGCCGCGATCGCGAAGGCAAGGCCCGCGAGCATCGCAAGCCCGACCACGAACCTGATCTGTCGCTTGAGCAGGTCGCCGAGCAGCGTGTTGCGCGGGGAAACGCCTGGGGAAAGTGTGGAAGAACCTGGCTGCATGGTGACACATCGTCCGAACGGGTTGCGGGCTCTTGCGAACCCATCTGCGGTGAAACCTAACCGGGGTCGGGTTAATACGGCATTAACCATGCAGCGATTGCCGCGGGTTCAGACGAAAAACGCGGCCCGGGAGTGCCCGGGCCGCGCTGGATCTGCGGGATCTGCCGCGTCGATCAGCTGTGGTAGGCGGCTTCGCCGTGCGAGGCGAGGTCGAGACCCTGGCGTTCGTCCTCGACGCTGACGCGCAGTCCCAGGATCGCCTTGACGACGTAGAGCAGGATCAGCGAGCCGATGCCCGACCAGATGATCGTGATGACGACGGCCTGGATCTGCGCCATGAGCTGGGCGCCCATGGTGCCGGCTTCGACCACGAAGCCGGTGCCGCCCAGCGACGGGGCGCAGAGGATGCCGGTGCCGATGGCGCCGACGATGCCGCCGATGCCGTGCACGCCGAAGACGTCGAGGCTGTCGTCATAGCCGAAGCTCGACTTCACCTTGGAGACGAACAGGTAGCAGATCGGCGACACGGCGAGACCGAGCACGATGGCGCCGACCGGACCGGTGGTGCCGCAGGCCGGCGTGATGGCGACAAGGCCCGCGACCATGCCCGATGCCGCGCCCAGGCCCGAGGCCTTGCCGCGGAACATGGCTTCGACCGCGCACCAGCTGATGATCGCGCCGGCGGTGGCGACGAAGGTGTTGATCATCGCCAGCGTCGCGCCGGCGGTGGCCTCGAGGTTGGATCCGGCGTTGAAGCCGAACCAGCCCACCCACAGCATGGCGGCGCCGACCATGGTCAGCGTCATCGAGTGCGGGGCCATCATGTCCTTGCCGAGCCCGAGGCGCGGTCCGAGCACGATCGAGGCCACAAGGGCGGCGATGCCGGCATTGATATGCACCACGGTGCCGCCGGCGAAGTCGATGGCGCCCATGTTGAAGATCAGGCCGGAGGAGTCCCAGACCATGTGGGCGATCGGGAAGTAGACGAAGGTGACCCAGAGCGCCGAGAACAGGAGCACCGAAGAGAATTTCATCCGCTCGGCGAAGGCGCCGACGAACAGCGCCGGGGTGATGCAGGCAAAGGTCATCTGGAAGGCGATGAACACATATTCGGGCAGGACGACGCCGTCGCTGAAGGTCGCGGCGGTCGATTCAAGCGTCACGCCCGACAGGAAGACCTTGGCGGTGCCGCCCCAGAACGGCGAGGTGCCGCCGCCGAAGGCGAAGGAATAGCCGTAGAACACCCAGATCACCATGACGATGGCGCCGATGAGGGTGCACTGCATGAGAAGCGAAAGCATGTTCTTGGTGCGCACGAGGCCGCCATAGAACAGCGCCAGTCCGGGGACCAGCATGAACAGCACGAGCAGCGAGGCGGTCATCATCCAGGCGGTGTCGCCCTTGTCGATGGTCGCGGCGACGGTTTCGGTCGCTGCGGCTGCGGCTTCGGCTGCGGGGGCCGCGGCGTCCTGGGCGAAGG
>NZ_JRJG01000269.1 GCF_000759435.1 Hoeflea sp. BAL378
CGAGGGCGTGCACTACATCGCCGCCGACGTCACCACGGCGGAGGGCTGCGCCCGT
This sequence comes from Hoeflea sp. BAL378, assembly GCF_000759435.1. GTDB lineage: Bacteria > Pseudomonadota > Alphaproteobacteria > Rhizobiales > Rhizobiaceae > Hoeflea. The sequence continues at coordinate 56 of NZ_JRJG01000269.1, forward strand.
GTGGCCGGGGAAGTGGGCGACCGCTTCGGCGGCGTCGATGTCATCGTCCATGTGGTGGGCGGATCCTCCGCTCCGTCGGGCGGGTTCGCAGCCCTCGACGACGCCGCGTGGCAGGCGGAACTCGCCCTCAACCTGATGCCGGCGGTGCGGCTCGACCGGGCGCTCGTGCCCGGCATGATCGCCCGGGAGAAGGGCGTGATCGTCCACATC
>NZ_JRJG01000270.1 GCF_000759435.1 Hoeflea sp. BAL378
GGGCTTGAGGAGCGCGCCTGCGTCTCCACCTCGCCGATGGCGATCGGCAGCGGCCGCCGCGACAGCGCGGGCCCCAGGCCCACGAAATTGCCGCGGGCGAGATCGCGGAACATCTCCGCCTGGCGCCGGTCCATGCCGAGGAGATCGGCGGCGCGCGCCATGTCGATGTCGAGGAAGGTGCGGCCCATCAGGAAATTCGAGGCTTCCGCCGCCACGTTCTTGGCGAGCTTGGCGAGCCGCTGCGTGGCGATGACGCCGGCGAGCCCGCGCTTGCGGCCGCGGCACATCAGGTTGGTCATCGCGCCGAGTGACATTTTCCGTGCGTCTTCCGAGACGTCGCCGCCGACGGCGGGGGCGAACATCTGCGCCTCGTCGACCACCACCAGCACCGGGTACCAGTGCTCGTGCTCGGCGTCGAACATGGCGTTCAGGAACACCGCCGCCGCGCGCATCTGCTGCTCGACCTCGAGGCCTTCGAGGGAGAGCACGCAGGAGACGCGGTGGCGGCGGATGCGGCTGGCGATGCCCGCGAGCTCCGCCTCGCTGCGCTCGCCCTCGACGACGAGATGGCCGTATTTTTCCGACAGGGTGACGAAATCGCCCTCCGGATCGATGATCACCTGCTGCACCCATTGCGCCGATTGCTCGAGCAGGCGGCGAAGCAGATGCGACTTGCCGGAGCCGGAATTGCCCTGCACCAGGAGACGGGTCGCCAGCAATTCCTCGATGTCGAGCTTGGCCGGCTGTCCGCCGCTCAGGCTCCCCATGTCAATTCCGACCTTCACTCTGGCTTTACTCCCTCACCTGCAGGCGC
>NZ_JRJG01000271.1 GCF_000759435.1 Hoeflea sp. BAL378
GTCGCGGCCTCCGGCGTGGTGGCGATCACCGCGTCCATGCGCGAGATCAGCCAGCGGGGGATCAGGCTGTGGCGCCGCTGGGCGGCCGAGGTGAAGACCAGCCGCACCGGCAGCCGCAGGATGTCGCGCGCGAAGAGCCCTGCGCGCATTTCCGGATTGCGGCGCACATGCCAGATATGGAATTTCCTGCCGGAGGGCGGTTCCCGCGACATCCGCACCGCCTGCCAGAACGGGATCGGCTC
>NZ_JRJG01000272.1 GCF_000759435.1 Hoeflea sp. BAL378
AGACCTCGGAGATCACCGGCGCCGAGCACATCTGCAAGGCGCGGGCAATCAACGAGGAAGTCGGCGACCGCTGGTACGCCATGTGGAAGGCCTACCAGGACGACGTCATCTTCGCCCACCAGACCGACGATCTCTCGGACAGCCAGCCGACCAAGGGCAATATCGAGGGCGGGCTGACGACGATCGAGGAGAAGGCGCTGGGCAATCTCGAGAAGATCG
>NZ_JRJG01000273.1 GCF_000759435.1 Hoeflea sp. BAL378
CGCGTCGCGCCCGGCGGCGCCGCGCCGGGCGAGCTGCGCCGCGCGCGCGGCGATCAGCCCGGGGTCGTCCATCAGCCGGTGGCCGACATAGGTGAGCGGCGGTCCGCCCAGGCGTTCGACGATCTCGGCCTCGAAGGGAAAGATCGACAGGATGTGATCGACCCAGCCGCGCATCGCCGGCGCCCGTTCCGGCTTCCAGGCCCAGACCGTGGGGCAGACATAATTGATGATCCTGAGACCGGGCAGCGCTTTGCGCACCCTGCGGGCGACGCGGTGGGAGAAATCCGGGCTGTCGATGATCACCAGGCAGTCGGGACGCGCGGCGATGATGGCGTCCGCGGTCTGGCCGATGCGCCGGATCAGCCGCGGCAATTGGGCGATGACGGCGGAAAAGCCGATGATCGACAGTTCGCTGTAGTCAAACAGCGAGGTCAGCCCCTCGCTGATCAGCCGGTCGCCGCC
>NZ_JRJG01000274.1 GCF_000759435.1 Hoeflea sp. BAL378
TTGAGCGCGCCTGCCGCGGCGCGCGCCCTGTCGATCTTGGACAGCGCCGCATCCTCGGCAAGCCGCGGGAACAGCCGGCGGAACTCACCCTCGTGCGGTGTGATCACCAGCCGCGTCTCGCCCGCAAACAGCCCGGCGAGCGCACCCTCGTCCGGCGAGAAGGCGGTGAGCCCGTCGGCGTCGAGCACGACGGGGCGTCCGGTTGCCGCCAGGCGCGCGGCAAAGGCGCGGGCCTTGTCGAG
>NZ_JRJG01000275.1 GCF_000759435.1 Hoeflea sp. BAL378
GTCATGGCGCGGGCGCATGCCGCCGGCACTCCGGTCATCGCCGTCGATCTTCCCTCTGGCCTTTCGGGCCGCACCGGCGTTCCCACCGGCGCCTGTTTTGCGGCCGCGCACACGGTGACCTTCGCCGCGCTCAAGCCCGGCCATCTGTTGATGCCGGGCAGGGCGCTGTGCGGGCTCATGCATCTGTGCGACATCGGCATTCCGGCGCGGCTGATCGCCAGCGCCGACCCGGTCTGGCGCAACCATGCGGGCCTCTACCGCGACCGTCTGCCGGTTCAGACCGCCGAGAGCCACAAATACAGCCGCGGACACCTGGTGGTGTTTTCCGGGCCGCTGATTGCGGGCGGGGCGTCGCGGCTCGCGGCCATGGCCGGGCTCCGGGCCGGCGCCGGGCTGGTCACCATCGCCTCGCC
>NZ_JRJG01000276.1 GCF_000759435.1 Hoeflea sp. BAL378
CCGTCCTGGCCGAGCAGCCGGGTGAGCCTGAGCGCTTCCTGGGCATGAATGGCGGGGCCGCTGCGCATCTCGCGGATGGCGATGTCGAGCGCGTTGGCGGCGACGCGGGTCTTGAAGGCGGCGGTGGCGTCGAGCTGCGGCAGCAGCTCCTCGCGCAGGAACCGGGCGACGGCGTCGACCAGGAGATCGCCGGATGGCTTGTCAAGCATGGTCGCCTCCATCGAGGATTGCCAGAAGGTCGAGTTCGGTTTCCGAGCGCCGCCGGCCGATCGAACCGCGTTCGACCGAGCTGTCGGAGCCGGTCAGGAACTGGTCGGCCATCTGGGCGCACTGGATGCCCCAGTTGAGCGTGAAGGCGGTCTGCCAGAAGCGGGCGCGGTCGGGTGAGACCCGCATGTCCGAACGGGCCTCGTAGCCCTCGTAGAGATCGGCGCGGCTGCCGAAGCCGCCCACCGGCTGGTCGA
>NZ_JRJG01000277.1 GCF_000759435.1 Hoeflea sp. BAL378
CGCCTGCGCTGCGCTTGTCTCTCCGACCTCCCCTCAAGGGGGAGGTGAGGCGCCACGCGACATCTGGATCGATCCTAGGACAGACTCCAACCCGTCCCGCACCACAAACCCGGGCAAGGGCAATTCCGGCAAAGACTGTAAACCACCTATCCGGTCTGTTTTGTCAACGAGCTATCGGCTGGACAGGCTGAGGCTTCCGCGGGTGGAGC
>NZ_JRJG01000278.1 GCF_000759435.1 Hoeflea sp. BAL378
CCGCCACATCCTCGACAATGGCGAGCCGGCGCTGATCCTCAGGCAGGCGAAGTTCGCCGGCGTGATCGCCGAGGCGCTCGAGGACCGGCCGATCCGGGTTGTCGACTTCCCGGTGGCGGGCGGGGCGCCCGGCGCCGAATGGCAGGCCTTCATGGCCGGCGCGCCCGACACCGAGCCCGAGATCCGGGCCGAGCCCGACTGGATCCACATGATCCTCTACACCTCCGGCACGACCGGACGGCCCAAGGGCGCGATGCTGTCCAACGCCCGCAGCGTCATGGACGGCCTGGCGATGGCCGGCGCGCTCGGCATCCGCCAGAACGACATCTTCGCCAATTACTTCCCGCCCTTCCATGTCGGCAACTGGGATCACCAGAAGCTGTTCGTGCTGGCCGGCGCGACGGTGGTGCTGTCGGCGCAGTTCGAGCCGGGCCTGGTGCTCGACCTGATCGCCCGGGAGAGGGTCTCGGTGATCCTCACGGTGCCGACCATGCTGAACGCGCTTCTGACGCACGAGCGGTTCGCCGCCACCGACAAGAGCTCCGTCCGGCTGCTCTACTACGGCGCC
>NZ_JRJG01000279.1 GCF_000759435.1 Hoeflea sp. BAL378
CCCCCCTTGCGGGGGAGATGTCACGAAGTGACAGAGGGGGGTAGGCTGCCACAGTTGAAGATGCCGCCGCTTGACCTGATCAATGCCAGGAATCGGGCAGAGAGCGACATGATAGGTCACCTCGCAGGTCCGGCGGTGAACAGCGGGCTTTGCCCCCCTCTGTCGGCTACGCCGACATCTCCCCCGCAAGGGGGGAGATTGGGGGCGGCGTGCACTGCCTCTCGACAGGCCTCTGGTTCCCTTTCAGGTTGCATTCCGGTTGTGATTGGATTGAAGTCAGGCGGGCGGGATGGTCCAGCCCGCCGATCTCCCCCCTTGCGGGGGAG
>NZ_JRJG01000280.1 GCF_000759435.1 Hoeflea sp. BAL378
TCTGGTATCTGGCGCGGACCCTCATCAAACCCACGACAAAAGATTTCGCGCGTGCCTCGGCGCCAATGCGGCGGGTTTTAAGGACGATCGATGGCTTTACGCCGGCGCAGGCCGCCTTTGCCTACATGCTGCGGAACACAAACATAGCCACTTGTGTGTTCGGCACGACCAATCGCGAAAACCTCGCAGCAGCAATTGCTGCGTCCGGCAAGGTGCTGCGGGACGAAGACGCGAAGCGGATCGAGGAAGCAGCGGCAAAGATCCCCT
>NZ_JRJG01000281.1 GCF_000759435.1 Hoeflea sp. BAL378
CCGGCGCTACGGGGTCGAGCTGCTGCCGTCCTACCGGCTCGACGCGGGCAATGTGCTGGCGGTCGCGGACGCCGCCTTCCGCGCCGACGGCGCCTGGTATGATCTCAGCTTCCGCTGCACGGTCGACGACCAGGCCTTCGGCGTCGTCAGCTTCGCCCTCAAGGTCGGCTCCGCCATCCCCCGCGACCAGTGGGCCGCCCGCGGCTTCCCGGAGTTCT